>DATHRC010000009.1:0-131533 GCA_035481975.1 Steroidobacteraceae bacterium
GAGAGCACCGCCTCGGCCGTGCTCGACTATCGCTTCAGCAAGCGCTTCGACGGCTACATCGGCACTTTCTGGAGCGAGGTGCAGGACGGCCTCGCCGCTGGCTTCCAGCTCACCAACCTCAACGCGAAGGGTGTCTCCACCACGAGCAGCGCCTCCACCCTCACCTCCACCATGGGTATTCGCTTCAGGTTCTGAAGGAAACGCACCCCCGGCCCCGCGACTCAGCCGAAGCGCCCGGTGATGTAGTCCTCGGTGAGGCGGTGGCGCGGATTGGTGAACATGCGGTCGGTATCGCCCACCTCGATGAGCTCGCCGAGATGGAAGTAGGCGGTGCGCTGTGAGACGCGCGCCGCCTGCTGCATGGAGTGGGTCACGATCACGATGGCGTAGGACTCACGCAACTCGTCGATGAGATCTTCGATGCGCGCGGTGGCGATCGGGTCGAGCGCCGAGCACGGCTCGTCCATGAGGATCACCTCCGGCTGCACGGCGATGGTGCGCGCGATGCACAGGCGCTGCTGCTGGCCGCCCGACAGACCGGTCCCGGGACCGGCCAGCCGGTCCTTCACCTCGTCCCACAGGCCGGCGCGCGTCAGGCTGCTGCAGACGATGTCATCGAGGTGCGCCCGGCTGCGTGCCATGCCGTGGATGCGCGGGCCGTAGGCGACGTTGTCGTAGATGGACTTGGGGAAGGGGTTCGGCTTCTGGAACACCATGCCGACGCGCGCCCGCAGCTGCACCACGTCCTGCTGCTCATCATGGATGTCGCGTCCGTCGAGAAGGATGGTGCCGGTGACGCGCGCCCCCGGAATGGTGTCGTTCATGCGGTTGAGGCAGCGCAGGAAGGTGGATTTGCCGCAGCCCGACGGCCCGATCATCGCCAGCACCTGGCGCCGCCCGATGTCGACGCGCACGTTCTTGAGCGCCTGCTTGGCGGCGTAGAACACATTCACGTCGCGGCAGGCAAACACCGGGTTGTCGACCGTGGACTGTCCCACGGGCGGCTGGCTGCCCCCCGCCTCGGAGGCGGCAGACGGCACTCGACCGCTGGGCTTGAGGTTCAGGCCGCTCTCGAACAGCCGCTGCCGCGGAGCGGGCGCCCCTGGCACCGGCGCGCCGTTGGCGCGTGCCGGCGGGCGCAACGGCTCGGGTGGCGTCTCTTCAGGTCTGTCGTTCATGCTCGCTCATTCTCAGCCAAAGCGGCCGGTGACGTAGTCATCGGTGCGCCGGCTCTTCGGTGCGGTAAAGATCTGCTCCGTCGGTCCGATTTCCACCAGCTCCCCGAGGTACATGAAGGCCGTGAAGTTCGAGACACGCGCGGCCTGCTGCAGGTTGTGCGTGACGATCGCAATACAGTAGCGCTCGCGCAGGCTCTGCAGCGTCTCCTCGATGCGCAGCGTGGAGATCGGATCGAGCGCCGCGGTCGGCTCGTCGAACAGGATAACCTCCGGCCGCAACGCCAGGGTACGGGCGATGCACAAGCGCTGCTGCTGCCCGCCGGAGAGCCCGCGCCCGTCCTCGTGCAGCTTGTCCTTGACCTCCTCCCACATCGCCGCATCGCGCAGCGCTTCCTCGACGCGCTCGCCGAGCTCGCTGCGCGAGATGCGCCGCACCAGGCGCAAGCCGAAGGCGACGTTGTCGAAGATCGACATGGGGAAGGGCGTCGCCTTCTGGAACACCATGCCGACGCGAAAGCGCAGCGCGGCGACATCCACCGTGGGTGCGAGGATGTCCTCGCCGTCGAGGCGCACATCGCCGGTGGCGCGGTGCCCGGGGTACAGCGCGTACATGCGGTTGAACACCCGCAGCAGCGTCGACTTGCCGCAGCCGGATGGACCGATGAAGGCGGTGATGCGCCGGTCCGGCAGCGTGAGGCTGACGTCCTTGAGCGCATGGGCGGCGCCGTAGTAGAAGTCGAGGTGCTGCACCTCGAACTTGATCCCGCCCGGCGCGCGCGCGCGCGCCGGGGCGGCACGCAACTCGGCCTGCGGTGCGCCCATCAGCGCCTGCCCCCCGGATTGAGCGAGGACACCACCAGGCGCGCGGCGATGCTCAGTACCAGGATGCTGACGGTGATGAGGAGCGCGCCCGACCAGGCGAGCTGCTGCCAGTTGGGATAGGGGCTGAGCGCGAACTGGAAGATTACCACCGGCAGGTTGGCCATCGGGGCGGCGAGATTACTGCTCCAGAACTGATTGTTCAGCGCAGTGAATAACAGCGGCGCGGTCTCGCCGCTGATGCGCGCTACCGCCAGCAGCAGCCCGGTGACGATGCCGCTGCGCGCCGCCGGATAGATCACGCTCATGATGGTGCGCCACTGGTATGCGCCCATGGCGGTCGAGGCATCCTTCATGCCCTGCGGCACGAGATTCAGCATGTCCTCGGTGGTGCGTACCGTGACCGGCATGGCGATGATGGCGAGCGCGACGGCGCCGGCGAGCGCCGAGAAATGACCCATGCGCACCACCAGCAGCTCGTAGACGAACAGCCCGATGATGATCGAGGGCGCCGACAGCAGCACGTCGTTCACGAAGCGGATCACGGCGCTGATGCGCGCCGTGCGCCCGTACTCGGCCAGATAGGTCCCCGCCAGCATGCCGACCGGGCCGCCGATCGCAATGCCGATCAGCGTCATGACGACGCTGCCGTAGATCGCGTTCAGCAGCCCGCCGCTGCCGCCCGGGGGCGGGGTCATGGCGGTGAACAGCCGGGTCGACATGCCCGCCAGACCGTTGTGGAGCAGCGTCCAGAGAATGGCGCCGAGAAAGAACAGCCCGATCAGCGTGGCGAGTCCCGACAGCGCCAGCGCCAGCAGGTTGGTGAGCTTGCGGAACGCGCGGCGGCTCATACCGAGGAGAGCGCCTTGCGCTCGAGCCGCAGCAGCAGGTAGCGCGCCGTGGCGATGACCGTGAAGGTGATGAGAAACAGCAGCGCGCCGAGCGCGATCAGCGACGAGGTGTACAGGTCGCCCACGGCTTCCGCGAACTCGTTGGCGATCGAAGCGGCGATGGTGGTGCCCGGAGCGAGCAGCGATGAGCCGATGCGGTGGGCGTTACCGATGACGAAGGTGACCGCCATGGTCTCCCCGAGCGCCCGACCCAGACCCAGCATGATGCCGCCGATCATGCCGGTGCGCGCGTACGGCACCACCACCTGCCAGATGACCTCCCAGGTGGTGGCTCCGAGCCCGTAGCCGGACTCCTTGAGCACGTCCGGCACCGTCTCGAACACATCGCGCATCACCGCGGAGATGAACGGGATGACCATGATCGCCAGCACGAAGCTCGCCGTCAGCACGCCGATGCCGTACGGCGGCCCCTGAAACAGCCTGCCGATGCCCGGCAGCGGACCCAGCACCTCGATCAGCCACGGCTGCACGTGCCGCTGCAGCACCGGCGCCAGCACGAACAGGCCCCAGATGCCGTAGATGATGCTCGGCACTGCGGCGAGCAGCTCGATCGCTACCCCCACCGGACGTTTGAGCCACACCGGCGCGAGCTCGGTGAGAAAGATGGCGATACCGAAGCTGACCGGAATCGCCAGCAGCAGCGCGAGCAGGGAGGTGACCAGCGTGCCGTACACCGGCGCGAGCGCGCCGAACTGGTCGGTCACCGGGTTCCAGACCTCGCGCGTGAGAAAGCCGAGCTTGAAGTGCGACAGCGCGGGCCACGCCCCGATGAGCAGCGATAGTGCCACCCCGCCCAGCAGCAACAGCACCAGCAGCGCGGCGACCAACGTGGCGGTCTGGAATACCCGCTCGCGCAGCCGCTGTCCCGCGGCGTGTCGCGGATCGATCGCAGCCACCGTGTTCATCGCCGACGGCAACCTCCGGCAGCGCGGGCGCACGCCGCTGCAAGCCGCTTATTCCGACCACGCGCACTTGACGCGCTGGCGCGCCGAGCGGCGCGGCAGCTCTCACATCGCGGGGACACCCTTGATCTGTGCCTTCCAGGTCGCGCGGATCTGCTGCATGAGGCTCTCGGGCAGCGGCACGTAGTCCAGCTCGGCCGCCATCTTGCCACCGTTGCGGAACGCCCAGTCGAAGAACTTGAGCGCCGCGGCGCTCGCCGCCGGGTCCGGCGGGTTGCGGTACAGCAGGATGAAGCTCGCCCCGGTGATCGGCCAGCTCTTCTCGCCCGGCTGGTTGGTGAGGATCAGATGATAGCCCGGCGCGTGCGCCCAGTCGGCATTCGCCGCCGCAGCCTGGAACGAGTCGGCATCCGGCGCCACCTTCCTGCCTGCGGGATTGGTGAGGTCCGTGTAGGCCATCTTGTTCTGCTTGGCGTAGGCGTACTCGACGTAGCCGATCGCCCCATCGGTCTGCGCCGTCATGTTGGCCACGCCTTCGTTGCCCTTGGCGCCGATGCCGACCGGCCATTGGACCGAGGTATTCGCGCCGACGCTGTCCTTGAACCTGGCGGAGGTGCTCGACAGGTAATTCGAGAACAGGAAGTTGGTCCCGGAGCCGTCCGAGCGGTAAATCGGCGCGATCGCGGTCGCCGGCAGGTTGAGCGAAGGGTTGAGCTTGCTGATGCGCGCGTCATTCCACTTGGTAATGTCGCCGAGGTAGATCGCGGCGATCGTTGGGCCGTCGAGCACCATCTGCCCGCCCTGCACGCCCTTCACGTTCACCACCGGCACGACCCCGCCGATGATCATCGGGAACTGCACCAGAGCCGACTCGTCCAGGTCCTTCGGCTCGAGCGGCATGTCGGAGGCCCCGAAGGTGACGGTCTTCGCCTTGATCTGCTTGATGCCGCCGCCCGAGCCGATCGACTGGTAGTTCAGGCCGATGCCGGTCTGCTGCTTGTAGGCATCGGCCCACTTGGAATAGACGGGATAGGGGAACGTGGCGCCGGCGCCGGAGATCTCGGCCGCAACCGCGCCCGTGGACACCATCGCCAGCAGGCTGACCAGCAGCCACTTTGCGCTAAACAAGGTCATGGTCTCACTCCCGCGCGCCGCGCTTGCGTCCCGCGCCGATCGCGGTAGCACTTCAGGCGCGCATTAAATGACAGTAATGTGACGTTCACATGACAACGAGACGGCGGCGGCTTTCAAAGCCGAGCCGTATCCGACAAAGGCGCACAGTGTTGCTGCAGCACTTTACAGGCGCATGACGCCGCCCTTAGCTTGCCGCTGGCCGCGCTCTGGCCTTATAAACGCGCACCGCTCGCGCGGCGCCCGTCATGGCCTTTCGCTCACGACGCCAGGAATCGCCCCCCTTCAGTGATGTCCCAAACTCTTGAGTTGACTGAGAATCTGCTGCGCCGCCGCTCGGTCACCCCTGCGGACGAGGGCTGCCAGCAGGTCATGGCGGAGCGTCTGGCGGCTTGCGGGTTTCAGATCGAGCGGTTGCCCTTTGGGGGGGTGCAGAATTTGTGGGCACGGCGCGGCAGTGCGGCACCGCTGCTGTGCTTCGCCGGGCATACGGACGTCGTGCCCACCGGTCCGCTGGAAGAGTGGCGCAGCGACCCGTTCGTGCCGACGGTACGCGAGGGGCTGCTCTATGGGCGCGGGGCGGCGGACATGAAGAGCGGGCTGGCGGCAATGCTGACCGCGACCGAGGAGTTCGTGCGGCTGCAGCCGCAGCACCGCGGCTCCATCGCTTTCCTGATCACCAGCGACGAGGAAGGGCCCTCGGTGGACGGCACCCGGCGCGTGGTGCAGCTGCTCGCCGAGCGCGCCGAGCGCATCGACTGGTGCGTCATGGGTGAGCCCTCGAGCGAGCGCACCGTCGGCGACACCATCAAGGTGGGGCGGCGCGGCTCTTTGAGCGGGCGGCTGACGGTGCACGGGGTGCAGGGGCACGTCGCCTATCCGCACCTGGCCGAGAATCCGGTGCATGCCCTGGCCCCCGCATTGGCCGAGCTCACCCGCCGCACCTGGGACCGCGGCACCGAGCACTTCCAGCCGACCTCCTTCCAGGTCTCCAACCTCAACGCCGGGACCGGTGCACCGAACGTGATCCCCGGCGAGCTCAAGGCGCGCTTCAATCTGCGCTATTCGCCGGTGCAGACGCTGGCCGCACTCAAGGGCGCGGTCGAGGAGATCCTGCGCCGCCACGGGGTGCGCTACACGCTCGAGTGGTACGTGTCGGGCGAGCCGTTCTACACCCCGCCCGGGCGGCTCTCCAGCGCGGTGGCCGCGGCGGTGGCCGAGGTGACCGGAACGCCGCCGCAGCTCTCCACCGGCGGCGGGACTTCCGACGGGCGCTTCATCGCGCCGCTCGGCGCGGAGGTGGTGGAGCTCGGGGTGGTGAACGCCTCCATCCACAAGGTCGACGAGTGCGTGCGCATCGCGGACATCGACGCGCTGCACCGCATGTACTTCAACGTGCTGCGGAAGCTGCTCGCCTGAGGTTGGCGGCGACACCGAAGATCCCCAGCGCGAGCGCCCACAGCAGCACCCACGCCGGCATCGCGAGCCCGAGGAAGCGCCAGCTGACCTCGCCGCACTCGCCGCTGCCGGTGAGTACCTTGCGGATCAGCTGCCACAGCGGCATGAACTTCATGAGCACCGCGAGCGGCGCACCGCAGGAGGGCAGACTCCCCGGCGGCAGGCTCTGCACGTACACGTGCCGTAGCGCCACCGCGGCGGTGAGGAGCGCCGCCGCCCCGATCGCCAGCGCATAGCCATAGCGGCCGCCAGCGCGCGGATCGTGCAACGCCGCGGCGAGGAACACCAGCGCGAGCAGCGCCACGCCGATACGCTGGAAAATGCACAGCGGGCACGGCTCGAGGTGCAGCTGGAATTGCGTGTAGAGCGCATAGCCAAGCAGCGCCGCACACACGGCGAAGCCGGCAAGATTGCTCGGGCGCCGGCTCGCCACGCGCGGGCGGAAACCGCTGGCCTTCAGGCCGAGGCCGGCGGCACGGCGCTGGGGCCGGTGCCGCCGCGCAGCTCGCGCTCGACGTCATCGAGCGAGGTGTGGCGGATGTCCTTGCCGTGCACCATATAGATGACGTACTCGCTGATGTTCTTGGCGTGATCGCCGATGCGCTCGAGTGCGCGCACTACCCACATGACATCGAGCGCACGGCGGATGGTGCGCGGATCCTCCATCATGAAGGTGATGCTCTGCCGCTGGATCGCCTCGTATTCCTCGTCCACCAGCCGATCCTGCCGGGCCACCCGCAGCGCCGACTCCACGTCCATGCGTGCAAAGGCGTCGAGCGCGTCATGCACCATCTCCGACACCACGCGGCCGAGATGCTTGATCTCGCGGTACTTGTCGGCGGGGCGCTCCATGGTGGCCAGGCGCGAGGCGATGTAGCCGATCTTCTCGCCCTCGTCGCCGATACGCTCGAGGTCGGTGATAGTCTTGATGATGGCGACGATCACCCGCAGATCGCCGGCCGCCGGGGCGCGCGTGGCGAGAATGCGGCTGCACTCCTCGTCGATCGCGACCTCCATGTTGTTGACCTGGTGATCGTCCATGGCTACCGACTCGCCGAGCGAGCTGTCGCCTTCGACCAGCGCGGTGATGGCCTTCTGCAGCTGCTGCTCGACGAACCCGCCCATACCGAGCACTTTGCTGCGCACCCGCTCGAGGTCCTCGTTGAAGCGGCGCGAGATGTGGTGGCTGAGGTCGGCGGTTTCCATGTGTGTGTCTCCGGCCCGGCTGCTGAAGCCTCGCGCGGCACTACGCGCGATCATAGCGGAACTGCGGCAGTCGGGGTGCAGGACTCCCGTCACACCTAAGCGCGCCGATCTCGAGCGGGAACCGGCAAGTCCGGCGCCCGGACGCGGCGGGCCCGGAACACCGGCACGCTGCGGCCGCGCCGGTCCGCGCGATCCTCACACCGGCTCGGCGAGCAGCGCCGCGCGCCGCCGCCGCAGCGCCGCCGCGGCGTGCGGCCAGCGCAGCAGCGACAACTCGCCGCGCTCGCTCTCGATGAGCGCCGAGCAGCTCTCCACCCAGTCGCCGCAGTTGGCGTACAGCGCGCCCGCGATATGGCGCAGGTTGGCGCGATGGATGTGGCCGCATACCACCCCGTCGTAGCCGCCGTGCCGCGCGTGCGACGCGGCGAGCTGCTCGAACTGCTCGATGTAGTGCAGGCTGACGCCGATGCGCAGCTTCAGGTACTCGGCGAGCGGCCAGTAGGGCCGGCCGAATGCACGCCGCAGGTTATTCACCGTGTGATTGACGCTCACCATCATCCCGTGCGCTGCATCACCCAGATGCGTCAGCCAGCGCGGACAGGGCAGGCGGTCATCGAACTGGTCGCCGTGCATCACCACCAGCCGCTCGCCGCGCGCGGTGCGGTGCACCCATTCGCGGTGCACCTCGAACTGGCCCTGCAGCATGTGCGCGAGCAGCGCGAGGCTGGCATCGTGGTTGCCCGGTATGTAGATGAGCCGCGTGCCGGCGCGCTGCCGGGCGAGCAGCGTACGCACCACCTGGGTGTGATCGGCCGTCCAGTAGGCGCGCCGGGCCAGACTCAGGGCGTCGACGATGTCCCCGACCAGCACGATCGACTCGGCCTGTACGCCGGCGAGGAACTCGTTGAGCTCGCGAACCCGCGCCTGCCGGAAGCCGAGGTGAATGTCCGAAAGGAACAGCGTTCGGACGCAGGTGGCGAAGCCGCCAGGAGCGCTGGGAGGTGCCATGGACTCTCAGGGTCGTCCGCTGGCGTGTCGGTTTCGTGACGGTGGGACTAAATCTTTCTTACAAATTAGTGGGTTGCACACCACACCTAAGCCGTCGCAGCAGTCACGGCGGTGCGCTGCGGGACGAGCCGCCCGGGGGGGAAGTGGCAGGTGAAGGTGCTGCCGCTGCCCTGCACACTCTGCACCTCGAGCGTCGCCCCGTGCCGCTGCAGTACGTGCTTGACGATCGCGAGACCGAGGCCCGAGCCGCCGGTCGCGCGCGAGCGCCCCGCATCCACCCGGTAGAAGCGCTCGGTGAGTCGCGGGATGTGCTCGGGGGGGATGCCGATGCCGGTGTCGCTGACGGCGAAATGGCCGCCGTCGTCGTCCTCCCACCAGCGCATCTCGATCGTGCCTTCGGCGGAAGTGTATTTCGCGGCATTGTCGACCAGATTGGAAAAGGCGGAGTGGATCTCCGGCTCATCGCCCAGCAGCTGTGCGGCCGACTCGATGCGCACGCGCACCTCGTGCGGGTGCACCGGGCGCGCCAGCACATCCTTGCGCAGCAGCGCGAGCAGCGGGGCGATGTCGATCGGCTCGCCCCCCTCGACCGCATCGCTCTCCTCCAGCCGTGACAGCGCCAGCAGGTCGCGGATGATCACCGTCATACGCTCGGCCTGACGACGCATCTCGGCAATCGGACCCTGCAGCTCCGGATCGAGTGCCGCATCCTGGGCGAGCGTCTCGAGGTAGCCGGAGATCACGGTGAGCGGCGAGCGCAGCTCGTGAGAAGCGTTCGCCACGAAATCGCGCCGCACGGCCTCGAGCCGCATCTGTCGCGACACATCGCTCACCAGCAGCAGCAGCTGGCCCTCGCCGTAGGGGGCCACCTGCAGCGAAAGGTAGCAGTCCTCGGCGGTGGTCGGGCGGATCACCACCGCGTTGGAGTAATCCCCGCCGGCGAGATAGCGCACGAAATCCGGCTCGCGCAGCAGATGCTCGATGCGCATGCCGAGATCGGCGGTGCGGCGCAGGTTGAGCAGTCGCGCCGCCATGCGGTTGAACCACACGATCTCGCGCTGCGCGTTGAGAATGACCACGCCGTTCGGCAGCGCGGCCGTGGAGCGCTGCAGCTGGCGCATGAGCTGTACGAAACGCTGCTTGTGGAAGCGCTTGCGGCGGTGCAGCCGCACGATCTGCGCGATGATCTCGCCCCACACCCCGCCGACGTCGGGCGGATCGGCGTAGCTACGGTGCCGCAGCCACCACTCGAGGCGAAACAGGTTGGCGAGCACCCAGGCGAGGTGCAGCGCCAGCGCGCCGGCGAGTCCGCCCCCGACATTGCCGAACAGCCAGCCGGCCGCGCAGCCGATGGCGACCGTGCCGAGCAATCGACCGGCTGCGAACCACCACGCCTGTGTCGCAGGTTCCATGCAGGGTGGACACCTCTGTCTCTATCTCTATCTATAGCGTGCGGGCCGAGAACCGATAGCCGGAGCCGCGCACCGTCTGCACGAAGCGATCGTACCCGAAATCCTCGAGTGCCTTGCGCAGCCGGCGGATATGGACGTCGATCGTGCGCTCCTCGACGTAGACGTTGCCGCCCCAGATGCGATCGAGCAGCTGATCGCGGGTGTACACCCGTTCCGGGTGGGTCATGAAGAACTCGAGCATGCGGTACTCGGTCGGTCCGAGCGGCACGGTGCGCGGCCCGACCATGACGCGGTGGCTGCCCTGGTCGAGCGCCAGCCCCCCGAACTCGATGAGCTCATCCACGCCGTTGCCGCCGCTCCGGCGCAGCACAGCGTTGATGCGCGCCAGCAGCTCGCGGGGCGAGAAGGGCTTGGTCACGTAGTCGTCGGCGCCGCCTTCGAGGCCGGCGACCTTGTCGCCCTCCTCGGCACGTGCCGTGAGCATGATCACCGGCAGCTCGCGCGTCTCGCGGTCACGCTTGAGCGCCCGCGTGAGCTCAAGTCCGCTCATGTCGGGCAGCATCCAGTCGACCAGCACGAGATCGGGGCGCGCATCGGCGAGCGCCGCGCGTGCAGTGCGGCAATCCTCGGCCTCCCGGACCTCGAAACCGGCGCGCTTCAGGCCGAAGGCGATCATCTCGCGGATCGGCCGCTCATCTTCGACGATCAGTACCTGTTTGGCGGGCATCGTGCTGGCCGTAGCGGGCGCGCGGCTATTACAGAGGCAGTGTGTTGCAGATTCATGACAATGTGCCGGACGGTGTCAGTTTAATGACCGCGCGGGCGAGGGGTGTACGACATCGTCGCGCAGATAGACCGGCAGCGCTTCTTCGGGGGGGAAGACCCGCCCGGCGGCTACCTCCGGTGCGGCGAGCGAGGCCACTTCGCGCGCCCGCGGGAGCAGGCCGTCCTGGATGGCGTCGAGGGCGGCCCCGACGGCGGACCGCAGCTGCGGGTACGCCCTAAAGCCCGAGCCGGCGCCCACTAAATCGCTGCCCTGGTTCCTCCAGGCGTCCGGGAGGCTGACCGCCTCGGGACGGCTGACGCGCTCGGAAGTCACGGCGGCTGCGCGCCCTTCGGCACTGCGCTCGAAACACGCCCAGTAGACCTCCCCCAGGCGCGCATCGGTGCAGACGATCACGCGGTGCGCGGTCTGCCCCTCCGCCAGGACGCGCTCGGCGAGCGCCTGCAGGTCCGACACGGGCACCACCGACAGGCGTGCACCGTAGGCCAGACCCTGCGCCACGCTCGCCGCCAGGCGCAGGCCGGTAAAGGCGCCGGGACCCCTGCCGAAGGCGATCGCCGTGAGCGCCCCGAGGGGCACGGAAGATGCGCCGAGCAGCTCATCGACCATCGGCAGCAGGCGTTCCGCATGGCCACGCTCGAGCAACAGCTCGAGCGCAGTCACCCGCCCGTCGACCCACAGCGCCACCGAGCAGTTCTCGGTCGCAGTGTCCAGGGCGAGAATCTTCACGGCAGCGCGGCGAGGCGCGCGCCGCCCGGCCGCGGCGCGTGTCGCGCGAGAAAGCGGCGCGCCTCGTCCTCATCCTGCGTCACGCTCATCGGCGGCAGCGCGGCGAGAAACACGCGGCCGTAGGTACGCGCGATCATGCGCGGATCGCAGATCACCACCACGCCGTAGTCATCCTCGCTGCGGATCAACCTCCCGACCCCTTGCTTCAGGGCGAGCGCCGCCTCGGGGAGCTGGTAGTCGCGAAATGCGTTGCCGCCGCTCGCGGTGAGGTGCTCGATGCGCGCGCGCACCAGCGGGTCATCGGGGGAGGCGAAGGGAAGCTTCTCGATCACCACCAGCCGCAGGGCCTCGCCCTTGACGTCCACTCCTTCCCAGAAGCTCGCGGTGCCGAGCAACACCGCGTTGCCGTCGGCGCGGAACTCCTGCAGCAGCCGCTCGCGCGGCGCCTCGCCCTGCACCAGCAGGCGGTACGGCTCATCCGGCGCCCAGCGCGCCCGCACCAGCACCGCGCCCTGCGACAGTGCGCGGTGGCTGGTGAACAGCACGAAGGCGCCGCCGCGCGCCGCCTCGATGAGCGGCAGCGCGGTGTCGATTACCGCCGCGACATACCCCGCCGCGGCGGGCTCGGGCAGCTGCGCAGGCAGATACAGCAGCGCCTGACGCTCGTGATCGAAGGGGCTGTCGATGCGCAGCGTCGACGCCTCGCTGAGGCCCAGCCGCCCGGTGAAGTGCCCGAACTCCTCCCCGAGAGACAGGGTTGCCGAAGTGAATATCCAGGCGCTGCCGCGCGCCTGCACCAGCGAGCGAAAGCGCTCCGAGATGTCGAACGGCATCAGACTCACCGCGACACCGCGCGCGCTCACCTCCAGCGTGCGCGCACCGTCCTGCTCGTCAAACGCCGCGATCCGCGCCAGGCTCGCGGCCAGCTCCGCCGCGCGCTCGCCGAGCTGCGCGGCGGCGGCGGCCTCCGCGGGCGCGAGCGCGGCCGACAGCTCCTCGAGCGCCTCGAGCAGCGCGTGCGTCGCGGCGCGCAGCGGCGCGTTGCCGGCCGACCAGGCGCTGCGGCCGGCGGTCGCCGGAGCCGCGGCACGCAGCGCGTGCAGCGCGTGCTCCACCGCCTGCAGCGCCGGCGCGGCGGCCGTGGTACCCGCTGCCGCGGCCACGCCGCTACCGGCCACGGCGAGCGCCAGCTCGGCGCGCAGATCGCGCACCAGCGTCTCGACCTGGCGGCTGCTGACGTGGGCACCGAAGAACTGCGTGGCAAGATCCGGTATCTGGTGCGCCTCGTCGAGGATCACCGCATCGGCCGAGCCCAGCAGATCACCGAAGCCGTCCTCCTTCAGCGCCAGGTCCGCGAGCAGCAGGTGGTGGTTGACGATAACGATGTCCGCCTCGAGCGCTGCGCGCCGCGCGAGCGCCACGTGACAGCGCGAGATCTCGGCGCAGCGGACCCCGAGGCAGCTCTCGCGGGTCGAGGTGACGTGCGGCCACACGGCGTGCGCGTCCGACAGGCCGCGCACTTCGGCGAGGTCACCGCGCTGCGTGGTGAGCGCCCAGCGCTGAATGCGTGCCAGCATCGAGCGCGTGCCGCGGACGGCAGCCGCGGCGGAGTCGGCCAGCGGCAGCTGCTCGCCTTCGGTGGCGCGCGCCAGGCGATAGCGACACAGGTAATTGGCGCGGCCTTTGAGCAGCGCGACCCGCGCCGGACGGCCGAGTGCCGCGCTCACCAGCGGCAGGTCCTTCGAGAACAGCTGGTCCTGAAGGGTGCGCGTGCCGGTGGAGATGAGTACGCGCGCCCCCGAGAGCAGCGCCGGAACCAGATAGGCAAAGGTCTTGCCGATGCCGGTGCCCGCTTCCACGATCAGTGGCTCGCGCCCCGCCAGCGCCTGCGCCACGCGCTGTGCCATGCGCAGTTGCTCGCGGCGCACCCGGAAGTCCGGCAGTACCCGCTCGAGAGGTCCGCCGTGACCGAATATGTCTTCAAGATCCAACACGGGAAGGAACGCCTGCGCTCACGCCACAGAAGGATCCTCGCGCTGCGCCGCGGCGGCTGTCGAGGTGCATATCTTCATGAATTTGCTGCAAAGTGAAGGCTGCCGCTCCCGGGCCGCCATTTCCGGCCGCGGCTACTTTATCAGGGCGCTGGAATGGCCCGGGATATACTTGGGGCATGGCGACAGCGGCACAGATGATGACTCCCCTGCCCCGCCTGAGTCGCGCGGTGACCGCCTGGGTGGAGAGCGTGCGCGAGCTGACGCAGCCGCGCGCGGTGCACTGGTGCGAGGGCAGCGACGCGGAAGCGCGCGAGCTCACCGCGCAGATGCTGCGCGGCGGCGAGCTGACAGCGCTCAACCCGGAAAGCTTTCCCGGCTGCGAGCTGTACCGCTCGGCGCCGAGCGACGTGGCGCGCGTCGAGCACCTCACCTACATCTGCACACGCTCGCAGGAGGACGCCGGTCCCAACAATCACTGGATGGACCCGCAGCAGGCACACGCGAAGATGCGCGAGCTGTTTCGCGGCTGCATGCGCGAACGCACCCTGTACGTCGTTCCCTACTGCATGGGACCGCTGGATTCGGCACTGTCACGCTGCGGTGTAGAGATCACCGACAGCCCCTACGTCGTGCTCAACATGCTGATCATGACGCGCGCCGGCCGCGCGGCGCTCGAGCGCATCGCACGCGATGACGGTTTCGTGCGCGGGCTGCATTCGACCGGCGAGCTCGATCCCGAGCGCCGCTTCATCATGCATTTCCCCGAGGAGCTCGCCATCGAGAGTTACGGCTCGGGGTACGGCGGGAACGCGCTGCTCGGCAAGAAGTGCCATGCGCTGCGCATCGCCAGCTGGCAGGCGCGCAGCGAGGGCTGGCTCGCCGAGCATATGCTGATCGTCGGCCTGCAGAACCCACACGGCGAGACGCGCTACCTCGCGTGTGCGTTCCCTTCCGCCTGCGGCAAGACCAACCTCGCGATGCTGATCCCGCCCGCCTCGCTGCCGGGCTGGCGGGTGTTCACGGTCGGCGACGACATCGCCTGGCTGCACCCGGGCGAGGACGGGCGGCTGTGGGCGATCAACCCCGAGGCAGGCTATTTCGGCGTGGTGCCGGGCACCAACCCGCAGACCAACCGCAACGCCTACGAGATGATCCGCCGCGACACGCTGTTCACCAACGTCGCGCTCACCGCGGACCGGCAGCCCTGGTGGGAGGGCCTCGGCGCGGGTGTGCCGGTGCTCGACTGGCAGGGCCGTCCCTACGATCCGGCGAACGGTCCGGCAGCACATCCCAACTCGCGTTTCACCGTTGCCGCGCGCCGCAATCCGAGCTATTCGCCACACGCCGAGGATGCACGCGGCGTACCCATCTCCGCGCTGGTATTCGGCGGACGGCGGCGCGAGGTCGCGCCGCTGGTGTACGAGGCGCGCGACTGGAAGCACGGTGTGCTGGTGGGCGCCTCGGTCGCCTCGGAGACCACCGCGGCCGCGGTCGGCCAGGTGGGCGTCACGCGCCGCGACCCGATGGCGATGCAGCCGTTCTGCGGCTACAACTTCGGGGACTACTGGCAGCACTGGCTGAGCGTCGGGGCGCGCCTGGCGCAGCCGCCGCGCATCTACCACGTCAACTGGTTCCGGCGCGACCCGCACGGCAAGTTCCTGTGGCCGGGGTTCGGGGAGAATCTGCGCGTGCTCGCCTGGATGCTGGATCGTTGCGCCGGCAAGGCCGGCGCGGCAGAAACGCCGATCGGGCGGGTGCCGCGCCCCGAGGACCTCGACACCCGCGGGCTGCGCCTCGCGCCGCAAGCACTCGAGGCACTGCTTGCGGTCGATGCGGGGCTGTGGCGCGAGGAAATGGCGCAGATGCGCGCATACCTCGGCCGGTATGGAAACCGCCTACCCAGTGCGCTGCTGGCGGAGCTGGAGGCCACCGAGCAGCAGCTCGGCTGACGCGGCTTGCGCGTAGCGCGCGGCGCTGATCGGCCGGCGCTGCCGCGCGCCGCCGCAGCTCTTCAACCCTCTTCGCAGCTGTAGCGGATGGTCTGCGGCGATCCCTGCTCGGGAAGCCTGCCGAGCCCGATCATTCCCTGGCCGCGGATCTGCAAGCTGTCGCGACGCACGAAGGACTCCTCGCCGTCCGAGCTCTGCACGAATGTGCCGTTGGTGCTCTGGTCGATCAGCACGAACTTGTTGCGATTGATCTCGATGCGCGCATGCAGGCGCGAGATCAGGTTGCCCTTCACCACCACGTCGTTGTCCTCGGCACGTCCGATGGTGATGCTCGAGTGCCGCTCGTCGACCAGCAGCTCGCGGTCGTCGCAGCGCAGCCGCAGGCGCATGCTGCGCGCCGGCCGCGGCTCGATGGCGATGCCCGGCACCATGCTGGTGACGTCCTCGGTCTGCCACAACACCTCGTACAGGGCGACCTCGCTGCCCTGGCCCTTGAGGGTGGCAACGTCGATCTGGCGGCAGGAAGCACGCCATTCCGGCGACAGCTTGTCGACCGTCGCGGCGGTGGTCACGACCTGTCCGGCCTTCGCCTGGCTGGTCATGCGATTGGCGGTGTGCACGGCGGCGCCGAACACGTCGCGGTTCTCCAGCATCACCGGTCCGAAATGGCAGCCGATGCGGATGGCGACCGGCTGGCCGTCGACCTTCAGCTGCGGGTGCGAGGAGATCTGCTGCTGCATCTGCGCCGCGGCGTTGAGCGCGGCGTCGGCCGTCGGAAAAGTGGCCATCACCTCGTCGCCCATGGTCTTGATCACGGTGCCCTGGCGCTGCTCGGTGGCGCTGCGCATCACGTCGATGCAGATCGACACCATCTCCCGGGCGCGCACGTCCCCCATGAGATCGTACAGGCGGGTCGAGCCGACGACGTCCGCAAACAGGATGGCCAGTTCGATGTCCTTGCCCATGCTCAGCGCAGATTATACGTAACGCTATCCGGGAGCTACTGACCCGCCGCGGGGCGCGTCTTCCGTGGGCGGCATCGCCTGGCGCAACAGCTCGGCGCCGGCGCTGAGCTGCCGCGCTCCTTCGCTCAGGGTGCGTCGGAACTCGCGCGCCCCCGGCTCACCGGCATAAAGGCCAAGCATGTGGCGCACGACGGGTGCGAGCCGGCCGCCGCGGGCGAGCTCACGCGCCGCGTAGGCGTACATGCGCTCGAGCAGGGCGGCACGCGTCGGCAGAGCCTGCCCGGGCTCCAATGCCTGCTCAAGCTCGGCGAGCACGAAGGGTCGGTGGTAGGCCTCGCGCCCGAGCATCACGCCGTCACACCAGGCGAGGGCCTCCAGCACGGCGGGAGAGGTGCGCAAGCCGCCGTTGACAATGAGCGGCAGCGCAGGGAACGTCGCCTTCAGGCGGCGCACCACGTCGTAGCGCAGCGGCGGAATCTCGCGATTGTCCTTGGGCGACAGGCCCCCGAGCACCGCCTTGCGGGCATGCACGATCGCCACCTCGCAGCCGGCGGCGCGCACGCTGCCGACGAAGCCGCACAGGGCGGCGAAGTCCTCGTCGGTGAAGTGGGCCGCGGCGCCGGCGGCCGCACGCCCGGGCGCGCTCACCACGCCGATGCGCATCTTCACCGTCACCGGCACGCGCACCGCCGCGCGCATCGCCGCCACGCCCTCGGCCACGAGTGCGGGTGCGTTCATCAGGCAGGCGCCGAACGTACCGCTCGCGACGCGCTCGCTCGGACAGCCGCAGTTGAGGTTGATTTCGTCGTAGCCTGCCTCCTCGCCCACGCGCGCCGCCGCGGCGAGCGTCAACGGATCGCTGCCGCCGAGCTGCAACGCCAGCGGATGCTCCTCGGGGTCGAACGCCAGCAGCCGCCCGCGATCGCCGCGCAGGATGGCGGCGGCGTTGATCATCTCGGTGTATAGCAGCACCTGCCTGGAAAAGCCGCGCAGGAAGTAGCGGCAGTGGCGGTCGGTCCAATCCATCATCGGAGCGACTGAGATCCGACGATCTATCTTCGCAGACGATTTCTCGGACGAAATGGCTATTTTTCCAGTGCTTTCCATGCGCGGTGTTTCTGCGGGATCCCTGCGTGTTTCGGAGAGTTTATGGGTTGCGGAGATGCCATATAGGTGTCAAGAATAGCTTGACTCCTCCAGGAACTCAGCATGGCGACGATCCGCCATCGCGCCGCCGCAGTTACCTGGGCCAAACACCGCGAGGTTGTCCTGGAGGATCCTTCCGGTTCCTTGGATCCACCCGTTCCGGTGACAACAGAGCCTTCACCGCTTCAGAAAGCCGACCTTGATGATGATCCGCTTGTTCGTGACAGCGAACTCCGAGGTGGCGTAGTCGAAGGTATTTCATGGCCCCGATGTGGCCTATGAGCCGGGTCCCCGGACCAAGCAGATTAAGAAACCAGCGCAAGCACAGGGAGAGCCGCCGGCAGCGTGAAGTTAATCAGTGAAAGGTGCGTGCGAAACGTAACCTGCCCTCCCGGCAAGAGATTGCTATCGACGTAGCTCATATCGCTCCCCGCTCATAGCCGTTCATCGGGGTCATTCACGGAGTTTGAAAATCCGCGGCCGCGTGAAACAGAGCTCGCGAAACTAACGGCAGCATCGGGCGATGGTGCAGATGCGACGGAGGGAGTTATATGTACGCTAGCGATCCAATCCTACAGATCAAAACCTCACAGTTACTTGATGGCCTTGAGGTGCGCGCACCAGGGAATTGTGAGAACTGCTAAGCACAAACGCACATGTTTCCTAAAGAAAAAGCTCAACCGGCAGTCTGCACTCGCAAACTCCAGCAATAGCTCGATACTCGGGTCAGCCTACCTGTTCTGCGACATCAACCGCTGGAGAGTTAATTTATGTTTGGCAAGAAAACACTGAAGTCGAATGCGGGCATGCTGCTCGTGCTCGCTGCGACGGTCATTGCGTCCGCTCCAATCTGCAGTCATGCCGACGAGTCGACACAAGCCGCGGAGCACGTCGTGAAATACTCGAAGTCTGACCTGAGCACTACGGAAGGCGCCCATCACATCTATTCGCGCATCGAGGCAGCTGCTAACGATGCCTGCGGCACTTCACGTACCGATATCGACTTCATAATGCGCGGCAACAGTCCGTGTGTGCGGCGCGCCATTGCCCGAGCGGTAAATGCCACGAAGAGCTCGAACCTCTCGCAGGTGTATATCGACAAAAATGGCGTCTATGTAGCGCACGAGTTTGGTGTCAGGACCGACGTGCTTACCACAAAGAATTAAGCCACTCCTGTTGAAGACCGACCGAGAGCCTTGTTCAAGGCTCTCGGTCCGTCAGTGCAGCGCAATGCGGCGCGCGAAAATCACCTTTGCTGGTCAAGTGAACACGGTCATATCGGTCCCCCCGCTACCGCTTTCGGCACCCGATCTTAGAGTTTGACCGCTACTTTAAGCGTCCCTCGAGCTCATCTTCGGATGCTGGCGACACGGCGATCTAACTTTGCCGGGAACAACACCGCCAGCACGGCGTCCGTCGTGAAGAGGCAGCGGTCGTTGTGGCCGCATTCCGGGACGATCAGCGCCCTGCTGTTCGTGGCGCCCAGGTGTGCTCCTCAAGATATTTGACGAACGCCTCGCCGCGGGCGCGTCGTGTGGGGCCTTGGGCCATCGCCGCGGGAGAGTCATCGAAGCCTCCGAGCGGCAGGGTGTCGACCTGGCTCAAGAGGTAGGTGGCGGTCCGCGACGCCAGCTGCCTCCTCAGCTGATCGTCGTTCGTCTTAGCCGTGTAGCCGCCGGCGCGATTCTCGAGCCCGTAGGGCCATTGGTCGTACCTTGGCGCCTTGGCCGCGTCGAACTTCCCGTAGCTGAACTTCGTGTGCGGCAGGTCCTCCTTCCAGCCCTCCGCGGCGTTCGCCGGGGCAGCATCGTCGACCGGGAGCGCGCGTGTCGCGTCCGGCCACGCATAGCTCGATGGGTTGGCAATGACGTAGCTGACTGTTACACCCAAATTGTCCTGGACCCGGTTGGCCATCTCGTAGCGCGAGACGAACTGGCCGCCCGCAGAATGGCCGGCGACGACGCTCACCCGCATCAGCGCGGGGCTCGTAGCCGCGACCCCCCGAGCGAGGTGGTAGCAGCCATCCGCTGCAATTCGCCGAGCAGCGCCTGAGGGGAGACCGGCCTCCCAAGGAACTGCCGCAACAGTTCCCGCGTTTCGTACTCTTGCCCGGTCTTGAGCAAGTGCTCGGATACCCAGCCATACCAGCGGACATCACCGCGCTGGAAGGGCCCGAGCATCTCCACGATGCGCTGCCTGATGTCTGCGGTGATTACCGCGCCCAGACCGTAGTTCACCATGTACCCGGGCTTATGGACCAGCTGCACCCGCACCGCCCACCATGCAAGTTCCGGATGCGGTTTGATATGCAGGTAGCGACTGGTGATGTCACTCCACAGCGAGTTGGGATCGGCGTCGGGACCACGCAGCATGCGTAGATCGAAGAGCGCCCATGCGACGTCGAGCATGACAGCCGAGTACAGCGCTCGCAGCGAGACGGCTTCGGCAACGCTCCTGCCCAGATACTTCTGCTGCCAGGCCGGGTCGTACACGCTCCAAGCGGGCACGTCCGCGAACGCTTCGTAGAAGATCGGATCGCCCAGGTCCATGAAGGCGGGTCGCGTGCGCAGGGCCAGCATGTGCGCGGCGTGACCATTCTCGTGTACCAGTTCGTTGAGCGGACCGAGCCCGCCGTGCTCGTAACTTGCCGAAACGCGCACGATCGTCGGCTGCCAGCTGCCGTTGAGCGTTCGGCCGCGGCGCACATAGTCGGTGTACGCGAGCGGTGCCTTGCCGGTCCGCGGATTCAGGTCGTAGATCACCTTCGACTGCGCAAGATCCAGACCAAGATCCAGGTAATAGCGCTGACTCAGCGGCTGCAGCGCTTCGCGCGAAATCGCCCCGGCGAGTTCACGTTCGGCTGCGCCGCCCTGAAAGCGATAATCCCAGGGCTCAACCGCAACATCGCCGCTCAACCCCCTCCAGGTATCGAGGATGTGTTCCAGCCAGCGTTCGATCTCCGCGCTCGCTACGCCGATCGTGCGCGCCGCAGCATCGATGGGCGATCCTTTGATCCTGGCCTTCACCGCCGCCATCCTGATCATGCGGCGGTAGGGAGTCTGCGTTCCGTCACCGCCGTTGAGCGATTGCCACAGCGGCAGGAAGGCCATGAACAGAGCCCTGCGACGCTGCGGCTCTGCCATGCGCGTCAGCAGATCGAACGCCGCCACTCGGGTAAGCGCGCCGTTCTCGAATTGAAGGCTGTTGGCAAGCTCGGCGAAGCAGGCATACAGAGCTTGCTGCAGAACTGCCAGCGGCAGATCCCGCCGCTGCGCATCCTGGCAGCGGCCGACGGGCGCCAGGGACTGCGGCGTTGCGGAAGATTCCAGCACCGCGGCGTGCATTACCTGCAGCGCGCGCGCATCTGCCGCGGATAGCGCCCGCACGGGGACTCTATGCAGCTTATCCAGGAGTTCTGAGCGCTTTTCAGAATACATTCGCTGCCAGGCCTGGCGGGTCTTGCCGGCATAACTGCCGTTCGGATAGCTGTCGGGGTCGGAGTCGATCAGCGACACGGCACCATAAGCATCATTGAAGTCCGCGTACGCCTCCTCGATCTGCCGCAGCGTTGCGGGGATGCCGGCTTTGGGGTTGTTTTGGGCCATCGCTGCACCCGTCGCCCATGGCGACAGCAGCATCAGCCAGAGATACGGCAGGGCGCTGATAACTGTAATCCGTGCGGTATCGCAGCTAGCGGATATTGGAGCAGGGTTCAAGAACGCCTCCCGACCCGCGGAATTTGCGCTGATTGGCATCGAGCGCGACGACGGAAGCATACCCCGCCTGCAGCGTGCGCGGGCCTGAGGTCCGGGCCCGCGACGCGCGTAGAATGGCCGCATCCGACGGCCGTCTGAATTGCTCGCGGGTACGAAGTCGGTGGAACTGCTCGAACGTGAACGATGCCTCGCCGATCTGGCGATCTGGTTTGGCGCCGCGCTCCGCGAGGGCGGTTGTATCGCGCTGGTGAGCGGTGAAGCGGGCCTCGGCAAGACCGTGCTGCTGCAGGAATTCTCGAAGCAGCAGCGCGAGCGGCGTGTGCTGTGGGGGGCCTGCGACGCGCTCTTCACGCCTCGGCCTCTCGCACCGCTGCACGATATCGCCCGGCAAACCCAGGGTCCGTTGCTCGCGGCCCTGAATTCCGCCGCGCACCCCGAAGCGATCTTTACCGCACTGCTCGATGAGCTGGAGCGCAAGCCGGCCCTGGTCATATTCGAAGACATGCATTGGGCCGACGAAGCAACGCTCGACCTGCTCAAGTATCTCGGCCGCCGCATTCACCGTACCCACGCGATGCTGGCGGTCAGCTATCGCGATGATGAACTGGGCCCGCGGCATCCGTTACGGTTCGTCATCGGCGACCTGCCGCGGGCAAGTACCCGGCGGATGTCGCTCGGACCGCTCTCCGCAACCGCCGTCGCCCAGCTTGCAAGCCAGGCGGGGCGACCCGTCAAGGACCTGCACGGCATCACCGGTGGCAACCCATTCTTCGTGACCGAAGTGCTGGCGGTGGCGGCCGAAACGGTGCCCGTCACGGTGCGTGACGCCGTGCTCGCACGCGCCGTCAGGCTATCCGCGGCGGCGCGGAAAATTGCGGAGCTCGTCTGCGTGGTCCCCGGAAAGACGGAGCCGTGGCTGCTCGAGCAGGCCGGGCGACCGGATGAGGCTGCGATCGAAGGTTGCCTGAGCATCGGCATGGTGCGCCACGACGACTTCTCGCTCGGCTTCCGGCATGAGCTCGCCCGCCGGGCCCTCGAGGACACGCTTTCCCAGCCCTACCGACAGATTCTGCATGCGCGAGTGCTCGAAGCTCTTGCGGGGCGCGCCGATATTCCCACCGCGCGCCTGGCCCATCACGCCGCGGGCGCCCGTAATGATCTGCAGGTGCTGCGTTATGCGCCCCTCGCCGCCGCCGAGGCGGCGTCGGTCGGTGCCCATCGTGAAGCGGCCTCGCACTATCAGGCGGCCCTGCGCTACGCCGAGGCTCTGCCTGCGGCGGAGCGCGCTCAGCTCCAGGACCAACTGGTGTATGAGTGCTATCTGACGGGCGAACATGAGCGAGCCCTCGAAACCCAGCGCTGCGCGCTGGAGATCTGGCGTGCATTGGGGAATCGTCTGAAGGAAGGCGACGCTCTGCGGTGGTTGTCGAAACTGAGCTGGGTTGCGGGCGATGGTGCGCAGGCAAACCAGTACTCCGCCGATGCCATCAGGACGCTCGAATCGCTGCCCGCCGGCCCGGAGTTGGCCTGGGCCTACTGCTCTCAAGCGGACCTCGACCTGGAGGCTCACGAGATCGACTCGGCGATCGGTTGGGCGCAGCGAGCCATCACGCTCGCGGAGCCCTGGTCGAACAGTGAGATTCTGTGCGATGCCTTCAATGCTCTCGGCACCGTGCGACTTATCGGTGGCGACACAGCGGGCTGGGCGGACCTCGACCGCAGTCTGCAACTCGCGCTGGCGTGCGATTCGGAGCAACAGGTGGCCAGCGCCTATACGAACCTCGCCGCCATGGCAGTTTCGCGGCGTCAATACCAACAAGCGTCGGGCTATCTGCACGCCGGACTGAGGTACTGCGAACAGCGTGATCTGGATTATTTCCGGCTCTACATGGTCGCCTACCGCGCGCGCCTGAGGTTCGAGCAGGGAGACTGGAACGGAGCGAGTGAAGACGTGGAAGCAGTGTTACGGCATCCGCGCACCGCATCCGACGCACGCATTCCTGCATTGCGGACTCTCGGGCACCTGCGGATCCGGCGCGGCGACCCCGATGCGCGCGCGCCGCTGCAGGAAGCGCACGCACTCGCCGGGCCGGCACCGGAGCTGCAGCGCGCCGGCACACTCGCCGCGGTGTACGCCGAGGCCGCGTGGCTCGCCGGCGATCGCGAGGGCGTCGCCCGCGAAGTACAGCCGGTATATGAGCTTTCCCGACGACGGCGCGATCCGCGAATGAACGGCGAGCTGGCAGCCTGGCTGTGGCGGGTGGGTGCCTTGAGGGAACCACCGACCGATATTGCGGAGCCGTACGCACTGGAGATCTGCGGCGACTGGGGCGCCGCGGCAAGCCTGTGGCAGGCGCTAGGCTGTCCCTACGAGTACGCGTGCGTGCTCGCCCGCTATGGAACCGAACCCGATCAGCGACAGGCGCTCACGATTTTCGAACAGCTGGGTGCCGCCCCGGCGGCCCAGTCCTTGCGCAGGCAGATGCGTGCCCACGGCGTCCGCCGCATCCCACGCGGCTCGCGCGGCTCGACCCGCCGCAATCCGCTCGGCCTTACGCGACGCGAAGCCGAGGTTCTCACGCTGCTGTCCGAAGGTCTGCGCAATTCAACCATTGCCAAGCGCCTGTTCCTCTCGACGAAGACGGTTGAGCACCACATCTCCGCAATACTTGCCAAGCTCGGCGTGCAAACGCGCGCTGAGGCGATCGCGCTGACGCGCAAGCGGCCCGACAAGAATCCCTAGGGTCAAACAGCGCACGTTCAGGCAAACCCGGCCACCGCCGCACGGTCGCCCGTCCCGGCCGGAGCTATTTCGGCGACAGCGTTACCGGAACTTCGGTGATGGAATCGACCGGCAGACCGTTGGCGGTAGCCGCCTTGCGGATTGCGGTTTCGCTCGGTCCCTCATAGACGCAATAGGTCTTGGTCTTGGTGGCGTTGGCGTACGACGTTACCCAGTGCACGCCAAACCTTGCGTTGTTGGCATTGACCTTGGCCTTTAGGGCCGCATCCAGTCCAGCGCACCGGCAGGGAAAGTGCGCTCCACCAGATAACGATGAACGCTGCCGCTCGCCGTCGGTGCCGGCGGGGACTGCGCGCCGGCCACGAGAGTGGCGTGCGCTCAATTGAGCGCCTGGTGGGCGCAGGTAACGTGGGTGTTCCAGTCGGCATAACTTCCCTGCGGATTTCGCTCCCAGGCCCAGACATGGATTTCGTAGAACGCCGGCAGTCCGTAGCGATTGGGTGCGCCGATGTAGTTCAGCAGATTCCCGTCCAGCGCCGGGACGCTGCCGGGGGGATGCTTGCCCGCCCAGACGCTCTCGAGCACGATGAACTCGACTCCGACCAGACGCATCGCGCCGTTTGGCATCGGCTCGTAGATGAGCGCCTCCGGCTGCTCCGCATTCAGGACGCCCGCCTTGATACGCGCGGGCAGAACGAAGTGCACGCCCATCGCCCCGGTATCCGGTCCGCTGACGCACGGGGTGGCCGGCACGAAGCCTTCCGCAAGCGCAACATTGAGGTCGATGTAGCGCGCGGTGGCGCTGCGCACCTTGTCGATCAAGGGCGTGGCAGCGTCCCCTGCCGAGGCGATAAGCGGTAGTGGCAGGATCAGCAGGGCGCAAAGTGCACGCGCGATCGGCTTGATGAGCGAGGCATTCATGGTGTCGTCTCCCTGCGCTGCTGCGAAGCGCTTACTTGTAGAAATACGGATCGAGCACGCGAACCTCGGTGATGCGCTCGACCGGGAGCTTGCTGCGGCTTGCGGTGCGGCGAATCGCCTCCGGGGCGGGCGCGTCATAGATGCAGAAGGTCTTTTTCTTGTCAGCGCTGACGTAGGAGTGAACCCAGGTGACCTGATCCGCCAGGTTGCTCTCCACGACGCCGAGACATGCCTTGGCGCCGGTCTCATCCACCGAAATCTGCAGTCCGTCCGGAAACTGTCGCTCGACCAGGTAGCGTGGCATGGCGGCATTCCATGAGGTTGGGTGAACGATCCTCTCGGTGCACACCATAGAGAGGCGCGCGCGACGGCAAATCGGCAGACCCACCCATATTGGGCGCGGCGGACCCCTAGATTGGGCCACGCGTGCTCGAGCCGAATCTGCAGGTGATGCGACCGCAGCGGCTGCCGCGATCAAGGCGCGACGTCGTGGACCATCCTCACGGCGATCTGCGAGCGCTGAGCGGGAGAGCTCTGATCGGAATGATACAGCTCGCGGAGAAACGCCTGATCCCAGGTCGTCAGCCCGGACGGCGGTGTATCCGCGGCCGTGGCGAACAATCGCAGGATGCTCGGGACATCGCCGAGATCGACATCGACATCGATATCAGCCAACCCCACCATGGCGGCAAAGTCAGCCAGCTGGCCGAGGTTCGCGGCCTTCGGAAAGCTCGTGTCAACGACTACCAGGGCCAGCGAAAAACCGAACACGACGTCACGGATCACCCGTGATGCATCCCAGCCGCAATTGACCGGCACCTGCCGATTGCTCAACGAGAAGCTGGCGCACGGGCTGTCGATTCCCACAGAAACGCCATGCGGGCTGTACGCGCGCGCGTTGTGCCAGACACGCACCGCCTGAGGCCTGCCGGGGCTCAAAAAATGCCGGATCGCGGGCATCCCCTGGTCGCGATCGAAAGCGCTAGGATGATGGTGGAATGCCCGCTGCAGCACCTTGTCCGGCTCCGGGGTGAACACGACGTAGAAGTTGTATTGGCAGCCCCGTGAGGCCAGGTGCGCTCCCGCCGAGAGTGCGACATGCTGCAGACGCGCAAGCACAAACAGCGCTTCCCGCGTGCCCAGGCCCGCGACCGCGAAGCACACCGGCATACGCCATCGTGGCACCGATTGGTCGTGGAACCGCGGATCCCGCGTGATCTTGTCAACGAATCCGTCCAGCTGTTGCTCGAGAGCGTGCCGCTGCGCCTCGATCGTTACCGTAGCGGATTCGCGCGCCGCCGGCACGGGCGCGGGAGCTGGATCCGCGGCAACCGTGCCACCACCGAGCGCGGCGATGAGCCACAAGCCGAGCGCCGCGATCATGGAGGGGTGAGCATGGTGAAATCACGGACACGTACTGGACAGCCTGGATATCGCCGCGCTCCGGGCACGCGCACAGAAAGCCGCGAGCCGCGTTTTCTTCAACTCGTTCCAGGCCGCGAGCTGCGCATCGAGCTTGGTGTGCAGCGCGG
The DNA here is from genome assembly GCA_035481975.1 of Steroidobacteraceae bacterium. Classification (GTDB taxonomy): domain Bacteria; phylum Pseudomonadota; class Gammaproteobacteria; order Steroidobacterales; family Steroidobacteraceae; genus 13-2-20CM-66-19. The sequence goes on from DATHRC010000009.1 coordinate 26,505, forward strand.
CGTAGGTCTCGATCTCCTGTGCGTTGGGTGCGGTGTCGGCGTCATCGAGCAGACCGGCGAAGGAGTAGATCTGCTCGTTCAACATCCCGGGGAAATTGAGGTTGGCTTCCGACCCCTTGATGTTGACCTGCATCAGTACCCCTTCGATCCGCGCAGCCTCCGCGAGGAGCGTGCTGCCCGTCGCCGCGAGCCCGGCATCCGCGGATTTGCCGTTCGCCTTCGCCAACGCCGCCCCGACCTCGGTCCTGACGGCGCGAATGTCATTCACCGCCCGATGCAGCGCGTCCTGGTCATGATAGACCTCCAGCGACAGCGCGAACTTCTGCTGTAAGCCCTCGAGCGAGGCGCCCTTGTCGCGCGGATCGGCCGCGAGCGTAAGTGGCACGGTGTGCGTCTGCCCGCCGTAGCTGAGCTTGATCGTGTATTGGCCGGGCAGCGCAATCGGCCCGCGTGGCGGCAGGCCGGCATAGAAGGCGTCGGGAATCGGCACCGGGTCGTCATAGCGCAGATTCCAGACGAAGCGGTTCATGCCCTGGCGCGCCGGCAGCGTTTCCTCGGGATGCACCTGATCCGGCCATTCCGGCGGCTGCTCGGCCTGCGTCGCCTTCACGCTGCTGAGGTGGCGCACCACGGCGCCGCTGGCGTCGAGAATGTCGATGTTGAGCGCCGCGGTGGCCACGGCCGGCAGGTAGTAGTCGATGAGAGCGCCGGCGGGCGGGTTCTGGCCCACCGGCGGGTGCTTATCGACCTGGTCGGGGTAGTAGAGCCGATAACCGGTCTCGGGCATGTACAGGTACGGGCCCGCGGCTGCCGCCGCGCCCGCGACCTGCCGCAATGGCGTCACGTCATCCAGAATCCAGAATGAACGGCCATGGGTGGCGATCACCAGGTCGTCGCCCTTGACCACCAGGTCGTGAACGGGCGAGCGCGGCAGATTCAGCTGCAGGCTCTGCCAGTGTCCGCCATCGTCGAAGGACACGAACACGCCGGTTTCGGTGGCGGCATACAGCAGGCCGCGCTTGACGGAGTCTTCGCGAACCGCGTGAACGAACGAGCCCTCCGGCAGGCCGCCATCAATGCGCCGCCAGCTCTTGCCGCCATCGGCGGTCATGAAAATGTACGGCTTGAGATCGTCGAGCTTATGGCGATCCACCGCGACATAGGCGCTGCCCGCATCGTAGCGCGATGGCTCGATCATGCTGACCGTGCTCCATGCGGGCATGTCGTGCGGGGCGACATTCGTCCAGTGGCCGCCGCCGTCGCGCGTGAGCTGGATCAGCCCATCATCGGTTCCGACCCAGATCATTCCCCGGCTGAGTGGCGACTCCGCGATGGCAAAGATCGTGTCGTAGTATTCGACGCTGGTGATGTCCTTGGTGATGGGGCCGCCGGAAGCCTGCTGCCTGGACTTGTCATTGCGCGTCAGGTCGGGGCTGATGGCGCTCCAGCTGGCGCCGTCGTTGGTGGTCCGGTAGAGCCGTTCCATGCCGTAGTACAGGGTATCGGGATCGAACGGCGACATGCTCAGCGGCGAGGTCCAGTTGAAGCGATGCTCGAGGTCCTTGGCGGCGTGGCCCGAGGCATCGATCGGCCATACCGAGATCGTCTGCAACTGCATGTTGTGCTTGTTGAAGCGGCCGACGAAGTTCTCGGTACTGCCATAGACGATGTCGGCATCGCGCGGATCGGCGATCACGAAACCGCTCTCGCCGCTGAACACGTCGTACCAGTCGCGGGCCACGATGGCGCCTTCATCATCCATGCTGGCAACGGCGACGCTCGAATTGTCCTGTTGCGTGCCATAGACGTAGTAGGGGAAGCGGTTGTCGACCGACACGTGGTAAAACTGCGCGGTCGGCTGGTTGTTCTGGGTGCTCCAGTTCCTGCCGTTGTCGAACGAGATCGAGGCACCGCCGTCGCTGGCCTCGATGATGCGGTCCGGGTTGGTCGGATCGATCCACAGTCCATGATGATCGCCATGGCGCGCCGGCAGCAGTTCGAAGGTCTTGCCGCCGTCGGTGGAGCGGAACAGGCCGGTGTTCTCGGCGTATACCGTGTCCACGTGCCTGGGATCAGCCAGTATCGTGGAGAAATACCAGGCGCGCTGGCTGAGCCGTCCATCATCGTTGACGCGCTGCCAATGGCCGCCGCCGTCGTCCGAACGATACAGCCCGCCTTGCGCCGCCTCGATCATCGCGTAGATGCGCCGGGAGTCTGCGCCGGAAACCGAGACGTGGATACGCCCGAGTAAGCCCGCCGGCAGTCCGTTGCCGGACAGGAGCGTCCAGCTGATACCGCCGTCGCTGGATCGATAGAGTCCGCTGCCCGGACCGCCGCTGGAGAAGTTCCACGGCTGCCGGCGTGCCTGCCACAGCGCGGCGTAGACGATTTTCGAGTCGTGCGGATCGAAGCTGACGTCAATCGCCCCGGTCTGCTCATCCTTGTACAGGACTTTCGTCCAGGACCTGCCGCCGTCGGTGGTGCGGAATACGCCGCGTTCGGTATTCGGACCGAAGGCATGGCCGAATGCTGCGACCAGCACGATGTCCGCGTTGTGCGGATCGACGATCAGCGCGCCGATCTGCCGAGTGTCCTTGAGGCCGATGCTGCTCCAGGTCTGGCCGCCGTCGACTGACTTGTAGACGCCGTCGCCATAAGTGATATCGCCGCGGGGCGCCGCCTCGCCGCTACCGACGTAGATGATGTTGTGATCGGCAGGCGCCACCGCGATCGCGCCGACCGAGGAGATGGGTGTGCGATCGGTGAGCGGCTGCCAGCTGGCGCCACCGTCCGTGGTCTTCCACACCCCGCCGGCCACTGCGCCGAAATAAAACGTGGCGGGGTCTCCCGGGACGCCGGCAACGGCGAGCGCGCGACCGCCGCGATAGGGGCCGATGCCCCGCCACTGCAACGCCGCGAACAGGCTCGGATCGACAGCAACCGCCGCCTCGCCGCTTGCCGTCACCGGCGCAGCCGTGGCACCTGCGGCCAGCATCGGCATGATCGCGGCGGCGAGAGCGCCCCGGGCGATGCAGCGACATGCCCGGGTGAAACGAGCCGGGGGGAAACACGATGAAGGTGCGCGGCGGAACTGCATGACTTGCCTCTTGAGCCTGAAAAAATGGCGCCGCGAGTATTGCCGAACGCGAGGACACTTTCATCACTGCTGGTATCCCCATCGCATCCACCGCATGCGAGCGTGCCGAGTTCACTCGCACTGACTGGCGGGCGCTGCTCGCTCAGATGGGCGCCTTTGCGAAGCGCAAGCGTCGCATCGAGCCAGCCTCGCATTCAGATCTGTAAGCCGCCGCTCACGCTGACAATCTCGCCGGTCACGTAGGACGCGCCGGCACACAGGTAAGCGATGACCTCGGCGTAGTCCATCGGCTCGCCCACCCGTGCCAGTGGCACCGTATCGCGGGCCGTGGCGTCGATGTCGCCGAAGGAGCACTCCCAATTCGACCGGACCAGGCCCGGGGCGATGCCGTTGACACGGACCTCGGGGGCAAGTCCCCGGGCCAGCTCGCGCGTGAGGCCGGCGAGAGCCGCCTTGGCGGTCGCATAGGCGGAACTGCTGCCGCCGCCGCCGAATGCGGCGATCGAGACGGTGTTGACAACGGCGCCGTGCGACACCTTGAGGCCGGCAGCCAGCGCCTTGGTCATCCAGAAAGCGCTGAGCAGGTTGACGCGCAGGATGCGGTCCCAGAACTCGTCGGTCAGCGCCTCCAGGTCGGAGGGCGGAATGGGCGTGCGCGTGAACGGTGCGCCGGCATTGTTCACCAGGTAGTCGATGCCACCGAGCCAGGCCAGCGCGCGCGCCGCCACCTCCTGCGCCCCGGCAGAAATGCCCACATCGCCCGGGACCGCCTCGACCGCCACCCCCTCGCGCGTAAGACGCGCGACCGCCTCTGCCAGGGAATTCCCCGCAAGGTCATTCATCGCGACCCGTGCGCCGCTGCGGGCGAGTGTTGCGGCCGTCGCCAAGCCGATGCCGGATGCACTCCCGGTGACCAGGGCGCACCGCCCGCGCAGATTGAACGCGATCGCTGCGGGCACGGCCGTCAGTCGCTCAGCCCGGCACCGCGCGCGCCGCCCGCAGCATCGCCTCGAGACTGCGCGCGACGTCGTCCTCGCTCGTCGCCCAGGATGACACGCTGATGCGCATGGCGGTTTGGCCTTGCCAGACGGTACCGCCGCACCAGCAGGTGCCGTCGCTTTGAATCCGTGCGATGACCTCGCGGGTGCGCTCGGCGCTGCCAAAGGAGACCAGCACCTGGTTGAGCACCACTTCATTCAGCACCGGGTAGCCCTCATGCGTCAGCGCTCCGGCAAAGCGTTGCGCATGACGGCAGGTTCTCTCGATCAGGTCGGCAAGGCCGGCGCGGCCCAGCTGGCGCAACGCGGCCCAGATCTCGACCCCGCGCGCGCGGCGCGAGAAGTCGGGCGTGTACTGGTACGGAATGCGATCCTCGCTCTGCGCCAGATACGCGCCGTCAATGGACATGGCCGCGCGCAGTGCGCCCGCGTCGCGGACAATCACCAGGCCGCTGTCGTACGGGACGTTGAGCCACTTATGCGCGTCGGCCGCCCAGGAATCAGCCTGTCCGACGCCGCGTGCAAGGTGCGCGCGCTCGGGTGCCGCCGCCGCCCACAGGCCGAACGCGCCATCGACGTGCACCCAGGCCCCGCGCGCGCGCGCCTGCGCGCAGATCTCCTCGATCGGATCGAACGCGCCGGTGTTGACGTTGCCGGCCTGCACGCACACGATCGTCCGCTCGTTGACTTCCGGGAACTGCGCGAAGCGCATCCGCCCCTGGGCATCGCAGGGCACGCGCACCACCCTCTCGCGCCCGAGTCCCACCATCGACAGCGCCTTGCGCACACTGGCGTGAACCTCATCGCTCACCACCACCGTCAACGGTGGTGCCGCAAACATCCCCTGGGCCTCGACATCCCAGCCGAGGCGCTGCAGCAACGCGTGGCGCGCAGCCGCCAGGGCGCAGAAGTTCGCCGCGGTGGCACAGGTGACGAAGCCTGCAGCAGCAGCGGCCGGCAGGCCCAGCAGCTCCGTGAGCCACGCCAGCGCGACCTTCTCGAGCGCAGCGTTGATGGGCGAAGTGACCACGAGTCCCGCGTTCTGGTCCCAGGCCGAAGCGAGCCAGCTCGCGGCAACGGTCACCGGCAGCGAGCCGCCGATGACGAAACCGAAAAAGCGGCTGCCGGCCGAGGCCATGGTCGCGGGCGAACCGTAGCGATCGAGCTCTGCCAGAACTTCCTCGGCCGCCGAGAGCTGCTGCGGGAGCGGGCGCTCGAATACAGACAGACCCTGCAGCGCCGCCGCGGACGGCGCCACCGAGCGTGCTGCAAGAGTCGCCAGGTAGCGCTGCGCCCGACGGGCGGCGTCGTCCAGCAGCTCAGAGGTGGGAACATCAGACATGGGTATCCCCATTTTTTGTGCGGGTGTGACCTCGGCAGCCGATCGTATTCCTATACATGGCCTGCGTCATCGCGCCAAGTGACGTCGCCACGCCAATGCGCGACCATCGGTGCCGGAAACGGGACGATCTGTGGCGGGGGTGCAAGGTGCGAGTTGGCGAACGAGTCGGAGTGCCGCGTGCCGCTGCTCTGCTGCCGCAGCCGTGGCACGCGTGGCTCAGCGGCGCTGCAGTGCTCGCCCTCATGGCCGTCGCCGCCAATGCCGCCGCGCAACCCGTTCCCGCCGGCACAGACCGCACGCCCGCACCGCTCGAACTGATCGTTCTCGGTTCGGGTGGACCGGCGGCGCTCGGCCGCGCATCCACGAGCTATCTGCTGCTGCTCGATGGCGAGCCGCGCGTCGTCGTCGATGCGGGACCCGGCTCGTTCGCCCGGCTCGGCGAAGCGCACGTCTCGCTCGAGGCGCTGGACGTCGTCCTTCTGACCCATCTGCACGTCGATCACGCCGCCGAGTTGCCCGGGTTCGTCAAGGCGCGCGCGGTATCGGCGTCGCGCCCGATTCACTTCGATGTGTACGGGCCGACGGGACGCGCAGCTCATGCGGATGTCCCGGCCTTTCCGTCGACGAGCCGCTTCATCGGACTCATGTTCGGGGCCAACGGTGCCTTCGCCTACCTCAAGGACTTCTCCGCTCCGGTCAGCTTCCGGGTCACCGACCTGCCAGCCTCCGGCGGCCCCGCGCCGCTTCCCCGCGCGATCCTTCACGGCCCGCAGCTGGTGATCAGCGCCATCGGTGGGCACCATGACGATGCCCCCGCGGTGATCTACCGGATCGACTATCGCGGGCGCAGCGTGGTCTTCAGTGGGGATATTGATGCGCACGGCCTGGCAGCGCTCGAGCGCATCGCCGTGGGAGCCGATCTGCTGGTATTCAGTGCCGTGGTGCTCGACCCGCCCGGCTCACCCGAGGTTCTCTACGCGCTGCACACCCCACCGGAGCCGCTCGGTGCGCTCGCCGCACGCAGTCACGTCGGCGCCCTGCTGCTGTCGCACCTTTCCCCGGCAGTCGAAGGCGCCCGTGCCGAAGTTACCGCATCGATCGCCAAGCACTACCAGGGCACCGTGGGGTTCGCGACCGACGGCCTGCGCGTGCCGGTGACCGCCGCGCGGCCGCAGGGAGCGAGCCAATGATCGAGACTGAGAGCCCCGTCACGCGTGTGCAGACGGCGACAGGGGTGACATTCCCGATGAGGGTCCTAGAATGCCGCGATGCAATTGCCCAAGCCCACTCGAATGTTCAAGCCCTCGCGAACGGTCACGGCCGTGCTCGCGCTTGCCGCGCTCGCGGCCGCGCATGCCGATCCCGCCCCTTTCGATCTGGCAGGACCGAATCTCGACGTCGAGATCACCCGCGGTGAAGCGACTCTGCCCGCGGCGCAGGTTCCCAATCTCGCGCCGGGCGATCGAGTCTGGATCAGGGCGCACCTGACGAGCGACGAGTCCGCCCGCTACCTCATGGTGGCCACCTTCCTGCGGGGCTCGACGGATCCGCCGCCGCAGGACTGGTTCGCGCGCTGCGACACCTGGGCCGGCAAGTGCGCCGAGCGGGGGTTGAGGCTGACAGTTCCCAAGGATGCGCAGCAGCTGCTCGTGTTCTTCGCACCGGTGACCGGCGGCGATTACAAGACGCTGCTCGATGCGGTGCGCGGCCGGCCCGGTGCCTTCGTGCGCACTTCACAGGATCTGAATCAGGTGCAGCTCGATCGGGCGCGCCTGGAAAGCTATCTCGCCGCAATTCGCAAGCTCGGCGAGGCCGATCCCGGACGCCTGAAGGAGAGCGCGCCACTGCTGTCGCGCAGCCTCGGCATCAAGGTCGACGAGAAATGCCTGGACCGCGATCCGCTCGCCCAGGCGGCCTGCCTGATGCAGGGGCGCGAGTCGCTCATCCTGTCCGACGGGCACAGCGCCTCGGTGACGCAGCAGCTCACCTCAGGGCCGGCGAGCGATCTGGCGATGGAGGCCAGCAATGCGCCGCAGTTGCGCTCCGGTTACTACGGGCCGGTCATCGGCTCGATGCTCGATATCGCGCGGCTGTTCGACAGCTTTCGTACCGCGCACTATCAATACATTCCGGCGCTCGCCGCAGCGCAAGGGCGGCAGGTGGCGCTGCTGCTCAACGCACCGCCCTCGTTTCATGATCCCAAGTCGGTGCTGGTGATGGCGTTGCCGGCAGTCACCGCAGCGCAGTTTCCGCCGCTGCGCGCGGTGGATGCGCACGAGAGCTACTGCGTCCGCAAGGACCCGCTCGTCCTCCCGGCGGAAGGAGCCCCGCTCATGTTCGCGACCGCCTTTGCGCGCGACATGACGGTGAGCGTCCCGCTCGAGGGTGGCAAGACGATCGAACTGCCGGCAACGGCTGACGCGACGCGCGGCGGCTTCGCGATCGACACCGCGGCGCTGCGCTCGGTCAGCCTGGGCAAGAGCGTCGTCGGCCACCTGCATGGCCGGTGGGGTTTCGACCGCTACGATGGCCCGAGCTTTCCTCTGGTCGACGCCCGCCAGCAGAGCTGGGCGCTGGCGGCGGGCGAGGAATCGGCACTCATCATCGGTCGTGAGGATGCGGTGCACCTGCGCGCCGGCAGCGTCAGCTGTATCGCGGACGTCGTGCTGCAGGATGCCGCCGGCAAGCAGCTGGCGGTGGTCTGGAAGGGCGCGAAGCCCGAGGAGGCGGAGCTGAAACTCGCGCTGCAGGACGCGGCCCCGGGCGAGATGACGTTACTCATCCGCCAGTACGGCGGCAGCCCGCCGCAGCAGCTCACCCTGCACGCGTTCGCCGAGGCGGCACGTCTCGATGTCTTCACGCTACATGCCGGAGACCGGCAGGGCGTGCTGCGCGGCAGTCGCCTGGACAGAGTTGCGAAGCTCGTGCTGGACGAAGTGCCGTTCGCGCCGGGATCCCTCACCAGCAGCGATGGCCACGACGAGCTCGTAGTGCAGGCCGATGCGACAGCGCCAGCTCCTGCGCTCAAGCCGGGAGATGTGGCCACGGTAAATGTCACGCTCACTGATGGCCGCACCTATCCGGTCAAGGCGTCCGTGGTCGCGCCACGGCCGAGTGCGGTGCTGATCGGCAAGAGCGAGCAGGGTCCGGGGTCCGCAGGCGGCGGCCACATCCGCCTTACGGGCAAGGATGAGCTGCCTCAGGACGCGGTGCTGACGTTCGCGCTGCGCGCTCAATCACCCGCTGCGTTCTCGCGCGAGGAAAAGGTCGAGGTCGCCACCAGCGACGGTGCCTCCTCGACGGTACTCGACTACAGCCACGGGCTGACGCTGCAGAACTCGAAGATCGCGGTGGCTACCCTCGATCCCTCGAGAGTGCTGGGCTCCTCGGCGTTCGGCCCGCTGCGATTCCGCATGGTCGACAATGGCGTCGCCGGCGAGTGGCACCCGCTCGCGACCCTGGTACGCCTGCCGGTCCTGAGGAAGCTCGAGTGCCCCGGCGCATCCGGCGACGGCTGCACGCTGTCCGGGGCGAACCTCTTCCTGATCGAATCCGTATCGAGCGATGCTGCCTTCACCGTTCCTACGCCGGTACCGGACGGGTACACGGGGCAGTCGCTCGCGGTGCCGCGACCGACCGACGGCCTCCTGTACGTAAAGCTGCGCGATGATCCTGCGGTCATCAACGTGGCGAGCCTGGATGTTCAGGGCGCCGGTGCAGCGGCGACGTCCGCTGCCCCATCCGCATCGGCCTCAGCGTCCCCATCGCCCAGCGAGGCAACTTCGCCAGGCTTGGCGGCAGCGCCAACCGAGGCGGCAGCGCCAACCGCGGCGGCGTCGCCAACCGCGGCAGCCTCGCCAACCCCGCCCTCCGAGCCGCCAACGCAGGTGGTCGGCGCACTGAAGGCGGCCGGCACCCTGCTGCCATCAGCACCCGAGTCTGGAGCAACACTGGCCCGGTGACCGAACCGTGTGATCTCGGTTGCCGGGAGGCCCATCGGCCTGCCTCGCCGGTGCTCTAGGGTAAGTCTGTGGCTCTACGCCCGTGCGACTGACGCCGCTCGGTTCCCGACCACATCTGTGGAGGCTCTATCCGATCTGCCTTGCGCCGCGGTTTCCTTCGACGGTCATCGTGGTGCCTGTATCCGCATTGGCACGTGGCCTGGGGACAGTTGGGTAGCGGCAGTTGAGGTGCGTCCTTGGAAAGGAACCGTTTGTTGCGCAGCTCGCGGGCCGCACCGCAGGCGCCCGGCTGCGGGACGATCGACACCGCATGGTAGGGATTGGTGATGTGGTAGTGCGTTGAGGCGGCCAGAAACCGACGTCGCGTCTCGCCCGCGAGGAGACCTCTTACCGCCAATTTGAGCGCGTCAAACATAACCCGCCAGCCCGCCGGAAAGGTAAGTGAGTATAGTCCCTGATTCGCAGTCCGGAACGTTCTCCGTCAGTTCCATCCGCACCGCCCCGCAAAAGGCTGCACCCCCTTGGTGCGCACGCCGTGCACGCGCGGGCTCTCTCTCGCAGAGCATAAATTCTCCTTGCCTATCATGTGGTTAAGATGGGGGCCGGTAAACGCAGTGAAATCGTGCTTACGGACATGACATAACGAAACCGCTCCCAATGCTTGGGTGCCGGCCGGGATTCCTCCACAACCCTTGTCGCGCGCCGCGCTGCTGGCCGCCGGCAAACCTCGTCGACCTGGCGGCGCATTTCGACGCTGACGCAGGCATGATTCCAGCGCCACCGCTCCTTGTCGGACACCCTAGTCCAGGCTCTTCAGCCGACCGCTGACGCTGACTGGCTTGGATCGGGAGAGTTGCAGGTTGACTATCATACGAAACGCCAGCTGGTTGTTTGCCTGCCGCATCGCTGGCGATGTTCTCAGCTTACTGCTTTTCGTCCTCATCTCGCGCAAGTTCGGTCCCGCGGGCGTTGGCGTCTACTCCTACGCGTTCGCGGTGACGGGTTTTGTGTTCGTGATCGGCGGTCTCGGCATCGAGGAGTACGGACTGCGGGAGTACGCGCGCATGGACCCGGCGCGCCGTTCACGCGCCATGGCGGAACTGTTTGGCGCCCAGCTGGTGATGATCGCCGCAGCGGTCGTGGGAGTCGGCCTCTATCTCTCACTCACCGCTCCGAGCGCGGCCACTCTCAGTGTCATGGCGTCGCTCGGGTACTACCAGGCCGCGTTGGCGCTATCAGCCACCTTGTTCATTCCGGCGATGGGCCAGCAACATATGCTGGGCTGCGCATTCATCGATCTGCTGTGCCGCGGCGCCGCGTTTATCTGTACGGGCATTGCCATCAACGCCTGGGATGTGCCGCTGCCGCAGGCCATGCTGGCATATCCGGTGGCGGGATCGTTGCTCGTCTTCCTGTCGCGCCGCTCGGCCGTGCGCTACAGCGGGCCGTTTAGAATCATCATCTCGCGGGACGCGCTGCTGAGGATCGTAGCCGCCCTGTGGTCGTTCGCCGCTGTGGAGGTCCTGGCCCAGATCGTCGCGCGTGCGGGCGTGATCGTGCTGTCGCTGGAAGTTGGTGCGGCGGCGGCCGGGCTGTACGCGACCGGACTGCGTCTGATCGAGGTCGGGTTGATGCCTCTGGCATACATGGGCGTTGCGGCCTATCCGAAGATGAGCCGCTTGTTCATGGAGGACCGGAGCAAGTTTCAGTCCTTCGGGCTGGATTTCATCTGGGCTGTTGTGGCCGCCGGCGTGATTCTCGCCTGGGGACTCTATTTCCTCGCGCCGCCGCTGCTGGTTCCGGTGCTTGGCGCCAAATATGCGGGCACTGAGCCGGTAGTCAGGCTGATGGCCGCGCTGGCACTCATCGAGGCCCTGGAATTGGGCATGGGACGCGTATTGTTCGCGGCCAATCTGCAGGTTCTGCGTGCCGTGGCCATCTCCCTGGGGGCGGTGAGTGCGCTGGTCCTTAACATGGTATTCACGCGCACCCTCGGAGCTGATGGCGCTATCGCCGCGGGCGTGTTGTCCTTCGTGATCATCAATGCGGTCTACTTCGCGGGGCTGCGTAGACCCCTGGGCGGCGCCAGACTGCTGCAGGCAGTGCTGCTGCCATTGGTGGCCCTGGTTCTGGCAGTCAGCGTGGCGTGGGGATGCAGACTCCATGGGATGGCGGACGGCGTACAGGCCGCAGCGTCAGTCGTTGCATTCATGCTGGCAGCCGGAGCAGCGTTCTGGTACGTGCACGGCCAACGCCTTTTCCCGGAGCGCGGCGGCTAGCCCTCACCCCGGTCTATCGACCCTGGGCCCGGGCAAAGCCTGCCTGGCACAGCGAAGCCACGGCTACAAATCGTAACAGCGGTCTCATTCCTGCTCTGCACGACAATGCTAACATTCCGCTGGCTGATCGCGCCGAATGAGCTTCCTTCCTTGCGGAATTTCGTCCGCGACACCATCGCCGCCGCGGATGCCAGGCATCGAGACTACCGGCGCCGTACCGCATGGCGACATCCTTATGGGCATACCGGACGAGGTTCGATGTCGGGAATTCGAATAGAGCGAATCGACACGCCAGCGGCACTACAGGACATCAAGAGCGCCTGGACCGACTGTGAGCGAGCGGATGGCTATGCCACCGTCTTTCAATCGTGGACGTGGAATTCGATCTGGTGCGAGCAGGTTCTTGCAGCGGAGAAACGCGCGCGTATCGCCGTCAGGCTGGCACGCGACGGCGCCGGGCGAATTCTGGCGATTTTTCCGTTCTTCGAGCAGCCGCTTGCGGCCTCGGCGATTCAGCTCACGCGCTTCATCGGTCACCGCATGCTTAGCGATGGCGGCATCCTGCTAGCCGAGCCCGGCAACGGGGAGCTCACGGCGCGCGTGGTCGCGGCGGTTCTCAAGGATCTGGGCAGTCGCACCGTTCTGCATCTGAGCCATCTGAATGGAGCCGCGCCGTTTACCCGCTGCCTGCTTGCAAGCGGCCTGGCCCAGGCCCAGTGCCCGCGCCTATCGATCGCGACCGACGGAACCGACATCGATCCAGCTGCGCGCCTTGGATCCAAGATGCGTAAGAATCTGCGCTCAATACGCAATCGCATGCAGCGGGAATTCAAGACAGAGTTCCGCGCGGTGTCCGGAGCGGACTACTGCAGCGCTTTCGATGAGTTTGTGGACCTTCATCAGCGCCGCTTCGCGGCAAAGCATAAGAGCAGCTCTCTTACCGGCCGGAACCTGGCATTTCTCAAAGCCGCCACCAGTCAGCTCAGCGATACCGGTCAGTTCGAGATCCTGCAACTTCGCGCCGACGGCAAGACGATCGCTGCGCAGCTCATGGCGCGCGACAAGCAGCGTTACTCTGCGATTCAGGGCGGATTTGCGCCTGAGTACTCGCGCTTCTCCCCCACATTGCTCCTGGATCTTGAGGGGATGCGGCGCGGCTTCCACGATCTCGGTTGCACAACCTACGACCTGGGCGCCGGCTATGAGGCCTATAAGTATCACTGGAAACCGAACGTCGGCACTGATTATTTCTGCTGCTGCGGTGCCCCGAATCTGTATGCCAGATCCCTGGCCGCGCTCTATAGGATGGCGCTCAAACGGGCACTGCCGCCGCTTCCCAAGGATCTCGCCTGGGATCCCAGCGACGACGCAAAGGCTCAACACCCGGGGTCGCCCGCAAAAATAGCTCCTTAGGTGAGGGGCTTGCCATGAACACAAATGGTGATGTGAAACGTTCGACAAACCACGAGGCGTATTGGGATTCTCCCGAGTCCATAGCCGAGTACTCCGCCGCGCCGTTTCTACTCAGAGGGGAGCGCCTCGCGCTTGCCGCCTGCTTCGAAGGAGGGTTTGCCGGGCGGCCGGTCCTCGATCTTGCCTGTGGTGCCGGCCGCACCACCTATTTTCTGCAGCAAATGGGGGCGGAAGTAATTGCCGTGGACATCGCCGAGAACCTGATCCGCGCGGCGCGCAGAAATTTTCCCGGCATCGATTTTCGCGTCGGCGACGCGGAGTTCCTGGAGTTTGAAGACAATAGCTTCGACGCCGTGCTGTTTTCCTACAACTCGCTGGATTGTCTGTATCCCAAGGAAAAGCGCCTGAATAGTCTGCGCGAAGTATGGCGTGTGCTGCGCCCGAACGGATCATTTGTCTTCTCGCACCACAATCTCGGGGCGTTGTTCTGCGGATGGTATCGATTCCTGCGGCCGGCGAAGCTGCACTATCGCCTGACTCATATCCTCAACGGCAACGCCTTCCGGCCCGAATGCTACTTGCCCGAGCTCGGCCTCCCCGAGATGAACATGTACTTTGCATGGCCCAGGCAGGTAATTGCGGATCTGATGCACAGCGGTTTTGTGACACTGCATATCTTTCCTAATGACGCGATATTGTGGTTTCTGCAGCGTTCGCTGGGCACAAACCGGCTCACGAGGCTTGCGGAGCCCTGGCCTTACTACGTATGTCGCAAACTCGCGGCGTCCACCGCTAAGTCAGGTCAATCGTTAGCCGGCTGAAGTTCCCGCGCCGGATTCACAACTGCTCAACGAACTGCGAGCCTCGCCTCGACGAGATTGAACGAATCCATCCAGTTGCCAGCGAGGCGGGAGAACGCCGTGTTTTGCGGAGCGCGCTGATTCGAGGAGAACACCAGCCACAGCGTCTTGCCATCCCGGCTCGTCCAGGCGTTACCGATGTGAACACCGAGCGAATCCGCCCCTGCATAGCGGCTACCATCCCAGCTGCCGGCCCCAAGATTCCCCCAGCCGCCGCTGCCGCCACGCGCAGGGTTAATGTTGGCGTAATAGATCAGCGACCACGGCCCCCAGGGGCGGCGCGACTCGTAGAACGCGAGCTGGCCCACCTTCTGACCCTGGGCGGTGGCGATGAAACGCTGCAGCGGCGCATCGTACACCGCCTCCTCGAGATTCATTGCCATGGGAAACGGATAGCCTTTTGCCGCATAGGTTCGCGGAAGAGCGCGGTCGGTGAAAACGGCCTGGCGGCGGCTCGGCAGCTCGCTCCACAGCGGATTGCCGCTGCTGTCCAGACCCGCGTAGTACTGATAGGCGGTCGGGATGAGTAACTGATCGTTGCGAACCCGCAAGAGATAGGAATTGGCCGGGAGCGGCGCAGCAGGCCCGTCCACCCAGTGAACGGGACTGTTGTCGACGGCGTACAGGTAAACATAGTCGTCGAGAGCGCCGGCGTTGCCCGGACCGAAATTGACAAAGCCGATCGGACAGATTCCGCTCCCCCCCTGCAGTCCGCCGTTTGGATCGGGGTTGCCTGCGGAATCCGCACTGCAGAAGTTCCACGGTGTGTCGTGCCAGGAACGACCCATGTCCGTCGAATAGAGCATTTCCGCATGAGTGGGCGCCCCCTGTGGACCGCCGGCCTCACCCGTACGCCACGTTGCCCCGAGTCCGTAGATCGTGGACCCGACGACAATGATGGCTCCCGACTTGCCGTTGATAAGTCCGTTTTTTCCGCGCCCATAGGGTTGGGCGGAATCGTAACCACCATAAATGTTGCCGTGGATGAACTGGCTCGGGCATGGCATGCGCGCCGCCGGCGGCATCGGTCCGCTGATCGTCGCGACGCCGAAGCTGGTGTAATCGTCGCGCCTGGCGTTTTCCTCGACATCCAGCTGGCCGCAAAGACCCCAGCCATCACCGAAGACAGTGTACGTATTGCCGTCGCTGCCCCATGCCAGAGGCCACAGATCGCTGCCATCCGAATACGGCGGTTCGTCGGCCCGGTTGCCGTTCGTTTCGCTGTAGGCAGCGCGGTAGTCAAATGTCATCGCGGTGATCGCGCCGCTTTGACAGTAGGGTGCGTCGCCATTGGCCGCGGCCGCGGCCGTTCTGACCCGCAGCGGTGTCGAGCTGGCGATGTTGCCGGCGCCGTCGAAAGCCACGACAACGTAGCTATATCGGCGGTTACCACTGACCGCGGCATCCGTGTAGGTCGTCTGCGCGTACGAGACCGTTGCGATCACCGCTGCGTCGCGGACAATCCGGTAGCCCATGACGGCCACATTATCGGTGGCGGCGGTCCATCGTAGTCCGACCACCGCCGCCGTGGCGCAGGTGCGCTGCAGGCCCTGCGGGGGCGTGGGCGCGACATCGTCGCTGGGAGTCGGCGCGACGATTACCGTGTACATCGCCGCGCGGCTAGCGGCTGAAGCGGCGAGGTTGGCGCCGAGCGTCACCGTTGCATTCGCCGCATAGGTGTTGGCGTACAGCTCGAACGGCTCGACCGCATCCGCTCGCGTTGCAAGCAGCTGCTGGCCGGTATCAAGAAAGTTTGTGGTCAGCCAGTCCGGTCTGCTTCCCGCGTGGGCGTCGTAGGCGACGTAAACCGTGGAACTGCGCGTCACCGTAAAGGTGATGAAGGCAGTGCTGCCAACCGCGGCGGAGCTGTCCGCGCCGGCCGTTTGCAGCAACGTCTGATTCTCGACAGCGCGCGGCACCTCCAGGGCGAGCTTGAATGGAGCATCGAGGTATTGCAGCGCGCCACTCCTGGCTGCGCCGGATTGAACGACGTACGGCAGCCCGGTGCCTCCCTGTGCGACCGAGTTGTGCACTTGCAGATTCTCGACGACTGGTGCCCCGGGATCCGGGTCTGCACGAGCCGCTGTCATTATGGCAATGCCCAGCGCAATGCGTAGGCAGACGTTCCGCGCGCGCGATTTCAGGGTGCCGTCGCAATCGAAGATGGGGCCGAGCCAGTGGCAATGGTGGCGGGTGTGAGCGGCGTAAGCACCCCGCCGGCGCCGACAGCGTACTGCGAGACGGTGTAATCGTCGCTGTTGGCGACGTAGACGTAGGTACCGCTCGGATCGAAGGCAATCGACACCGGCTGGCTGCCGGCCGCGACGGTCGCCGGGCTCATGACGCTCAGCGACCCGTCGGCGTTGGTGGTGAACTGCGAAATGGTCCCGTCGGTGTAGTTGACGACGTATACATACAGGCCGTTCGGCGAGATGGCGAGCGCACGGGGCCCCATCCCGGTCGCGAAGGTCGTGCCGGGGGTCAGCCCGCCGCCGGCGCCAATCGCAAGCACCTGCACGTCGTTGTCGGCGCTATTGGTCAGATAGGCGTACTGGTCATTCGGGGCCACGACGATGGCGTAGGGACTGTTGCCCACGTCGACGACCGCCGAATTCATCGGAGTCAACGTGCCACCTGCGCCGATCGTGTACTGCGAGATTACGTCCGCAAAATCATCGACCACATAGACAAACTGGTCGCTAGGATCGACGGTCACGCAGTACGGATCGGCGGCTGCCGGGAAGGGTGACGTGGGCATGGCGGTCAGTGCGCCGGGTGGGTTCGTGCCGATGTTGAATCCGGAGACGTCTGCCGGTGTGTCGGAGATATTCGCGACGTAGACATACTGACCCTGCGGGTCGACGGTAACGGAACGGGGGTCGTTGCCGGTCGCAACCGATGAGTGGTTGGCGAGCAGGCTCAGCGTCCCATCCGCCTTGATCGTATACACGAAGAGGGTCTGAGAGCTCGAATTGGCCACGTAGGCATATCTGCCGAACGGGTCCACGCCGATGGAAGAGGGAGCGGTCTCGGTGCTCACCGTGGTCGTCGCTTGGGGGGTCAGTACACCGTTCGCACCAATCACAAACTGTGAGACGGTGTTGTCCAGGTAGTTGGTGACGTAGGCGTACGTGGCCGGGGTAACCGTAAGCGTCGAGCCGCCCGATATGCTGCCGAGCTTGGCGGTGATCGCCGTGCTGCCGGGCGTAGTGGTGGCAGCTGCGAACCCCTGCGAGTTGGCGTTATTGCTGACCTTCGCGATGGTGGTATCAGCTGAGTGCCACGTCACGGTGGTGGTGAGGTTCTGCGTGCTGTTGTCGCTGTAGGTGCCGGTCGCGGTGAACTGCACGCTTCCGGCCGGCGCAAGGTTCGGATTCAGCGGCGTCACGGCAATCGACACCAGCGCGGGTATCACGGTCAGCGTAGCGGCCGGCGACTTGATCGCTCCCAGCGACGCGGTGATGTGGGCCATTCCGGCGGTCAGCGTGGTTGCCAGGCCGTTATGGGGTGAGGTGTTGCTGATGGTGGCGACGCTGGCGTTGTCCGACGCCCAGGTGACGGTGGTGGTCACATCGTGCTTGGAGTTATCCGCGAAGGTACCGGTGGCGGTGAACGGCTGCGGCGTACCAGCGGCTACGCTCGACGTCTGGGGTGTTATCGCAATCGACACCAGTGCCGCCGTTACCGTGAGCGTCGCGTGACCCTGAGTGCTCCCGCTGGTGGCGGTGATAGTCGTCGTGCCGGCAGCGATGGCCGTGGCCTTGCCGCCGCTCGCGATCGTGGCAACAGCCGTCTGCGACGACGCCCAGGTGACCTGCGTCGTCAGATCCTGGTGGCTGCCGTCGCTGTACGTCCCGGTCGCGGCGAACTGTTCGCTCGCGGCGCTGGCTATCTGGGGTTGCGCCGGTGTGACTGCAATCGACTGGAGGGTCGCGCCTGAGCCGGAGCCTGATCCGGACCCGGTGCCCGGGCTGGAACTATCCCCACCCCCGCCACCGCCGCAACCGGCGAGGACAGCGAAACCCGTGACGCAAATGGCGTAAACGGCAAGCCAGAGGCCTCGCCGGCAGAGTTTGCGAAGGTTCAATTTCCTTATCCCCTTATTGTTCTTTTTTCCGTCAACAGCCAGGAATGCACCGACTACGATACCGGAACCAGGTCGCAACCAGCAGACGCCCAAACGTGATGCAGTTGGCAGTCCGGGAGCAGAGTCCCGGAATCTGTTAAACCAGCACGGGGCGCCCGCGCCCCGTGGGGCGGAAGCCACCGATCTCCCGGCGCCGCTGGCGCATCACCGCTGGAGAGTGGCATCGCGCTCAGTGGGGCTTCAGCCCGTAGACGTCCAACTCGCCAGAAACGCTGGTGGAGCCGAATACACCGCCGCTGTTGTTACCGCGTGTGCCGACGTAGACCTTGCCGTTGGCAACGGTAGGCACGGTGAACTTGACCGCATTGCCCGCCGCATCCGAGCCGTCACCCGCCATGGAGCTATTCCACAGCTCGCTCGGCAGCCAGGTGGCATCGTAGGCGTGCAGCACCGCGGGGCCGCAGCCTGGCGACTTGGAGGTGCAAAAGCGGCTGTTGTCCAGAGCCCAGACGATACCATTCACACTGCCTTTGGCCGATATCGACGGCGTGGTGCCCGGATACGAGAAGCCCGCGTTCGGCGAGTTGCTCGACATCGCGAAACTCGAGTGGAACTTTGCGGTAGCGGGGTTGAGCGGATACGCGAGCAGCGGGGCTCCGACGGCGCCGATATAGAAGTTGGCGTTCCAGAAGGCGCCGGTCGAAAAAATACCGAAACCAATGTTGAGCTCCTGCCAGGCGTTGCTGTCACCGGAACCGCCCATCGCGTCACGATTCAGAGCATACAGATTGCCATCCTTGCCTCCGCCGACCACGAGGTGCGTGACCGGACTGCCCGCGGGCAGGTCGGCCAGGACCGCCGCGCCGCCGGAGCCGAAATCCAGATCGTCGGCGTCGTCCACGCTCTGGTCGGAGGGCGTAAAGTACTGGCTAACGGCAAGACCCGCAGACAGTTTCAGGAACGAGTCGCCGTAATCATTGTTGGGTGCGCTGGCATTCGCCGCATCGAACCCGCCGTTGCCAGTGATGACGTACAGGTTACCGCTGGAATCGGCCGCCGGGGCGCCGCCGCTCATCCAGATGCCTGCAAGGGTGGCGTTGGGTGTCACGTTGAGCACGGCGGACTGCCTGAACGCTGAGCCCGAATAGGTGTAGCCGATCATCCATCCGTAGTACGGCGCGATGTCTTCGTGCGAGGCCCACGCGATGTAGACACTGCCGTTGACCAGGGCCAGACCCGCGCGCTGCAGCTCCTGCTGCGAATTGAAGGTGTCGAGTGTGCCGCCGTCGCCGGTACCCGGAAAGGTTGCCGCGATCACTGCCGGTGCCCCGGGCTTTTCGTTGCCGGTCGCCAGGTCAATGGCGTGCAGACGCTGATAGAAGCTGGTCCCGCCCGCGTTCATCGATTTCGACACGACGTAGAGAATGCCGCTCGCGGGATCGATGACCGGCGTGCCGGTCACACCGATCTCGGGGGTAATGTCGCCGTCGCCTTCGCCAACCTTGAAACCGGGCACGCCCGAGGGCACGGTGACTTCGCCGGAGGTTGCGCCATGCAGCGAGTCGATGAGGCTGACCGACCAGAGTTGCGCACAAGGACTTGCATCGGCATCGAAGGCGAACAGGCTGTCGTGCTGCGTGGCCACGAACACCACATTGTGCTTGGCGCCCTTAACCGTCAGGTTGGCGACCCACAGCGGCTGAGCATAGATTGAGCCATCGACACTGCAGGAAAACAGCTTGCCGAAGGTGGTCGTATTTACGTTGGCGGTGGTCAGCGAGTACTCCTGGCTGTTGACTCCGTCCCGCGCGGGATCATTGTGATAGGTGTAAACCCCGGCAAGATCGGTGACACCGATCGTGACCGAGCTGTTCTGGGCGGCATTGGTCACACTCGTGGCTGTGACGGTATAGACGCCGGCCGCCGCTGGCGCCGTGAGAGTCACCTTGACACCGCTCAGGCTGCTGGCTGGTTTGAAGGATCCACCGCTCGGGCTGATGCTCCAATTCACGCCCGCATTGTCATTGGTCGTGGCCGTGAAGGAGAGCAACTGCGTGACCGTCGCACCCGCGGCCTGAGGCGAAATCGCGATGGAGATCGGGTTAGGGCTGATATTCATGACCAGATTCGCCGATCTGCTCTGCACGGGGCTGCTGCTGTCCTGAACCTGGAACGTGAGCGGTATCTGGTTTGCCGCCGTGGTGGGGACACCCGTGATGGCGCCGGTCGAGTCATCGAGCGTCAACCCGCTGGGCAGCGAGCCAGCCGTCAGGGACCATGACAGCGGCGCAGTGCCACCGCTCGCAGCGAGCGTTGTCGAATAGGACGTTCCCAGCAATCCATTGGCAAGCGAGGTAGTTGTGATTGCGAAGGATACCGGCACAATGGTCAGCGACAGGGTTGTCGAGAACGTCCGCGCCGGGTTACTCGAGTCCGTGACGGTGAACGTGATTGGGGTGCTGCTGACGGTGGTAGTCGGACGACCTGACACCACGCCACTCGACGCAACCAGCGACAATCCGGCGGGCAGCGATCCGTGCGAGATCGCCCAGCTGTACGGTGCAACGCCACCGGTAGCTGCCAGCGTCGCGCTATAGACAGCGCCCACCTGTCCGGCGGGCAGCGACGTCGTGGAGATCGCCAGTGCAGGCGCCGCGATCGTCACGGTCAGACTGACTGACTTCGATTGTGCAGGACTGGCTGAGTCCATCACCTCGAAGGTGACCGCGTCGCCTGTTGCGGCCGTCGGTATGCCGGAGATCACGCCGCTCGAACGATCGAGCGACAATCCGCCCGGCAGCGACCCGCTTGCGACCGTCCAGCTCAAAGGCGGCGTGCCACCGCTTACGGCGAGCGTCGCGTTGTAGTGGACGTCAACCTGTCCGCTGGGCAGCGTGCTCGTCGAGATGGTCAGTGGCGTCGCGGGCGGCGCAGAATTGCCACTACTGCCCCCGGAACTGCCGCCGCCGCCGGAACAGCCGCAAAGCAGCAGCCCTGCTGCGACCGCCCACGGAAGTGACGCTGCGAATGTGCGCCGTGCATGGGTTCTGGTCATGAAGCTCGAGGTGCGCTCGGCGGATGTGCCGTCGCAATCTTGTTGTTACGCATTATCTGACCGGTGAGTTTACCGTAGCCGACTCGACGTGTCGCGGCGCGTCCCCGGATCGGGGAGAGAGCTTCGAAAGAGCGCGTTATGTCACCGGCCGGGATCAGCTGTTCCTGCGGAAGCGCCGCGCAAGGTGCAGTGTAACGAATCGTATAGCGGTTTCGACCGACAGCCGAGAAATACCTCCAGGTTATGCCGCAACAGGCTTGACGCGGTCGGCTGCCAGGACATTTGATGTGTGTGTGCGGGTAGCGAACAACAACAATGACCGGCACTACCGGTCCGATATCGATGGCTTGCGTGCGATCGCGATTCTGGGAGTGGTCGCTTACCACGTCGGCATTCCGGGAATTACCGGCGGGTTTGCGGGCGTCGATGTCTTCTTCGTCATCTCCGGATATCTGATCACTCAGCTGCTGGCACGGGAGCTGGCCGCCAGCGGCAGTGTATCGCTCGCCAATTTCTACGCGCGGCGCATGCGGCGAATACTGCCGGCCCTGGTGGTAGTCGTGCTGGCGAGCGTCGCTGCCTCGTGGGTGCTGCAGCCGATCGCTGAGCGGCAAGAGTTGGCGCGATCAGCGCTGGCGGCAATGGCGTTCGTCGCCAATTACTTTTTCATGTCGTTGTCGGGTGGCTACTTCGACGGAGCGGCAGAGCTCAAACCTCTGTTGCACTTATGGAGCCTCTCTGTCGAAGAGCAGTTCTATGTTGTGTGGCCATTGCTGCTGCTGGCCATCTCTCGCGCGGCACGCAGGCAGGCGCACCGCCCACGCATGCGCTACGCGATAGGCGCGATCGTCATCGGCTCGTTCGCGTGGAGCGCCTGGCTCGTGGACCACGACTTGCCGGCAACGTTCTTCAGTGCGCCCGCGCGCGCCTGGGAGCTGGGGATTGGTGCGCTGTTGGCTCTGGGGCCGGAGCCCGGCAGTGATCGCCCCAAGCTTCGGCGGATCGCAGCGGCGGGCGGTGCGCTGCTCGTGCTGGCTGCCTTCACGCTGCTGCAGTCGGCCACGCGCTTTCCTGGACCGGCCGCGCTGCCGGCAGTGCTGGGCGCGGCGTTGCTGATATGGGGCAATGGCCGGCCGAGCACGACGCTGCTGTATCGGAGCCTGACCAGCCGGCCGATGGTTGCCATCGGGTTGACCTCTTACGGATGGTACCTGTGGCATTGGCCGATTCTGTCGTTGCTGCGAGGCGCGACGCTCATGCGCGCAGGAGTCGGCAGCGCGATCATCGCCGCGCTGCTCGCCTACGTGCTCGCCGCACTCAGCCTGAAATACATCGAGATGCCGTGGCGACGTGGCTCCTTCGTCCGCGGCACGCCGCCGACGACTGTGCTTCGCTGGGGGGTGGCGTGCATGGCGGCCATCGCCGTGGTTGCCAGCGGCACCTGGGCGTGGGCCACCTATGGGCCACGCAGCGCACGCGAGCAACTCGCTGCAAGAGTCGACGGCGACAAACCGGCCGATGCCAACTACGACTGCCTGCTGCAACCGGACACCTGGACTGGGACGTTGCCCCTGGAGGAGTGCCGTTTCGGGGCAGCCGGTGAAGTCGACCTGGTGCTGTGGGGGGATTCACATGCAATGGCGCTGGCACCCATCGTACTGGCCATGCAGCACAGCGGCACTTCCGCTTTTCTGCAATTGACGATGGGGAATTGTCTGCCCTTCGAGCAGCAGACGACCGGATCGGCGGCGCTGAACAGCCGCTGCTCCCGTTTCAACCGCCAGGTGCTGTCAGAGCTTGCGATCCTCAAGGCGCGGGGTCTCAAAGGCGTGGTTCTGGCTGGCAAGTGGAACAAGCTGTGGAATGCGCCCCTGTCAGCCTACGTCAGGCCGCCGCGGCCGCTGGGTGTTCGCGACCTGTTCACGGGGCGCTCGCCGGCGAGCGCGGCGTTGCACACTCCTCCGGGCGACCTGCTGGCTCAGAGCCTGCGTACCACGTTCGACGCCCTGCAAGCGGCCGGGCTCAAGGTGCTCGTCTTGCTGGACCCGCCGGAACTGCCACAGCCACTGCCGGACTGTGTCTACTTCGAGTATCCGGACCTATCCCGCTGCAGCATCAGCCCCGCGGAATACGACGCTCAGGCCGCGCAGATTGCCGCCATCGCTCAGAGTGTGGCCGCCGCATATCCCTCCGTGCGGGTCCATGATCCCAGGCCGTACCTGTGTCCCGCACACAGTTGTCCCGCCTTCATCGATGACAAACCGGTCTTGTGGGACCGACATCATCTGGCGGCCTCGACAGCCCGCAGCCTCGCGCCGCTGCTTGCGAATGACTTTCGCTGGCTGCAGGGACCGCCAGGTACGTCGCCGCGATTAATGGCCCTCGGTGTGAAGACCGGTGCCATTAAGGGGCATTGAGCTAAAGTCAGATCGTGCTCGCGCAGCGTCGCCGGTGCGCGAATATAAAAAGGCCCGCCCCGGGCATCTCAATCGGTATCATGTCTGTCGCGATGCAGCGCGCGCTCACGCAACTCAGCAATCAGGAATTCGACGTCCTCGTGATAGGTGGCGGCGCTGCCGGGGCCGCGGTGGCGCGCGAGGCCTGCATTCGCGGCTTCAGCACCGCGCTGGTGGAGCGCGATGATTTCGGTGCCGGAACCTCGGCGCATTGCTTCAAGATCGTGCACGGGGGAATCCGCTACCTGCAGCACGCCGACGTCGCACGCATGCGCGCATCGTGCCGCGAACGCGCGATCCTGCTGCGGATCGCTCCACACCTGGTCGCACCGTTACCGTTCGTCGTTCCGACCTTCGGCCGGGGCAAGGGCAGCCGCTGGTTCCTGGGTGCCGGAATGGCCGTGTACGATCTGCTGACCCGCGACTTCAATTCCCTCATCGCCGACCCCTCGCGCCGGATCCACGGTACGCGGTTTCTGAGCCGCAGCGAAACGCGCCAGCTCTTCCCGGAGATCGAGTCCGCCGGTCTGACGGGCGCTGCCGTGTTCGAGGATGGCCAGATGTACAACCCGCCGCGATTGGTGCTCGGCTTCGTTGCGGCGGCCGCCGCTCTCGGGGCCAGCGTGGCCAATCATGTAGAGGTCGAACGCCTGCTGCTCTCGGACCGGCGTGTCGTGGGCGCAGCGGTCTGCGACCGCCTGACGGGTGAGCGCTTCGACATTCGCGCGCGGCTGGTGATCAATGCAGCCGGTCCCTGGGCCGAGTCGCTGCTGCAGCCGCTGCCGGCAACGCAGGTAGCGCCGGGCACCTATTCGCGCGATGCCTGCCTGGTGGTCGCGCGCAAGCCCACCGCGCGGATGGCCCTCGCGCTGCAGGGGCGAACGCGCGACTCGGATGCCCTGCTGGCGCGCAATGCCCGTCACATGTTCCTGGTGCCGTGGCGTGCGCATACGCTGGTTGGCGTCTGGCATGCGGTGGTCGAGCGCGACCCGGACAAGGTGCACATGAGCCGCGCGGAACTGCGCGCGTTCATAGACGAGATCAATCAGTGCCATCCGGCACTGGCGCTCGCGGAGTCCGAGGTGAGTATGACGGGCTTCGGACTCGTGCCGTTCGGCGACGCCGCGCGCCAGGGGCGCGAGGCGCTCAGCTTCGGCAAACAGTCGCGCCTGATCGACCATGAGCGCGCCGGCGCTGTAGCGGGTCTGCTGTCACTGATCAGCGTGAGGTATACCGTCGCACGCCGGGATGCCGTCGCGGCGCTCGATGCCGCCGCCAGGCAACTCGGCAAGCGTCGTGCCGGCACCGAGTCGGCTCATCAGGCCCTGCCGGGCGGCGAAGTGGGCGACTTCCCGGCGCTGCTCGCCGATCTCAACAGGCGTTGGCCGCGGTGGCTGCCGCCGTCCGCGTGTGAAGGCCTTGCCCGCAACTACGGCGCGCGCGCCCAAGCCGTGCTGGCGCTGGGCGAGCGCGAGTCCCGCCTGCAGCACTGCCTGCCGGGCAGTTGCGTGAGTCATGCAGAGGTAGTGTACGCACTGCGCGAGGAAATGGCGCAGCGCATGGCGGACGTCGTATTCCGCCGCACGGAGCTGGGCACGGCCGGACATCCGGGGACAGCCGCGCTCGATCAGTTGCAGCAGCTGATGCGCGCGGAATGCGCCTGGTCCGAGCGGCGCGTTGCCGAGGAGCGCGCCGCGGTGGACGCTCATTTGCAGCGCTATCTCGCCGAGCGGCCGCCGCCCCCGGGCCGGAGCGACGAGTTCGATGCCGTGTCGCGCAACGGCCTCACGTGTCACGCATCCTGATCACGGGTGCCTCGGGCTTCATCGGCTGCGAGCTCGCGCAGCTGGCGTCGCGCCTTGCGCATCAGGTCACTGCCGTGTCTGCCGTCAACAACGACGTCGAGCGCGCCCGCTGCCAACGCCTGCTGGCGGCAGGCATCGGCGTCGTGGTCGCCTCTCTCGAGGACCGCGCCGCGCTCGCGGCGGCGTTGCAGGGCCAGGATGCCGTCATCCACCTGGCAGCCGCACAACACGAAGCGGAAGCCCCGGAGAGCCATTTCCGCCGCGTGAACGTCGAGGGCACCCGCACCCTGTTGCAACTGGCAGTGCAGGCCGGTGTGCGTCGCTTTGTGCACGGGAGCACCATTGGGGTTTACGGCGCCGCGTCCGCCGCAGTTCTCGAGGAGGACAGTCCGCTCGCTCCCGCCAATGCCTACGGCCGCACCAAGGCCGAGGCGGAGCTCGTGGCGCGTGGCTTTCACGCGCAGATCCCGGTCTGCATCGTGCGTATCGCCGAGACCTATGGTCCGGGGGACATGCGCCTGCTGAAACTGTTCCGCGCCATACAGCGCGGCCGTTACCTGACCATCGGCGACGGTCGCAACCTGCATCAGCTGATCTACGTCGACGACCTGGCGCGTGGTCTGCTCGCGGCCGCCGCCAGCGCGCACGCCGCGGGCGCCACCTGCATCCTCGCCGGCACCGAGGTGCTCACCACTGACGAGATGGTCGCCGCAATTGGCGCCGCCGTCGACAGGCCGCGTCCACCGCCGCACCTGCCGCTGTGGCCGTTTGACCTTGCGGCCTTGCTCTTCGAGAAGACCATGCCGCCGCTCGGGCTGCGTCCGCTGCTGCATCAGCGCCGGCTCGACTTCTTTCGCAAGTCGTTCAGGTTCTCTACCGCCGCAGCCGAGCGTCTGCTGGGTTTTCGCGCTGAGATCAGCTTCGCAGATGGCGCCCGCCGCACGGCGCAGTGGTACCGCGCGCAGGGCATGCTGCCAGCCGCCGGCTGAGCTGCGCGGCGGCCGGGTTCAACGCACCGGTTCTGTCGCTCGGGCAACCGCTGACGCGCCTGGCCGGGCCAGGCTCACGGTGAGCGGACGAGTCGGCGGTGTCGCGTCGCTGGTCACCTGCGGGTCGGCACGCAGTACTTCGCCCACGAAATAAAGGGGGCGCCGCTTGGCTTCGTTGAAGGTTCTGCCCAGATATTCGCCGAGCACGCCGATAGCCAGCAGTTGCACTCCGCCAAAAAACAGGATGGCCACCATCAAGGACGGATAACCGCGTACGTTGTTGCCATACACGATCGTCTTGTATACAACGACCACCGCATAAGACAACGACAGGCCGGCGACTGCGAACCCGAGGTACATCGCGACCTTGAGTGGTGCGGTCGTGAACGAGGTTATCCCTTCCAGGGCGTAGTTCCACAGCCGCCAATAGTTCCATTTGGTGTCGCCCGCAAAGCGCGGGTCGCGCTCGTACTCGACGGCTAGTTGCCGGAATCCGATCCAGCTGAACAGCCCTTTCATGAAACGATGCTGTTCCCGCAGGGACAGCAACGCATCGGTGGCGCGGCGGCTCAACAAGCGGAAATCGCCGGCATCGTGCGGGATGCTGACGCGACTCACCCCTCCCATGACCCGGTAGAACCAATGTGCCGTCACTCTCTTCAGGAACGTCTCACCATGCCGGCGCCTGCGGCGTGCATAAACGACGTCGTATCCCGCGCGCCACCGTTCGATCATTTCCTTGATCAGCTCCGGCGGGTCCTGCAGGTCTGCGTCGATGACCACCACCGCCTCTCCGCGGGCGTGCTCGAGGCCTGCGGTCATGGCCGCTTCCTTGCCAAAGTTGCGACTCAGGCTCACCACCACCATGCCCTGCGGATCGGCTTCGTACAATGACCGCAGCGCGGCCATGGTGCCGTCACTGCTGCCGTCATCGACATAGATGATCTCGGACGTCAGCGTGAGCTCGCGCAGCACCGCGAGGGTACGACGGTGAAATTCAGGCAGGACCTGCTGCTCGTTGTAGGCAGGTACGACGACGCTGAGAACGGGCTGCACCATCCGCGCCAGCGTATCACACACGTGGCGCACCCCATTTGACTTATGGGTGTTATGCCCGCGGTGCCACCGGCACTCCGCGCCCGCGCGCGGCCGCGCCGGCGGCGGCCAGCATCAGGTCGGCCAGTCGCGCACCCTGGACCAGGGAATGATTGGCATGGGCGAAGGCGAAGGCGCGTGCGGCGATCGCGCCGCGGCGCTCGGACGAGTGCGCGAGCGCATCGATGACCGCTCGCAGGCGTTCGAAAGTTCCGGCACAGATGCCGATGCCGAGCGCCTCCATCCCCTCTTCGTCGGGATCCACGGCGATCGTCGCCACCACCGCACCCTGAGCCCACGCCTGGATAAACGTGTTGGGGAAACCTTCGAAGCTGCTGGTGTTGACGTGAATGGCCGCCTGGGCCATGCGTCGGTCGACTTCTTCGATCGACAGCTCGCCGAGGTATTCGAGATTGGCGGTGCGACTGATCCGTTCCATCAGCGGCGCGAAGCGCCGCAGTCCCGAGGGTCGCCCTGCCATCGTGAACTTCAGGTCGGGGCGCCCGCTGAACGACTCGGCGAGCTGCACGAATAACTCCGGCCGCTTGACGTCCTTGAAATTTGCGACCCACAGCACCTCGACCGGTGCCGCGGGCTTGTGCGGCAGGCACGCGGGCAGCGGCTGGAAATTGCGCACTACCGCGGCGGCGGCGAGGCCGAAGCGCTCGCGCAGCAGGCGCTGCTGCCGCGCCGTCTGCGCGACCACGTGGCTCGCATGGCGCAGTCCCCAGAGGCCCGCGACGGATTCGCCAATGTCGAAGGGAAGATTCGCCGAAATGCCGTTGGTGATCCAGCGTGGATCCAGATCAAGATCACTGGCGATCTGAAAAAAGCAGGGAATGCCCGCCCGCACGGCGTAGTGGGCGCACACCGCGGTATAACTCTGGCGCATCTGCTGATAAATCACGTCGGGCTGCAGGTCGCGCAGTGTGCGCCACAGCTGCGGCGCATCGAACAGCGCGGCGCGCCGCCCGATGCCGGCGAAGGTGCCGATACTGCGCAGCGCGTACGGCAGTGCGCGCAGTGCCGCCGCGTCCGCCCGGACGTCGCGCGCCAGGTAGGTCACCTGCACGCCGGCACGGCGTGCCAGTTCCTCGGCGAGCAGGTGCCCCTGATATTGCGCACCGCCCATCGTCACGCTCGGATGGTTCTGAACCAGCACACACGCCTTCAGCATGGCAGCAGCGTCCCGCTAGCGGCCCGGCGCGGACAGCAGCTGCAGGTACTTCGCCTCGAGCTCGTCCGCAATCCGAGCGTAGGTGCGGTGGGCCAGCACCCATTGCCGGCCGCTTTCGCCCATGCTCTGACGTTGCGCCGGGCTGCGGGCGGCGAGCCAGGCAACACCCCTGGCGAAGTATCTTGCTCCCCAGGGCACGCAAATGCCTGCGCCGCTGTCGCGCAGTACGCGCCGCTGTTCGGGGTGATCATTAGCGACCACCGGCAGCCCGAGGGCGAGATACTCGATGAGCTTGGTGGGTGAGGTCGAGCGCAGCACCGGCGTCGGAAAGAAGGGTGACAGGCAGATATCGGCATTCTGTATGCGCGCCAGCGCCGCCTCCCGGGGCAACAGGCCGGTGATTTCGACGTGCGCGGCAACCCCGAGATCTGCGGCGCGGCGCTCGAGACGCGCGCCGTCATCGCTGCTGTCTCCGCCGCCGACGAACAGCAGCCGCATGGCATGGCCCTGCTGCCGCAGCAGCGCCAGCATTTCCACCAGCATCTCGAGCCGCCGCTGCACATTCAGCGTCCCGAGGTACGCAAGTGTCAGCAGACCTGCCGATGCACCGGCCGGCTGAACGCCGCTGCGCGCCGGGCGCACCTCCGCCGCCGCGACTCCCATCGGCACCGGCGTGAGCTTCAGAGGATCGATACCGTGAGCCGCCAGATCGCGCTGCATCTGTTCGCTCTGCACGAACGCATGATCGCAGCGGGGCAGGATCCATCGATACAGCAGCCAGCCGAACAGCAGCCCCCGCAGCAGACTCAGCAGCGGATATCGAGCCGTCCGCTCGCGCACTCGCTGCAGCTGCGACTCGGGCTCCGGATACGAGAGCCAGTAGAAGAACCTGAGCCCGCGTCTGCGTGCTGCGACGGCGGCCGCGGCGGCGAGCAGGAACTTGTCCCGCACCTGCACTACCTCGTAGCTCTCCGTCCGCAGCCGCCGCAGCGAGCGGAAATCGTGCCATAGCGCAAGGCAGTGCCTGCGGGCACGATGCCAGGAACCGTCACGCGCGTCCGTGGCACCGATCCAGGCCGTTCGTCCATGCCACGGCTGCGGCCCGCTGGCGACGTCGTCGCTGCCCGCCTGCATCACCAGATCGATCTCATGACCACGGCCGACCAGTTCACGACCGAACAGCACCTCGACGTCAGAACGGGAAGTCGGAAATGACTCGCGTACGAAGAACAGCATGCGAATGATTTTCCGGGCCATGCTAATCCGTTGGTCGCGTCTGCCGCAGATTGCGAAAAGCGCGTCAAAGCCTACACGGATTCCGTGCTGATGCCAGCCGCACCACGGCGGACGGCCGCGACGGCTGTGCCAGGCAGGTGTGTCGTTCGCCGTGTCCGGCCGGCGCGCTGAGGTGCGGCCGTTACATAAGCCGGCGCAGCTGCCGGCAGCCACGCTGGCGCTGTTGCCGACCCGTGGGTCGTTTCCGTAGACTCAGGCGGTCAAATGAAAAATCTTGCCGACTGCAGTGCCTGCCGGGCCGGTTCGGTTCACGGCACGCTGCTGGCGTTGATCGCTTTCACCAGTCTGTGTCTGAACCTCGCCGGCAATGGCTGGGGCACTCCGGACCGCTGGCACCCCGATGAGATGGACAGCGGCGCCGCGGCTATGGTCGCGCAGCACACTCTCAATCCGCATTTTTTCCCTTACGGCGGCCTGCACTACTACGTACTCGCGGTCACCGCGGCCATTCCCGTGGGTGCCTACAACTACCTGTTCGATCGCAAGCCGGCGGTGAGCGACCAGCAGGCTCTGCAGGCCTGGCGTGACCGCAAGGACACGCGCGTGCATATCCTGGCCCGCACGATCTCGGCGCTGCTGGCGGCGCTCACGGTGCTGATTACCTATGGCATCGGCCGGCTGCTGTTCTGCCGCACGACGGGACTGCTGGCGGCGTTGTTGCTCGCGCTGTCGCCGTACTTCGTGTTGATCGCCCACTTCGCGACCGTCGACACCGCGGCGAACTTCTGGTACTGGCTCGCCTGCCTGTTCGCTCTGCTGGGCTGGAAGCGCCGCGCCCAGCCGTGGTACGCGCTGGCAGCGTTCACGGTGGGGCTGGCGTGCGGCACGAAGCTCGATCGTCTGCTGGCGGTGATCCCGTGGCTGACGGCCGCATGGCTGCCCGCGGCGCCGAAGCGACCGGCGCCAGGCAGATTGCTCGGCTGGGCGACCCTGATTGCCATCGGCTACATCGTGGCCAATCCGACTTTGTTGTTGTCGTTCTTTGAATTCGTCGACGGCACCAGCAGGGATCTCGCCTTCAACGCCCTGCGCGGCAGTGGTGTGTCTTTCGTTCCCATGCTCGCCGACATGGCGGACGGCATGAGTGCGCCGACATTGGTAATCTTCCTGGTCTCGCTCGGTTATCTTGGCTACCGCGCGCTGCGCGGCAGCCGGCCGCGGGAGTTCGCCTGGCTGCTGGCGGCAGTGGTGCCGATGTATCTGCTGTTTGGCTCGCGCCATGCCATGATCTGGTACACGCCGTTTTTTTTCCCCGGATTCGCAGTCGTTGCCGCGCAGGGCTGTGTGGCGCTCGGCCGTTCGCCGCACCGTGGCGTGCGCGTCGCCGCTGCCAGCACGGTAGTGGCCGCTGCCGTGTGGACGCTGCTGCGCGCCGTGGCAGTCGATCAGGAATTCCTCAACGACTCGCGCTATGCGGCGGCGGCCTGGATCGAGCGGCAGGTACCGCGCGGTGCGACGATCGAGATGAGTCGCCGCGGTCCGGTGCTGGCGGCCGGATTTTACCAGCTGCAACACGACCCGATCCCGCAGGACTATTACGCTGAGGCTCGTGAATGGCGCGGCCATCTCGCCGACAGTCGACTGTACGCGAGCGTCCACGCGGCCTTGAGCGTACTCGCAGAACTCGAATTGCGCCTCACCGGCAAGCCAGCGCCGCAGCCCGCTTACCAGGCATGGTTCGATCGCGTCATGCCGGCGGGCGCTGCCACCAGAGCGGCCGCAGACCCGCTGCCGCCGGCGGATTACCGCGTGCTGGTTGACTATCTCGATGGCACGCTGCTCCAGGAGCTGCAAACGCCGGGGTCCGGCTATGTGCTCGCCGCGGCCTTCCACTACCGCCAGCCGCTGGGCCTGGATGTACCCTTCCCATTCCTGAATCCGACCACGTACGTTTTCAAGCGAGCCACGCACTGACCGGCAGACGGTCACGCCGCGGAGATACTCCAGTCATGGACCAAGCCAAAACCGCTGCCTGGTACCGCACCGGCGTAACGATCTTTGTCGCCGCGATGCTGCTGGCGCAAGCGGCGACGCTGCCCGTTACCGCTACCCACAGCACGTTCCTGCGCGACCGGGCGTACCCGATTCTGGAGTACCCGATGTACGCCCCGGCGCACTACGAGGGAGAACGGGTAACTGCATCGTGGCTGCTCGAGGGAGTGCTGGCCGACGGCAGGACCATCAGCATCTCCACCGAGCAGTTGCACGTCGACATCTTCGAATTCGTCAACATCGTTCAGGCAGGGTTGCACGGCAACGCCACCGCGCTCGGCACGCTGCGTGAGCTGATTCGCGCCCATGTACCCGCCGCCGAGCAGATCCGCCAGCTGCGCATCAAGAACTACCCGATCAAGGTTACCCGCGACGGACCGCAATCGCTGCCCGCGGAGGTGGTCATGACCATCGCTCTGCAGCCCGCCTCCTGAGTGCTTATGCAAGTCAAATCCCTGTGGAACGGCTTCTGGTTTTCCGAGGCGCCGTACTTCGATCTCGCAGTGTTGCGTCTCATCGCGGTCGGCACGCAGCTGTTCTACACGCTCGACGATGTGTTTTCCGCCATCAACTACGCCTACTCGCTGCCGCGCAGCGTCTACGCACCGCTGCCCTTGCTGCATGCGCTGCTGTGGCCATGGGGTCTGACGGGTCCGCCGTCCGCGCACGTGGTGTTCGCGATCTACGGCCTATGCGTGGTGTGCGGCTTCCTGGCGCTGGCCGGACTGCTCACCAACATCAGCCTGTTGTTGTTCGCTGTCAGTTGCCTGTTCCTGCAATTGTTCCTGTTCTCCTTCGGCCAGTACCATCATCCCGAGGCGATTCTGCTGCTGGCGCTGCTGGCGCTCTCGCTGGGTCCCTGCGGCAAGGTGCTGAGCCTGGACAGCCTGTTGCGACAACGGCGGCTCGGGCCGGCAGCGCCGCGCGTACCGCTGCTCACCTACAGCGGCGAATTCGCCGCATGGCCGGTGCTGTTCGTGCAGTGCCTGTTTCCGCTGGTATACATTTCCGCCGCGGTCGCCAAAATTGCCTACAACCATTACAGCTTCGATTGGGTCAACGGCTTCACGCTGCAGTACTACATGATCCAGGACAACATCCGCAAAGACGCGCCGCTGGCACTGTGGGTTTCGCAGTTCCACACGCTGATCTTCCTGGGGCAATTCGTGGTGCTGACCTACCAGTGCACGTACTGGGCAGTGGTACCGTGGCCGAAACTGCGCTGGGTCTACCTGCCGCTCGGCCTGGCGTTCCACCTGGCGAATTACCTGATTCTGTACGCGCCGTTCCCGCAGTGGATCGCGCTGCTGGCGGCCTACATCCCCTGGGCGGCCGCGGCTCGGCAACTCGCCGCCAGTCAGGTCGCGGTGCCCGCACGGAGCGGCCAATGAGCGCAGCGCAGCCTCCGCCACCGGTACTCGTCTATGACGGCGGCTGTCCGGTGTGCAGCTCATACGTGCGCTACGTGAGGATCCGCAGGTCTGCCGGCCAGCTGCTGCTGGTCAACGCCCGCTCCGGCGGACCGTGGGTAGAGCGCGTGCTGCAGGCCGGCCTGAATCTCGACGACGGGATGGTGCTGTTCTACGGCGGCCGTGCTTACCACGGGGTCGATTGTGTACACATGCTGGCGCTGCTCAGCACCGGCTCCGGGATGTTCAATCGCATCAATGCGCTGGTCTTCAGCCGGCCGCAAGTGGCACGCATCGCCTACCCCGTCATGCGTGCCGGCCGCAATCTGCTGCTGCGAATCCTCAACCGGCCAAAATTGCAGCTGTCGTGAGCCGACACGTTCAGTGCTCGATCAGTATGGCGATCTCCGTCATGCCTTCCCAGCTGCCGGCGATGTCGCCGGCAGCGACCAGCGTCGTGCAGGGCACCTTCTCATCCAGGTGCGGCGACATCCAGCCGAGGCCGGGTTGCTCGCGTCCGCGCACCAACTCCAGCTGCAGCTGCTGCGGACATCGCAGCGTGAGTCCGACGCCAGCGCGCCTCACGCTGACCACAGCGCCGTCCACAGTCACCACGCACTCCGGAGCAAAGTGCCACAACGTCTCGATGTGGTGCGCTGCTGCGCAGACGAGCTGATCGGTAACTTTCACCAGCCGTGCCGGGCGCTGGTACACGATCTCGCGACGATGCAGCACCGGATCGGCGCAGCGCCGGTAGCCGTCATGCTCGGCGAGCAGACGCTGCCCGTCCTCGCTGACTGCAAATGCCAGGCAGCGGGCGTTGGCGTGACGCAGCCACAGGAAAGCGCCGCCGGAAACCGATTGATCGGCGTAGTCGACACGCACGGTGTTATGAGCCGAGGTACCACGGAAATAGTCGCGCCAGTTCCGCTGGCTGTGGTAGCAGTAGGTGCCCGGATCGATCAGCAGGGGATGTCCCGCGACCGACAGAGTAAACGACAGTGCATCGGCGTGGCCGTGGGCGGCGATCGCGAGGTAGCCGAGCGGCGCCGCATCGCACACCATGCGCACCTCCTCGGTGGTCTCGAAGTCGCTGCCGAGAACATAGTAACCGCCCGCCGCGAACGCGCGCCGCAGGCGCTGCGCCGAGGAGTCAGCCGCGATGGCGGCGAATTTCGCGGCGGCGGCGTCCCCCAACAGCCAGCGACTCTTGTCGTCGAATGCCTTGGCCTTGTGCTTGAAGTCACCTCTGCCGAACAACACGCTGCCGGTTGCCAGCAGCGAGCGGAACACGTTGAAATTCGCGTCCGGACAGAAGCGCACCACCACGGCGTCGTCCGAGTCACCGAACGCCGGTAAGTGACCGCCCGCATCCATACAGCTGGCGATGAAATCCAGCATGGCCAGCAGACGCTCCCAGAAATCACCGCCAAAATCGCCGCCATTCGCCCGCGCCGTGAGTCCCGCCAGCAGCATCATGTCCGCGACTTCATGCTGGTACCACAGCGCCTGCTCCCGATTGACGCCGTCCGGCGCATTCTGCAGCAGGGCCTGCTGCTCGAACCGCTGCCGCGCCTGCGTGCGCCACAGCCCGCTTTCCGCCCAGCACGGCCAGGTAGTGGCGCCGATGAACAGGCCGAGCAACTCACCCAGCAGGTGATTGTTGGCTGAGGAATAGGCGGACAGATTGGCGGCAATGAAGTGGCAGTGCTGGCGCACCGCGTTCAGCCAGCGCTCTTTGAAGCGCCTGCCTGCTGCCTCCGTGAACAGCACCGCCGCGTCGCCGCCGAGCAGATGCCAGGCGCACGACCAGTTGACCACCCGCAGCGCGATCTCCAGGCTGCTGGACCAGTTCGGCCCCAGCGGGTATGGACACTGCTCGAGCCACGAGTCCAGCAGCGTCTGCACCCCCTGCGCATAGCGCGCCTCGCCGCTGAGCCGCCAGGCCTGCGCGAGGGTGACGAGTTCGAGATGGCGATTCGGCTCCCAGAGATACTTGATATCGCCAACCGTCCGTTCATCGCGATAGTTCAAGGTCTTGCCGAACCGCAGGGCTACCTGCCGGCCGCTCTTCGGATCGCGGTTCCACCGCGGCGGATATCCGAGCGGCCAATCGCGGCCGAACAGCCGGAACTCGCCTTGCAGGATGCGCTCCGCCGCGCTGCGATAGCTGTCGATCACCAAGGTCGTCGGGAATGGGTCGACCCAGCAGCGGCCGCGTTCGGCACCTGCCGGCAGCGGCTTGGCCAGCCCCAGACCCAGGCGCTCGAGTTGCGTGCGCAGGTACTGCACGCCCCGATGGCCGAGCTCGCGCGTTCCCGCGACGCGCGCGCGATTCACGATCCAGCGAAGATTCATGGTTGCACGACTGTTGCGCCCCGGAGCCGACGGTGGACCCCTCAGGCGTGATGGGCTGCCTTCAGCAGCCCCAGCCTCTGCAGTAGCCGTGCTTCGCGACCATGGAAGAGCTGCGCGAGCAGCTCGCGATCGGATCGCGACAGCGCGGGGCTGCGCACGTACACGATCAGGGCGAACGCGCAGATCACGGCGCCGCACGTCAGCGCCACCAGCGGCGACACCGCCATGGCGCCCTTGAGAGCCAAGCACGCGGCGATCGCGCCACCCCAGATCAGCACGCCGTATGCCACCACCGCGCGGAAGTTGAGCCAGCGAGCATCGCGCCGCACATTCCACCAGACGAACAGGTTCCTGAACAGGTGGTAGCTTCCGGTCGCGACCGCCGCACCCAGCAGACCGGCGGCCGGAACCAGCAGGAGCATGCCGGCGATCTGATAGATGCCAAAGGCCTGGCTCAGCAGGATGAGTGAGGCCCGCTCGCGGTATTGCGCCACATTGGTCACCGGAAGTGCAATGACGTTGGAAGTGGTTCCAAACGCCAGGATGACGGGTAGGAGCCATGACACGTCGAGAAATTTGCCGCCGAGCAGCAGGTCGACAATCTCGCGATGATAGACGACCGTGTACGCAACGAGCGGCAACTGCACGGCCAGGCTGCAATTCACCAGCAGCGTGAAGTACCGCGGCACGCGCTCCTGCGCCTGCTCCGGCGGAATCGCGAAGAACAACGGCTGTACCACGTTCTCGAGCAATCGCAGCGGCGTCAGGTTCGAGGCCATCGCGTTGATGCGTGTATAGAACGCATAGGCGCCCACGGCAACCGGATTGAGGAGCGCAGCGATGAAGAAATTGTCGGTCTGCACGTACAGCAGAATCGAGCCGGCATCGTTGAAGTTGTTGAACAGCGCGTAGCGCCACAAACGCCGGTGCTCCGCCGCGGGCGGTCGCTGGCCGGCGGCGCTGCGGCTGTCGGTCGCGTGGTAGCGGTAGGCGGCGCGCATGAACAGATACGCGAGCGCGTAGGCGAGCGTATCGGCAAGAATCGCGCTGCGCAGTGTCAGAGCCTGCAGTGCCACGAGGGCCAGGTAGGCCAGCAGCTTGGTGATCGCCAGCAGCACCGTGGAGCCCACGGCGTAGCGATGCAGCATGTGCGAACCCAGCGCAAACTCGAGGATCCGTCCCTGGAAATACAGCAGCACCAGCGGGACGAACAGCGCGAACTCGGGCCGGTAGGCGCCCAGCTGGAAGAACGGTGCGACGACGTTCCAGGCGAGCAATATCAGCGCGAGAATCAGCGCGTTGGACGTCAGGCGGGTGATCATGACCACCCGCAACAGCCACGCCGACGCCGCCGTGTTGCCACTGCGCAGGTACTCGGGCTGAAAGCGTCGCAGCGTCTGCTCGAGGCCGAGCGAGGCGACGGTGCTGACGACCGGAATGAATGCGTAGAAGAGACTGAGAATGCCGAACGACTGCTCAGACAGAGCGCGGACCAGGACTACGTAGCTGAGGAGCGTGGCGACCTGGGAGATCGCGCGGTAGCCGATGGTATTAAAGAGGGAACGCCGTGCTTTCTCCCGGCTATAGAGTGCCATGGGCCAACGCGCTCATACGGCGCGGTGACCCGCCGCCATGGCAATGCATTCGCGATACGTCGGCAAGGCGAGCTGCTCGATCAGACGCCGCGCGCGCGCCGGCAGCCCGTCCGCCTTGCGCGCGGAGTCACCCCGCACCAGCTGTGCATAGCCCGCCTCGTAGGGCGCGCCTGCAAACGCGAACATGCCCGGCAGGGCGTCCTGCGGCGCTGCGACCAGCCGGTCGTAGTCCACGACCAGCAGCTGCTCGGGTCGCAGCAGCTGCCTGATGCCCAGAATCTGGGCGACCTTGCCGCGGTAAGCCAGACATGCTTTTTCTATCCGCGAGGGTCCGAACGGCCACAG
The DNA here is from genome assembly GCA_035481975.1 of Steroidobacteraceae bacterium. GTDB lineage: Bacteria > Pseudomonadota > Gammaproteobacteria > Steroidobacterales > Steroidobacteraceae > 13-2-20CM-66-19. The sequence continues at coordinate 64,115 of DATHRC010000009.1, forward strand.
CAGCCCGCCGCGGCGCAACCGCGGCGAGGACGTGCTCTGCACACCGCAGCCCTGGTAAAGCTCGTTGAGCCCAAAACGTCGCCAATTGTAGAGCATCGAGTACACGACCGAATACGGATTGCGCAGCACCCAAATCAGACGCTGATCGGCGCCGAGGGCCCGATATTCGCCGTAACATTCGTTCAGATACGTGGTCTGGAAGCAATAGCGGCGCTCACGCGGCAGGTCGATGAAGCCGGCCAGAGCCAGGGCGGCGTCCAGCTCATCGTCGGCAGTCAGCGCCAGCCGCGTAAAACCGGGGGCGGCGGCGATCAGGCGTGTCACCATGGTGGTGCCAGAGCGCTGGCACCCGGCCACCAGCACGCAGCGTGGATAGCGCGACAGATGCTTGAGCAGCGGCAGCCCCGGATTACGCACGCCCCGTCGGAATCGTTGCCAGCTTCCGTAGCGATCCAGCCACGCGCGTTGCGCGGCGGATACGCACTCTCTGTCCGCGGTACTGAGGCATGCAGAATTCTCGTTAGTCATAACGCGGCGGGCGGCGCAGATGAGCCCGGATGGAAGCACATCGCATTTGCCCCTGCAAGCACGCGGACGGCGCGCCCGCGTACGTCCCGCTGCGGAAAGCCCCAGGACCGCTATAATGCCTGCCTGCCGCGAGTGGGACACGGTGGTGCGACATCTGTCCCGGATTGATTGATATAAGAAGAGCTCCACGCCGCGCCGCTCGCCCCGCCCAGTGGATCCGGCCGCTCGCGCATTGGGCGAGCGACCGCCGGCGGCGAGCGCTGCTGCTGCCGGTTGTGGATTATAGAGAGGTCATGTGACCACCCGCCCAAAGCTATCGGTGATTGTTCCGCTGTTCGATGAGGAGGCCAACGTCAACCCGCTCTACCGGGCCATCGTCGCTGCCGTGGAGCCGCTGCGCATTACATTCGAGATCGTTCTGGTGGACGACGGCAGCAAGGACGCCACGTTCACGCGCGCCATGACTCTGGCGCGCAGCGATGCGCGCGTGCGCGTGGTCAAGTTTCGCCGCAATTACGGGCAAACTGCCGCCATGGCTGCCGGCGTCGAGCATGCCTGCGGCACCGTCCTCGTTACCATGGACGGTGACCTGCAAAACGATCCTGCCGACATCGAGCAGCTGCTCGCGAAGATGGATGAAGGCTTCGACATCGTCGTCGGTTGGCGCTATCGGCGCCAGGATAAGTGGCTGTCGCGCAGGCTACCCTCACAGATTGCGAATTGGCTCATCGGCAAAGTGACCGGCGTGCCGATCAAGGACAACGGCTGCTCGCTGAAGGCGTACCGTGCCGCCATCATCAAGGGCATCCCGCTGTACTCCGAAATGCACCGCTTCATCCCCGCAATGGCCTCGATGGCAGGGCCACGCATCGCCGAGATCAAAGTCCGTCATCATGCCCGTCAATTCGGCAAGTCGAAGTACGGACTGTCGCGGGTCTACAAGGTGTTCCTCGATCTGCTGGTCATCAAGACGGTCGCGAGCTTCATCTCGCGTCCGTTGCTGTGGTTCACGCTGCTCAGCGTGCCGGCAATCGTGTTCGCGCTGCTGGCGTTCGGCTACACCGCATTCGTGCTGTTGGTGCGCGGCGGTCACATTCCGCTGCCGGTGGCGGGGTCAGCGTTCATATTCGGCGCCTGCGCGGTGATGCTGATGTCCAGCGGCGCCATCGGCGAATTGGTCTTCAAGTTGGGCGACATCCGTGAGCGCGACTTTGCCCGCCTCACGGAACGGCGCTACGGCGCCACTGCCACCGCCCGGCGGAGTGATTCGCCATGAGCGGCGGGCAGGCGGACATCGTGATTTCAGTGGTGGTGCCGGTCGGCACCAGGCATGCCGAGATTACCGGACTCTACCGAGACTACCAATCCGGGTTGCAGAAACTCGCGCTGTCTTATGAATTCATTTTCGTGCTGGACGGTCGTTACCCGGACGTCTCCGCAGCTCTGGAAGAATTGCAACGCCGCGGCGAGCCGGTGACCGCCGTCAGCCTCACCCGGTCGTTCGGCGAGGCGACCGCGCTCATGGCCGGATTCGAAGAGGCACGCGGCTCGATCGTCATGACGCTGCCGGGTTATTACCAGATTGAAAGCAGCGACATCCCCACCCTCGTGAATGCACTCGCCGCCTGCGATGTCGCCGTCGGACGTCGTTGGCCGCGGAGCGGCGGCCGGCTCGAATCGCTGCGTCGGTCGGTGTTTCATCGGGCGGTACGCTCGATGACCGGCTTCAGGCTGAGCGATCTGGGCTGCGGGGCGCGCGCCATGAAGCGGCGCGTGATCGAGGAGATCTACCTCTATGGGGATCAGCACCGCTTTCTCGCCGTGCTGGCCCATCGGCAGGGGTTCCGCGTGGTCGAGGCGGACGTCCGCCAGTCTCCCCGGGATCGTTTTGAAGGACGCTACCGGCTGCGCGAATACGTCCACCGTGCGCTCGACATCATGACGGTGCTGTTCCTGGTGCGATTCACCAAGAAGCCGCTGCGATTCTTCGGCATGATCGGCGTGACACTGGGGGTTATCGGAGCGTTGTTGCTGGTGGGTCTGGTCGTCGCCAGAATCGCTTTCGGGCACCCCCTTGCCGATCGTCCCGCCCTGCTGCTGAGCTCGCTGCTCGCCGTCCTGGGCCTGCAGCTGTTCGCAATCGGACTGCTGGGCGAGCTGATCATCTTCACGCACGCGCGCGACATCAAGGACTATCAGGTCGAGCGCGTGGTCCACTTCGACGCTGCCGAGCCGACCTCCCCCAGTGCTGCGCCGGATCACGCTGCGGTAGGGTGATTGCCGACGGACGTGCCTGCATCATCCGACGACGACGCCGCACAGCGCAAATCGACGCCCCCCCTGCGCACCACGCAGGCAGTGCTGCTGAGCGTCGCGGCGTGCGGCCTGGCGCTGGGCACGTTTGCGCGCCTCAAGAGCCCCGGTGCGGCGCCACTTGCCGTCGATGAGTATTTCATCGTGCGCTCGACACAGAACCTGCTGCGCCATGGCTGGCCGGCATTCGACTGTGGTGGCAGCTACACGCGCGGGCTGCTGCTGCAGTACCTGACGGCGCCGCTGAGTCTTGTGGGCGTGTCCTGGGAAAGCGCGCCGCGGATCGTAAGCGCCATCTGCAGCCTGCTAGGCCTGCCCGCGGTGTTCGTCGTCGGCCGCCGCGTCGGCGGCCCTGCCGTGGGCCTGCTGGCGCTCACCGTCATCGCTCTGTCGGTCTGGGAGACCGAGATGGCGCGCTTCGGGCGCATGTATGCGCCGTTTCAGGCGGTGTTTCTCTGGTACCTGGTGTTTTTTCTCAGACGAACCGTCGACCGCGACTCCCGCGCCGCGGTGCCCATGGTGATCCTGACGATCATCGGCGCCCTGCTGTGGGAGGGCGGTGTGCTGCTGGCACTTGCGAACTTGCTGCCGGTGCTGCTGCAACGGCGCTCGCTGCGCCTGTCGAAGGCCGAATGGCGCGGCATGCTGCTGCACTTTGCCCTGTTCGTCGTGCTGTATGCGTTCGTCACGACGGACTTTCGCGCGCTCGGAGGAACAGCGGCGCTGCCGCTCGATTACGACAGTGCTGCACCCGACCCCGCGGCGGCGGTACCCTCGCTATGGGCGGCGCTGCTGGGCAGCCGTGTCTGGCTGGCGTTGTCTCTCATCCCCGTGGCGGCGAGTGTTGCGGCACTGCGCACCCTATGGCTGCGGCGCGCAGACTACCTGCCAGCGCTGGGCTTGACGGCAGCGCTGCTGGCAGCGCTGGCGCATCAATTCCTGGCCGCGGCCGCCGTGCTGCTGCTGATGTGTCTGCTGCGGTTCATACCGTGGTCGCAGCTGGCATCGCATCGCGCGCGGGGCATCTACGCTGCCATAGGCGTGTGGGCGGTGTTCTGGCTGAGCCTGGCCTGGGCGAGCTGGCATCCGCCTGCGGTTGGGTTGTTCGCCAATGAGCTGCTCGCGTTCCTCGACCCGCTCGTGAGCGTCCCCGACTTCGTCAATCAGGTCGCTCGCCCGTGGGCGGGCGCCGTGCCGATGCTGGGCGCCGGCCTGCTGCTGCTGCTCGGCGTGGCAGTCATCAGAGTGCTGCGGCGTGACGAGCCCGGAGTATCGGATGAGCGCGCCGTGCTGGTGGTGGTGATCTGCCTGCTGCTGGCCGCCTGTGCCAGCCACCCGCCGCGCCACGAAACGCGTTATGTATTCTTCCTCTATCCTGCGGTGATCGTGGTGGCGATTTCCGTGCTCGCCGCACTGGCCCGGGAAATCGCCCGCCGCCGCCGGATCCCCGCGGACGCCCTGACGGCGCTGCTGTGTCTCGGGGCGTTCGCGCTGAGTGAGGACTTCCAGCCGCGACACCTGCTGCAGATCGACCGTGCGGCGACCATATTCAAGCCCGGGCTGCCTCCGGCGCAGCAGTCGCACCTGGTGGTGCGCGACGACACCCGCGCGCTGGCACAGTGGTTGCACCGCCATGCAGCCGCTGACGGCACCGTGGTGATCAGCGCATTTCAGAGCCTCGACTATTACGACCCGCAGGTCGACTTCTTCTACGTCGACCGCAGCGACTTCAACTTTGCCTCGTACGCCTGCCGCTCCGGCACGCTCGACCGCTGGAGCAATCGGCCCCTGCTGCAGTCAGTTCCCGCTGTCGAGACCGTCATCACTGCGAATCCAAGGACTTACTTGGTAACCTACTCGTCGCGGATCGAACCGTTGCGCTCGCGCCTGGCGCGCTACGACCCGCGGGTCGAATTATCCGTGGGGCATCTGGCCGTCATGACATTCGGCGCGGGAACCGCGGGCGCGGCGCGACCAAGGTAGTATTCCCCAAACAGGACGATTTGCTGGATGCAGTTCCTGACGCTCGCGCTCATCCTTGCGTGCACGCTCGGCACCTTCTTTACTGACGTCGGTGCTGCGCCCGCGGCGCTCAAGTTTCTGCCGGAAGGCCTGTCGCTCATCGCGCTGGCATATATATTGCTGGCTGGATCACGCCAACGATTTCAGCTGGTCGCACCGCGGTACTGGCTGGCGTTTGGCGCGCTGGCCCTCGTCGTGCTGTGCGGCGTGCTGATCAACAGGCCCGGACCCGGGACGCTGATCGGCGGAATGCGCTTCTACCTGCGCGCGATGCCGTTCTTCTTCCTGCCGGCAGTATGCGAATTCAGCGAAACGCAGCTGCGCAGCCAGCTGCGCCTGCTGCTGGGGATCGCGCTGGTGCAGCTGCCGGTCAGTGTCTATCAGCGCTACCAGGTGATGGCGCACGGGCACTGGAGCGGCGATCCGGTGACCGGCACCCTGCTGATTTCATCGGTCATGTCGATCTTTCTGATCGCCGCCACCTGCATCGCGGCTGCGCTGATGCTGCGCGGGCGTCTGAGCAAGACTGCGTTCCTGGCGCTGTTCCTGCTGTTCGCCGTGCCCACCACCATCAACGAGACCAAGAGCACTGTGCTGCTGCTGCCGCTCGGGTTGCTGACGACGCTGCTCATCGGCTCCCCCCGCGGACGGCGCTTGCGTTTCAGTATTTCGGCCCTCGCGTTGCTGGCGCTGTTCGCGGCGTTGTACGTGCCGGTGTACGATTACTTCGCCTCGGCCAACAACCCCTATCCCTATACGGTCGAGAGCTTCTTCAGCGACCGCCGTGCCGTCGTGCGCTACGTCGACCAGGGCACCGACCTCGGGTCGCGGCGCGAAGCCGGCCGCTGGGATGCGCTGGTGGTGCCGCTGCAGACGTTCGCATCCGATCCGGTGCATCTGGTGTTCGGCGTCGGCGTCGGCAACGGCAGCGCCTCCTCGCTCGGCATCGGCTACACGGGCGAATACAACGGACTGTTTGGACGCTACACGATCGAGACCTCTGCGGCCGCATTCATCGTGGAGATCGGCGTGCTGGGACTGGCGCTGGTGCTGTGGCTCTACTGGCTCATCCTGCGTGACTCCCTCAGCGTTGCCACGCACGATCGGACCATTGTCGGGGCGGTGGCTCTCGGCTGGCTTGGGGTGACCCTGGTGATGGCTGTCGCGACTTTCTACAAGAGCCTGCATTACTTCGAGTCGCTGTCCTATCTTTTCTGGTATTTCTCCGGCCTGGTGGCCGCGCAGAGCGTGCGCCTGGGTCTGCAGCAGCGCAGCGCGCCAATCAGCGCCGTTACGCCGCGCTTATCGCCGCGGGCCGATCGGACCGCCGCGCGCGCGCAGCCGTAACCGTACGGCTCGCGCTACCGCGCTACACGCCGTGGCGGTGCGCGGCGCTCGACCCTCACGGCGCCAGGCTGCGGTACAGGGCCCGGAATTGGCCCTCCAGGCGCGTAACTGAATACTGCGCCTCGATGCGCTCGCGGGCAGCGCGCGCCAGGCGATGCAGCAGCTCGCGATCAGTGGCGAGGCGTTGCAGCGCATCCGCGACCGCTTGCGGATCACGCGGCGCTACCAGCAGCCCGTTCACCCCGTCCTGTACTACATCCGGGATGCCTCCGACCGGCGAAGCTACCGGCACCACGCCGCAGGCCATGCTCTCCAGCAGCGCATAGGGGAGTCCCTCGTGATAGCTCGGCAACACGAACACGTCGGCCTGCTGCCACAGCTGGCGCTTCGCCTCGCCGAACAGCTCCCCGGCCAGGCGCACACGCTCACCGAGCCGTGCCAATTCGATCGCCTGCCGAATCTCGTGGAGCGCCGCCCCCGAGCCGGCGATGGTGAGACCCACCTCGACACCCCGCTCGCGCAGCAGCGCCACCGCCGCGACCGCCTCGAGTATCCCCTTGGTGGCGGCGAGCCTTCCCAGGTAGACGATCGCCAGCGGTTGATTGGCGGCGTGCCGCTCAGTGCTGACAGCGGGCGCGCACGGCGGCACGCCGTTGGCGATGCGTACCAGCCTGGCAAAGGGCGCAAACTCGCGGTACGCGGCGATTTCACACTCGGCAAGCAGGACCACCGCGTCAGCCGATTTCAAAACGCGGCGCAGCAGCCCGGCGAGCGCACGGCTGCGCGCGCAGAACTCACGCGGCAAAGCGCCGCCGTGGATCTGGTACACCACCCTGCGGCGCAGCGCTTTTGCCACGATGAGGTAGACGACGTCGCGCCAGTACCCCTTCGGATCGAGCGACGTGTTGATGTGCACGATCTGCGGCCGCCCGCGCAGCACGCAGGCGGCGAACGCCACCGGGCTGGTGAGCAGGCGCAGCACACCGCCGATGCGGCCTTCGTTGCGGCCTTCCCTGCCCACCTGGAACTGACTGAAGCGAAACTCCGCCGCCAGCCGCGAGCCGAACAGCTGATTGAGGTGCGTCGCTACGCCACTTGCCGCGGTCCGCGCCGGGCCGAGCAACAGGATACGGGGGCCCGCAGAGCTCACTGGCTGCTGGTGTTAACGGGCACTGCCGCCACCCAGCGCCGTAGCATAAGCGTCCAGCAGCTGCGGCACCTGGTGATGCCACGCCAACCCGGCCTCCACCCGGCTGCGTCCGAGCGCACCCATCTGGCGGCGGCGTTGCGGATCATCCAGCAATTCGCACACCTTGGCGGCGAAGTCCTCCACGTCGTTGGGACGCGCGTACAGCGCCGCCGCGCCTGCGGAAAACCGGCCTTCCGTCAAATCAAACTGCACGATGGGCTTGCCGAGAGCCATGTACTCGAGAATCTTGTTCATGGTCGACTTGTCGTTCATCTCGTTGGCGCGATCGGGATTCACGCACACGTCCGCGGTACTCATGATCTCCCATAACGCCGCATCGGGAATGCGTCCGGTGAACTCGACGCAGTCGTCCAGCAACAACTGCCGGCTCAGGCGACGCAACGCGCCCAGTTCCGTGCCGTCGCCGACGATCACAAAATGTACGTCGTCGCGATGAAACCTGCGGCGCATGCAGTCAATGGACTGCAGCAACAGGTCCAGCCCCTCTTGTTTGCCGATCACGCCGACGTAGCCGACAAGATGCCGCTTACCGCGCCGCAATTCATCCCGTGGCGGCACCAGGCGAACGCGGCTGAGATCGGCGCCGCTGCGCACGACGAACACTCTTGATGGCGACATGCCGCCGCGTTCGATGGCGATGCGCCGGTAGGATTCGTTGGTTGCAATGCTCACGTCGGCAGTCGCGAATGTCCATCGCTCCAGCCGGCACAACAGGCGGTACCAGCGGTCGCGCCGGCCGAATTTCGCCTCGTAGAGCTCCGGGTTGATGTCGTGATGATCGAAGATGAACCGTTTGCCGAATGGCTTGAAGAAAAGTGCAATCAGAAAGACCGTATCCGGCGGATTGCAGCCGTGTATCACGTCGAAGCCGCGCGTCAGGGCGACACGCACCGCCAACCCGAACTCCATCAACAGTGACAGCGCATACTCGAGAGCGTAGCCGGCGGCGGTCGCCGCTTCGACCGGCAGCCGGTAGCGGTGAATGTGTACGCCGTCGAGCAGCTCGTAGCCCTTGTCATAGCCTTTGCCCTTTGGACAGATGATGGTTACCTGGTAACCGTTGCCTTGCAGGGCAAGCGCTTCCTGCCAGACCCGCCGGTCGAATGGGCAGGGAAGATTCTCGACGATGATCAGCACCCGTCCCCTACCAGGCGATGCCGTCATAACCTTCCCAAGCGTCCCTGGATTCGTGGGCAGCGGCCTTGAGCGCTCCGCTGAGGTCGATGATGGTCTTGGAGCGCGCCAGGCATGCCCGCAGATTGGCGATGTCCCTGTCCGCCGCTACGACTATTACGTCGGACTGCTCGCACAGCTGCTCGGGCTCATCCACCATCAACCGTGCGATGTGCGGGATATGCGTGAGGATGTAGTCGCGATTGGCTCCCAGCAGGCTCGAGAGCCTGACGCTGCGGTCGTAGATCGCCAGCTCGTAGCCTTTGCCTATCAGGAGCTCTGCCAGGGTAACGAGCGGGCTCTCACGCAGATCGTCCGTGCCCTCCTTGAAGCTCAGACCGAGCAAACCCACGCGCCGCTTCGCCGTCGCGCGAATCATCGACATAGCGTGCGCGATATGCGCCTGATTGCTTGGCAGGATGGAGCTGAGCACCGGCGTATCGACATCGAGCAATCGGCCCTGGTATGTGAGCGCCCGCACGTCCTTGGGAAGACAGGAACCGCCGAAGGCGAAACCCGGGCGAAGGTACGCGCTCGAAACGTTGAGCTTGGTGTCCAGGCAGAACAGACGCATCACCTCCCTGCCATCGACACCCATCGCCTTGCAAAGCCGGCCGATCTCGTTGGTAAAGACGACCTTGAGTGCATGCCACGAGTTGTCCGCGTACTTGACCATTTCGGCGGTGCACAGGTCTGTGAGGATGAGCGGGGCATCCAGCCGCGTGTAGAGCTGGCGCACCAGGTCAGCGGCGCGCTGATCGGTCGCGCCGATGACGGTCTTCGGTGGATGATCGTAATCATAGATCGCCGTACCTTCGCGCAGGAATTCCGGGTTGATGCAGACGCCGAAGTCCTTGCCGGGTTGCTTGCCCGAAGCCTGCTGCAGGATGGGAATGACGACGCTGTGCATCGTGCCCGGCAGCAAGGTGCTACGAATCACCACCACCTTGTAGGTCGTGGCGCTCGCGAGCTGCTCGCCGATCTGCTCGGCGATGCGGCGCACGTGGGTCAGATCGAGGCTGCCGTTGGGCCGCCCCGGCGTTCCCACGCAAACCATCATGATCTCGCCGTGCGCCACGGCCGCGGCATGGTCGGAGCCCGCTGCCAGTCGTCCAGCGGCGATGGCGGCGGCGACCAGGCCTTCCAGTCCCGGCTCCACGATCGGGCTCTTGCCCTGGCGTAGAAAGTCGACCTTGACGGAATTCGGATCGACGCCGACGACGTCGTGACCGTCGCGCGCGAGGCAGGCCACCGACACCGCCCCCACATAACCTAATCCGAAGACTGCGATTTTCATTATTCTGGCTATCGGCCCCGCCTGCAGGCAGCAGAGGGTACCTCTTATACTTTATACAAGAATCGCGAGCTGGTGAGTGATGCAGCACACGCGCTGCGACCGGCACCGGACCGTTTAGTGGATGCTGACCCCGCTCGGCGGCATTGGCACCACCGACGCCACTCCCGAGCCCGCGGTGCCGACGTCCGGCGCGCTGCCATTGTACGGCAGGGAGATGCCCTGTTTATCCCGGAAGGTGACCGGCGATGACAGTGTCAGGGTATTCGCGCCGCGATCGATGCTTAGTACCTTGAGGATTTGACCGCTGCCCTGCAGCTGGACGGCGTCGCCGGCAATAAGGCCGTTGCCATCACTGAAATAGAGACTGTCCTGCACGGTGAGCCGACTGGAGGTCCCGCTTCCCACCACGTTGGTAAGGAATACTCCTGCGCCGATTCCGGCGCTGCCGGCCTGCAGCTGGAAGTCCGCGGCGGCGCTCGGCTGTGCTTTGATAAAGGTGACACGACCGGCGGTGTTACCCGCCACGAGCTGCGGATATTCGCCGCTGGCAGTGCTCAGGGGAATGCGGCCATCCGCACCGGTCTGCACATAGGCCGGCCCGCCGTTGCTGGGAGCGAACAGATTCCCCCTCACGACGCTCTGTGCCAGGGGCCCCAGCCCCACATCAGCCACGCCGGCACCGCCCGACACGGAAAAGAACAGATCCACGTCCGGGAGCGGCCCGACACGGTTCGACCAGCTCAGCGGGCCCGGGGTCATACGCGATTGCACCACCAGGTTGTTGACGAACGCCAGGTTCCCCAGGCCGCCGCACCCGGTGTATGCCCAAACGGCCAACGCCGCGGCGCCGAGTCGATACATGGTGTTGTTGTAGATACGGGCGGTCGTCACCGGGGTCTGGGCGTCGCTGCACCAGGTGGAGTTGCCGTCAGCGATGCCGTCGAAAAAGATATTATGTCGTACGATATTCTGAGTGCCGCGGACTGAAGCTAATGGCGGTACCCGGGCCTGCCCACCCTGGCGGGCGTGCTCCATCAAATTACCCTGAATAACGTTGAAGGATCCCTGCACCTCGATGCTGCGGTAACCGGTGTCACCGCCAACCAAATCCGCAAAGGAATTGTTGAGCGTGTTGGACTGCAGGACGCCGTAATCAGAATCGAATTCGACCAGGTCATGGCCACCGTGGGTAATGGTGTTGCGCTGGATCAGAATGTGCTGGGTCCCCGCGCCGACCTGAATCACATCGCCGTAGACGGCGGCGTAGGTACCGACACTGTCGAGCACATTGTCTTCGATAGTGACATAGCTGGTCGCACCCTGGACCATCGAGCTCTTCGGCACGCCGGCGTAGTACCTGCCGTCCGGCGAGTACAGGGCGGAAACGTCAATGCCAGCCCAGCCGTTGGCGTTCCTGAAGGCTGCATGGCTGATAACGATGTTATGCGAATTCTGAATCACCGCGAACGTGTTAACCGTGGCGTTTGGCGGTGGATTCGCGCCGTTGACGTTGATGCCGTCGAAAACGATGTAGGCCTGGGAACTCACGAGAATGCCGACGTTGACATTGCCAATGACTGCCGGCCCTGAGCCGAAGCTGCTGTAAGTGATCGGCTGGGCGGCGGTGCCGGATGCCACGGGCACGATCGACTCGTTGTATTGGCCGGTCATCAGGTGGATGTTGTCGCCCGCCGCCGCAACAGCGGAGGCGGCGGCAATGGTACGCAGTGGCGCCGCCGCGCTGCTGCCACTGTTGTTGTTGTTGCCGCCGGTAGAGACGTAGATGTCCTTGGCGGCAGCAACGGTCGCCGCGCCCAGCAGCGTCATCAACAGCAACAGCGATCGGGGTTGGCTCAGACTCATCCTATGTCTCCTGGCGCCGCGCGCGAGGCTACTCGCCGACATGGCGTTTTTCGGCCAATTCGTCTCCAGGCCTGCGCCCGCGGCGCGGACCGGATCCCGTTGCGATGAGCAGCTGGAGAGTGGGAGGAGGACGGGTGGCGAAACGGGTGCCCCGTTTCCGCGCCGGCAACCCCGCTATCCCGCAGCGCGCATGCGCCAGGACCGGAGGCTTTGCGTCCCCGCCTCGCGGCGGGTTTGCCAAGTGCTTCAAGGAAATATAGCGTCCGTGCGCCGCGATTACCAACTGTATGAGTGTGGCGACAGGTGCAGCCCCGGCAGGCGTATTCTTGCCCTCGAGAACAACAGCAATGGCGGTAGCGGCGATGCCGGCGGACTGGCGGACGAGCCTCAGGGCCGACACTCATCGGGCGTACGGGCGATGGTCGCCGTTGTTGTGTCTGCGGGGTGCCTTGACCAGCCGCACATTCCGGGTGCTGCTCACACTGCGGCTTACGCAGAGCCGTTGCGGCTGGCTCGCCGCCCCGCTGCACAAATGGACCTGCGCCCGCGCCGGCATCGATCTGCCGCGTAACACCGCGGTGGGCCCCGGTCTCGCCATCAATCACGGCTGGGGGCTGGTGATCAGTCCGGGTGCCCGCATCGGCAAGAACGTTACCCTTTTTCACGGCGTGACGCTCGGGCGGCGCGATCGCATCGATGCCAGCGGCGCGCGCACGATTGAGTTTCCCACGATCGAGGATTCGGTCTGCATCGGTCCGCATGCCGTCATTGTAGGTGGTATCACAGTCGGGTGCGGCAGCCGCATTGCCGCTGGCGCGTTCGTCACCGACAGTGTGCCGGCGCATTGCGTGGTCCAGGGCAACCCGGCGCAGATCGTCAAACAGCAATGCCAGCCCGACGTCATGAATCCGGTTGCGTAGCGCGGCGCGCGTCAGCGGCTGCGCGCGGCGTAGCGGCGGCCGCTGCAGGCAGGAGGGCGTGGAGACGTCGCCGTATTACCGCGAGATGACGTTCGACCAGGTAATACATCGCGCTGGCGAATGCGACCGTCAGCGCGAATCCCGCCACGCCCTGCACCAGCATGGGGGCGTGCAGATAGTGCGCAGCAAGGTGCAGCGCGCGCACGTGCACCAGATAGAAACTGTAGGAGATCAATCCCAGAAATCGCATCGGCCGTGACTCCAGCCAGCTGAAGATGCGCCAGCTGCTCTTTCTGACGGCGATGAAGAATATCGGCAGCAGTGCCAACCCCTGGACGCTATAGCGGAAAGTCGCGCGGAAGCTCTCGGAGCGATCGAGGAAAGTCAGCGCCAGCAGCACCGCGGCCAGCGCCAGTGCAGCGATGCAAACTCCATTGCTGAGCTGCAACCGCTGCCGGTCAAGCGCGGGGTTGCAGCCGATACCCATGATGCAGCCGTACAGCAGCGAATCGATGCGCGCGTCCGTGGCGTAGTAGGTATAGTCGTAGCTGACGTGGAGCCCGTAGATCAGCCAGCAGCGCCACGCGAGTACTGCCGCGCACAGGCTGGCGAACACCAGAGCGATGCGCCGATAGCTGTGGAGTTTCAGCAGTGCCACCAACAGCAGCGGAAACAGCAGGTAGAAATGCTCCTCGATGGCCAGTGACCAGGTTGCCACGGTATCGGGCACGAGGTGCGCGCTGCCCCGCAGCAGCACGTAATAGTTCGTGAGCTGCGCAAACTGCGCGGCGACCGCCGCGAGTGTCGGCTGGAAATACGCTTCCGCTCTGGTGAAGGGCAGCAGCAGCAGCAGCAGCACGATGTAGAGCGGTGGGATGATGCGGCAGATGCGCCGCAGATAGAAGCTGCTCAGGCTGATCGCGCCGCGCTGCTCGTATTCCTGACGCAGCAGTGTGGTAATGAGATAGCCACTCAGGAAGAAAAAAATCGTGACGCCGAACCCCCCGGGGATGGCGTCCTGCAACCCGGCATGCGAGACGAACACGATGAGCGCCGCCAGCGCCCTGATTCCATCGAGAGACGGAATGTGCAGGCCGCTGTTCGCTCTGGCTGCCGCCAGCGGCGGCGTCGGGGATGTCAATGAGCGCCCATGTGTTCGCGCCACCGGAGCACAGCGCCCGGCCGGCGTTTGCGCGTTGATCGAGCCATATTATGTTGCGCGCCAGCGTGTGGCGCAAAATCCTGCCGCGCCCGAACCACGAGGCTAAAGTGTACCATGCGGCCGGCGCGATTCAGCTACGATCGGCGCCGCAGCGCGCGACCGACCCCGCCGACCAGGGCTCATAATTCATAATAATGTGCGGTATCGCCGGATACTTTCTGACTCGTGCCCGCGCGGATCTGAGCCCGGCGCTGCGGCGCATGACCGACGCGATTGAGCATCGCGGACCGGACGATTGCGGCTACTTCGAGAGCACCAGCGCCGATGGCCGCGCTGCGGTCGGACTGGGCCATCGCCGCCTCTCCATCATCGACCTGTCCACCGGCCACCAGCCGATCGGCAATGCCGACGGCTCGGTACAGATCGTCTTCAACGGCGAGATCTACAATTTCGAGGCGCTGCGCGCCGAGCTGGTCGCGCGCGGCTACGCCTTCCGCACCCGTTCCGACACCGAAACGGTGGTGCACGCTTACGAGGAGTGGGGCACCGATTGCGTGACGCGGCTGCGCGGCATGTTTGCGTTCGCCATCTGGGATGCACGCCGCGCCCGGCTGTTTCTCGCTCGCGACCGCTTCGGCAAGAAACCGCTGTTCCTTTACGCCCAGGATGGGGTGTTACTGTTTGCCTCGGAGATCAAGGCGCTGCTGCAATTTCCCGGCGTGGTGGCGCGCGTCAATCACGCGGCACTGCCGGAGTACCTGCGTTATCGCTACGTTCCCGGTCCTGCGACTCTGTTTGCGGACATGTGCAAGCTGCCGCCGGGGAGCTGGCTACTGTGCGACGCCGACGGCGCACGACAATCCAGGTATTACCAGCCGCCCGACGGCACGCCCCTGGGGACGCCGTTGGCCTGCCCCGACCCGCCCGGCGCATTTCTCGGGCTGCTGGAGGAATCGGTGCACATCCGCATGATGTCGGACGTGCCTTTCGGAGCGTTCCTCTCCGGCGGCATCGATTCCTCCGCCATCGTCGGGCTCATGGCAAGGCATTCCAATCTGCCGGTGAAGACATTTTCCGTCGGTTTTGCCGAATCCGCCTACAGCGAGCTCGGTTACGCCCGGGTCATCGCCGCGCTGTTCGGCACCGACCACCACGAGCTGGAAGTCTCGCAGGATCATCTGCTGGAACACCTGCCGGCGCTTACGCGATTTCGCGATGCACCGGTCGCCGAGCCCTCGGACATCCCCATCTACCTGCTCGCCAGAGAAGCGGCGCGCACAGTCAAGATGGTGCTCACCGGGGAGGGCTCGGACGAGGTGCTGGGGGGTTACCCGAAACACGTCTTCGAGACGCAGGTGGGACGTTACCAGCGCCTACCCGCGTGGCTGCGCCGTGGGGTCATCGAGCCGGCGGTGCAGGCTTTGCCTTATCGATTTCGCCGCGCCAAGACCGCAATAGCCAATCTCGGTATCGAGTCGCGTGCCGAGCGCATGCCGCGCTGGTTTGGCGCCCTTAGCGATGCCGAGTGCGCGCGGCTGCTGCGGTGCGCGCGGCCGCGGGCCGAGGTGGCAGACGCGCTGCCGCTGCAAAACGCGCCCGGCAATTCCGCGCTGCGCGGCATTCTGTTCTTCGACCAGACGAGTTGGCTGCCGGATAATCTGCTCGAACGCGGCGACCGCATGACCATGGCCGCCTCCATCGAAGCGCGCATGCCCTTTCTGGATCACGAGCTCGCGGCATTCGTGTCTGCATTGCCGGATGCGTGGCGGGTACGCGGACTCACGACCAAGCGCGTGCTGCGGCTCGCCATGCGGCGGCTGCTGCCGCAGCGAATTCTGCAAAGACCCAAGGTCGGGTTCCGGGTGCCGGTCAACGAGTGGCTGCGCACCTCGATGCGCGAATATCTGCTGGCGCACCTGACGGCGGCGGACTCGCGCACGCGTGCCTATTATCAGCCGCAGGAGTTGCAGCGCGTCCTCGCCGAGCACCTTGCCGGCCGTCAGAACCACGAGAAACTGCTGTGGTGCCTGCTGAGTCTCGAGATCTGGCAGCGCGAGTTCAAGCTGTGAGCGCGGCCACGATCCGAGGCAGCCGCGTGTCGCCCTACGCGCCGACGCGTGCCAGCGTCACGGGGTGGGCAATGCGCTCAAGAACGCCCAGGGTCTGAGCGGCGCAGCGCTCCCAGGTGAACAGGCCCGAGCGCTGGTAGCCCTTGTCAATGAGCCGTGCGCGCAGAGCTGCGTCGCTCAGCGCCCCTTCGATGCCCGCCGCTATCGCATCGACCGAGTCCGGATCGACCAGCACTGCGGCGTCCTGCGCGATCTCCTGCGCGCCGTAGCGGTTCGAGGTGACCACCACGCAGCCGCTGGCCATGGCCTCAACGATGGGCAGACCAAACGATTCGAACAGCGAAGGCAGCAGCAGCGCCTGCGCCATCTGATAGAAAGCCGCCAGTGTCTGCGGGTCGATCCAGCCCGCCCATTTAACCCAATCGCCGAGCTTCAGGCGCGCCGGCTCCGCGAGCTCGCCCGCGGAGAGAAAGCGATTCTCACCACCGGCGATCACCAGCGAAACGCCGCGCTGCGGTCCAACGCGCGCGTAGGCCTGCACCATGCGCGTGAAGTTCTTCGGCGGGTACACGGCACCTGCGTACAGCAGGTAGCGCTGCGGCAGCTGGTAGCGCGCGCGCACCTCGCGCAGTGCAGCTTCGCTCTGCCGAGCGCGAAACACCTCGTCAATCCCCGTGTACACCGTGGTGATGCGCGCCGGCGGCACGTGCAGAAATTCGCTCAGCTGCGCGCGCGTGACCTCGGAAACGGCGATGATGGCGCTGGCGCGCGCCGCGTAGCGCGGCACCAGGAAGCGGTGACTCAAGCGGTCCGTGAAGCGCGACGCCCATGGCATGACGTACCAGTCGAGGCCGTGGCACACCCAGGCTGACGGGTAATTGCCGCTCAGCGGGATCGAATACTTCGGGTTGAAGAGCACGTCGACGCCGCGACGGCGCAGCGCCCGCGGCAGCAACACCTGGTCCCACATGAGCACCGAGCGGCCAGGCACGCAAACCTCCTCGACGTGAGGCTGGTTGCGATACGTGCCCAGCAGCGCAGGATTGTTGAAGAACAGCACGTACTCGTGGCCAGCGGGGTGCTTCACCAGGTAGTCGAGCAGCGCACGGGTATACACCCGCACACCGCCGCCATGCTGATCATAGTGGCGCAACATCACGCCGATGCGCATGCGTCAGCCGCTGCCTGCGTAAGTTTCGAACATCAGGCGATAGTCGCGCAGCGGCACTGAGCAGAACGCCTCGGCGAACCGCCCGGAATGTCCGCTGAGTGCGGCAGAGCGATAGGCGTTGAGGCCCATTGCGCTGTGCAGATAATCGAGCTCCCCCAGCTGGCTGCGGTAGCAGCCCAGGGCGCGCCGCTTCAGCTCAACCACCTCATCGATGTTCACGAAGCAGTTGGGGAACAGCGGGGTCCACACCTCGTAGCCGACGCACTGGACGCGCAGCGCAGCGCCGCGGGTCGCTTCCAACAGTATACGGCTGGCGGCGTAGTGATCCGGATGCTGTTCGAGGAAGTGCGGGACATAGACCAGCTCGGGCCGCTCGGCCTCGAGAATCGCCCGCAAGCGCGTGGCCGCGGCCACATCCCGTGCCAGCGTGCCATCCTCGACATCCAGGAACAACATCCCCGGTACCCCCAGTATCCCGAGGGCCTGGCGCGCTTCCAGCTTGCGTGTGGCGACGAGCTCCATTTCCCCTGCATGCCGGGCATTGCCCCGCAAGGCTCGCAGCTGGCTGCCACCGCCATGGCGCCCGTCGGTGAGAAACACGACCTTGACGCTCGCACCCGCTCTGACGTGCCGAGCGAGCGCGCCGCCGCAACCGATCGTTTCATCGTCCATGTGCGGTGCCAGCACCACCACCGATTCCGCTCCCGGTTCCCATACGAGGCTGGAGGTGTTGAACACCTTGGAGGTGCGCAGCAGGCCGTGGGACTGCAGATAGGGTCGTGCAGCTCTCGCGAACTGCCGCAGCAGCACTCGCGTGAAGCGCTTCATGCTGCTGCTGCCGACAGACCCGCTTCGCTCAGCTCCTGGCGCATCGACTCCCGCGTACCGCCTTGAATCATCATTCGGTACCACAGCTCCGCGTTGATCAGCAGCCACAGGCGGTTGCCGTGATCCTGCCGGCCCGACAGGTGCGACTGCAACAGCGTGTCGATGGCTGCGCGCCGCAGCACGCCTGCCTTGACGAGTTGCGAGTCGGGCAGGAAACGCTCGTACAGCAGTCGATACTCGCGCTGCAGGATGTACGGCAGCGCCGAGGAGAAGCCCTGTTTCGGCCGATCCAGGATCGCGGCCGGCAGGTAGCGCGCCGCCAGCTTGCGCTGTGCGACGCGCAGCGTCCGCCCTCTGACCTTCATGCTCGAGGGCAGCCGCGCCGCAAATTCGGCCAGCCGGTGATCCATGAAAGGACTGCGCGCTTCGAGTCCGTGCGCCATGCTCATGCGGTCAGTGATCATCACCGGATGATCCGGCAGCCGCACTTCGCTGTCGGCGCACAGCATGCGATCCAGCGGATCTCCCGCTGCGGCTTCATACGGCAAGCGGATCGCATCCTCCGCATGGCAGCCGGCCAGTTGCTCGGCCGCCTCGCCGGTGAACAGTGACGCGCGCATCTGCCGATCGAAATAGAAATAACTGAGGCTGGCCGCGTAGCGCTCACTCCCCGACAGGAATGACAGGCGGTGCAGCCAGCGCAGCTGGTGGCCGACGCTCTTGTACCAGCCGGCTTCCGGGAACAGCGCGAGCGCCGGTCCTACGATGCCGCGCCGCACGCCGGCCGGTACGCGCGCGTAGTGACCTGCATACGCATTGCCGTAGTAGCGATCATAGCCACCGAACAGCTCATCACCGCCGTCGCCGCCAATCACCACCTTCACGTAGCGGCGCGCCAGCTGCGCCACATGGTAGGCGCACAGCGACAGCGGGTCGGACGGCTCGTCCAGATAATAGATCAACTCCGGCAGCAAACTGATCAACGACGGTGCCAGGGTACGCTCGTGATGCTCGGTGCCGTACATCTGCGCGA
This sequence comes from Steroidobacteraceae bacterium, assembly GCA_035481975.1. Classification (GTDB taxonomy): domain Bacteria; phylum Pseudomonadota; class Gammaproteobacteria; order Steroidobacterales; family Steroidobacteraceae; genus 13-2-20CM-66-19. Next base: position 83,051 of record DATHRC010000009.1, read on the forward strand.
CCAGTCGCGCGTGGGGTGCCTCGTCGAAACGCGGGTGCGGCAGACCCACCGTAAAGGTCGGCAGATTCTTCACGCCCACGCGCTTGGCCAGCATCGCCACCAGCAGGCTCGAGTCGAGGCCACCGCTCAGCAACGCGCCGACGGGAACATCGCTCACCAGGTGCAGCCGCAGAGCTTCCTCGATGCGCGCCTCGAGCTCATCGAGCAGATCGTCTTCCGCGCCCTGGAGTTTCGGCTGGTACTCGAGCTTCCAGTAGCGACGGCTCGCCGCCCGCCCGCCCGGCTCCAGCACCAGCAGGTGCGCAGGCGGCAGCTTGCGGATGCCCCTGAACATCGACAATGGCGGCGCCACCAAACGCAGCGACAGATACTGGTCGAGCGCCGCGAGGTCGAGGGTGCGCAGCGTCGGGTCGAAAGCCAGCAGCGCCTTGATCTCGGACGCAAATGCGAAACCGCGCGCGGTGTGCGCATAGTAGAGCGGCTTCTGGCCGAGGTGGTCGCGCGCCAGCAGCAGGCGCTGGCGGCGCGCATCCCAGAGTCCGAAGGCATACATGCCGCGCAGATGCTCGAGCAGGCGCTCACCGTGGCGCTCATAGAGCGCAATGATGACCTCGCAATCGCTATGGGTCAGAAAGCGCTGGCCACGAGCCTCAAGATCGGCGCGCAGCTCGCGGTAGTTGTAGATCTCGCCGTTGCAGACCAGCCATATTGACCGGTCGGCATTGGTGAGCGGCTGGCGGCCGCCCTCGAGATCGATGATGGACAGGCGTCGGTGCCCGAGGATGGCGTTGGCGTCCTGCTCAATGCCTTCGCCGTCGGGGCCGCGATGGCGCAGCGCTGCGAGCATGCGCGGCATCGCGTCGCCAAGCGCAGCCGTCGGAGCTACGATGCCCGCTATGCCGCACATGCTAACGCTTCGCCTGGCACGCCGCGGAGCGCCGCCGAGCCTCGACGACATTTTCAAACACGCGCTCGTAACGCTCGGCGCAGCGCTCGATGAAGAAACTCTCCACCTTGAGCAGGTTGTTGCGCCGAATCACCGCACGACGCTCGGGAGAATCGCGCAGCGCTTGCACCGCCGTGTTGAATGCCCGCAGCTCGTTGAGCGGCACCACGTGGCCGGTTGCGGGCGTGGCCAGGAAGTCGGTCTGGCCGCCGCGGTCGTAGCAGACGATGGGCAGTCCGAACGCCATCGCCTCGAGGAACACCAGGCCGAAGCCCTCGTGCTGACTGGTCGACACGAACACATCAGCGACGCGATAGGCCCGGTACTTCACCTCGTCGCTGACGTAGCCCAGCATGCGCAGCCGATCGGCCACGTTGAGATGCACGGCGCGCTGCTTGACGGCGGACGCCTCCGGGCCGTCACCAATGATCACCAGTACCGAGCCGGCAACCGCAACCAGGGTATCGATGAGCTGCGTGGTCGCTTTGCGCGCCACCACCCTGCCGGCGGTGACCAGCACCAGGGCGTCGGCGGAAATATTGAACTCGGCGCGGTCCGCAACGCCCTCAAGAGGCGGCCGCTCGATGCCGAGCGGTATGCGCTCGACGGCGCGCTCGACACCGTATATCCGTGCCACGTTACCGGCGGTATCTTCCGACTGAGCGACCACTGCATCGGCGCGGCGCAGCAGGTGCGCGACCACGGCTCGCAGGAGCGCATGACGGTGCGGCGAACTGCGCTTGGAAGGATCGAACAGATCCCCGCCGTGCACCGACAGGACGTTGGCAACGTTCAGAAACCGGGACAGCCACTCGCCCAGCGGGCCGGTCGGAATGGCGAAATGCGTGTTTATCACGTCGAAACGCCGTTGCCGTCCGCGCCGCAGGCCGCGCCACAGACCGGTGGGCAGATACGCCAGCATCGAGGGAAAGTTCGCTACCGCGAGCTGCCGCCGGAATAGCACCGGAACCCGTAGCACCAGCGCGCCGCCGTCCGAGCTCTCGGCCGGCAGACCCACGGCGCGGGAGGTGAGGACGGTGACCTCGTGGCGGCGCGCCAGCGTGCGCGCCATCGCCGCCATGACCACTCCGCCGCCGCCACCGAGCGGTGGATACTCGTAGTTGCACAACAAAATCCGCAATCTGTAAGGAAGATCCCGTCCGTCCCTGAGTGCGTGTATTCTGCACGGTAGCTTCCTCTTTGTATAAGCAGAATTTCCAGGAGCTCCGCATGAACGCCAGCCGTCGCGGCATCCAGGAGCCACGACCATTGGCCGCACGACTCGAGCCGTTCGACTCCTACTGGCAGGCTCCCAAGGATGCCGAGAAGGGCTTCGGTGCATTCGCCGCCTACTATCGCAGCAACTACCTGCCGTGGCTGCCGCGCGAGCGCGGCGTGCGCATTCTTGTCATAAGCTGCGGCCCCGGTTACCTCGTCAAGATGCTGCGGGATCGCGGCTATTCCGCGGTACTCGGTATCGACTCCGACCCGGCGAAGGTCGAAATCGCGCGGCGCAAGGGACTACCCTGCGAAGTGGCGCGAGCCTTCGAGTTTCTCGACGGCAAAGCCGGGCAGTTCGACGTCATCATTCCCGAACAGGAACTCAATCATCTGACACTGGATGAGACGATTGCATTCCTGGAGCTCTGCCGGCAGGCCCTGCGGCCCGGCGGACGCATCATTGTCTATGCCATGAACGGGGCTAATCCGTTCGTTGGCTCGGAGAACCTCGCGCACAATATCGACCACTTCTACAACGTGACCGAGTACAGCCTCGAGCAGATTCTCACCCTGGCGGGCTTTAAGAGCATTCGCATCTTCCCGCTGAAGCTGTACGTGTTCTGGATGAATCCATTCAACTACGTCGGTCTGGCGCTGACCAGCTTTCTCGAGCTCATGCTGCGCGTGGTCTTCAGGCTCTACGGCAAGAAAGTGCGCATTCTCAGCAAAAAAATCGCCGCAACCGCCAGCGTACCCGCCGGACCTGCGGCATGAGCAGCGTGCCGCAGGTGTAATGCCCTACTAATAGTTGTAGTAGTAGCCGCTCCTCTCGTTGGCTTCGTTCGAGCAGTTCAGAATCACCCCCGCCGAGGGAAATTCCGCCAGCACGCTGACCGCACGCGCCAGGCTGTCGCGGCGCGTCCGGCCCTCGGAGACCACGAGCAGCGTCGCATCCACCCGCGGTGCCACCAGCAATGCCTCATCGGTCACCAGCACCGGCGGCAGATCCAGCAGTACGATCGCGTCCGCGGACACGGAGGTGATGTACGCCAGCAGGGCTTCCAGTTGTCCCGAGCCGAGCAGTTCGGAGGCGAGATCGGTGCCGGCGACGTTGCCCGCAATGGCGAGATTGCCCGGGCCGATCGAGAACAATACCTCGGCCGCCGCACTGTTGCCGGTGAAAAAGCTGATGAGCTCGCGTGCCGGCCGAACGCCGAGATACCTGCAGACGCTCGGATTTCTCATGTCCAGGTCAAGCAGGAACACGCTGCTCGTCGGATCGCGCGCCAGACTCAATGCGAGGTTGAGCGAGGTAACCGTTTTGCCCTCACCCGGCCCGGGGCTGGTGATGGCAACACTCTTGAGGTTGTTGCTGCGGATCGTGTGCAGCAGACGGGTGCGAATGATGCGGTAAGCCGCCGCAACCCGGTCGTTAGCGGTCAGCGGCGTGCCCGGCAGCAGCACGCGATGCAGGATCGCAGCGTCCCGATCGCACTCCAGCTGCGCGAACACCGGCGGCGGCTCGGTAGCTGCCGCAGCAGGCGTGGCGCGATGTCTGACCGGCTCCGCAGAACGCGCTGAGCTCGCGTGACCGCCAGCCGACTTCGCCGCGGTGGCCCGTCGCAGTTTCTCCAGTGCTCTCTCGATAACCATATGGTTGGGAACGCCTGCCGCGCTCCGCCCCGTGTCCTTATTTTCTCAATACTATTGTCATTGCGACCACCAGTGACGCAACTGCGAACGCTGCGAGCGCCGATCCCCAGCGCAGCTTACGGCGCCGCAGATCCCCGGGATTCAGCAGCGTCGGAACGGTACCGATCGCCACCATGCCGGCGATTTCGTGCAGGTCGGCAGTACCGCGTACCGTTGGATCCGCGGCATCGACCGCCGTCACGCAGCCGAACGCTATGCCGAGACCGAGCACCATGCCCAGCAGAATGATTCCCAGACGATTCGGCGAATACGGCTGCCGCGGCGGCTTGGGCGCCTGCAACAAAGTGAACCTTTCACCCCGCTCCTCCTGCTCCATGTTGCGCGTCAGGGCGGCATTCTTCATCTTCGCCTGCAGGTCCTCGTAACGCGAGCGTGCGTTGTCGTAATCGCGCTGCAGTTGGGTGTACTCGCGCTCGACATTGGGTTCAGTGGACAGTCCCGCTTCATAGTTGGCGATATCCCGGCGCTCGCGCCCCTCGTCGGACCGCAGCGCACCCACGGAACGCTGCGCCGCGCGCAGCTGACTCTGCACCGCAAGGTATTCGGGATTATCCGGTGCTTCCATCCGCGGCTGCTGCAGGCTCGCGGTTCCCTGCGCAGTCATCTCCGCAATCGCCCGCTGCAGCCGCTTCACCTCCGGATGAGCCGGCGTGTACTTCATTTCAGCTTCCGCCAGGTCGGAACGCAGTTTCGCCAGCTGCGTGCGCCGGTCGCTTACGGCCGCGGACATGCTCGGGCTCAGATTGTTCAACTGCAGCTGCAGCTCCGACTCCTTCTCCTCGGCAACCAACAGCTCGCGCTGGGTCTCTTCCAGATCGTGCTGCACGCGGTCGATCTGCGAAAGATTGTGCTGCTGTCTGTCGGGAAGTGCATTGCCGTACGTGCCCTTGAACCGCGCGAGCTTCTGCTCCTGAACCACCATCGATGCCTCTAGCTCCTTGGCCTGCGACTGCAGAAATTCGTACGCGGCCGTGGCCTGCTCGACGCGTGTGCGGCGGTTGTAGGTCAGATACAGATTCACGAGCTTCTGCGCTACCGCCGCAGCCAGCTGCGGCCGCGGATTGTCGTAGTGGATCGAGAAAGCAGTCGACTCATCGAGCGGCTTGAGCGTTATCGGATCGACGCGCTCGACGGAGGTAGCGTCGGCCAGCCGCTGCGCCTTCGCCTCGATACTGTCGCCCTTGTCGGCGGGATAGGGGTCAATCTCCCCGATTAGCTGACGCAGCTTTTCAGGACTCATGACGCGTCGCCGCAGCAGCTCGACTTCCTGCTGTGCGTTCCCGGAAACATCCTCGTGCCGCTGTGTAGTCGCTGAGACCATCTCCGTCGGAATGTCCGAGGACTGCAGCATTATCGTGCCGGTGGCCCGATAACTTACCGGTAGATAGAAGGCGATGAACACGGCGACCAGGACGCTCGCCGGCACAATGATCGCCGGAAACATCCAGCGCCGGCGCAGCAGGTTGCCATACTCGCCGAGAGCCGGCGCCTTGGGGGCGCCCGTACTTGCGTCAGTTGCGCGGCGGTTGCTGGCCATGGTACCCGACCGTCAGGAATATCGCGTTGCTGTGGGCCGCAGTCGTCTCGGAGGCAAACTTCAGGTAGGCGTAGCGGTAGCCCCCGCTCACGAACCACTCAGGGGTCAGCAGATAGGACACGGCGCCCTGAGCGTTCGCGCGATCCCGATCTCCGCTGGCGTCAGCGATCAGATCGCCGATATCACTCGCGCGCGTGAGGCGCACCGCACCGTCGACTGACCACCTGGGAGTGAGCAGTCTATGGTACTGGACGCGAATCTGATCGACTGTGGTTCGCCCGCCGGCGCTGGAGGGCTCGAGAAATCGGCCGATGCTGTAGCGCACGTTGCTCGTGAGGAACTTTTGGTAGCCGACCCATTCGAACCCTACCGTAGTCAGCTGCGAGCTCGGCGCACCGAAAGCCGCCGGCGATTCATCGCGCTCCAGCCTCACGGTCAGCCGCGACTGCGACACCGCCGAAAACTTGGCGTCGTAGCTGGCGCTGAGGCCATAGGCGTTGTTCTTCACTGAGCCCTCGCTGCTGCCGTTGATGGGGTCGTAGTAGGCGTAATAGGGTCCGACCTCCAGCCGACTGATGCGACTCAGTGCCCACGCCAGCCCCAGGTCGACTTCCGGGCTGTTGTAACTGACCAGTTCTCCCGGAATCTCGGTGGTATAGCGCACCGCCTCGAGGTCGGCGCTGGCCACGAGACTCAGGCGTGCCGTCAGGTCGTAAGAGAATTCGGGAGCCGCGGTGTACGATGTCTTGGTGATGCCGGTAACGAGCGCTCCGGTGCCGGCTGTATCGGGAGCATTTGGGTTGAGGGGATTGAAGGCGACGAGCCCATACTGCGAGTTGTAGGCGTCTTCCCGATGATATTCGGCCTTCAACGAAAACTCGCTGCGCAGCGTATGGTAGTCGGTTGCCAGATCGACCAGCGCCTCGACGGCGTCCAGGTTGCTGATCTGACTGTCGTGCTGAACCGTGATCAGTGGCCGCAGGTCGAAGCTCGAGACCTGGGTAAGGCGCAGCAGGTCGCCGCCGAGCGTCGCATGGTAAATCTCGCTGTCGGGCGACGCCGGAACGGTGAGAGTGCGATTCGTCGCCCACTCTGCCGAGACTTCACCCTGGGGAACAAAAGCAATTTCCTGAGCCGATGCCAGCGGGACGCAACCGAGCGCGACCAGGCCGCTCGGCACGATGACGCGCAGTGCCAGGCTACGGGACAACGACGACATCCCCCGCTTCGAGCAGCACGTTCTGATTGAGGTTGCGGCCCTTGACTACCTCGGCATAGTGAAATGCAATTGCGTGCTGCGCCGCGCCGTTACCGCGCAAGACCATGATGTCATTGGCCGCGGCGAACGGCGTCAGACCCCCGGCGAGACTCAGCGCCTGCAACACGTTGACGCGCGGATTCATCACAAACGATCCGGCCTTGCTCACCTGCCCGATGACATAGATCCTGCAGCCGTCGAGATTCTTGACCGCGACGGCAACCACCGGCTCGGGAATATACGGCTTGAGACGGGTACCGATCTCGGCTTCGACCTGGGCGACGGTGCGCCCGGCCGCCACCACCTGGCCTGCCAGAGGAAACGAGAACTTGCCGTCGGGCCGCACGATCACGTCCTTCTTCGTCAGGTCCTCCTCCTTCCACACGGCGATATCCAGGGTGTCGCCGGCGTTTATCGTGTAGTCGGGCAGTTGCTGCGCGCGTGCCTGCGGCAGCCAGCCTAGCAGCGACAACGACAACATCGTACATGCGACGCGGCACCAGCCAGCGGCCCCGAAGAGTCTTGTCATGCGTCTCCTCATGATACGGCGCTAGAACGCTTTGGAGTCGTTGAGAATCCGCAGCGCCGTTTTTGCCAGGATCTGCAGATCGAGCTTGATCGACCAGCAACGCAGATACTCCAGGTCATAGAGCACGCGGGCCTCCATCTGGTCCAGTGTTATCGTCTCGCCACGCAGTCCATTGACCTGCGCCCAGCCGGTGATGCCGGGCAGCACCTTGTGTCTGGTCATGTAGCCCTTGATCAGTTTGCGATACACCTCATTATGCGCGACCGCGTGCGGACGTGGGCCGACGAGGCTCATGCTTCCCTGCAACACGTTGATGAGCTGCGGCAGCTCGTCCAGGGAGTAGCGGCGCAGGAAACTGCCGACCGCCGTCACCCGCGGATCGGCCCGGGTAACCTGCACAATCGCCGGACCGTCCTCGACGACGGTCATGGTGCGAAACTTGTGGACGATGATCTCTTCACCGTTCAGGCCATAGCGGCGCTGCTTGAAGATTACCGGTCCCCGCGAGGTGCAGCGCACCACGAGAGCTATGAGGAGCATGAGTGGTGCCAACAGCAGCAGCAGCACGGCGGCCAGACTGATGTCCGTAAGTCGCTTCACGACCGCGCGCCGCCCATAGAACGGCGTTTCGCACATCGAGATGACAGGAATCCCCGCGACCGAGGCATTCTGGGACTGAATGAGATCGAACACCGCGATATCGGGGACGTAGTAAATCGATGCGGTGGTGTCGCGCAGCGCATCTACGAGCGCCATGACACGACTGAGGTGGCGGATCGGCAGCGCGACAAACACCACGTCCACCGCGTGCGTCTTGACGAACTCCGGCAAGTCGGCGAGCCTGCCGAGCAGCCGTACAGCACGGCTGCCATTCAGGCGCTCACCGTCGCGGTCGTCGAAACAGCCGACGACCGACATATAGGAATCATTGCCCTCCATGAGCCGCTCCGCGAGCGCCTTGCTGGAGTCGGTGCAACCGGCGATCACCGCCTTACGCGCATTGGCCGGGTCGCGCAGCAACTGCTGCAGAAGCTGCTGCAGGACGAGCGTCGCAGCAATGACGAGCGCCGGCGTCAGACATGCCCAGGTCAGCGCGACCCGCCGCGGATAGTAGCCGGAAACCCTGGTCACGTAGCCGAGCGCCAGCAACGCGGCCAGCACAATGCACCAGCGCATCAGCAGGGTGATCGAGACGGGAAACGCACCGCCGACAACTTGCGCCCTCACGAAGCTCGGCGGACGCATCAGCAGCAGTGCCAATAGCGCAACTATGATCGCCAGTACGTGGAAGTACGGCATGAGCGGCACATCGTAGGCCGCGATCACCCCGTAGAGGCAGCCGACCGCAATGGCCGCAGGCGCAATGGCCTGAGATGCACTAACGGCTGACGCGGCAATTGCGAGGGAACTCTTGGCGACTACCGTCTCATTCATCCTTGCGCTTCTTCTCGTTATCGGCGCGCTTCTTCCGGATTCAGCGGGACGCACAAACCCGCCGCACGGCCACATTGCATCGCCGCTCCCCGTCCGTGAATCCTGTGCGATTACCCCTGTGGCCATTGTGACGTGCGTCACATTATTCGCAGATCGAGCCCGGGTCCGCAATCAGGCGACATTTAACTTAAGCGGCAATCTCCGGGGAACGTGGCTGGCGGCCCGTAAGCCGCTCAGGGCGACTGCGCCCGGAATGCCGGCGACCCACTGAAAGTGCCACCCAGCTGCCACCCAGCTGTCGCCGAGGTCATATATCGCGCCGTGAGTGAGCGCGCTCGCGCACGCCCTGTAGCATACGCGCCCAATATGAATGCCCATAGCGATGTCCTACAGCGCGCACGCACCCAGCAGTTCGCCCAATTCCTGCGTTTTGCGCTGGTCGGTGTCATCGGGTTCATCGTTGATGCGAGCGTCCTGCGGCTGGTCGTTGCAGCGTGCGGCATCAATCTCTACGCAGGACGCGTGGTCTCGTTCCTCACGGCGGCCACGCTCACCTGGGCACTCAACCGCAGCTTCACCTTTCGTCACTCAGGGCCGCGGGCAGCGCAGTGGCTGCGGTTCGTGTGCGTCAATGCACTCGGTGCGAGCGTCAACTTCGGCACCTACGCCCTGATGATCGCCACCGTGGCCATCGCGCGCAGATACCCGAGTCTCGCCGTCGCCTGCGGCTCGCTTGCCGGCATGGGATTGAACTTCACCCTCATGAGGAAGGTGGTTTTCCGCTGACCTGGGGGACCGCTGAGCGCACCTCGACCCGCGAGTCGTTGAAGCAGGCGCCGTCGGCGATGTCGGCCTTGTGCGGCGGCGCCAGCGCCGAGACCGTCTGCCCGTTGGAGCTGGTGCGCAGCCAGGCGCCTTTCTCCGAGCACACCACGCCCGGCCGCACGACCGTGCTGATGCGCAGCGGCAGATACACCTCGCCCCACTCGTTCCATACGCGCACGCGCTCACCGTCCTCGAGCTTGCGAGGTGCCGCATCGTCGGGGTGCATCTCGAGCAGCGGCGTGGCGTCACTCGCCGCCAGAGCACCGAAGGTGGAAGTGATGCGCTGGTCGGAGGCCGGCGTGATCAACGTCAGCGGAAAGGCCGACTGCAGCGGGACGTAAGCGGGCAGCGCGGCCCCGTAGCGCTGCGCGAGATCCTCCGACAGCAACTCGATCTTGCCCGTGGGCGTGCGCGGCCAGACGTTCTCGCACAGCACCGGCTCGGCACCGCCGTACTCCATCTTCACCGCCGCTGCGGTGGGAATGCGGCTCGGCCGTCGTCCCCGCAGGCGCGGGTCATCGGCGTCCAGCGCCGCGTCCATCAGTTCGGCGTCGCTCGCGGTCAACGCCGGATCGGTGAAGCCGAACTGCGCCGCCAGGCGGCGGAAGATCTCGGTGTTGGGAAGGCTCTCTCCCACCGGCGCAATCACCGCCTCGGCGCGCTGCAGGTACTGCTGTCCGTAGGCGGCATAGAGATCCGGGTGCTCGAAGTGCGTGCACGCCGGCAGGATCACATCCGCATAGGCCATGCTGTCGGTCATGGCGACTTCGATGCCGACGGTAAAGACGTCCTCGCGCGACAGCGCCTGTCGCATGCGGTTCTGGTCGGGGTGAACGATGAGGGGGTTGTGGTTGTAGATGAACAGGGCCCGGATCGGGGGCCTGAGTGCCGGGTCGAGGATCTGCCGCGACACGTCCAGGATATTGAGGGTGCGCGGTCGATTAGTCAGCAGATCGGGACGCGTCAGCTTCGCGGGCGTTTTCGGAAAGGCATGCCCGGCCCCGCCGACCAACCCGCCGCCCGCGACAGCGAACTTGCCGGCGAGCGCCGGCAGCGCGGCAATGGCGCGTAGCCCGGAGCCGCCGTTGCGATTGCGCTCGAGACCGTTGCCCCAGGCGATGACCGCCGGAGAGTCCTCCTTGTACCAGCGCGTGAGGGTGCGAATATCCTCGACCTCGACCCCACAGATGCCGGCCGCCCGTTCCGGCGGGTAGGCGCGCGCAGCCTCCATGAAGGCCTCGAAGCCGTGCACGTGGCGCTCGATGAACTCATGCGCCAGTCCACCGATCCTCTCGAGCTCGACCGCCATCGCCCATGCCAACACCACGTCGGTGCCGGGTCGCACCCGCAGATGCAGTTGCGCCTGCTCGGCGACACGGGTGCGCCGCGGGTCGATCACCACCAGCCTGGCGCCGTGACGGTGGGCGGCGTTGATCTGACGCATGAGGTGCAGGTTGCACACGCTCGCGTTATTGCCCCACACGATGATCAGCTGCGACAGCGCCACCTGTTGCAAGGGTGTGCCCGGAGTGGCACCGAACGTCGCGCCGTAGGCGGCGCTGCGGATGCCGCCGCACAGCGGAGTGCGCGAAAGCAGTGACGCCCCCAGGCGGTGAAAGAAGCGCAGCGACATCGAGTCGCCCGCCAGCATGCCGTGCGGCCCGGCGTAGTTGAGCGGCAGCACGGCTTCGGGGCCATGCTGCTCGATGACCGCCTGCACGCGCCGCTGGATGAGCTCGAGCGCTTCGGCCCAGGAGAGCTGCCTGAACCGGCCCTCGCCCTTCGCGCCGCTGCGCGCCAGCGGATGGCGCAGGCGGTTGGGACCGTGGACGAACTCCGGATAGAGCTTCGCAACCTTGGCGCACACCGCCCCATGCGTGATGGGATTTGCGTGGCTGCCGCGCACCGCGAGCACGCGCTCCTCGGACACCGTGACCGCCAGGCTGCAGGTGTCGGGGCAGTCGAGCGGACATACGCTGGCCTTCTGCACGCTCACGGCGGTTTCATCCGCGCTCATGGCTGTTTCATCCCTCGGCAGGTGCGACATTAATGAATTTTAATGCGATTGCGCCGCCGGCGGGGAACAGCTGCGCGGCGCCATGCGTGTAGCCTGTGAACCCGGCAGGCGCGTTGTCTGTCAAAATGGTTGCAGCGGCGATGTCGCTGGCGCAATGTCAAAAGTCGTCGCTGCCGAGGAGCCTGCCATGATGAGCACACGGGCCTTCTTCCGGTTTGCGGCAGTCGCGGCGACCGTCATGCTGTGCGCAGCGGGAGCCGCGAGCGCGGGTCCCGGCGGCGGGGGCGGCGGGGGTGGCGGGCACGGAGGCGGCGGCGGCCACGGCGGGGGTGGATTTCACGGCGGCGGCCATGGGGGCTTCGCCTACCACGGCGGCTACGGATACCACGGTGGCTACGGCTACCGCGGTGGCTACGGCTACCGCGGTGGGTATGGCTACCGCGGTGGCTACGGCTATGGCGGGCGCGGCGGCTGGCGCGGGGGCTTCTATGGCCACGGCTGGTGGGGATGGGGGCTCGGTATCTACGTGCCGTTCCTGCCGTGGTACTACGACACGTTCTGGTGGGGCGGCCTTCCCTACTACTACGCCGACAGCGCGTACTATCTCTGGGATGGGGACGCCGGTCAGTACCAGCAGGTCGATCCTCCCGCCGATCTCAGTCAGGCACCGCCGCAAGGCGCAGCGGCATCCGCCAGCACTCCCGCGATCTCCCCGGAGCTGTTCGCCTATCCGAAGGCCGGGCAGTCGGAGGCCCAGCAGAAGCAGGATAGGGATGAGTGCCGCAGGTGGGCGGTGACCGAGACCGGATTCGATCCCTCGCAGACGGCTACCCCGCAGACGGCTAACGGCGCGGCGACGCGCCAGGGCTACATGCGCGCGCAGGCCGCCTGCCTCGAGGCCCGCAATTACAGCGTGAGGTGAAGGCGCAGCACGCACAATCGAGGCGAAGCTCAGTCCGTGCCGCGTAACGTAGCCCAGCCCGCAGAAGGTTGCGCATCGCGACCGCGACGCTAGACTGCGGCGGCTTACCCGCGGGGACGGCGTATGAGCGATCGCTTTGCACAGGTCATGGCGCAGCAGCGCCCGGGTTACGCGCTGAGCCGGCCGTTCTACTGCGACGCGGCGTTCTTCGAGCGCGAGGCCGAGCGCATCCTGCTGCGGCACTGGCACTGTGCCGGACACCAGAGCCAGCTGCCCGAGCCCGGTGATTTCTTCACCCTCGATATCTGCGGCGAGTCGCTCATCATCGTGCGCGGCCACGACCGCCAGGTGCACGCGCTGCTCAACGTCTGCCGCCATCGCGGCTCGCGCGTGTGCACCGAACGCACCGGGCATGCGCGCGGCGGGGTGTTCGTCTGCCCGTACCACGCCTGGACATATACCCTCGACGGCTCGCTGCGCGCCGCGCGGCACATGCCGCCGGACTTCGAGCGCACCAGCCACGGTCTGCGCGCGGCGCACGCGCGCGTCATCGAGGGACTGATCTTCGTGTCGCTGGCGCAGACCCCGCTCGGCCTCGAGCACGTCGAGGAGATGCTCGCCGGGTGCGCGCGCGTCTACGGCTGGGCCACCGCGAAGGTCGCGCATCGCGAAACCTACCCGGTCAATGCCAACTGGAAGCTCGCGGTGGAGAACTACATGGAGTGCTACCACTGCGGTCCGGCGCACGAGGAATATTCGCGCTTTCACCTCTATGCCCGCCCGGCCGCGCTCAACCGCGAGGCCGACGAGCGCGTGCGCGCCCGCGCCCGCACGCTCGGTGTCACGATCAGCGAAGTCGACCACTGGGGCCTCGCCGCCCTCCCTGGTCAGGAAGCTGCCGACAGCACCCGCTCGGCGCTCGCCGAGGGTGCGGTGAGCGGCAGCGAGGACGGCCGCGCGCTTGGGCCGCTGATGGGTGAGTTCAACGACTACGACGGCGGGGTGACGTTTTTCGACGTTGGCCTGACCAGCAACTTCCTCGCCTATCCCGATCACGGCCTGATCTACCGCTTCGTGCCCCGCAGCGTCGGCAGCACCGACATGGAGGTCATCTGGCTGGTGCGCGCCGACGCCCGCGAAGGCACCGACTACGATCTCGCGCGGCTCACCTGGCTGTGGAAGGTCACGAGCATCGCCGACAAGCGCATCATCGAGCTCAACCAGCAGGGCATCACCTCGCGCTACTACGAGCCGGGGCCGTACTCGGAGATGGAGCTGCACACCCGCCGCCTGGTCGAGTGGATACTGGCGGAGTTACGCTGAGTCACCGCGACCCGCGCCGCCGTGATCGTTCACCTCATCGACGGCACTTACGAGCTGTTCCGTCATTTCTATGGTCTGCGCCGCTTCAGCGCCGGCGCCGACCGACCCTATGGCGCGGTCGCCGGCGTGCTGGGCACGATCCTCGAGATGCTCGAGGGCGGCGCGACGCACCTCGCGATCGCCACCGATCACGTCATCGAGTCCTTCCGCAATGATCTTTGGCCCGGATACAAGACCGGCGCAGGCATCGAGCCGGCGCTGCTGGCGCAGTTTCAGCCCCTCGAGGAGGCGCTGAGCGCCCTCGGGGTCGTCGTGTGGCCCATGGTCGAGTTGGAAGCGGACGACGCCCTCGCCTCCGGCGCACAGCTCGCCGCGGACGATGCGCAGACGGACAAGGTCTGCATCTGGACACCGGACAAGGATCTGGCGCAATGCGTGCGCGGCGAGCGCGTGGTGCAGGTGGAGCGCAAGAGCGGGCAGGTACGCGATGCCGCGGCGGTGCGCGCCAGGTTCGGCGTCGAGCCGCAGCTGATCCCCGACTATCTCGCCCTGGTCGGCGACAGTGCCGACGGCTATCCGGGGCTTGCCGGAATCGGCCGCGTGACCGCGGCGCGCCTCATCGGCAAGTACGGTGCGCTGGAGAATTTTCCGCCCGCGGTGCTCGGCGAGCGCCGCGAGCTGGCGCTGCTCTTCAAGACCCTCGCCACGCTCAGGAGCGATGCCGAATTGTTCAGTAATGTTGCAGAGCTCAGGTGGCGCGGGCCGACGGCGGGTTTCCGCGCCTGGACCGAGCGGCTCGCAGCCCCGCGGCTCCTCGCGCGCAGCGAGCGTACCGCCCTACAATAGAGCCTGACGCACCACCGCCCGGTTTCAACTCTTCATGCCGAACGAACTCAGGATCGGCCTGCTCGCAGCGGGCGCCATCGTCATCATCGTTGCCGTGGCGCTCGGGCGCCTCAAGACCCCCGCCGCGCTGCGCCTGGTAGCTGCGCTCGCCGGCGCGGGACTCATGCTGTGGGCGGCCGCCCCCTGGCTGATCCCGACCGCGCACCCCCGTGCGCCGCCCGCGCCGCCTGCCGCCGCCGTCGCGCCCGCTCCGGGCGCCGTCGCACCCTCGCCCGACCTGGTGCAAAGCGCGAGCGCCGCGATCCTCGCCTGCCCGTCCGGCACGGCACCGGCGGTGCCCGACGGTGCACGCGCTTCGCGGGAGCAGATGCTCGCGGCCAGCACCGCCTTCAAGGCCTATGACGCCGCCACGGTGGCGTACGCGCGCTGTATCGATGCGGCGGTCGATGGCCTCGCCGGCAGTTCCGCCGGCGCGCCCTCCGCCGACGAGATCCGCGCTCTCAAGGTGTTCGGCAGGAGTGCCCATAACACTGCGGTGGACCAGGAGCAGGGGGTCGCCGACCGGCTCAACGAGCAGGTGCGCATCTACAAGGACAAGCATCGCGGGTAGCTGTGGGTGCGGCCGTCGGCGGGATTGTGTTAGGTTAGCGCGCTGCCGGGCGCAGCGCCTGACGCAGGGGAAAACAACATGAAAGCGCATCTCGCACTGGCACTCGCCGCCGGGTGCCTCATCTTCGGTATCGCCCTCGGTGTCGCCGCAAGGACCAAGGAGAAAGCGCCGGGGATCGAGGTGATCCGCGGCAAGCCGCCCAAGGAGGCGGCCATGGCGGCGCTGGAGGAAGCGCAGAAGCTCGCCGGCACCAGCTCCTGGGAGGTGCTGGGCGTCGCGCGCGTGTATTACCTCTCGGGTGACAAGGCCCGGGGCCAGACGCTGATCGACCAGGTGGTCCACGGCAAGGCCGAGGCGAGCGACTGGCAGCGCATCGGACAGATCTACGTCGAGGCGAATGAAAACCCACGCGCGGAAGAAGCCTTCCAGAAGGTGCTCGCCGCCGATCCCAAGGCCAGCGACGATACCGGGCGCGCCGAGATCGGCGCCTGGTACATCCGCATCGGACAGCGCGACAAGGGCGAGGAGCTCTTCGCACAGGCGTTTGCCAAAAATCCGGACGAAACCTGGCACTACCTGCGCGCTGCCGAGGCGTTTCTCGGCGTGCCCCCGGGTCGTTAGGGCGGCCACATCGTAGCCGCAAGCTCTGCCGTGAGGTAGGCGCGGCGCGCTGCGGCGAGGGCGTAGCGGCTCATGCGACCGCCCGACGCCGGCCTTTGCGGACTGAAGCCGCGCTGCAACTTCAGGTGGGCACGGGGTAGACTCAAAGCTCTCAAGGGGAAGGGTCAAGAACACCAGGGGCATGAGGCCATGGCCGAGAAGGCGCGAGGCTCGCGTTCGCGTACACCGACGGCAGCAACGCGTACGCCGGCTGCAAACGGGTCCGCGACGCCACCTGGACGCAACCCACGTGTAGGCGTGGTGTGCATCGGCGCCTCCGCCGGGGGCCTCGAGGCCTGTACGACGCTGCTGCGAGAGCTGCCGGCCGATACCGGGCTGGCGTTCGTGTACGTGCAGCACCTGAGTCCCGGGCACACCAGCATGCTCGCGGAGATTCTCGCGCGCACCACGCGCATGCCGGTGTGTCAGGTGAGCGAGGAGCCCGCGGTGCAGGCCAACAACGTCTATGTCATTCCGCCCGGGCGCAACATGATCATCAAGGGCGGCAAGCTCAACCTCAGCCCGCGCGACGAGCACGGGCATCACCCGGTCGATCTTTTCATGATGTCGCTGGCTGCGGACCAGGGGCACCGGGCCATCGGCGTGGTGCTGTCCGGGACCGGCAACGACGGCACCGTGGGACTCGGCGCCATCAAGGAGGTCGGCGGCATCACCTTCGTGCAGGACGACAGCGCCCAGCACGACAGCATGCCGCGCAGCGCGGTGGCCGCAGGCGCCGTGGACTTCGTGCTGTCGTCGCCGCGCATCGCCGAGGAGATCGTGCGCATCGCCCGCCACCCTTACGTCGTCGAGGCTCACGATGCACCGCCCGGCGCGGTCGAGGACCAGATCCTCGCGCTGGTGCGCGAGGAGAGCGGTGCCGACTTCAGCCACTACAAGCCCAACACCCTGCATCGGCGCATCAAGCGCCGCATGGTGCTGCTCAAGCTGACCCGCTGCGAGGATTACCTCGCTCACCTGCGCAGGAATCCGGCCGAAATCGAGGCGCTTTATCAGGACATCCTGATCAACGTCACCAATTTCTTCCGCAACCCCGATGCCTTCGAGGCGCTGAAGAGCCAGATCCTCCCCAAGCTCTTCAAGGATCGCTTGCGTCAGGATCCCGTCAGAGTGTGGGCTCTGGGCTGCGCGACCGGGGAAGAGTGCTATTCCCTGGCGATCGTGCTGACGGAGTACGCCACCGAGCACCGCAGCAGCGTGCCGATCATGGTGTATGCGACCGATCTCAACAACGCCTGTGTCGAGAAGGCGCGCCTCGGACTGTATCGCAAGAGCATCGCGCAGGACGTGTCCGCCGAGCGCCTGCGGCGCTTCTTCGTGGAGGCGGACGGCAATTACCGTGTCAGCAAGTCGATCCGCGATCTGTGCATTTTTGCCCGGCACAATGCGCTCGTCGATCCGCCGTTCTCGCGGATGGATGTGATCAGCTGCCGCAACGTCATGATCTACATGGAGCCGGCCCTGCAGCGCAAGCTCATGCCGGTGCTGCACTACGCGCTCAAGCCCACCGGGTTCCTGTTCCTCGGACCCTCGGAGACCATCGGCGCGAACCGCGAGCTGTTCGAGCCGGAGGATGCGAAGCACCGGATCTATTCCAAGAAGCCGATCGCGCTGCGCATCGACCAGAGCTTCCCGCTCGTGCCGCACGTGGCGAGCGCCACGGGGCGTGCGCCGCAAGCGTGGCGCGCCGATTCCAGCGACGCCCTCGTCCAGGATCCGCAGCGCGACGCCGAGCGCACGCTGCTCGCCCGCTACGTGCCCGCCGGGGTACTGGTCAATTCCGAGCTGGAGGTGCTGCAGTTCCGCGGCGAGACCGGGTTGTACCTGACGCCCGCCCCCGGCAAGGCCAGCCTCAATGTGCTGAAGATGGCGCGCGAAGGCCTGCTGGTGTCGCTGCGCGCGCTGCTGCAGCGCGCGCGCAAGGAAGAAGCGGTGCAAAGCGAGCGGAACGTGCGCGTCAGGACCAACGGCGGCGTTAGCGATGTGGCGCTGACGGTGCTTCCCGTCGGCGCGGCGACGGCTGCCGAGCGCTGCTACTGGGTGCTGTTCGAGCCGGCCGGCGGCTCGCCCAGGCCGCTGCGCGCGGCGCGCGCCAAAGGCAAGCGCAAGCAGACCGCCGCCGCGCAGCGCGCCGAAGACGAGCGACAGGCTGAACGCCTCGCCCGGGAACTGAGCGCCACGCGCGAGTATCTGCAGTCAGTGATCGAGCAGCAGGAGGCCTCCAACGAGGAGCTGCAGTCGGCGAACGAAGAGGTGCAGTCTGCCAACGAGGAGCTGCAGAGCATCAACGAGGAGCTGGAGACCTCCAAGGAGGAGATCCAGTCCGCCAACGAGGAGCTGAGCACCGTCAACGAGGAGCTGCAGAACCGTAACGAGGAGCTCGACCGGGCCAATGACGATCTGAACAATCTCTTCAGCAGTGTGCAGATGGCGGTCCTCATGGTGTGGCCGGACTTGCGCATCCGGCGCTTCACGCCGACCGCGGAAAAGGTGCTGAACCTGATCGCTGCCGACGTCGGCAGGCCGATCGGCGATATCCGCATGAATCTCGATATCGACGACCTCAAGGCGATGCTGCGCGAAGTCATCGATACCATGACGACCAAAGAGCGCGAAGTGCAGGACCGCCTGGGGCGCTGGTATCTGCTGCGCATCCGCCCCTACCGCACGCTCGAGAACAGGATCGACGGTGCGGTGATCGCCCTGGTCGACATCGACACGCTGAAGCAGAGTGAGGACATCCTGCAGCGCCATGCACGCATTCTCGAGCAGACGCACGACGCGGTGCTGGTGCGCGAGGTCGATGGTACCGTGGTCTACTGGAATCGCGGCGCGGAGGCCCTCTATGGCTATGCGCACGCGGAGGCGCAGCTGCGGCTGCGGCAGGATCTGCTGGGCGGCACCGAGCAGCAGCGCAAGCAGGTCGACGCGGCACTGGCGAGCAACGGTCAATGGACGGGGGAGCTCACCCAACGCACCCAGGACGGCCGCGAGATCGTGGTCGAAAGCACGCAGGTGCTGTTCAACGAAGGCGAGCGCAAGCTGGTGCTGGAGACCAGCCGCGACATCACCGAACGCCGCCGGCTCGAAACCAGCCTGCGCGGCCGCGTGGAAGAACTCGCCGCGGCCGATCGCCACAAGAACGAGTTCCTGGCGCTGCTCGCGCATGAGCTGCGCAATCCGCTGGCGCCGCTGCGCAACGCTACCCAGATCATGAAGATGGCAGGAGCCGACTCGAAGGAGGCCACGGCGGCACGCGAGCTGATCGAGCGTCAGGTCATCACCCTGTCGCGCCTGGTGGATGATCTGCTGGATGCAGCACTCGTCAGCCGCGGCCAGGTCAAGCTGCACTTCGCGCCCGTCGAGCTGCAGAAGATCCTGCAGCAGGCCGTGGCAACGACGCGGCCGGTCATGGAAGCGCGCCGCCAGCAGCTGACGCTCAACCTCCCCACAGAGCCGCTGCTGATGGACGGCGATGCGGTGCGCCTCGAGCAGGTGTTCGTGAACCTGCTGAGCAATGCGGCCAAGTACACCGCCGACGGCGGACAGATCTCCGCGCAGCTCGAACGCATCGAGCCGCATGGCGCGGCGCGGCGGCAGCAGGCCGTGGTGCGCATCCGTGACAACGGTGTCGGCATCGCGCCGGAGATGCTGGGCCGCATCTTTGACCTCTTCGTCCAGGCGGATCAGTCACTGGCGCGCTCGCAGGGAGGGCTGGGAATCGGCCTGAGCCTGGCACGCAGTCTGGTGGAGCTGCACGGCGGGCGGCTGGAAGCGTACAGCCCCGGACTGGGACACGGCAGCGAGTTCGTCGCGTATCTGCCCGCAGGCGAATCCGCGCGCGCCGCGGTGAAGGCCCCTGGGGTAGCCGTGCCCACGCGCACCGGCGCTGGCCAGGCGGCGGAGGCGCATGCGGGGCAGCGGGTGCTCATCGTGGACGACAGCGCCGACATTGCCGAGAGCACCTCGACCCTGCTGAAGATGAGCGGGCATGAGGTCACAGTGGCGCTGAATGCCGAGGACGCGCTGGACAAGGCGCGCACCTTTCGCCCCACCACGATCTTCATGGACATCGGCATGCCGCGGATGGACGGCTTCGCGCTCTGCAGGAAGTTTCGCGAACTCCCCGCCGTGCAAGGGGCGCTGCTGGTCGCCGTCACCGGCTACAGCAGCACGGAGACCCACGTGCGCGCGCACAACGCCGGCTTCGATCGCTGCCTGATAAAGCCGGTCGCGCTGCAGGCGCTCAAGGAGCTGCTGGGGTAATCACCCGGCCGAGGGTCGGGAAGTCGACCGGCTTGACCAGGTGATCATCGAAGCCGGCGGCCTGGGTGCGCTGCTGATCCTCGGCCCGGCCATAACCGGTAAGCGCCACGAGTCGCAGGCCGGTAAGCTCCGGCGTGGCGCGCAGACGCCGCGCCAGCTCGTAGCCATCCATGCCGGGCAGCCCGATGTCGAGCAGCATCACCGCCGGACGGAACGTCGTGGCGCGCTCGAGTGCAGTTGGGCCGCTGTAGGCGGCTTCCACCTCGTGACCGTCGAGCTGCAGCAACGTGGCCAGCGAGTTGGCCGAATCACGATTGTCGTCCACCACCATGATGCGCATGGGACTCCTCCTCTCTCGGCGAGCGCACCGGCAGACGGGCCAGCAAATCGCTTAACCTGCCGATGTCGAGCGGCTTCACCAGATGCTGGTCGAAGCCCGCCTCGTGGGAGCGGCGACGGTCCGGATCCTGCCCCCATCCCGTCAGTGCCAGCAGCGTGATCTGCGCACCCCAGGCCTGGGCGCGAATGCGGCGCGCCACCTCGTAGCCGTCGATCAGCGGCATGCCGATATCGAGCAGCGCGACCTCCGGCAGGTGCCGCTCGGCGCACTCGAGCGCAAGACTGCCGTTGCAGGCGCTGAACACCTCGTGCCCCTGCAGCCGCAGCACCTCGGTGAGACTTGCCAGCGCGTCCGGGTTGTCGTCGGCTACCAGAATGCGGCGGCAGACGCCCACCGCCGTCTCGCTGCGCGCGACGCTGGCGTCGCCGTTCAGCGGCGCGACCACCTCGAGCAGCAGCGGCAGCCGGACGATGAATTCGCTGCCGCGGCCGCTGCCCTCACTCGCCGCCGTAACGCTGCCGCCGTGCATCTTCACCAGGCGCCGCACCAGCGCCAGGCCAATGCCGAGACCGCTCTGCGGGTGGTCGGACTTGCTGTCGAGCTGCGTGAACAGGTCGAAGATCAGCGGCAGCCGCTCGGCGGGAATGCCGACGCCGTCGTCGCGCACCCGCAGCTCGACCTCCTCGCCCGCGCGCCTCACCGTCAGGCGGATGTGCCCGCCGCGGTTGGTGTATTTGGCGGCATTGCCGAGCAGGTTGCCGAGCGCCTGCGTGAGGCGCAGCGGATCGCCGTGGACAATGAGCGGCTCATCCGGCGCCTCCACCGCGAAATGGTGGCCGCGCTCATCGAGCAGCGGCTGTATGGTCTCGACGGCGCGCGCGACGAGGGTGGCGACTTCGACTGGGGCGCGCGCCAGCGTGATCTTGCCACGCGTGATGCGCGAGACATCGAGCAGGTCGTCGACCAGGCGGGTCAGGTGCGACAGCTGCCGCTCGATGACCTCGCGCGACCAGATCTGCTGGGGCGCGGACAGGTCCATGCGCATCAGATACAGGGCGTTGAGGATGGGCGCGAGCGGATTGCGCAGCTCGTGGGCCAGCATAGCGAGAAACTCGTCCTTGCGGCGATCGGCTTCCTTGAGAGCGTCCTCCGCCCGGGCACGCTCGACCACTTCGCTCTGCAGCCGGCGATTGGCGCTCGCCAGCTGCTCGTTGGCAGACTGCAGCGTGGCGTTCAACTGCTCGAGCTCGCGGGTCTTCTCCTCGCGCAGCACCACGTTAGCCTGCGCCAGGCGCTCATTGGCGAGCGCCAGGTTGCGGTTCAGCTCGCGCAGCTCGCGGCGCTTGCAGTACAGCTCGACCAGCACCGCCACCTTGCTGTGCAGGATCTCCGGCACCACCGGGATGGAGACGTAGTCGACCGCGCCCAGCTTGTAGCCCTTGAGACGGTCGAGCTCGGAGATGTGCACGCCGGTGACGAAGATGATCGGCGTGCGCTCGAAGCGCGGGTGATCGTGGATCAGCTGCGCTGTCTCGAAGCCGTCCATTTCCGGCATGCTGACGTCGAGCAGCACCACCGCAAACTCCTCGCGCATCAGCTTCTCCAGCGCCTCCAGACCTGAGCGTGCCGTCACCAGGTTCTGCCCGAGATCGCTGAGAATCGACTCGTAGGTGAGCAGCCGCGCCGGCTGGTCATCGACCAGCAGGATGCTTACCTTGCCGGGGCCCTCCATGTCTGCGCCGCGACCGGGCTCGCTGACCGGTGCTTCTAGCGATGCAGCCACATGCGCACCAGCGACAGCAGCTGATCGGTATTGACCGGCTTGGCGACGTAGTCGGAGGCACCCGCTTCCAGGCACTTCTCGCGGTCGCCCTTCATCGCCTTGGCGGTGAGGGCGATGATCGGCAGCATGCGGAATCTTTGGTTACTGCGGATGCGGCGCATGGTCTCGTAGCCGTCCATCTCCGGCATCATCACGTCCATGAGCACCAGCGACAGCTCATCGGTGCTCTCGACCAGCTTGATCGCCTCCTGCCCGTTGGTCGCGGTGATGACCTGCATGTGGTGGCGCTCGAGCAGGCTGTTGAGCGCGAAGATGTTGCGGATGTCATCGTCCACCACCAGCACCTTGCGGCCGCTGAGCGGCTCGTCGCTCTCGTGCAGCGCCTCGATCATCTGCTGCTTCGCCGGCGGCAGGTCGGCGATCACCCGATGCAGGAACAGCGCCGTCTCGTCGAGCAGCCGCTCGGGCGAGCGCACCCCCTTGAGAACGATGCTCTTGGCGTTCTTGCGCAGCTCGATCTCCTCCTCTTCCGACAGCTCGCGCCCGGTGAACACGATGATCGGCGTCTGGCGCAGCCTGGCATCCTCCTGCACCTTCGCCAGCAGCTCGAAGCCCGACATATCGGGCAGGCGCAGATCCAGCACCACGCAATCGAATTCGCCGCCGTGTATGGCCACAAGCGCCGCCGCTCCGGTGCCGGCGGTGGTGATCTCCACGTCGTGGTGTCCGAGCAGCTCGCTGATGCTCAGCTGCTCGGCCGGATCGTCCTCGACCACCAGCAGCCGGCGTACGCGGTTGGCGGTGAAGCTCTTCAGCCGCTCGAACGCCTCTTCCAGGCCCTCGGTGGTGACGCTCTTGGTGATGAAGGAGAACGCGCCGCGCTCCAGGCCGTACTGGCGCTCGTCCTCGACGGTGAGGATCTGCACCGGGATGTGCCGCGTCTCCGGGTTGCGCTTGAGCTGATTGAGCACCGTCCAGCCGAGCATGTCCGGCAGGAACACATCGAGCGACACCGCCGTCGGCGGGTACTTGCGCACCAGGGCAAGCGCATCCGCGCCGGTGCGCGCCAGCACCACCTTGAAGCCGCGCTGGCGCGCGAGGTCGATGAGTATGCGCGCGTAGTGGGGGTCATCCTCCACCACCAGCAGCAGCGCCTCGTTGGGCTGCAGGTTCTCGCGGTCGTCGGGGATCTCCTCCTGGCGCACCACCGGCAGCACCACCGGCTGGAACGGCGCCTTCATCGTGCCGGTGGCCGCCGTACCGCCCGGCACCGCGCTGCGGTTATAGGCCGAGCCGATGAAGGACAGCGGCAGGTAGAGCGTGAAGGTGCTGCCGCTGCCGTGGATGCTGCTCAGGCGGATCTCGCCGCCGAGCAGGTGCGCAAGCTCGCGGCTGATCGCCAGCCCGAGGCCGGTGCCGCCGTACTTGCGCGCCGTGCCGGCATCGGCCTGCTGGAAGGCCTCGAAGATGATCTTCTGTTTCTCGGGCGGAATGCCGATGCCGGTGTCGCTGACGGAGAACTCCACCACTGCCGGAGCCTGGCTCAGGATCGGATGCTCGGAGCTCCAGCCGCCGGTGGCGACGCTGACGTGCAGCCGCACCCCGCCGCGTTCGGTGAACTTGAAGGCGTTCGACAGCAGGTTCTTCAGCACCTGCAGCAGCCGCTTGGAGTCGGTGGTGATGGCGCGTCCCAGGCGCGTGTCGAAGTCCGCGGTGAACGACAGCTTGCGCGCTTCCGCCTCGTGGCGGAAGTTGCGATCGATCGTCTCGCGCAGGTGGGTGAACAGCAGATCCTCGCACTCGACCGTGACGGTGCCCGACTCGATCTTCGACAGGTCGAGGATGTCGCTGATGAGGTTCAGCAGGTCGGTGCCGGCGCCGTGGATGGTGTTGGCGAACTCCACCTGGCGCGAAGAGAGATTACCGTCGGCGTTCTCGGAGAGCTGCTGCCCGAGGATCAGGATACTGTTGAGCGGGGTGCGCAGCTCGTGCGACATGTTGGCGAGGAACTCCGACTTGTAGCGCGAGGTGAGCGCCAGCTCGGCGGCCTTCTCCTCCAGCGCCCGCCGCGCCAGCTCGATTTCCTGGTTCTTGCGCTCGACTTCGACGTTCTGCTCGGCGAGCAGCTTCGCCTTGTTGGCGAGCTCCTCGTTGGTCTGCTGCAACTCCGTCTGCTGCGTCTGCAGCTCGCCGGCGAGCTGTTGCGATTGCGTCAGCAACCCTTCGGTGCGCATCGTCGCCTCGATGGTGTTCAGCACCACGCCGATGATGCTGCCGGTGAGCTGCTCGAGAAACGCCAGGTGCGAAGCGGTGAACTCCCCGAGCGAGGCGAGCTCCACCACCGCCTTCACGTGTCCCTCGTACAGCACCGGCAGCACGATGACGCTGCGCGGGCGCACCTTGAACAGCCCGCTGCCCACCTGGATGGAGTCATCCGGGATGTCGGTGACGATCAGGCGCTGGCGGTCGGCGGCCGCCTGGCCCACCAGCCCCTCGCCCATGCCGTAGCGGCGCGGCTCGCGCGCCGCGAACGCCTCGTCGGCGTAGCAGGCGAGCTCCTTGAGGGACGGCACCGCGTGGGTGCTGTCCATGACGTAGACGATGCCCTGCTGCGCGTTCACCAGCGGCGCCAGCTCCGACAGCAGCAGCTTGCCCACCGTCACCAGGTCGCGCTGCCCCTGCATCATGCGGCTGAACTTGGCGAGGTTGGTCTTGAGCCAGTCCTGCTCGGTATTGCGCTCGGTGGTGGCGCGCAGGTTGCCGATCATGGCGTTGATGTTGTCCTTGAGCTCGGACACCTCGCCGCGCGCTTCCACCTGGATCGAGCGCGTCAGATCGCCCTTGGTGACCGCGGTGGCCACTTCCGCGATGGCGCGCACCTGGCTGGTGAGGTTGGCGGCCAGCAGGTTGACGTTGGCGGTGAGGTCCTTCCAGGTGCCGGCGGCGCCCGGCACGTGCGCCTGGCCGCCGAGGCGCCCTTCGACGCCGACCTCGCGCGCCACGCTCGTCACCTGGTCGGCAAAGATCGCCAGCGTGTCGGTCATGCTGTTGATGGTGTCGGCGAGCGCGTTGACCTCGCCCTTGGACTCGACCGTGAGGCGCTGGCGCAGGTCGCCGTTGGCCACCGCGGTCACCACCTTGACGATGCCGCGCACCTGGTTGGTGAGGTTGTTGGCCATCACGTTGACGTTGTCGGTCAGGTCCTTCCAGGTGCCGGCCACCCCGGGTACCAGCGCCTGGCCGCCGAGCTTGCCCTCGGTGCCGACCTCGCGCGCCAGGCGCGTCACTTCGGCGGCGAAGCCGTTGAGCTGATCGACCATGGTGTTGATGGTCTCCTTCAGCTGCAGGATCTCGCCCTTCACGTCCACGGTAATCTTGCGCGACAGGTCGCCGCGCGCAATCGCCGTGGAGACTTCGGCGATGTTGCGCACCTGGCCGGTGAGGTTGCGCGCCATGGAGTTGACGTTGTCGGTCAGGTCCTTCCAGGTGCCGGCCACCCCCGGCACGATCGCCTGGCCGCCGAGCTTGCCCTCGGTGCCGACTTCGCGCGCCACGCGCGTCACCTCGGCGGCGAAGCTGTTGAGCTGGTCGACCATGGTGTTGACGGTTTCCTTCAGCTGCAGGATCTCGCCGCGCACGTCGACGGTGATCTTGCGCGACAGGTCGCCGCGCGCAATCGCGGTGGCGACCTCGGCGATGTTGCGCACCTGGCCGGTGAGGTTGCTCGCCATGGAATTGACCTTGTCGGTCAGGTCCTTCCACACGCCGCTGACGTCCTGGACGTCCGCCTGGCCGCCGAGCCTGCCCTCGGAGCCGACCTCGCGCGCCACGCGGGTCACTTCGGCGGCGAAGGCATTGAGCTGGTCCACCATGGTGTTGATGGTCTGCTTGAGCTGCAGGATCTCGCCGCGCACGTCGACGGTGATCTTGCGCGACAGGTCGCCGCGCGCAATCGCGGTGGCGAC
This sequence comes from Steroidobacteraceae bacterium, assembly GCA_035481975.1. Lineage (GTDB taxonomy): Bacteria > Pseudomonadota > Gammaproteobacteria > Steroidobacterales > Steroidobacteraceae > 13-2-20CM-66-19. Next base: position 109,267 of record DATHRC010000009.1, read on the forward strand.
CTCGGCGATGTTGCGCACCTGGTCGGTGAGGTTGCTCGCCATGGAGTTGACGTTGTCGGTGAGGTCCTTCCACACGCCGCTGACGCCCTTGACCTCGGCCTGGCCACCGAGATTGCCCTCGGTGCCGACCTCGCGCGCCACGCGGGTCACTTCGGCGGCGAAGGCATTGAGCTGGTCCACCATGGTGTTGATGGACTCCTTCAGCTGCAGGATCTCGCCCTTGACGTCGGCGGTGATCTTGCGCGACAGGTCGCCGTTGGCAATGGCGGTGGCGACCTCGGCGATGTTGCGCACCTGGCCGGTGAGATTGCCGGCCATGGAGTTGACGCTGTCGGTGAGATCCTTCCAGGTGCCGGCCACGCCGGGCACCACCGCCTGGCCGCCGAGCTTGCCCTCGGTGCCGACCTCGCGCGCCACGCGCGTCACCTCGGAGGCGAACGAGCGCAGCTGGTCGACCATGGTGTTGATGGTCTCCTTCAGCTGCAGGATCTCGCCGCGCACGTCGACGGTGATCTTGCGCGACAGGTCGCCGCTGGCGATGGCGGTGGAAACTTCGGCGATGTTGCGCACCTGGCCGGTGAGATTGCCGGCCATGGAATTGACGCTGTCGGTGAGATCCTTCCAGGTGCCGGCGACTCCCGGAACCGCCGCCTGGCCGCCGAGCTTGCCTTCGGTGCCGACCTCGCGCGCCACACGGGTCACTTCGGCGGCGAAGCTGTTGAGCTGGTCGACCATGGTGTTGATGGTGTTCTTCAGCTCGAGGATCTCGCCCTTCACGTCGACGGTGATCTTGCGCGACAGGTCGCCGCGCGCCACCGCGGTGGTCACCTCGGCGATGTTGCGCACCTGGCCGGTGAGGTTGGTGGCCATGGCGTTGACCGAGTCGGTGAGATCCTTCCAGGTGCCGGCCACGCCGGAGACGATGGCCTGGCCGCCGAGCTTGCCCTCGGTGCCGACCTCGCGCGCCACGCGCGTCACCTCGGAGGCGAACGAGCGCAGCTGATCGACCATGGTGTTGATGGCCTCCTTCAGCTGCAGGATCTCGCCGCGCACGTCGACGGTGATCTTGCGCGACAGATCGCCGTTCGCCACCGCGATGGTCACCTCGGAGATGTTGCGCACCTGGCCGGTGAGGTTGCTGGCCATGGAGTTGACCGAGTCGGTGAGATCCTTCCAGGTGCCGGCGACTCCCGGAACCGCCGCCTGGCCGCCGAGCTTGCCCTCGGTGCCGACCTCGCGCGCCACGCGCGTCACCTCGGAAGTGAAGGCGCTCATCTGCTCGATCATGGTGTTGACGATGCTGGCGGAGCGCAGGAACTCGCCCTTGAGCGGCCGGCCGCTCACCTCCAGGCTCATGGTCTGCTGCAGATCGCCCTTGGCGACGGAGGAAATGGCGCGCGTCACCTCGGTGATCGGCCACAACAGGTCCTCGATCAGCGTGTTCACCGAGGTTTCCATCGCACCCCAGGCGCCCGAGCGGCGGTCGCTCGACATGCGGTGGCGTGTCTTGCCGTCCTTGCCGACGATCTGGCCGGCGCGCTCGAGCTCACCCGCGAGGCGCTCGTTCGAGGTCACGATCTCGTTGAACGTGTCGGCGATCTTGCCGGCGAGCCCGGTCTGGTCGCCGGCGAGCCGCACCGAGAAATCGCCGTCGCGCACCGCCTGCAACGCGCGCAGCAGCCGCCGCAGATCGAGCTGGCCGTCAACAGTGTGCTGACGGCCGTTGGCACGGGGGCGCGGCGCACGTTCCTGGTTTTCCATCCGTGAGAGCCTCCCAAACTCGTAGAACTCGTAGCGCACATTACCCAGTGGGCCGGGCATGCGCGGCAACCGTTATCGCGGCAATAAACGCCCCGAATCTTAGCGTGCCGCTTCGGCGTCCCAATGTAGGGCGCCCGTACTGCCCGGTGTAGGATGTGGACTACAGTCGCGTAGGGCGTCCGCCGATTGCAGCGCCGCGGCTGGTGCGGGGCGGATGCGCCCCGAAAGTGCGGACAGGCGGGCGCGGCAAGCGCGGGCGGCGCTGCGCAAGGGAGGCGAGCCTAAGTAAAATCGCAGCCTGCGCGGGCCCGAAACACCGCTCAGATTGATTGAGCGGCCTGGAGAGTTCAGTGAGTGCCAATTCCACGGTCCGGCGTGATCCGGGTTACGTCGGCCTGACCGCCCCGGTGGCCACGCTTCCCGCCAGCTGGTACTTCGATGCCGCGCACTACCAGCGCGAACTGAGCCGCATCTGGTACCGCAGCTGGATCTACGCCGGCCGCGCGAGTGATCTGGCGGGGGCGCGCAGCTTTCGCACGCTCACCGTCGGCGACCAGTCGGTGCTGCTGCTGCGCGATGACAGCGCCAGCGTGCGCGCCTTCCATAACACCTGCCGGCACCGCGGCGCCACGCTGTGCCGCAGCGCCGAGGGACGCCTGCCGCCGGTGGGCATCGTGTGCCCCTATCACAGCTGGCGCTACAACCTGCGCGGCGAGCTGCTGCAGACCTCCTCGCAGCAGCCCGGCGACGGCTTCGACAAGCGCGACTTTCCGCTCTACAGCCTGCCCGTCACGGAGTGGAACGGCTTCATCTTCATCGCCCTCAGCCCCGAGCCGCCGCCGTTCGCGGCGAGCTTCGACCTGCCGCTGAACCGCTTCGACGACTGGCAGCTCGCGGAGCTGGCCGTCGGACACCGGCTGCACAAGACCATCCGCTGCAACTGGAAGGTGTTCTGGGAGAACTACAACGAATGCCTGCACTGCCCGGGCGTGCATCCGCGCCTGGCGCAGCTGGTGCCGATCTTCGGACGCGCGCTGCTCGAGCGGCGCGACGACCCGCGCTGGCAGGACCACGCCGCGGATGATGATCCGAAGTACGGCGGCGGCCTGCGTCCCGGCGCGGAGAGCTGGACCATGGACGGCAGGGCCGCGGGCGCGCTGTTCCCGAAAGTGAGCGCTGCCGACCGCAAGGCCGGGCACCTCTACATGACGAGCGTGCCGTCGGTGTTCATCGTGGCGCACGTCGACTACGTGCGCGTAGTGCGGCTGCTGCCGCTCGGGCCGGAGCTCACCGACATGAGCATCGAGTTCCTGTTCCTGCCCGAGACGCTCGCCGATCCGGCGCGCAACATCATGCAGGCGGTCGACTTCACCAACATCGTCATGAGCGAGGATGCCGAGATCTGCGAGGTGAACCAGAGCGGACTGCACGCCCTGCCGCACGCTGCCGGCGTGCTGATGCCCGAAGAGTGGGCGCTGCGCCAGTTCCACGACTGGGTGCGCGCCGAGCTGGCACGCTCCTGAGAGCGGCGCTGCCCGGCGCGTGCCTGGCGGCCGCGCTCTGCCTGTCCGCCTGCAGCCGCGCGCCACCGGGCGCCACCGTGCACCCGGGCGCCGCTCCCCGGGGCGTCGCGCAGCCGCAGGCCGCACCCGCCCCGTCCGCTCCCGCACCGCGCGCCGCTGCGCCGACCGCCGCTGCGGCCGAGGAGCCGGTGCTGCACGTCTACAACTGGGCCGACTACATCGGCTTCGACACCGTTGCGCGCTTCGAGCGCGCCACCGGCATCAGCGTCGTCTACGACCTGTTCGACTCGAACGAGACGCTCGAGGGGAAGCTGCTGATCGGTGACTCGGGTTACGACATCGTCAGCACCAGCATGGAGCACTTTGCCCGGCAGATCCGCTCGGGTCTGTACGAGCCGCTCGACAAGTCGCTGCTGCCCAACTGGAAGAACCTCGACCCGGCGGTACTCGCCGTGCAGGCGCGCGCCGACCCTGGCAACCGCTATGCCGCGCCCTACCTGCACTCGATGAACGGCTTCGCCTACAACGCGGCGCTGGTGCGCAGCCGCCTGCCGCAGGCCCCGCTCGACAGCCTCGACATGCTGTTCAAGCCGCAGGTAGTGGCGCGCCTGGCCGACTGCGGCGTGAGCTTCCTTGATTCCCCGGACGACGTGCTGCAGCTTGCGCTCGTGTACCTGCGGCGCGACCCGAACGCGCGCAGCGTCGCCGACCTGCACGCGGCGGAGCAGCTGGTGATGACGGTGCGCCCGTACATCCGCGTGTTCGATTCGAGCGATTACCTCGAGCAGCTCGCTTCCGGCGAGCTGTGCGTGGCGATGGCCTGGTCGAGCGATTACCTGCAGGCGGTGATGCGCTCACGCAAGGCGGGACTCGATCTGCCGCTCGCCTTCACGCTGCCGCGCGAGGGCTCCAACATCAGCTACAACGCGCTGCTGATCCCGGTCAACGCGCCGCACCCGCGGGCGGCGCACCGCTTCCTCAACTTCATTCTCGATGCGCACGTCATCGCCGCCATCAGCAACGACATCTACTACGGCAACGACAACCTCGCGGCGCGGCCGTTCATCAAGCCCGAGATCCTCGACAACCCGATCATCTACCCGCCGCCGGCGGTACGTGCGCGGCTGTACCTGCCGACCGAGTACGACTCCGCCTATCAGCGGCAGCTGACGCGCACCTGGACGCGGATCAAGAGCGGGCTGTAGGGAAAAGCGCCGCGCTGGGCGGCATACGCGGCTGCGCGGCGGTCAGCACTGTCAGGCGCCAGGCAGGGTGGGCACGGCCTGATAGCGTGGATCGTGCGGCGGGCGGGCGAAGATCCGCTGCAGCATGGGCGCGAAGGTCTCGAGGCTCTCGCTCGGATAATCCGGATCGAACGAGCACTGGTCCCAGGCGGCGCAGAAGTGCACGGTGGCGTCGTACCAGGGGTGATCGCGCAACCGCTCGCGCGCATGGCGATCGCCGCCGAAATGATGCACGTAGTAATAGTTCTGGAACAGGCCGTGCTGCGCGACGATCCAGGCGACTTCCGGCCGCACGTACGGCCGCAGGATCGCCGCGGCGACCTCGGCATGGTTGTAGGGAGCGAGCTCATCGCCGACATCGTGCAGCAGTGCGCCGACGATCATCTCCTCGTCGGCGCCGTCGCGCAGCGCACGGGTCGCCGTCTGCAGCGAGTGCTGCAGGCGGCTCAGCGGATAGCCCTCGAGAGAGTGGTCGAGGTGGCGCAGCGCTTCGAGCAGGCGCGCGCCGAGGCCTTGCGCGTAGTGGCGCTCGGACTCGTCGAGCAGCAGGTAGTCCTCGCGGGTGCCGTGCTGCATCTGCCGGAAGCTGACGATGCGGCTCATGCGCTGCGCCTGGCAGCCGTCAGTCCGCCGCGCCGGCGGCGCAGCACCCGCCACAGGCTGCGCGGTCCGTCGATATCGATATAGGCGCCCTGCAGGTGACGCAGGCCCTCCGCCGGGTCGAAGCCGGTGCGCCCGTGCAGCAGGCGGCAATTGTCGAACATCACCAGGTCGCCGGGCTTCAGCAGGAAGCGGATCTCGAAATCCGGCGCGCGCAGGCGGTGATCGAACAGCCGCCGCGCCTCATAGTAGGCCGCGAGCGCCTCGCGGCCGAACAACGGCACGTAGTCGAGCCGCGGACTGAAGTGGATGGCCTTGAGGGCGCCGGTCACGTCGAGCTCGATCGGCGGGGCACTGGCGGTGAGCTCGCAGTCGACGTCGATGTATCTGAAGCGCACCGGCGTGCGGCTGAGGATGTCGAAAGCCGCAGGGTGCTGCCCGCGCAGTGCCTGCGCCACGGCAAAGCCGTCCACCAGCGTCGACAGCCCGCCGCGGGTCTCGTTCACCAGGCAGTGCAGCAGCTGGATCCCGGGCACCGGGGAGCGGTAGGGATTGTCGGTGTGCGGATCGAGAGCGATCGAGGTGTACGCCAGATCGTTCGCCTCGGGGGTCGAGCGCACGTTGAACAGCGCGCCGAAGTTGGTCTCGCGCGTGAAGCCGAAGGTCGCGCCCACCTGCAGCACGGTGCCGGGCGCGGTCGGCACCCCCTCGAAGATCACGAACCCGAGCGTGAGAAAGGACTCGAGCCATGACAGCAGCTCGCTGTCGGAAGGGTTGCTGCGCCAGTGCGCCCGCGGCAGCTCGGCCAGCCGCCCGTCCCACAGGCGCGGCGCGGGGCAGTCGTGACCGTTATCGGGCAGCGCCACCTCTTCGAGCAGATCCTCGGCGCGGAACGTCGCCTCGTGGCCGTCGCTGAACTTGATGCGGAACACTCCGGCCGCGGGCTGCGCCACGGCGCTCACCTGCACGTCGAGGTCGAAATCGGAAGGGTCCTGCAGGCGCTGCTGCGTTCGCGGGTCCATGCTGAGCGCATCACGGCAGCGCTCGCGCAGCCACAACGGGTGAATCGGATGCTCGGCGCCGTCGGCGCCGACCCACGAGAGCCCGGCGGGGGTGGCAATCTTGAGTTGCACGCGGGGTAAAGCCACGGTTGAGTCTAGCTTTGCGCGCCGACCGCTGTCCACGACGCCCCCGTCAGGAAAAGCTCGACCGCCGCACGCCCTCCTTGTCGAGACCGCGGGCGGCGAACTGCCGGGCGAGCGCGGCAACCAGCTTCGAGCGCAGGGCGTCGCGCTCGGTCCCGGCCGGCGGCCGCAGGCGCAGCTCGAGGGTCATGCCGGTGGCGTCGATGCGGGTGAGGAAACATCCGAGCACCGCGGCCGGATCGACCGCCTCGCGGGCGGTCGCGAGCGCCGCCTCGCGCGCGGCCTCGAGGTCGGCTTCGCGGCTCACGCGGATCACGACGGTGAGCGGCGCCGGGGAGGGCTGGCCGCCGAGATTGAGCGTCACCTGGCTGGCGGCGATGCTGTTGGGCAGCACCACCAGCCGCCCGTCGGGGGTGCGCAGGCTGGTGTAGCCGAGGGAGATCAGCTCGACCGTGCCCACCTCGGTGCCGGTGGGCGAGGTCACCTGCAGCGTGTCGCCGAGGCGAAACGGCCGGTAGAGCGTAATGGCGACCCCCGCCACCAGGTTACCGAGTGTGCTCTGCGCCGCCAGCCCGATGACGACCGAGGCGATGCTCGCGCCGGCGAGCAGCGCGGTGCCCATGGCGCGCAGCACCGGGATCAGGTGCGCGTAGAGGATGAGCATCACCACCCAGATGGCGGCGGTGCCCACCTGTTGCAGGAAACTCAGGGTGGTGCGGTCGAGGTGGCCCTGGCGGGTCATCACGCCGTGCAGCGCGACACGCAGCAGCCGCGACAGCAGCAGCGCCGCCACCACGAACAGCAGCAGATAGATGCCGGCGCCGATGACCGTATCGGGCTTCAGTATCCCCAGCATCCTCTCCGCGCCGTCTTCAAGCTCGTTCATGACCGTACCGGTTCGCGCCGCCGTTGCGTGCGCTGGCCGCAAACACTAGCACCACTTCGCGCTGCCGAGGGGAGCGAAGACCGCGGCGCATGGTCGCGCCCACGGCCGCGGTGTATCTTTGTGCCATGACGCTCAACCGCCGCGATCTGCTCAGCGCCTCGGCGCTGCTGCTGGCCGGCCCCGGTGCGGCGTGGCGCGCCGCGGCGGCGGCCGGCGCTGCGGGCCAGACGCCGGGACAGCCGATCGTGCTGTGTTGGAACGAGAACCCCTACGGCCCATCGCCGGCGGCGCGCCGCGCGGTGAGCGACGCGATTGCGCAAGGGTGCCGCTATCCGTCCGATGAGGAGCACGCGGATCTCGTCAACACCATCGGCCGGCTGGAGGGCGTCGGCGCCGATCACCTGGTCACCGGCACCGGCTCCGGGGAACTGCTGTGTGCGCTCGGGCTGCTGTACGGGCACGACGGCGGCGAGATCATCGCCGCCGCGCCCACCTATCTCGAGCTCACGAACTACGCGCAGCTGCGCGGTGCACGGGTGAGGTTCGTGCCGGTCGACGGCGAGCTGCGTCACGACCTGCCCGCGATGCGCGCGGCGGTGTCCAGCGCGACGCGCGCGGTGTACCTGTGCAATCCCAACAATCCCACCGGCACCGCACTGCCTGCCGCGCAGATACGCGCGTTCATCGCCTCGCTGCCGGACAACGTGGTCACCATCGTCGATGAGGCGTACATGGATTTCGTCTCGGCGAGCGGTGTCGAGACGGTCGCGGACCTGGTGAAGGCCGGGCAGCCGGTGGTGGTGCTGCGCACCTTCTCCAAGATCCACGGCATGGCGGGGCTGCGCTTCGGCTATGGGATCGCGCGCCCCGACATCGCCGCCACGCTGGCGGGTGCGCGCATGAGCACGGCCAACATCTTCGCGGTGCGCGCCGCGCGCGCCAGCCTCGGCGACAGCGCGTTTCGCGCCGACTGCCGCCGCCGCATCCTCGCCAGTCGCACCCGCATCACCAGCGAGCTCACCCGCCTCAAGCTGCGTTACGCCGAGCCGCAGGGGAACTTCGTGTTCTTCGACACCGGCATGCCGCTCGCGCGCTTCACCACGCTGATGCGCGAGCGCGAGGTGCTGGTCGGCCGACGCTTTCCGCCCTTCGATAACTGGTGCCGCATCACCATCGGCACCGAGCCGGAGGTGCGCACCTTCCTGCAGGCGTTGCGCACCGTCAGCATGCCCGCCTGACGCGCGCGCGACCCTTCACACCGCCTGCAACAGGCTCATGCAGGTGAGCGCCGCTTCCGCCTTGTGCAGCTCATCGACCTCGAGCGCGCGCACTGCCACGCCGGCAGCGGCCAGCCGCCGGCCGGTGTCGGGGTACGCAGCGCTCACCAGCGTCGTGCCACCCAGGGTGAGGGTGTTGGCCCCATAGGGCTCGCCCGCGGCGACCGGCACCACCGACGCGGTGCCAAAGAGCGCCGGCTCGACCCACGCGGGGTTCACCACCAGGGTGTGCGGCGGGATGAAGGTGCAGGCGCTCTTCAGATGCAGACAGCCCTGCAGCGCGACGCTCTGCACCCGGTAGCCGAAGGGCTCGAGCGCCTCGGTGAGCTGCGCGATCCCGGCGGTGTTGGTGCGGGCCGATGCGCCGACGTACAGCGTACGCCCGATCTGCAGCACGTCACCGCCCTCGAGGCTGCCCGGAGCGTTGATGTGCCGCAGCGGCAGCTGCGGCGCTAAGGCGGCCGCGACGCCGGCCGTCTCGCCGCGCCGCGCGGGCGCGCCGGGGCGGGTGATGACCGCGACTTCGGGCAGCAGCACCGCGGTGTCCTCGACGAACACGCCGTCGGGGTGCTGCGGCAGCGGCGCCAGCCATTGCAGGCGGCAGCCGAGCTGCTGCAGCGCCGCGGTGTACTGCCGATGCTGGGCCCGGGCGCGCGCCGCATCGATCGGCGTACGCTGCACATGCGACAGCTCGCAGCGCGACAGCTGCGGACTGACCTCTCTCACCCAGGCAAGCATGGCGCGCGGGTATCGCGGCGCTACAGGCGCGGGGCCGGCACGGCGCGCGCGGCGACCCGCAGGCAGTCGAGCAGCGCGCTCGCCGCCGGCGGCAACTCGCCGGGGGCACGCAGGATCGCCCCGACCGGACTGTCCATGGACTTGAGTTTCACCGGCAGGATCGCCAGCAGCTTCTGCTGCACGTCGTCGCGCGCCACGTGGTAGGGCATGACGCCGATGCAGTCGGACTTGCGCAGCAGCACGCGGTTGGTGAGGATCGAGAGCGACTCGATGATGTTGCGCGGCAGCGGCGCATCGGCATCGAGGAAGGCGCGCTCGATCTGGCGGCGCAGCGCCGTCTCCGGCGGCGGCAGCAGCCAGCCCGCGCTCACCAGCTCCCGCAGCCCGAGGCGCCGCTTGCGCAGCAGCGGATGCCCACGGCGCACCACCAGGCAGATCGGCTCGGCATAGAACTCCTCGTACACCAGCGCGGGGCTGCGGCCCTCATCGGGCAGGCGACCGAGCACCATGTCGAGATCCCCGACCCGCAGCGACGGCACCAGGATGTCGTAGGTGCCGACCGTCACGCTGATGGCCACCCCGGGGCGCTCCTTCTTCAGCAGCACAATGGCATCGGGCAGGATGCTCGCCGACGCCGCCAGCAGCGTACCCACGGTCACCTTGCCGCTGTAGCCGATGCGCAGGTCCTCGAGCTCCTCGGCCGCATGGCGCAGCTGGGCGAGCACGATCTTCGCGTGCCGCGCGAAGATCTCCCCGTAGGGGGTGGGCGCAAGCCCGCGGTTGCTCCTCTCGAACAGCGGCACGCCGAGCGTCGCCTCGATGTCGCGCAATGCCCGCGTCACGGTGGGCTGCGTGAGGTTCACCTGGCGCGAGGCCTTGAGGATGCTGCGCGCTTCATACAGGGCCGCGATCAGCTCGATGTGACGCAGGCGGAACTTGCGGGCGATCCAGCGCTCGAGACGGGCCGAAGTCATGGCGGGCGATCATAGCCGGTCCGGCGTCGCACGCGGCGCGGCCCGCACGCTCAAGCCCGGGGCGTGCGCGGGTGTCAGCCCCCGCGGTGCGCTTTCAGGCGCCCGCGAGCGCGGCCGCCGGGTCGCGCCGACGGGTGCGCGCCGGGGCGAGGCCGAAGAAGCGCTGCGCGTTGGCGTGCAGCAGTTTCTCGCGCGCAGCGGCGCTCAGATCCGGCTGCGAGCGCACCAGGGTGCCGACCCGTTGCTCGCCCAGCGGGTAGGGATAGTCCGATCCCAGCATGACGCGGTCCTCGCCCATGGTGCGCACCAGGAAGCTGAGTGCGGCGTCGCTGAACACCGCCGCATCGACATAGAAGCGGTCCACGTAGGAGGACGGCAGGCGTGGGCAGTCCTCGCGCACCAGGTCGCGGTTGCGCCAGGCGTTGTCGACGCGCCCGAGCAGGTACGGAAAGCTGCCGCCGCCGTGGGCGAAACACAGCTTCAGCGAGCGCGGCAGCCGCTCGAAGGCGCCCGAGAGAATCAGCCACAGGATCGACAGCTGCGTCTCCGCCGGCATCGCCACCAGCCACGGCAGCATGTACTTCGGCATGTGCTCCTGCCCCCTCATGTCCCAGGGATGGACGAACACCGCCGCGCCCTCGGCGGCGCAGTGCCGCAGGAAGGTGAGGATGCCGTCGTCGCAGATCTCGCGCGTGCCCACGTGGTTGCCGATGTGCACGCCGACATGCCCGTCGGCCATGGCGCGGCTCAACTCGCGGCAGGCGAGCTCGGTGTCCTGCAGCGGCACCTGGCACAGCGACTTCAGCCGCTGCGGGGCGGCAGCGCAGATCTCGCGCGCGGCGTCGTTGAAGATGCGGGCGCACTCGAGCGCCTGGGGCGCGGGGCGCTCGTAGGCAAAGAGCACCGGGGTGGCGCACATGATCTGCACGTCGACGCCGTCGCGGTCCATATCCTCGAGGCGCACGCGCGGATCCCAGCAGGCCGCGGTCACCGGGCGGAATTCGCGCTCGCCCACCATGAGCATGGCCGCGCCGCCACCGGCGTGGCGCATCCACGGCCAGTCGGGCGTGCCGAAGCGCGCGGCGAGATCCGGCCAGCTGCGCGGCAGGAAATGCGAATGGATGTCGATGAGTCTCATCGTGGTCTCCTCGGGGCGGCTCGCCGGCGTGGCGCGGCGCGCGGCGGCGCCGGCCGCCAGGCGACCGCCTTGATCTCGATCAGCAGTTGCGGGTGCGGCAGCGCCGCCACCGCCACGGTGGTACGCGCCGGCCCGTCGTAGCCGAAGAACTCGCTGTAGACCTCGTTGTAGGCGCCGAAGTCGTCCATGCTGGTGAGATAGGTGCAGATCTCCACCACGTCCGCGAGTGCCGCGTCCGCACTGGCGAGGATGTCGCGCAGGTTGCCGAGCACCGCGCGGGTCTGCACGCGGATGTCACCGGTCCCGGCGATGGAGTCATCCGCACGGCGCGCGCTGGTGCCGGAGACGAAGATGAAATCGCCGGCCCGGCGAAAGTGCGGGAAGGTGCCGCGCGGGCGCGCCTTGCCCGGAACCACGGCGCTGTGCGCGCGCGCCCGTTGCGCCTTGCCGGTCATATCAGAGCTTGATGCAGACATTCATGGCTTCCGAGAAGAAGGCGAGCGAGTGCATGCCGCCCTCGCGGCCGATGCCCGACAGCTTCACCCCGCCGAAGGGCGTGCGCAGGTCGCGCAGGAACCAGTCGTTCACCCACACGATGCCCACTTCCATGGCGCGCGCCACCCGGTGCGCCCGCTGCAGGTTCGAGGTCCAGACGGCGGCCGCGAGGCCGTAACGGGTATCGTTAGCGAGCCGCACCGCCTCCTCCTCCGAATCGAACGGCGCCACGTGGCAGATGGGGCCGAAAATCTCCTCGCGCACGCAGCGCGCATCCTCGCGCAGGCCGCGCACGATGGTCGGCTCGATGAAGGCGCCGCGATCGCGCTCATCGCCGAACTGCGGCACGCCCCCGCCGCAGAGGATCTCGCCCTCCTCCGTGCGTGCCAGGCGGTAATAGGACAGCACCTTGTCGCGATGCGCGCGCGAGATCAGCGGACCCAAGTCGGCGCCCTCGTAGGGACCGCCGATCTTCAGCGCCCGGGCGCGCTCGGTGAGGGCGACGACGAAGCGCTCGAACAGCGGCCGCTCGACGTAGACGCGCTCGGAGCACAGGCATACCTGGCCGCAGTTGGAGAACACCGAGCGCAGCGTGCCGGCGAGCGCGGCCTCGAAGTCCGCATCGGCGAACACCAGCGATGCGTTCTTGCCGCCGAGCTCGAAGGACAGCGCCTTCACCGAGTCCGCGGCGCTCTTCATGATGGCGGAACCGGTGGCAGACTCGCCGGTGAAGGCGATGGCATTCACATCGGGGTGGCTCACCAGCGCTTCACCGGTGGACTTCGGCCCGAAGCCGTGCAGCAGGTTGAATACGCCCGGCGGCACGCCGACCTCCTGCATCACCTGCGCGAGCAGCGCCGCGCTCGAGGGGGTCTCCTCGGAGGGCTTGGCGACCACCGCGTTGCCGCAGGCGAGCGCCGGCGCCACTTTCCAGGTGAGCAGCAGGAACGGCAGGTTCCAGGGCGCGATCACCGCCACCACGCCCACGGGTTTATGCAGCGAGTAGTTGAGTGCGCCGCGGCCGTCCGCAGTGCCCATCTCGTAGCACTCGGAGGCGCGCGCCATGGCCAGATCCGCGTAGGCGCGGAAATTGGCCGCGCCGCGCGGGATGTCGAGAGTGCTGGCCTGCTGCAGCGTCTTGCCGGTGTCGGCGATCTCCGCGGCCACGAACTCGGCGCTGCGCCGCTCGATGCCGTCGGCCACCTTGCGCAGCAGCGCGCAGCGCTCGGCCGTTCCGAGGCGTCCCCAGGGTCCGCGCAGTGCCGCGCGCGCCGCCTGCACCGCGCGATCGACCAGCGCGGCGTCCGCTTCCCCGACGGTGCACAGCACGCGCCCGTCGACCGGGCTTATGTTCTCGAAGGCGGCGCGACTGTCCACCAGCTCCCCGCCCACCAGGCAGGGCAGCCGTGCCCCTTGCAGAGGATAGGAATCGGAGGGCGTCGGCATGCGCATGCTGCGCGAATTCTAGGGACTGACGACCCCCAAGGAATAATCGTATTTTGCCTCCCTGATATGCATTTGCTGCATACCCAGAGATTGCGCAGCCGGAGGCGCGGCTGGCGCACTTCGCTCCGCGCGCTGGCGACGCGGCGTCAGCGCGTCCGGGCGAACAGCGCCTCGCGGCGCGCCAGGCTCGCCGGGCTCCAGACCTCGGCGCTCTTGTAGTACTGCGGGAAGGCGCGTGCGCCGGCCGGGAGCACGACCCAGGGCTGGCGCGACTCGGTGTAGATGTGCACGTCGGGAGGAAAGCGATCGGGCTCATCGAGCGTGCCGACGCGCACGAAGCTCAACACGCCAAAGCCGCCGTAGTGGCTCCACAGCGCGATGCGACAGCTGGGGCAGCGCGCGATCTGCTGTCCCTTGCCGCTGTTACTCGGCGTCGCCACCAGCTCGGTGCGGCCGCTGGTGAGCTCGAGATGCTCCGACTCGAGCAGCGCGTTCAGCACGAAAGCGCTGCCGGTCTCGCGCTGGCACCAGCGGCAGTGGCAGCAGTGCACGATCAGCGGCGTACGGGTGAGCCGATAGCGCACGCTGCGGCAGGTGCAGCCGCCCTCCGCGGCATACGGCGCGGCCGCGCTCATAGGATCACGGGCGCACGGTCAGCCGGTCGCCGGGCCGCTCAGGCAGTTCTTCATGAACGCCTTGCGATCATCGCCCTTCAGACCCTTGCTGCCGGCGTCGGCATTGCAGCTCTTCATCTTCTCCTGCTGGCTGTTGCCCTTGGCCTGGCTGGTCCCCTTGGCGGACAGGCAGGTCTTCATGTACGCCTTGCGGTCATCGCCGCTCAGCCCCTGCGTCTTGGCATCCGCATTGCAGCGGGTCATCTTTTCCTGCTGGCTGTTCTGGGCGAGCGCCGCATCGCCTGCGAGCAGCGCGAGCGCGGCGCCGATCCCCAACAGCCAGGTCGAGCCTCTCATGGCGTTTCTCCTTTACGTACCGGAACACCGGGGTGCGTATGTTACCTCCAACGGCCGCGCGCGCTCCATGTGCGCGCGCCTACTCCGTCTGCGGGTAGGGACCCCGCCCGCCCTCGTCGATGAAGCGCTGCACACGCGCCGTCAACACCGGCAGCGGCACGGAGCCGAGCTCGAGCACCGCGTCGTGAAAGGCGCGGACGTTGAAGCGCTCGCCCAGCGCTTGCTGCGCCCGCGCCCGCGCCTCGAGGATCACGCGCTCACCGAGGTAGTACGACAGCGCCTGGGCGGGCCAGGCGATGTAGCGATCCACTTCCGTGCCGATCTCGCGCTCGGGCAGCGCGGTGTTCTGGCGGAAGTACTCGAGCGCCTGGGCGCGTGTCCATCCCTGCGAGTGGATGCCGGTGTCGACCACCAGGCGCGCCGCACGCCAGATCTGGTAGCCGAGCATGCCGAAGCGGTCGTAGGGGGTATCGTACATGCCCATCTCGAGCCCGAGCCGCTCGCAATAAAGCGCCCAGCCTTCCCCATACGCGGAGATATAGCTGAGCTGGCGGAAGCTCGGCTGGTCCTTGTGCTCCATGGCGATCGGGATCTGGAAGGCATGGCCGGGGGCCGACTCGTGCAGCGTGAGCGCCGTCAGGTTGTAGAGCGGGCGGCTCGGCAGGTCGTAGGTGTTGAGCAGATACACACCGAAGCCACCGCGGCCCGCGGTGTAGAAAGGGGCGAGATCGTCGGGCACCGGCTTGATGGCGAAGCGCGCGCGCGGCAGATAGCCGAAGTACTGCGCGGCCTTGCCATCGAAGCGCTTGGCGATCCAGGCGGCGCGCATCAGCAGCTCCTCGGGCGTGCGCGCATAGAAACGTGGGTCGCTGCGCAGGAACTTGAGGAACGCCGCGAAGTCGCCGCTGAAGCCGGTCGCGTGCATGGCATCGAGCATCGCGGCGTGCAGCTGCTGCACCTCGGCCAACCCGAGCGCGTGGATCGCCTGCGGCTCCATGTCGAGGGTGGTGAACTCGTGGATCTTGGCGCGATAGTAGTTAGGGCCATCGGGCAGGTCCGCCGCCGCGATGGTGGTGCGCATGCCCGGGACGTACTCGGTGCGCATGAAGTTCAGCAGCTCGAGGTACGCCGGCTGCACCACTTCGCGGATGATCGTGATCGCCTGCTGGCGCAGGGTCGCCTGCCGCGCCGGCGGCACGAACGGCATCTCGCGGAACGGGGTGTAGAAGAGACTCGCTTCCGGGGTCGCCGCCGTGACCGCGGTGATCGAGGCGTCGCGTCCCTCCATGGTGATGCGCGGCGGGGTGAAACCGCGGCGCATCCCCGCACGCATCTCGTCCATCTGCTCGTGGAAGTAGCGCGGGATGTCGCGCATCTGCGCGAGCCAGTGCTGGTAGTCGGTCAGGGTACGAAACGGGCGGCGCGCGGTGTAGCCGATGTCGGTCCAGAAGGTGGTGTCGGAGTTGGCCGGCATCTCGAAATCGCGGAAGCGCTGGTCGGCGATGAGCACCGCGAGCTGCTGCCGATAAATGTCGTAGTTGAGCTGCTCGGGTACCGACAGGCGCTCGCGCGCTATCGCATTCACGCGCTGCAGCACGTCCTGCCAGTACCTCAGGCGCATCTCCTGCGTCGCCGCATCGACCTTCGGCAGGTGGTCGGCAATCGGGCGGGTGCCGTCCTCGTTGTCGGGTAGCTGCTCCATGCGCCACTGCCACTCCCGCGTGTATAGCGCCCGCAGCTGCGCGTCGGCGGACTGTGGGTGCGGTGCGCAGCCGCCGAGCGCGACGAGGAGTTCGAGCGCGGTCAGCGCTGCGAAAAGTGCGCGCATGCGGTTCCTTTCGGGTGCGATCGCGGCCGGGGACAGGCTTAAGCGCCAAGCATACTCGAACCGTTGCGCGTCGCTTGGGCGGTACTGTACAAGGGACCTCCATGTGGAGAGCGGTGGCCGCGATCAGTGTTGGCAGCAGCCTCGGGGCGTTACTGCGGTGGTGGCTCGGGACGACGCTGAACGCGTATTTTCCCGCCGTCCCGCCCGGGACGCTCGCCGCCAACCTCATCGGCGCCTACGTGGTCGGCGTCGCCGTGGCGTTCTTCGCCAGCTACTCCGCACTCGCGCCCGAGTGGCGCCTAATGGTCATCACCGGCTTCTGCGGCGGCCTCACCACCTTCTCGACTTTCTCGGCGGAGCTCGTGGCTCTCCTGCAGGCGGGACGCGCGCCGTGGGCGCTCGCCGAGGCCGGCACGCACGTCGTCGGATCGATCCTCATGACCTTCGCCGGCATCGGCACGGTCGCCTTGTTGCGTAGCTGACGACACAGCCGCCATGCAGGGGTCGTTCCTCAGGTTCTACGTACACGAGGGGCAGCGTCACCGCGGACAGCTGGTGTGGGAATGGCTGCTCGCGCAGGCCAACGGGCTAGGTGTACGCGGCGGCTCGGCCTTTCGCGCCATGGCCGGCTTCGGCCGCCACCACGTGCTGCACGAGAGCACCTTCTTCGAGCTCGCGGGGAGCCTCACCGTGGAAGTGGAGTTCATCGTGACCGACGAGGAGGCGCAGAAGCTGCTGGCGCGCGTGCACGCTGAGGGGATCCGGCTGTTCTACGCGTCGGTGCCGGCGCTCTTCGGCGTGATCAATCCGGACGCAGCCGACCCGCCCGGCGGAGACTAGCGGGCAGCGGCGCGCGGCCGGACCGGCGCCAGGGTCTTCCCCGCACCGCAGACGCGGGCGCCCGAGGTTACTTGCGCTCGATGGTGTGCAGCGGCACGGCGGCTGAGCTGCCGAGCCGTGGGCGATCCGCTTCGGGAGCGGGGAGCGGCCGGCATTCCCTGAAGCTTGCGAGGCAGCGCGCGGTGAGCTCCTGGTACTCGCGCGTGCCGGTCGCTTTCCAGGCGAGCTCCTCGGCCTTCAACTCGCGCACGATGCGTGCCGGAATGCCGGTAACGAGTGTGCGGCGGGGCACTACGAAGCCGGCGCGCACGAAACTCCCCGCCCCGACGAATGCCTCCTCCTCGACCAGCACGTCGTCCATCACGATCGCACTGATGCCGATCAGCGCGCGGCGCCCGATGGTGCAGCCGTGCAGCACCGCGCCATGCCCGATGTGGGCCTCCTCCTCGAGGCGCGTGTCCTTGCCCGGGAAGCTGTGCAGTACGCAGCAGTCCTGCACGTTGCACCCCGCCGCGAGCACGATGCGGCCGAAGTCCCCGCGCAGCGAGGCCGAGGGTCCGACATAACAATGCGGGCCGACGATCACATCGCCGATGAGTGAGGCCTGCGGGTGCACGAACGAGCTCGGGTCGACGACCGGGACGAGTCCATCGAGCGCATAAGTCGCCATGCGTGGCTCCCGCGGGACTTCAGTCCGCGCGCCCGCGGGCGAGAAAGGCACGAATGCCGGCCTGGAATTCCTCCGAGCGCAGCTGCGCTGCGAAGATGCGCGCCTCCTCCTCGATGCGCGCCAGCACCTCCGTCGGATCCCCGCGCAGCAACCGCCGCGTGGCGGTGAGCGCCTGCTGCGGCTGCCGGGCGACGTCGCGGGCGAGCTGGCGCGCTTCCGCCAGCAGCGCGCCCTCCTCCACCACGCGCGTCACCAGCCCGAGGCGTTCGGCGCCCGGGGCATCGAGCCGCTTGCCGAGGAACAGCAGCTCCGCCGCGCGCTGACGGCCCACCAGGCGCGGCAGCAGCAGCGAGCTGCCGGCTTCGGGCACCAGCCCGAGCGCGACGAACGGCAGCGAGAACTGCGCACCGCTCGCGGCGATGACCAGATCGCAGTGCAGCAGCATCGTCACGCCGATGCCGACGGCCTGTCCCTGCACCGCAGCGAGCAGCGGCTTGTCGAAGGTGGCGAGCGTGCGCATCACCTCGAGCACCGGGTGGGCGGGAGTGAACTCAGGTCCGCTCAGAAAATCCTGCAGATCATTGCCCGCGCAGAACCCGGCACCCTCCCCGCGCAGCAGCACCGCCCGCACCGCCGTAGCCGTGTGCGCCTCGCCGAGCGAGCGCGCGAGCGCCTGGTACATGGCGAAGGTGATGGCGTTGCGCTTTTCGGGGCGGTCGAAGCACACCTCGCACACGCCGGCATCGGTCGATACGCGTAGCTGTCCGCTCATGCTTTGCGCAGCTTGCGGCAGGCCGGGGCCCGGGCGCAACCGCCTGCCGGCGCGTGTCGATGGCGCGCCCTGCGGAAGCCGCCAAGGCGCGCGTCAGTGCGCCGCAGGCGCTCCACGCGTGCGGAAATCGACGTCGCTGTCGGCGGCGAGCCACACCAGTGCCGCCCAGGCGGCGACGTTCTGCTCGAGCTGCTCGCGGTCCACCTTGTCGAGCGTATCGTCGGGCGTGTGGTGGATGTCGAAGTAGCGCGTAGCGTCCTGGCGCAGCAGAAATGCGGGCACCCCCGCCTCCACCGAGGGACCGACGTCGGTGCCGGCTTCCTCCGCAGGCCGCTGCGCCAGCAACACGCCAAGCGGCTGCAGGACACGCAGTGCCATCCTGGCAAACTCGCCGTTGGTCACCGTCTCGGGAAGCGCGAGCTCGTAGACGCGCTCGGTGCCCAGATCGCTCTCGCCGGTGAGGACGTGGCTCGCGAGCTCAGCGCGGTGATTCGTGACGTAGGCGTGACCGCCGAATGCCCCGCCCGGGGGCTGCGGCTGCGCCACCTCCTCCGAGCCGAAGAGCACCACGCGCACGGTACGCTTCGGCCGCTGCGGCAGGTCTCGAATCAGCTTCGCGGCGGCGGTAATGATCGCAGTACCTGCGCCGTCGTCGATCGCGCCGGTGCCCTGGTCCCAGCTGTCCAGGTGGGCGCCGAGCAGCACCACTTCCTGGGGACGCTCGCGCCCGCGCACCTCCGCGATCACATTCTGCGAGTGCGCGCCCTCGACATACGAGGCGTTGGAGATGAGCCGCACGCGCACCGTCTCGCCCAGGGCATGCAGCCGCTCGATCTGGTCGGCATCGGGCGCGGCGAGGGCAAATGCCGGCAGCGCCACCCGCCCGTCCACGTAGCGCGCGGTCCCGGTGTGCGCGAGGCGGTGATTGTCGGTGCCGACCGAGCGCAGCAGGTAGGCGATCGCCCCGCGCTGCGCCGCGATCGCCGGTCCGTCGGTGCGCGCGGCCACCGCGGCGCCGTAGCCGGCACCGTCCTGCGCCCGCACCATGCGCTGCGCCACCATGGCGATGCGTCCGGCGAGCGAGCCGGGCGCCGCGGCACGCAGATCCTCGAGCGTCGGAAAGATCACCACCTCGGCTTCGAGCCCGCCGGCGGGGGTGGGCGGGGACTCCCCGAGCGCCGCCACGGTGAGCGGCTGCGGGGCCGCGCCGATGAGCTGCGCACTCTCGGTGCCACGCACCCAGGCGGTGATGGCGAAGGTCTCGATGTGCACGTTCTCGAACCCGAGCGCCTTCAATCGCGCCGCCGCCCATTGCGCCGCCAGGTGCTCGTTGTCCGAGCCGGCCGGTCGCGGTCCGAAACGCGTGCTGAGCTCGCTCACCCAGGGGTACGCGACGGTGTGACCGGCCATCGCGCTGTCGCGCAGTCGGACGGCAATCGCTTCCGAGCCTGCCGGCGCGGGAGCGGCGCGCACCGCGGCGGCGATCCCGACCGCGAGCGCAAGACGCAGGGCATGGAGGAAGGCGGGCGGTAGACGCAGATGCAGGCGCACGGTGAGACCCAGGGCGGCTTTTTCAGGAGCGCGCATTCTACGCAACAGCAGCCGCGGCGCACCACGCGCGTTGCGGTCAGCGGAGGCTTAGGTGCGGTGCGGACCTTACGGCGGCAGCTGTGCGAGCGGCAGCGGCTCGGCGAGGTGAAAACCCTGCGCGTAGTCGACGCCGATGCGCCTGAGCTCATCGAGCACCGCCTCGCTCTCGACGCACTCGGCGACGGTGGCGATGCCGAGCGCGCGGCCGACCTTGCCGATGGCCTCGACCATGCTGCGGTTGACCGGATCGGTGGCGACGTGATGGATGAACTGGCCG
Source organism: Steroidobacteraceae bacterium (assembly GCA_035481975.1). Lineage (GTDB taxonomy): Bacteria > Pseudomonadota > Gammaproteobacteria > Steroidobacterales > Steroidobacteraceae > 13-2-20CM-66-19. The sequence goes on from DATHRC010000009.1 coordinate 129,442, forward strand.
TCGATCTTGAGGAAATCGACCGGCAGCGTCTTCAGGTACACGAACGACGACACCCCGGTGCCGAAATCATCGAGCGCGAAGCGGCAGCCGCGACCTTTGAGCTCGCTCATCAGGTAACGCGCGTTGGCAAGACTCGTGACCGCGGCGGTCTCGGTGATCTCGAAGCACAGCGCGGCGGCGATCTGCGGATCGGATACGCTCTGCAGCACGAAGTCGACGAACGACTGCTCGTTGAGCGAGGTGCCGGAGAGATTCACCGCCAGCAGCGGCAGTGGTGCGCCGCGGCGCTGCCGGGCGCGCAGCAGCTCGATCGCCTGGCCGAGCACCCAGCGGTCGATCACCGACATGACGTTGTAGCGCTCGGCCGCCGGGATGAATTCCGCGGGCGGCACCAGCGTGCCGCCGTCATCGCGCAGCCGCACCAGCAGCTCGTGGAAGTCGCGCTGCCCGCAGTCGGCGAGCGCCACGATCGGCTGGTAATACAACTCGAAGCGCTGGTCCTCGGCGGCGCGCGTCACGCGCGCCACCCAGTACATCTCGCGGTGCCGCGCCGACACTCCGCCCGCCTCGTAGACGTGGATGCGGTTACGACCGGCGTCCTTGGCGGCGTAGCAGGCGATGTCCGCGGCGCTCATGAGGCTCGCCACGTTGTCGGTATCGGCGCGGATCTCGACGATGCCGATGCTCGCCCCCACCGACAGCGTGCTGCCACCCCAGACGAAACGAAAGTCGCGGATCGCCTGGCGTGCCGCTTCGGCGATGCGCTTCGCCTGCTCGAGCGAGCACTCGAGCAGCACGCCGAACTCATCGCCGCCGAGGCGCGCGAGGGTGTCCGAGGCGCGTACCCGCGCCTGCAGCACGCCGGTCACTTCGCGCAGCAGCCGGTCGCCGGCCTGGTGGCCGCAGGTATCGTTCACGACCTTGAACTGGTCGAGGTCGATGTACAGCAGCGCATAGGCGCCCTCGCCGCGCTGCGCGCTGAGCAGCGCCCCGTGCAGGCGATTGTCGAACTCGCGCCGGTTGATGAGGCCGGTGAGCGCGTCGTGGCTCGCCTGCCAGGCGAGCGCGCGCTTCAGACGGCGTTCGCTGGTGACGTCGTGAAACACGATCACCGCGCCGATGACACCCCCGGCGCGATCGCAGATCGGGGCGGCCGATTCCTGGATGGCCACTTCGGCGCCGGCGCGGGTGATGAGCACCGCGTGGTCGGGGGAAGCGGCGCTGCCGGAGCGCCCGAGCGCACCGTTCAGGGAGGTTTCGATCGGCTCGCGGCTGAGCTCGTTCACCAGCTTCAGCACCGTACCCACCGGCTGGCCGCGCGCCTGCGCCAGCGTCCAGCCGGTGAGGGTCTCCGCGACCGGGTTCAGGTACTCGATGCTGCCGGCCGCATCGGTACTGATCACCGCATCGCCGATCGACTGCAGCGTGACCTGCGCGCGCTCTTTCTCGGCGAACACCGCCTGCTCGGCGCGCTTGCGCTCGGTGATCTCGGCAATCGTGCCCTCGTAGCCGATGATGCGGTTGGCGCTGTCGCGCATCGGGCGCGCATTCTCCAGCACCACGATCTGCTGGCCGTCGCGGCGGCGCATGAGGAACTCGGCGTCGCGGATCTCGCCTTCCGACTCCACGCGCCGCGTGAACTCGGCTCGGTCGGCCGGATCCCAGTAGAGCGCGGTCGCCTCCGCCACCGCGCACAGCTCCTCGGGGCTTGCGTAGCCGAGCATGGACGCGAACGCGCGGTTGACCGACAGCAGCCGGCCGTCGCGCCCGCTCTGGTAGACGCCTTCGGCGATGCTCTCGAACAGGCCGCGGAATTTCGCCTCGCTCGAGCGCAGCGCCTCCTCGGCGAGGCGCCGCTCGATGGCGATGCCGGCGAGCTGCGCGGCGCGCGCCATGATCTGCGACTCCGCGGGCGAGGGCAGACCCGGCTCGGCGCGAAAGACCCCGAGCGAGCCCAGCACTTTGCCGCCCGCCGCCTTGATGGGCGTCGACCAGGCCGCCTGCAGGCCCGCCGCGAGCGCGACGTCCCGCCGTTCGAGCCACAGCGGATCCTGGCTGACGTCCGCGACCAGCACCTGGTATCCGGTATGCG
>DATHRC010000010.1:0-2200 GCA_035481975.1 Steroidobacteraceae bacterium
GCTCGGATAAGCTCGCCCTCTTGGGGGCCGCCGCCAGCGGTTCCGGGGCCGTCCAGCCTGTTTTTCCTAGCCCGACGACTGGCGACAAGCATGGCGGAAATCGAAGACAACGTTGACCGCGAGCTGTTCCGCAACGTGGAAAAGCTCCGTCAGTTGCGCATCGAGCACCGCGACCTCGATGAGGTCATCTCACGTCTGTCGCTCGACCTGCACATCAACGAGCTGCAGTTGAAGCGCCTGAAGAAGCGCAAGTTGATGCTCAAGGATCAGATCGCACGCCTCGAAAGCCAGCTGATCCCGGACCTGAATGCCTGATGAGTAATGCCGACAGCGCCGTAAAGGGCCTCATCCTCCGGCTCACCTCCCCGCAGTTCCTGGCCGAGACGTTCGCGATCGTCATCGCGCTCGTCATCGCCTTCGCGGTCGCGCGCGCATCCTGGCGCACGCCGACGCCCGCCGGAGCGCGCGGCCGCTGGAGCGATCGACTGCGCGATGCCTTCGGCGTGCTCGCGCCGCTGCTCGCCGCCCTGGCGGCGCTGCTCGCAGCGCGCGCCGCACTCACCGCTGCAGCTCTCGGCACGGCCGCGGTCGACAGCGCCGCGCAGGTCGCCGCCGTACTGGTGCTGGTGCGCCTCGGGGTGTACGCGCTCGGCCGGCTGCTCGGCCCCGGCTCCTGGGTACGCAGCCGCCAGATCGCGATCACGGTGGTGCTCTCGGTCATCGTAGCGCTGGCGCTGCTCGGTTGGCTGGATGCGATCGAGGCGGCCCTGAATCGCGTCAGCCTCGTGCCGGGCCGCAGCCAGTTCAGCCTCTGGGCCCTGCTCAAGGGACTGGTGGTCGTGACCGCCTTCGTCGTGGTAGCGAGCCTGCTGGCGCGCGCGGCCGAGCGCCACCTGATGCGGCTCGAGCAGCTCGCGGTATCGACCCGCGTCGGCATCTCGAAGTCCAGCCATTTCCTGCTGGTCGGGCTCGGCATCCTGCTCGGGATCAACGCCGCAGGCGTCGACGTCACCACCCTCAACGTGCTGACCGGTGCCATCGGCCTCGGGCTCGGCTTCGGCCTGCAATCGGTCGCCAGCAATTTCGTCAGCGGCTTCGTGCTGCTGATCGACAAGTCCATCAAGCCGGGCGACGTCATCAGCTTCATCTCCGCCAATAGCGGCGACAACACCGGCAGCAGCAACTTCGGCTGGGTGCAGGAGCTGCGCGGCCGCTACGTGGTGGTGCGCGACCGGGATGGGGTCGACACGCTGGTGCCGAACCAGAATCTCATCACCAGCCCGTTCATCAACTGGAGCTACTCGGACCAGCGGGTGCGCATCCGACTGCCGGTGTCGGTCAGCTACGACGACGATCCGGAGGTGGCGCTGCAGCTGCTGCTGCAGGCGGCCGAGGGCCACCCGCGCATCCTGCGTGATCCGCCACCGGTCTCGCGCCTCATCAGCTTCGAGGACAACGGCATGCGCCTCGAAGTGCGTTTCTGGATCGCCGACCCGGTGAACGGCGTCAACAACGTGCGCTCGGACGTCAACCGCGCCATCTGGCGGATCTTCCGTTCGCACGGCGTGCACATTCCGGTGCCGCAGCGCGACCTGCAGATCCTCGATGGCCGTTCACGCCGCGCGCGCGCGGGGGGCGAGGCCTCACCCGGCGCGCCCGGCCGCGACCGCGCCGCGGACTGACGGCGCGCTCCGCTCGAATCGCACCTGTGACGCTGGCGGTCAACGCGCATCTTTCGATTCCCGACGGCGAGCTGTCCTGGTCCTTCGTGCGCTCCTCGGGGCCGGGAGGCCAGAACGTCAACAAGGTGGCGACCGCGGTACAGCTGCGCTTCGATCTCGACGGCAGCGCGGCGCTCAGCGCTGACGTCAAGGCGCGCCTCACGGCGCTCGCCGGCCGCCGCGTCACCGCCGACGGGGCGCTGCTCATCATCGCGCGCAATCATCGCACCCAGGAGCGCAACCGCCGCGAGGCTGGCGAGCGGCTGGCGGACCTCATCCGCCGCTCGCTCGAGCCGCCGAAGGCACGCCGGGCCACGAAGCCGACCCGCGCTTCGCGCGAGCGGCGCCTGGAGAGCAAGACCCGCGTGCAGCGCGCCAAGCGACTGCGCGGGCGGCCGCGCTGGGACGAGTGACGTGGGCAATCTTCAGGAGGTACTGATGTATTCGTCGCCAGTGATGGCCTTTCTGCACCACCTCGC
>DATHRC010000011.1:0-2999 GCA_035481975.1 Steroidobacteraceae bacterium
CTTTGGCGCCGAAATGAGCGACTGGACCGTGTCGCTGTCCGAATCACCGCCGGGCTCGCCGCGTCTGGCGAGCGCCCTGCCGAGCGCCCTGCTGCAGGCGCTGCGTGACTCGGCGCTGCGGCACCGTCAGAAGCTGGTATCCGTGCAGCCGCAGCTCATCGCCGCCTACAACACCTGGCGCCATGTCCTGCCGGCGGCCGCTGCCGCCTGGTTCGTCACCGTCGAAGAGGGCTCGCTCGCCGCCCTGCGCATGTGCGGCGAGGGGATCGACCGCGTCCACGCGGTGCGCATCGGCCTCGATTGGGCGCGCGAGCTCAAGCGGCTGCAGACGTTTGGCCGGCTCGCGAGCGCAAGTCCCACGGACGGTCGCGTGTACGTCGATTTGCCGGCGGCTCTGCGTGTGCTGCGCCCGGAAGGGTCCGCGGATCTTGAATGGCTGGATGAGCCGAATCCGCCCCTGACCACGCTGCATCAGCTCGAACATCTGCGCAGAAGGGCGGCATGAGGAACGCGATTCAACTGGACTTTTCCGGGGCGCGCCCGGCGCTGTCGCTCGCGGGCGGATTGCTGCTCGCCGTGGGCCTCGTGGCGGCCGGCGCCGTCCTGCTCGAGTACCACAACATCACGCAGCACCGCGCCGGCCTCGAAGTGAGGTTGGCGGCAATCGCGCGCGCCGATGCCCTGGCTGCGCCGGCCGAAACGCCCGCAGACGCGCGCATCGCCGTGAGCGTGCAGCAGGCGGCGACCGATCTTTCGACACCGTGGACCTTGTTGCTGGCCGAACTTGAACAAGCGAGCAAGGACTCGCAGGGCGAGGTCGCCCTGCTCGGCGTCGAGCCGGATCACGGCAAGCACAACGTGCGCGTGAGCGCCGAGGCTCGCACGCTCAAATTGGCGCTCGCCTATGTGGAGCGCCTGCAAGCGAGCCGGTCGCTGAGCTATCCGATGCTCGACCGCCATGAAATTCGCGCCGACGACGCGCAGCATCCCGTGCGTTTCGAGCTGACCGGCGAATGGAGAGATGCGCCATGATCCTTCCAGAGGAGAGCCGGAGCGTGACGCGGCCGCCGCCGCCGGCAACCGCCGTGCAGACGGCGGTGCCCGCCACTTCGATGACCGGGCTGCAGCAGCGTGCCGAGCGCTTGATGGTGCGAGCCCTGCCGCAGGCGCGGTATCAGCTCATGCGGGTGGGTCCCGCGGGGTTGACCGGCATCGGGGCACTGTTCGCGGCGGCCATCGCGGCGCTCGCGCTTCTGCTGCCGGCACATCAATCGGTGGTGGCGCTGCGGGACGAACTCATCAAGGCGGGCCATGCCGGGCCGAGCGTGGCGAGACCCGAGCAAAGCCCGCAGCAATTCGCGGCTTCGCTGCCCACCCGCGAACAGATCCCCGCGCTATTGGGGGTGGTACTCGTGCAAGCGACCGACGCCGGCATCGTTCTCGAGCAAGGCCGCTACACCTTCACTCCGGCGACTTCCAACCGCCTGGCCCGCTACACCTTCGAGTTTCCGGTCAAGGCGAACTACGCCAATGTCCGCACCTTCATCGACAAGTCGCTGGCGGCTCTGCCGGCACTGGGGCTCGACAAGCTGCACGTCGAGCGCAAGAACGTCGGCGATATCGTGGTGAGCGCGGACGTGGGCTTCGTCATCTACCTGCGAGGTGCCTAAAATGTTGGGCAAGCTCACATTGCGCACCAAGGCTCTCATCGGCATCGCCGTGGCATGCGCGGGGTACATCGTCATGATGCCGGACACCTCTCAGACCATCGAGCCCACCCGCAGCGCGGCTACACCGGCCTCGGGCGCAGCGGCGTCCGGCGGAGCGGCGCTTGGTGCGACGGCGCCCGGCGCGAGCGTGCGCGCCATCCAACCCGCGCCGTCCGGCCGCAAATCCACGGCCATCAAGGCACCCTGGAGCGGTGCCGCTCGCGTCGTCAAGGACACCGCGGCGGCCGACCTCTTCTCCGCGCATTCCTGGTACGTGGCCCCGCCGCCGCCGCCGCCCGCGCCGGTCGTGTATACGCCGCCGCCCGCGCCAACGGCACCGCCGCTGCCGTTCGTGTTCATGGGCAGCTTCCGCACCGACACCGGTGGCGCAATCTATTACCTCACTGCGGGTGATCGAGTTTACGACGTCAAGGTCGGCGATACCCTCGACAACACCTACAGCGTGGACGGAGTCAAATCCGGGCAACTGCTGCTGACCTATATGCCACTCAAAATTCAGCAAACGCTTGCTGTGGGCGATGAATGATGAAAAGACCAATCCGCAGTTCCTTTGTCATGCTGGTGGGCGCCGCGATGCTGCTCGGCTGTGCGGCCACGCAGCTGCATCGCGATGGTCTCGCCGAGGTCGAGCGCGGCAACTACGAGTCCGGCGTGTCGAAGCTCACAGAAGCGGTCGCCCGTGCCCCGGACAACCTGACCTATAAATTGGATCTGACGGCGCGCCGCGAGGCCTCGATCCAGCGACTGATCTCCGCCGGCGATGCACTGCGAGCCGCTGGACAGTACGATCCTGCCATCGCCAGCTACCGCCGGGTGCTCACCATCATGCCGGGCAATCAGCGGGCCCTGCACGGCATCGATGGGGTGGAGGCCGACCGGCGCCACGCCACCATGGTTGCCGAAGCGACCAAGGACTTCGAACGCAAAGATTACGATGCGGCCGACACGATTTTGAGATCCGTGCTCAATGAGGATTCGGGTTTCGCCCCCGCGACGGCCCTTTCCGCCAAGGTCAATGTGGCGCGCGGTCCCCTGAACGTGGCGCCGCGCCTCAAAACGCGCAACAACGCCAAGGTCACGCTGCAGTTTCGCGATGCGCCCACCAAGATGGTATTCGAGGTTCTCGCTCGCCAGACGGGAATCAATTTCGTCCTCGACAAGGACGTCAAGAGCGACAGCAAGACCACGATCTTCGTCCAGGAAGTGCCGATCGAGGAGGCCATCGACCTGGTGCTCGATCAGAACTCGCTGGCGCGGCAGATCCTGTCG
>DATHRC010000012.1:0-38967 GCA_035481975.1 Steroidobacteraceae bacterium
GTCGACACCGACTCGTGGCAGGCGGCGCTGAAGAACACGCTGCGGCAGGCGCCCGACGTGATCCTGATCGGCGAGATCCGCGACCGCGACACCATGGAGTACGGCATCCAGTTCTCCGAGACCGGCCACCTGGTGCTGGCGACGCTACACGCCAACAGCGCCAACCAGGCGCTCGACCGCATCATCAACTTCTTCCCCGACGAGCGGCGCGACCAGCTGCTCATGGACCTGTCGCTGAATATCCGCGCCCTGGTCTCGCAGCGGCTGATCCCGCGCGAATCGGGGGCCGGCCGCATCGCCGCCATGGAGATCATGCTCAATTCGCCGCTGATTCAGGACCTGATCTTCAAAGGCGAGGTGGCCAAGATCAAGGAAGTCATGGCGCGCTCGACGCGCCTCGGCATGAAGACCTTCGACCAGGCGCTGTTCGAGCTGTACGAGACCGGCTTCATCTCCTATGAGGACGCGCTGCGCAACGCCGACTCCAAGAACGAGCTGCGGCTGCGCATCAAGCTCGACAGCAAGCGTGAGCAGAAGAACATCGACGACGGTGGCGCACTGAAGATCGTCGAGGAAGAGCAGGGCCGCAGCCTGTGAAGGCGGTCAAGGAAGGGCCGGTGCGCGAGGACCTGGAAGTCACCGGGCCGAACCCTGCCGTCAACGAGGTGGTGAATGCCGTCGCCGGCGGACGCCATCCGACGCTCAACACCAAGCCGCTGTTCAAGCTGATGGTGGAGCGCAAGGCGTCGGACCTGTTCTTCACCTCCAACTCGCCCATCAAGATCAAGATCGAGGGCCAGATACTGCCGGTGAACAAGCAGGTGCTTACCCCCGAGACGGTGCGCCAGACGGCGTTTGCGCTGATGACGCCGCAGCAGCGCGAGCAATTTCTCGCCGAGTGGGAGCTGGACTTCGCGGTGTCGGAGCCGGGGCTCGGGCGCTTCCGCGTCAACGTGTTCATGCAGCGCAGCTACCCGGCCATGGTGATGCGCTACATCACCGCCGACATGCCACGCCTCGATACCCTCGGGCTGCCGGAGATCATGAACGAGCTGACGCTGCTCAAGCGCGGCCTGGTCCTCATGGTGGGCGCCACCGGCTCGGGCAAGTCGACCACGCTCGCGGCGATGATCAATTACAGGAATGAGAACGCCTCCGACCACATCGTCACCATCGAGGACCCGATCGAGTTCCTGCACACCAATAAACGCTCGATCGTCAATCAGCGCGAGGTAGGGCTCGACACCAAGAGCTACGCGCGCGCGCTGCGCGGCGTGGTGCGCGCCGCTCCCGACGTGATCCTGATCGGCGAGATCCGCGACAAGGAAGGTATGGAAGCCGCCATCAATCTGGCGGGCACCGGACACCTTGTGCTGGCCACACTGCACGCCAACAACTGCGCCGAGTCCCTCGACCGTATCATCAACATGTTCCCGCGCGAGCAGCATCCGCAGATCTTCCTCGACCTGTCGCAGTACCTGCGCGCCATCACGGCGCAGCGCCTGGTTCTGGGTAAGGACGGCCGCCGGGTCGCGGCGGTGGAGATCATGCTCAATACCCCGCACATCGGCACTCTCGTCAAGAAGGGCGACGTGATGTCCATCAAGGAAGCGATCAACAACAGCAGCGAGCGCAACATCCAGAGCTTCGATGTGTCGCTGCTCGGCCTCTATCGCCAGGGCCGCGTCTCGCTGGAAGAGGCGCTGGCGAACGCCGACTCGCGCGCCAATCTCGAGGCGAAGATCAACTTCGGTTGAGCCCGCGGGGGGCGGCCCCCGTCGACCGGTCCTGGACACGTAGGGAGCAGGCCGCATGATCGCGGTATCCGCTTTTCGCTGGGTTCCGCCCTTCGCACAGGGTCAGGTGCGGGACTTGCGCGTACGCTGGGCGCTCGAGGAAGCCGGGCTCCCCTACCGCACGCGCTTGCTGGAGCAGGGCGATCAGGACAAGCCTGACTACCGCGCGCTGCAACCCTTCGGCCAGGTGCCGATCTTCGCGGAGGACGGCCGGGTGCTGTTCGAAAGCGGCGCGATCGTTCTGCACATCGGCGAACGTACTGAAGCGCTGCTGCCGCAGGACGCCGCCGGGCGTGCCCGCGCGACGCAGTGGCTGATTGCGGCGCTCAGTTCCATCGAGCCGTACATCATGAACGTCGCGGTGCTCGGGCTGTTCTACGCCGATCAGGAGTGGGCCAAACTGCGCCGCCCCGGGGCGGTGGACTTCGCGCGCCGTCGCCTGAGCTGCCTGGCCAAGGCGCTGGGCGACAAGCCCTATCTGGACGGCCAGCGCTTCACGGCGGGCGACCTGATGATGACTACCGTGCTGCGCATCCTTCCGGAGCTCGTTGACGATCAATGTCTGCTGGCTTATGTCGAGCGCTGCATTGCCCGCCCGGCTTTCAAACGCGCTCTGGATGCGCAGCTGCGGGACTTCAGAGCCGCCGCGTAAATCGATCCCCCTTCTAGTGAGCGACCGAACCGCCGCTGATGGCTTTGATCTCGGCGACGTAGCGCTGAGTCGCCTTGTCGAGAGTGGCGCTGCTCTTCTGCTCAAGGTAGGTATGCAGTTCCGTCGCCGCATTCAGACTGCTCGCCATTGCCTGGCGGCCGGCCGGCGTGCGGGAAAATTCGACGATCTTCCTGAGATCCTCATCGCTCAGGTCCGCCGCGAGACTCTGCGCCCACACCGCCGCGGCCTGCGCGACGTCCGGCGTCGCCCGGGAGGCGATGGCAAACCGGTCCGTGGCCGCGTCGAATTTTTCTCGCTGCCGCGCATCCATGCCCGCGAGCTGGCCGGCAAACTCACTCTTGATGCGCTCAATGCTGCGGTGCGCCGCAGCGAGAGACTCGGTGTGCGCACGGTCGATCGCGCCCTCCACGTCGGCGTCGCTCATCAGCTCGACCAGGCACTGCTGACGCGTCGGCTGTGCGCCCTGCATGCTCGCGCACGAGGTGGTCAGTGCCGCGAGCGCGAGCAAGGTGAATACGCCCGATGTCATAGCGAAGAAAGCTCTCATTCGATCTCCCGTCTCTGAAGTCTGATCGCTGCGGTGTCCCGCGTTGCCGCAGCAGAGGGCGAAAGCGGCGCTAGAACACGGCGTACGCATCGAACACCGGCCCGTCGACGCACACGCGCTTCATCGCCGGCCCGTCCGCGGTGCGCACGGCGACCGTGCAGCCGGCGCAGCCACCCACCGCGCACGCCATGAACTCCTCGAGCGACACCTGGCAGGGCACGCCGAAGCGCTGTGCCAGCTGCGCGCTCGCCTTTAGCATCGCCGTGGGTCCGCAGGAGAAGATCTCCACCTCGGCGAGCTGCGCCTGGGTGAGTGACCCGAGCCAAACTTCCGCGAGCTCGGTGACGAAGCCCGGGAAGCACCCGGGAAAATCCGCACCGCTCGCCAGGCGGCTCGGGACGCCCCATTCCTCGAGCAGCGGCATGCAGGCAAGGCTGCCGGCCGGGATGCCGGCCACGATCATCGTGGAGGGGCGGGCGCGAAACGGGAACGGCACCTCGGAACCCATGAGCACCAGCGGCTTCCAGCGCGCTGCGCGCGCTGCCGACAGCCGCTCGGCGAGGAACACCATCGGCGGGATTCCCACCCCGCCGCCGAGCAGCAGCGTGCGCGGGCGCTCGGCATGCGCGCTGAACGGCTGGCCGATCGGCCCGAGCACGCTCACTTCCTCTCCCTTGCGGCGCGCGGCGAGCGCCGCCAGCCCCGGCCCGCTGACCTTGTAGAGCAGCTCGATCCAGCCGGCCGTGGCGGCGGCGCGCATGATCGACAGCGGGCGACGCATGGGGATGGCGGCATCGCAGGTGAGGTGCACGAAGCTGCCCGGCGCGGCCTGCGCGGCGCATTTCGGCGCCGCCAGCCGCAGCACGAACTGCGCACCGTCATGGGCGAGGTGCGACAGCACCCGCGCCTTCTCCAGGAAGATGGTGCCGCGCGTCGCGGAGCTCATCGGCGTCCGCCGTGGGCCGCGTCGAGCACTTCCTCGAGCACCGCCATGCGCACGGCGACGCCGTTGCGCACCTGGTCGCGGATCACCGACTGCGGGCCGTCGGCCACCGCGGAGTCGATCTCGATGCCGCGGTTCATCGGCTGCGGGTGCATGACGATGGCATCGGGACGCGCCAGCGCGAGGCGCTCGCGCGTCAGTCCCCAGGCGGCAGCGTACTGCCCGCCATCGGGCAGGTCGGCCTCCGTCATGCGCTCCTTCTGGATGCGCAGCATCATCACGACGTCGGCGCCGGCGAGCGCCTCCACCAGGCGCGTGTGGCGCACGCAGCCGGCGAACTCGCCGGCCTCGGGCATCAGGGCAGCGGGCGCGGCAATGCGCAGCTCGCCCACCCCGAGCTTGCCGAACACATGCCAGGCCGAGCGCGCGACGCGCGAGTGGCGGATGTCACCGACGACCGCCACGGTGAGACCGGCGAAGCGCTGCTTGCGCTGGTACACCGTGAGCGCATCGAGCAACCCCTGGGTGGGATGCGAGAGGTGCCCCTCGCCCGCCGACAGCACGCTCACGTGCGGCGCCACGTGCTCGGCCACCAGCCCCGGCACCCCGGCCTCGGCGTCGCGGATCACGAATGCGTCCACGTGCAGCGACTGCAGCGTGTAGACCGTGTCGAGCATGCTCTCGCCCTTGACGCGCGAGGACAGCTGCATCTCGAGATTGACGACCTGGGCGCCCAGGCGCTTGGCGGCGAGCTCGAAGCTTACGCGGGTGCGCGTCGAGGGCTCGGTGAACAGGTTCGCCACCGTGGCCCACTCGAGCGTGCGACTCATGGCGGGGACCGCGCCGAGCGGCCGCACGAAGGCCTGCGCACGCTCGAGCAGCCGCTCGAGCTCGGCCGGCGACAGCGTGGCGAGCGTCAGCAGATGGCGGAGCGATCCGTCCGCACGGCGCTGCTCTGTCATGGAGTCAGTGTCCCTCCCCCTGGAACCAGCGGCCCAGGATCACCGCCGCGGCGGCGCTGTCGAGGTCCTGCTTGTGCACGCGCCGCCGGCGCTGGCCGCTGGCGCGGCGTTGCTGCAGCTCAGCGCCCGCCTCCAGGGACGAATAGCGCTCATCGACCAGGTGAACCGGCAGCGCGAAGCGGCGTTCGAGCTCGGCCGCGAAGCGGCGCGCGGCCTCGAGCAGCGCACTCTCGCTGCCGTCGGCATTATAGGGGGCGCCCACCACCAGCATGGCGGGGGCGAGCACGCGCACCTCGCGGGAGATGCGCTGCCAGTCGGGGCCGTTGCGGCCGACAGCGACGGCAGGTCGCGGCGCGGCGCTGCCAGTCAGCGTATCGCCGCTCGCGATGCCAATACGTTTCAGTCCGAAGTCGAAGGCGAGGACAACTTCGGCCCGGGTCATGCCCTTGAGGGGGAGGAGCTGTCAGGCATGGCCGGCCTCGGGGCTGAGGCGCTCGACATCCACGCCCAGCAGCCGCCACGCGCCCGTCCAGCGCTCCTCGAACGGCAGCTCGAACACCACGCGCGGATCGACGGGCATGGCGGCCCAGGCGTTGTCCTTCATCTCGCGCTCGAGCTGGCCGGATTCCCAGCCCGCGTAGCCGAGCGCGATGAAAGCATCGGAGGGACCCTCACCGCGCGCCATCGCGGCGAGCACGTCGCGCGAGGTCGTCACCTGGATGGTGTCGGAGACCTTGTGGGTGTGATCCCACTGCCCGCCAGGGCGATGCAGCACGAAACCCCGGTCGGTATGTACCGGTCCGCCGCGCAGCACCGGCTGCGAGGCGATGTGCTCGGTGGTGGGCTCGAGCTTCATCTGCGACAGCACGTCCGAGAGCTTCATCGGCAGCGGCTTGTTGAGAACGATGCCGAGCGCCCCCTTGTCGGTGTGCTCGCAGATGATCGCCACGGTCTGTGCGAAGTTCGGGTCGGCGAGCTGCGGCATGGCGATCAGCAGGTGATTGGTGAGGCTGCCGCTGGCGCCATCGGCGAGGGGCGGTCCGGGCTCTTCGCCCGGGACGTCGCTCCCGCTCACGGAGCTGTGCTTGCCGACCATGACTCAAGTATGGGCATGAGGGCGGTCAGTCTCAAGGAACGGTTGAAACTGTGCCCGCCACGCGGCCGCCGACGAACTGCCATTCGTAGGCAAAGCGCAACACGTGATAGCGGGCCGAGAGCTCCGGCGGAAACGGCTCGAAGGGACTCGCCAGCTTGAGGATCTCGAGGGCGGCCTGATCAAGCTCCGGGTTGCCGCTCGAGCGGCGGATCACGGCCCGGTCGAGCGCGCCGTCCACCCCGATGCCGACTTCGACGACTGGGCTTGACGGGGCGCCGGCCACACGCGCCACCGTCGGGTAGTTGAGCGTGCCGATGCGCTCGACCTTGCGGCGCCAGGCGTCGAGGTAAGGCGCGAGCGTCGCCGCACGGGTGTCGGGGGTGACCCACAACTCGTCGCGCTGCGGCCCCTTGAGCGTTGCCGGCCCGGCCTCATCCTCGGGTCCGGGCTGGGCGACCGGCGGCGCATCGAGTAGCAGCGGCCGGCTGCGCACCGCGCCGCTGCTGCCGCTGTCGGCGAGGTAACGCACCTGCGTGCTCCAGGCGACAGTCGTCAACACGCGCTCCTCGGGACTGCCGGCGGCATCGCCCCTGTCCTCCAGCGAGTCGCCTGCGGGGGTGCCGGCGTGGTGGGCTACCGGAACCGTGGAGGCGCGGTTGCGTGGCGCCACGGACTTCTGCGTGTTGCCCGAGCCCACCTGGGTGCGCTGTGCCAGGTAGGTGGCGGAATCGTTGCGGTCGGACTCGGGAAGCTCGTCCGAGACCAGCAGCACTTCGAGCCCCGGTGCGCTGCTCTTGTCTCCGGCGGAGGCGTTGAAGGTGATGCCGAGGATGACGAGGCCGTGCAGCAGGCCGGCCAGGAACAGCATGGTGAGCAGGCGGTCCCAGACCGGGGCCTTGCCCTCGCGCAGCATGAGCGCCCGCCGTGCCATCAGCGCGCCGGCCCCGCCGCCGCCGCTCGCGCCGGGAGCCGCCGTTCGATGGCCGCCATCAGCAGGTCTGCGATGCGTATGCCGAACTGCTTGTCGAGCTCGCGGATGCCGGTGGGGCTGGTGACATTGATCTCGGTCACGAAGCCGCCGATCACGTCGAGGCCGACGAACAGCAGGCCCTTCGCCGCGAGCGCCGGCCCAATCTGCGCGGCGAGCCAGCGGTCGCGGTCGTTGAGGGGGCGCCCGACGCCGCGCGCCCCGGCGGCGAGGTTGCCGCGGTGGTCCTCCGCGGACGGCATGCGGGCCAGCGCGTACGGCACGGGTTCGCCCTCGATCAGCAGCACGCGCGAGTCGCCCGATTCGGCGATCTCCGCCAGGTAGCGCTGGGCGATGGCGAAGCGGGTGCCGTAGTCGGTGAGCGTTTCGAACACCACGCGCGCGTTATGGTCGGATTTCTCCACCACGAAGATCGAGCGCCCGCCCATGCCGTCCAGCGGCTTGACCACGATCTTGCCGTGCTCGCGCAGGAAGCCGCCCATCTCCGCCATGTCGCGGGTAATCAGGGTCGGGGCGCAGCACTGCGGGAACCAGGCGGTGTAGACCTTCTCATTCACATCGCGCAGGCCCTGCGGCCGGTTGACCACCAGCACCCCCTCGCATTCGGCGCGCTCGAGCATGTAGGTGGTGTAGATGTATTCGGTGTCGAACGGCGGGTCCTTGCGCATCAGCAGGCAGTCGAGCGCGCGCAGCGGCGCAGTGACTGCGGGCCCGAGCGTGTACCAGTCGGCCGGGTCGGCCCGCACGGTGAGCGGCCGCAGGTGCCCCTCGGCCACCCCATCACGCAGCAGCAGGTCGCGCGGCTCGAGGTAGAGCAGCTCGAAGCCGCGCTCCTGCGCGGCGAGCAGCATCGCCAGCGTCGAGTCCTTCGCGTAGCTGATGGCGCCGATGGGGTCCATCACCACGCCCAATCGCCTCGGGGTGCTCATCGGGGGCAATTATGCTCGTCGCTAGCGCCAATATGTCTGCCCGCGCGATGTGCCGCGCCGGGCACCTGCCGCCAGCTTCGAAAAACGTGACGTGCATGGCATAGCAGGGGGTGTACCGATATGTTAAAACCCGCGCTGCGCTTGCCTAAGGTCGTCTTGCCCGCCGTGGCGCGGGGCGGCCCGGAGCCGTTTACCTTCGAGGAAGGAGTCTTGCGACCGTGACCGGCAACACGAAGCTCCAGGGTCTGAAGGTCCTCGTCATCGACGACAGCAAGACCATCCGCCGCACCGCCGAGACGTTGCTCGCCAAGGAGGGGTGCGAGGTGTTCACCGCCATCGACGGTTTCGATGCGCTCGCGAAGATCGCCGATCATCAGCCGGACATCGTGTTCGTCGACATCATGATGCCGCGCCTCGACGGCTACCAGACCTGCTCGCTGATCAAGCACAACAAGGTGTTCCGCTCCATCCCGGTCATCATGCTGTCTTCCAAGGACGGACTGTTCGATCGTGCGCGCGGGCGCATCGTCGGCTCGGAGCACTACCTGACGAAGCCTTTCACCAAGGACGAGCTGCTGTCGGCGATCGAGACCCATATCGGGGGATGATGGTCATGGCGTTGATCCTGATCGTTGACGACTCGCCTACCGAGCTGCATGTGATGCAGAAGGCGCTGGAGAAGCACGGCTTTCGCACCGCGGCGGCCGCCGACGGCGCTGAAGGGGTACGTCTGGCACGCGAGATGGCGCCCGATCTGATTTTCATGGACATCGTCATGCCCGGCATGAACGGTTACCAGGCGACGCGCGCGCTCGCCAACGACCCGCGCACGCGCACCATTCCCATCATCATGGTGACGTCCAAGGGCCAGGAGACCGATCGCATCTGGGGATTGCGCCAGGGTGCGATCGACTACATGGTGAAACCCGTATCCCCGGATCAACTGGTCGCCAAGGCGCAGGCGACCCTGTCGGCGTGAGCGCGCACCGTCGCGTGCCGAACACGCTGCGCGCCCGGATAACATGAACGAGCCAGTCCAAGTACTGCTGAAATCGCTGCGCGATCGTCCCTTCGAGCTGCTCGCCGAGCTCGAGCGGCGCGGCCGCGCCGTCTCGGCGCAGGCCAGCCAGGAGGCGCAGGGCGGCCGCGAATGGGTGGGCGTGGCGCTGCGCATGGCCGGGGACCTGTATCTGGTGGCGCGCGAGGAGACGCGCGAGGTGCTCGGTGTGCCCGCGTCCACCACCCGGGTGCCGGGTGCGAAGTCCTGGATCAAGGGACTCGCCAACGTGCGCGGGCAGCTGCTGCCGGTCGTCGACCTGCGGCATTTCCTCGGCAGCGGCATCACCCCGATCACGCGCAATACCCGCGTGCTGGTGGTGAATCACCGCGAGATCCCGGCGGGTCTGCTGGTGGACGAGGTGCTCGGCTTTCGCCGCTTCGCGGAAGGGGAGTTCTCGGCCGATGCGCCGCCCACCGTGGCGCGCTGCGAGCGCTATCTCGCGGGCTCGTTCCGCCGTGCGCCGGAGCAGTGGCCGGTTCTCTCCCTGCGCTCGGTCCTCGAGAGTCCCGCCTTCGCGGAGGCGGCCGCATGAACGAGGCGGCGTACGCACGTCTGCCGGGTACGCTGGCCGCCACGCTGGCGTTCGCCGCGCTGCTGCTGGTGGGTGCCGGGGCGAGCTTCTGGCTGCTCGAGTCGCGCAGCGCCACGCCTGCCGTGCCCGCCGATGCGCTCTACGCCCTGGCGCTCGATGCCCAGTCCGCGGTGGCCGGGGAGCCGCAGGCGCTGGCGCGCTTCCAGCAGAGCGACAAGGTCCTCGAGGATGCCGAGGCACGCGCTGCCGGCGCCCCGTTCGCCAACGATGGGCGCTTCACGCGCCTGATGAATAACGCCGCCGCGGTGCTGCACGCACGCGCGGCGCTCAGCGATGCGGCGAGCGCCGCGCACGACACCGCGCGGCTCGTGCCGCGGCTCATGCAGGAGGCGGACGCGCTCAGCGCGAGTCTTCCGGCCGCCAACGCGGCGGCCGCCGCCGCGGCGCTCGAGCGCTTCGCGGCCCGTGCGCAGCGCCTGCTGAGCGACGTCAGCGCGCTCACCAGCGGCGCGGCGGACCCCGGGCCCACGGCGCAGCGCATCGCCGAGGGCAGCGACTACCTCGGCCAGGTGATCGCCGGCTTTGCGGGCGGGTCGTCCACGCTGGCGCTGCCGCACCTGACCGCCCCCGAAGCGGCCAAACATCTCCAGGCGCTCGACGGTCTCTACAGCGAGCTCGCCGCCGTGGTGAAGCGCGCCGTGGCAGCCGCCCCGGCACTGCCCGCCGCGCACAGCGCGGCGAACGCCATCGCGGCGGACGCGCGCTCGCTGGCCGCGACCGCCCCCGCGCCGTCGGCTGCCGTGCCGCGCTGGCTGCCGCTGGTACTGCTCGCCGGCGGGCTGCTGCTGCTCGTGGGGGCGCTGGTTGCGGCACTGCTCATGCGGGCCGGGGTCACGCGGCAGCGCCGCGCCGCCGACGTGCAGCGCAAGGAGAGCGACCGCAATCAGCAGGCGATCCTGCGACTGCTCGATGAGCTCTCGAGCCTCGCCGACGGCGATCTCACGGTGCAGGCGACGGTCACCGAGGACATTACCGGCGCGATCGCCGACTCCATCAACTACGCGGTGGATGCGTTGCGCGGGCTGGTCACCACCATCAACGCCTCCGCCATCCAGCTCGATTCCGCCACGCGCCAGACACAGGCGCTGTCGCAGCACCTTGCCAAGGCCTCCGGCGCGCAGTCGAAGCAGATCGCCTCCGCCACCGAGTCCGCGGCCAGCATGGCCGGCTCGGTCGAGGAGGTCTCGGGCAATGCCGAGCGCGCCTCGGATGTCGCGCGCCACTCGGTGGAAGTGGCGCACAAGGGCGGCGATGCCGTGCGGCGCACCATCGACGGCATGAACACCATCCGCGAGACCATCCAGGAGACCAGCAAGCGCATCAAGCGCCTCGGCGAGAGCTCCCAGGAGATCGGCAATATCGTCGAGCTGATCAACGACATCGCCGAGCAGACCAACATCCTGGCGCTGAACGCCTCGATCCAGTCGTCCATGGCCGGAGAAGCCGGCCGCGGCTTCGCGGTAGTGGCGGACGAGGTGCAGCGCCTCGCCGAGCGCGCTGCGAACGCCACCAAGCAGATCGAAGTGCTGGTGCGCACCATCCAGACCGACACCAACGAGGCGGTGGTGTCGATGGAGCGCAGCACCACCGACGTGGTGGGCGGCGCGCTGCTCGCCGAGAATGCCGGCGCGGCGCTCGAGGAGATCGAGCAGGTATCGAACCAGATCGCCAGCCTGGTGCAGAACATCTCCGGCAGCGCGCGCCAGCAGACCAGCGCCGCCCAGAATATCGCGCGCAACATGCAGGTTCTCAAGGAGATCAGCGCGCAGACGGCCGAGTCGACCCAGGCGACCTCGATCGCCATCGCCAAGCTCGCCGAGCTGTCCGCCGGGTTGCGCAAGTCCGCCTCGGGTTTTCGCCTGCCGGGCAGCAGCGGCGATCGCAGCAGCGCCAGCGGCCCGGTGCGGCGCCTCGAGGACGCCACGCTCACCACCGCCAAGGTGCGGCAGATCTCGGCCCTCGGCGGTTCGTGATTCTCCTGCGAGAGCCACTGCATGCCTGAAGTCGCTTCCCAGACACTCGACCTGGTCGGACGTGAGATCAACGCTACGCTGGCAGAGGCGCGCGGTGCGCTCGAGAGCTACGTCGAGCAGCCCGACAACGCGGCGCTGCTCGAGCGCTGTGCACAGGACCTGCACCAGGTGCAGGGCGTGCTGCGGGTGCTGGAGATCTACGGCGCGGCGCTGCTCGCCGAGGAGATGGAGCACGTCGCACAGTACCTGCTGGCCACCCACAGCGAGCGCAAGAGCCAGGCGGAGAGCCTCGACGCGCTGATGCGCGCCATGGTGCAGCTGCCGTCCTATCTCGAGCGCGTGCTGGCCGGGGGGCGCGACCTGGCGCTGGTGCTGCTGCCGCTGCTGAACGACCTGCGCGCGGTGCGCGGCAACTCGCTGCTGTCGGAAGGCACGCTGCTGCTTCTGAACCTGAAGTCCGACAAGCAGGCGCAGCCAGTGGCCGCCGCCGGCGAGCCGCCGCTCACCGTCGAGCAGTGGGCGCGGCGCGTGCGCGCCCGCTACCAGCTCGGGCTCATCGGCTGGATCCGCGGCGAGCGCCTCGCGCACAACCTCGAGATCCTCGCCGGCGTGGCGCACAAGCTCGAGCAGATCGCCACACGGCAGCCCGTGTTCCAGCTGTGGTGGGTGATCGGCGCGGTGATCGAGGCGCTGCAGGAGAACGGCCTGGAGGGGGGGCAGTCGGTGAAGCGGCTGCTCGGTCTGGGCGACCGCGAGATCCGTCGCCTCTACGAGCAGGGCGAGGCGCGCTACGCGCAGACCCCGGCGGTGGAGCTGCTGAACAACCTGCTTTACTACGTCGGCCGCGCCGAGTCCGCCGGCCCGCGCGTGAGCGCGGTGCGCGCCTCCTTCCGTCTTGCCGAGCTGCTGCCGGTCGACGAGAGCATCGAGCAGGAACGCGAGAACCTCTCGGCGCCGTCCGTCAAGCTCATGCAGACCGTGGCCGCGGCGATCCGCGAGGATCTCTCCAAGGTCAAGGACGTGCTGGACATCTTCGTGCGGCGCGGCGCCGGGCAGCCGCAGGAGCTCGCCTCCCAGGTCGAGCTGCTGCGCAAGATCGGCGACACGCTGGGCGTGCTCGGCCTCGGCGAGTTGCGCGCCAACGTGCAGGCCGAGACCGAGCGGCTCGGCAGGATCGTGAGCGGCGCGCTGAAAGCGGACGAGACGACGCTGGTGGAGATCGCCGCGACGCTGATCGGCGTCGAAGACCGGCTCGATGACGGCCTGGTCGGCATGATCCTGCCGCCGCGGGACGAGCAGCTCGAGGCGCCCCCCACCGACGCCGAGTTCCAGCAGGTGCAGGCGGCGGTGCTGCGCGAGTGCATAGTCAACCTGGCGCGCATCAAGGAAGCCGTCACGCAGAGCGTCGGCGGCACGCTCGATGCCGCGGGGCTCGACAGCTGGCAGGATCTGATGCGCGGCATGAAGGCCGGCCTGCTGCTGCTCGGCAAGTCGCGCGCCGTGGAGGTCATCGAGGGCATCACCACGCAGCTGAAGCGCGTCATGCGCCCGGGCGTGCACGTGCTGCCGCCGGGCTTCATCGACCGGCTCGCCGATGCGATCGTGAGCCTCGAGTACTACATGGAGACGCTGCAGGCCGGTCGCTCCGATCCGTGGTACATGCTCGACAACGCCCAGGCGTGCGTCACGGCGCTCGCGCAGCAGGAAACGCCGGCGCCGCCGACGGTGCCGGCGCTCGAGCCCGAGGCCTATGCGCGCACCGTGCAGATTCCGAGCCTCGGGGCCGGCCCGGCCGCAGGGCGCCCGGACCTCAGGGGCGTCGACGCCGCGGCGCCGACGCTGGCTGCCTCGCCCGGCCCGCGCAGCGCGCGGGCGCTCGAGCCTGCCGATCCGGAGCTCATGAAGCTCTTCATCGAGGAAGCGCAGGAGGAGCTCGGCAAGATCCAGGCCGGCTTCCCGGTGTGGGACCAGAACCCGCTCGAGCACAATGCGCTGATCACCGTGCGCCGCTCCTTCCATACGCTGAAGGGCAGTGGCCGCATGGTCGGCGCGCGCGAGCTGGGCGAGTTCTCCTGGTCGATCGAGAACCTGCTGAACCGCCTCCTCGACAACACACTGATACGCTCGCCCGCGATCCTCGACACGCTGCGCCAGGCGGTGCAAGCGCTGCCGGAGCTGGTCGCACAGCTCGCCACCGGCGCGCCGCTCAAGACCGACATGCTCGGCATTGCCTCGCGTGCGCATGCGCTGGCGGCCAGCCGGCCCGCGCCTGCGGCGCGCAGCGCGGAAGCGGCGGAGGAGGAGGGCGCAGCACCCCCCGGCGGCACCACGGTGATCGCCTCCGCCCGTGCGGAAGTGGCAGCGCCGGCTGCGGCCGCTCCTGCGCCGGCCGCGGCGGCGCCCGGACCGGCGACGCGCCCCATGCCGCCGCCCTCCGAGCCGTGGGGGCCGCGGCCGGCAGCGCCCGTCATGAGTGCCGCCCCTGCCGCGGCACCCGCGCCTGCGGCGACGCCGATGACAGCGGCGGCCGCCGCCGCGCCCAACGGTGCGCTGACGGATGACACGCTGCGCGACATCTACGCGCGCGAGACCGCCGCTCACGTGGCGACGGTGCGCGCGTATCTGGCGCGCGAGGGCAGGCTGGTCGCCCCGCATGCGCTGCCGGAAGAGGTCTACCGCGCCTGTCATACGCTATCGGGCAGCTCGAAAATGGCACAGGCGCGCCACGGCATTCGCCTCGCCGAGCCGATCGATCACTGGCTGCGCCGGGTCTACAGCAGCGGCGCGGGACTTTCGGCCGAGGAGCTGGCGCTGCTCGGGGACTGCATGGTGGCGATGGAGACGGTGGCGACGCATCTCGACGAGCCCACCGGCTACTTCGTAAATCACTGGCAGCTGCTCGAGCGCATCGAGCGCGCGGAGAAGAGCCTCGACCAGCGCATCGCCGCCGCCGCCGCCCACGACGCGCCAGCCGCGGCCACCGAGAGTGCCGCGGCGCCGGAAGCGGATGGCGCCGAGGCGGCCGACTTCGATCCCGAAGTGGCCGCGATCTTCACCGACGAGGCGACCGAGCTCATCGACGCCTCCGAGCACGCCCTCTCGGACTGGCGCTCGCAGCCGAACAGCGCCGAATATCGCCTCGCCCTGAAGCGCCCGCTGCATACCCTGAAGGGCGGTGCGCGCATGGCCGGCATCACGCCCATGGGGGATCTGAGCCACGAGCTCGAATCCCTCGTCCTGCTGGTCGACACCGGCAGGCTCACCGCGGACGAAGCGCTGTTCGATGCGATCCAGGCGAGCCTGGACGAGCTCGCGCGCATGCGCGAGCAAGTCGCCACCGGTCAGCACGTAGTGCCCGCCCGCGCGGTCATCGCACGGCTGCAGGGATTGGCGCGACCGGAGGGGGCAGCGTCGGAGGCCGCGCCCGATGAAGCCCTCATCCCGGAAGAGGTGCCGTCCGCAGACCTCGCCCCCGCCGCACCGTCGGCGGCGCCGCCGCCCGCGCCGGTGCGATCGACGGCCGCAGCCCCACCGCCTGAGCTGCCACCTCCTGCGCCGCCACCGCCGCCTGCACCCGCAGTGGTACCCGCCCCCGCTGCCCCGCTACCGCTGCGCGATAGCTTCGGTGCGACCGAACCGGACGTCGATACCGCGCTCGCAAGGCTCAACGCCGAGCTGCGCATGGCGAGCGAGGTCGAAGCCGCGGTTGCCGCATCTGCCGCGGAGGCCGCGCCCGCGGCCGTGCCCGCGGCGGTACCCGCGGCTGCGCCGGCCGCCCTCGGTGCCGCTTCCCCGTTCGCGAAGCCGCGCGCGCCGGAGCCGCATGCCGAAGACGGGCTCGCCCCGCCGCTACCCGTGCCCCCGGGACGCGAGCCGGTAGCGCCGGGCGAGCGGCAGGAGATGGCGCGCGTCGACGCGGATCTGCTCGATCAGCTCCTCAACATCTCGGGCGAGGCGAGCATCGCCCGTGCCCGCCTCGAGCAGCAGCTCGGCTCGTTCGATTTCAATCTTGGCGAGCTGTCGCGCACGGTGACGCGCCTCAAGGAGCAGCTGCGCATGCTCGAGATCGAGACCGAGGCGCAGATCCTGCACAAGCACGAGGACGAGGGTTCGCACCGCAGCGAGTTCGACCCGCTCGAGCTCGACCGCTATTCCTCCATCCAGCAGTACTCGCGCGCGCTCGCCGAGACGGCCAACGACGTGGCGAGCATCCAGCAGCTGCTCGAGAATCTCGCCCGCGACACGCAGAACCTGCTGCAGCAGCAGGCGCGCACCATCACCGAGCTGCAGAACGGCCTGATGCGCACGCGCATGGTGCCCTTCCAGCGCCACGTGCAGCGCCTGGCGCGCATCGTCCGCCAGGCCGCGGCCGACACCGGCAAGCGCGCCGAGCTCACCGTCGAGGGTGCCAGCGGCGAGCTCGACCGCCAGGTGCTCGAGCGCATGCTGCCGCCGTTCGAGCACATGCTGCGCAACGCCGTGGTGCACGGCATCGAGAAGCCCGAGGAGCGTATCCGCCGCGGTAAACCCGACACCGGGCACATTCTCCTCGAGCTGCACCGCGAGGGCGCCGAGGTCATGGTGCGCCTCACCGACGACGGCGGCGGCATGAACCTGAAGGCGATCCGCGACAAGGCGCTCGTGCTCGGCCTCATCGCGGCCGGGCACACCCTGAGCGACGAGGATGCGATGCAGCTGATCCTCGAGCCCGGCTTCTCCACCGCCGGCGCCGTCACCCAGCAGGCCGGCCGCGGCGTGGGCATGGACGTGGTCGCCACCGAGATCAAGCGCCTGGGCGGCGCGCTGCACATGGAGACCAAGGCGGGCGAGGGCACGGTATTCACCATCCGCCTGCCGCTCACCCTTGCCATCAGCCATGCGCTGGTGGTGCGCACCGACGAGGAGTACTACGCGCTGCCGCTGCCGACCGTCGAAGGCGTGCTGCGCCTGTCGAAGTCGGAAGTCCTGACGCACCTCGGGCGCGACGCCGCCGCCTTCGACTACGGCGGGCAGAAATACCGCTTCCAGCACCTGGCGACTTTCGTCGGACTGCCGCCTGCCGAGCTGCCCTCACAGGACGTCACCATCCCGGTGGTGCTGGTGCGCGCCGGCGAGCACTCCACCGGGCTGGTGACGGACGAGCTGGTTGGCAGCCGTGAGATCGTGGTGAAGTCGGTCGGCCCGCAGATCTCGAGCATCCGCGGCATTTCCGGAGCCACCATTCTGGGCGACGGCCGCATCGTCATCATTCTCGACATCGGTGCGCTGGTGCGCGCCGAATGGCGCACGCGCGCGCTGCCGCCGGCGCCGCCGAAGGAACGCGGCGACCGGCGCACCTTTGCGCTGGTGGTGGACGACTCGATCACCGTGCGCCGCGTGACCCAGCGCCTGCTCGAGCGCAACGGCATGCGCGTGCTGACCGCGCGCGACGGCATGGACGCGATCGCGCTGCTGCAGGACAACGTCCCCGACGTGATCCTGCTCGACATCGAGATGCCGCGCATGGACGGCTACGAGGTCGCGGCGCACGTGCGCAATGACGCGCGCCTGAAGGACGTACCGATCATCATGGTGACCTCGCGCGTCGGGGAGAAGCATCGCGCGCGCGCCATCGAGCTCGGCGTCGACGACTATCTCGGTAAGCCCTATCAGGAGGCGCAGCTGCTGGATGCCATCGCGCCGCTGGTCGAGCGTCGCCGCGCGCGCACCAAGGCCTACGGGAGCTGACCGCCATGGCCGAGCGCGTCGCCGAGATCTACAGCCTGCTGGTCCCGCTGGTCGACGGGCGGCTCATCATCCCGCGCGCCTGCGTCGCGGAGGTGATCGGTTTTCAGACACCCTCGGAGATGACCGGGGCGCCGCCGTGGTACGTCGGCACCGTGCCCTGGAACGGCAAGGCCGTGCCGCTGATCTCCTTCGAGGGCGCGTGCGGACAGATGATCCCGCCGGCGAGCGGCCGCACGCGCATCGTGATCCTCCATGCCCTGGGCACGCGCGTCGAGGGCGGCCACTTCGCGCTCATCAGCCAGGGCTTTCCGCAACTGGTGCGCGTCAGCTCCGACGTGGTGCGCCCGGACAACTCGCGCGGCTTCGCCGACCGCATACCGGTCATCTGCCAGGTACGCATGGTGAATGAGACGCCGCTGGTGCCCGACCTCGAGCGTCTGGAAGAGATGATCGCCGACGAGACCAGCATCGGCGCCTGAGCCCGCTGCCGGTGAACGCAGCGTAGCCCGAGGAGCGCGAGCAGCGCAGCGAGCGTGTCGAGCCCGAGTGCGCCACCACCGCTACTGCCTTTCAACCCCGGGGTCATGGCGGCAGCGACGGTCACTTTCGCCGTCGAGCTTGCCACGCCGTTCGCTCCCGTGCACTGCAGCGTGAAGTCATACGTGCCGGCCGCAGTCTCGGTCAGCTGCAGTTGGCCTCCGTCCGCTGTCGCGCTCCCCTTCCAGCCGTCGCTGCCGCTGCCGCCCGATGCGGTGCACGCGGTCGCGCTCTGCGCGGTCCAGGCGATCGTGAAGGACGTGCCGGTCACCGCGGTGGCGGCCGCCAGCACCGCGACACTCACCGGAAAGGGCGTGACCGGGATGAGCAGGTAGCCGGCAGTCTGGGCGGTGCGGCTGTCGACGCCGGTAGCCGCGATCCAGCCGCGGTCGTTGATGGCGTTGGCCGCGGTAAGGGTCACGAACGGCTTGTTGGGATCCGCGGCGTCGACCAGTGCATTGAGGTTGCTCAGCGTGCCGTTGGCGAGGAAGAACGGCATCGCCGCACCAGCCGCAGTCGCGACCGTGGAGCCGGCGATCTGCCCGGCGTTGTTGATGCTGAGTGCGGACATGACGGTGCTGTCGGGAACCGCGGTCAGCGGCAGCGTGGCGCCGTCGACGTAGAGGAAGGCGGCGAAGCCTGCCGACACGGCCTGCCACCCCACCACCTGCCCGGCGTTGTTGATCGCGGCAGGCACCGCCGGCTGCATCGAGGCGGCCGCCGCGAGCGCCGGGATGGCGGTCACCGCGGCGCTGACATTGTCATAGATGAAGCCGCCGCTGGTACCGAAGGCGGCGACCTGTCCGTAGTCGTTGACGGCGTTCGCGGAGCCGCCGGCCGGCCCGATCGCCTGCGGCATGCCATCCACATAGATGGCCGCGAACGCGCTGACGGCGCTCTGCGGGCTGGTGCAGCCGCCGATGATCAGGCCGGCGGCGTCGAGGCCGGTGGCGGTGCAGTTGGTATAGCCGGAGGCGATGAGCAGCGGCGCTAGCGTGCCGTTGCTGTAGGTGAAGCCGAAGGACCACAGCTGGTTGACCGGATCCATGAACGTGCCGACGATGACGCCGCTCGCGTTGATCGACTGCCCGCTCGCCGCGCCGGGCAGCGCGAGCCCCGGATAGGTGAGGGTTCCCAGGTCGCTCAGCGCGCCCTGGCTGAAGAGAAAAACGTGCGCCGGTTGAGTGGCAAAACCGATCGAGCCGGTGACCTCGCCGCTCGCGTTGATGGCGGTGGCGGTAACGCTCGCCGCTGCGGCGGGGATCGGAATCGGCGTGAGCATATAGCTCGGCAGCGGCGGCGCGGCCGCGGAGGCACAGATACAACAACCGCCGACGGCTAGAGCGCCGGCGCCGCGCAGCCACCGACGATGCATCGGTTCCTCCGTGGAAACTACCGGGCACTGACAGTATGCCAGCGCCTGCCGTGTAAACGCTAAATGTCGCCGAACTCGCGCTGCAGCAGCGTAATCGCGGCAATGGCCGCAGTCTCGGTGCGCAGCACCCGCGGACCCAGGCGCACCGCGATGAAGCCGGCGGCGACGGCCGCCTGCTGTTCCCGCTCAGTGAGTCCGCCTTCGGGGCCGATCAGTACGGTGACGGCGCTCAAGGCGCCTGCGAGATCGCCGATGCGCCGCTGCGCTGCCGGCGAGAGCAGCAAGCGCACGCCGGCGGAGTCGGCCGCGGCTGCGCGCGCAGCCGCGGCGCTCAGCAGCTGGGAAAGTGCGCAAGGCTCGGCGATCTCCGGCAGGCGATTGCGACCGCACTGCTCGCAGGCGCCGATGGCGATGGCGCGCCAGTGGCTGAGCCGGCGCTGCGCCTGCTGCGCATCGAGCCGCACCACGCTGCGCTCGGTGAGCACCGGCTGCAGCCGCGCAACCCCGAGCTCGGTCGCCTTCTGTACTACGAGATCCATGCGCTCGCCGCGCGAGACGCCCTGGGCGAGTGTGAGGGCGAGCGTGGATTCGCGCTCCAGCGCGCGGTGCTCGCCGACCGCCACGGTGACGGCCTTGCCGCCCTGCTCGATGCGGGCGGCGTATTCCCCGCCGCGGCCGTCGAACAGCGTGAGCGCCTCGCCGACGCGCAACCGCAGCACCCGCGTGACGTGCGTCGCGGCACTGCCGGCGAGCGTGATGCGATTCCCGGTCGAGAGCGCCCGGTCGACATACACGCGCGTCAGCCGCATGTGGCGCGCTCGATACCCTCGCGCGCCACCTCCACCATCAGGTCGATCTCCGCGGTGGTGACCACGTACGGCGGCATGAAGTACACCACGTCGCCGATCGGCCGCAGCAGCACGCCGCGGCTGAGCGCGTGGCGGTAGATGCTGCGCCCACGCCGCTCCTGCCACGGGAAGGGTGTGCGCGTTGCCCGGTCGGCGGCGAGCTCGACGGCGACGATCATGCCGCGCTGGCGCACCTCCGCCACGTGCGGATGATCCTGCAGCGCGCGCGCGCGCGCGCCGAGGTGCTCCGCCAGCGCGCGGTTGCGCTCGAGCGTGCGGTCCTCGCGGAAGATGGCGAGACTTGCGAGCGCGGCGGCGCAGGCGAGCGGGTTGCCGGTGAAGCTGTGCGAATGCAGAAAGGCGTTGAGCTTCACGTACTCATCGTAGAAGGCGCGATACACCGTGTCGGTGGTCAGCACCGCCGACAGCGGCAGGTAGCCGCCGGTCAGCCCCTTGGACAGGCACAGGAAATCGGGACGGATGCCCGCCTGCTCGCAGGCGAACAGCGTGCCGGTGCGCCCGAAGCCCACGGCGATCTCGTCGGCGATCAGGTGCACCTGGTGACGATCACATGCGGCGCGCAGCAGCTCGAGGTACACCGGGTCGTACATGCGCATGCCGGCCGCGCACTGCACCAGCGGCTCGACGATCACCGCGCAGGTCTGATGCGCGTGCAGCGCCAGCACCGCCTCCATGTCGGCGAAACGCCGCCGCGAGTACTGCGCCCAGCTCTCACCCGCCGCGCGGTCGTAGCAGTCCGGCGAGGGCACGGTGATGACGTCCATGAGCAGCGGCCGGTAGATTTCCTTGTAGAGCTCGACGTTGCCGACCGCGAGCGCGCCGAGCGTCTCGCCGTGATAGCTGTTGGCGAGCGTGATGAAGCGGTGCTTGCCGCTGCGGCCGGTGTTGCGCCAGTAGTGGAAGCTCATCTTCAGCGCGATTTCGACTGCGGCGGAGCCGTTGTCGGCGTAGAAGCAGCGCGTCAGCCCGGCCGGGGCGACCGCAGTGAGCGCCTCGGAGAGCGCGATCACGGGCTCGTGCGTGAAGCCGGCCAGGATCACCTGCTCCAGCCGCTCCAGCTGGGCGCCGACCGCGGCATTGATGCGCGGATTGGCGTGGCCGAACAGCGTCACCCACCAGGAGCTGATGGCATCGAGATAGCGCTTGCCGTCGTAGTCTTCGAGCCACGCGCCGCTGCCGCGCCGCACCGGGATCGGGGGCAGCTGCTCGTGATCCTTCATCTGTGTGCACGGGTGCCACACGTGCGCGAGGTCGCGTGCGATGTAGGCGTCGTTGGCGGAGCTCATGCAGGGGATTGTGGCATGGCACGCCACGTGTCGCGCGCACGGCCGCCGCCCACGGATGGCCTTGATCCGGAGGTCGCCGAGAACGGCCGCAGCGCCGCGCCAGGGGTAAGATGCGTCCGTGAGCAGCGGCGTGGCAGCTGGGGTCGGGGGACTGCGGATCGATGCCGCCACCGGCCTGCTCGCCGGTGTGCGCCAGGTGCTGTCACCGCATTTCGACGCGCGCCCGCCAGGCGCGCTGCCCGAGCTCCTGGTCGTGCACGGCATCAGCCTGCCCCCCGGGGAGTTCGGCGGCCCATGGATCGATCGGCTGTTTACCGGCACGCTGCCGGGGGATGCGCACCCGTCCTTTGCCGAGCGGGTGGGCCTGCGTGTATCGGCGCACGCGCTGATCCGGCGTGACGGCGCGATCGTGCAGTACGTGCCGTTCGGGCAGCGGGCCTGGCACGCGGGCAAGTCCGAATACCGCGGCCGCCCCGCGTGCAACGATTTCTCGATCGGCGTGGAGCTGGAGGGCGCCGACGACATCCCTTACACCGAGGCGCAGTACGTGGCGCTCGCTGCGCTCGCCACAGCGCTCATCAAGGCCTATCCGCCGCTCAGCGCGCACAACATCGTCGGCCACAGTGACATTGCGCCGGGACGCAAGACCGATCCCGGTCCGGCATTCGCGTGGCCGCGCCTGCGTGAGCTCCTGGAAGGGCGCCTGCGGGCTTAGGGCCGGCGGTCGTGACGCCAGAGCACTTCCACGCCCCGCTGGTGGCGCGCCAGCACGCGCGCCACCACGAACAACAGGTCCGAGAGGCGATTGAGATACTTCGGCACCTCGGGACTCATGCTCTCCGCCTTCGCCAGCGTCCACACGCGCCGCTCGGCGCGGCGTGCGATGGTGCGCGCGAGATGACAGGCCGCCGCGGCCGGCCCGCCGCCAGGGAGAATGAACTCCTTGAGCGGCGGCAGGGCATCGTTGAATTCATCGAGCCTCTTCTCGAGCCGCGCGACGTGCGCGGCGCTGATGACGTGATGTCCCGGGATGCACAGCTCCCCGCCCATGTCGAACAGCTCGTGTTGTATCTCGGTGAGACAGACGCTGACCGCTTCCGGCAGCTCAGGCAGCGCCAGCAGCACGCCGATGGCGCTGTTGAGCTCGTCCACCGTGCCGTAGGCTTCCACCCGCGCGCTGTCCTTCGTCACGCGGCTGCCGTCGCCGAGACCGGTGGTGCCGTCATCGCCGGTGCGGGTGTAGATCTTGCTCAGGCGGTTGCCCATCGCCCTATCCTAGCCAAACTCCGCGGTGCGGGCAGGACTTAGCGCGGACGCTCGCCCGGCAGCAGCTGCGGAAGCGTCGTCCGGCCGAGCTCGGTCAGCGCAAACGACTTCGGCTGAACGTGCTTCAGCACCGCCGGCAGATCGATGTCGAGCGTCATCTCCTGCGCGAACCCGAGCTCGACCATCTTCGACCACAGGACGTCGTTGGAGCTGTTCCTGACGGTGGCGATCTGGCTGTCCGGTGTCTCGAGGCTCGCCGCCAGGACCGAGCGGTCGGCCGCGGATGCCTGCCGCAGCAGCTGCTGCAGCTCCTGTGTCTTGCTGCCGGGGGTTAACATGGCTGGTCTCACTTCGTGCTCAGGGACTGGCAAAAAGTCAGTTCGACCCAGGCACTGCCGATTAGTTCGCGCGGGTCGCCCCGCACTCCCTCCGGGCACTCACGCACTGACGAACACGCGCCGCCCGTCCTGGCCGAGCTCGATCATCGGCGCCAGGTACAGCTCGCTGAGGGATGCGGCCGAGAGCGTCGTGCCGACGCCACCCAGCGCCCAGCGGCCATCGCCGAACAGCAGCAGCGCACGGTCGGCGAAACGCGCCGCAAGCGTCGGATCGTGCAGCGTCGTGACCACGGTGCTGCCGGCGTCCGCGAGCTCGCGGAAGATCCCGAGCGCCGCGAGCTGGTGATGGGGATCGAGGTGATTGGTCGGCTCATCGAGCAGGAAGATCGCCGGCTGCTGCGCGAGCAGTGCCGCAAGCGCTACGCGGCGCTGCTCCCCGCCCGAGAGCGTGTCGGTGTGGCGTGCGGCGAACTCGCCGAGGCCGACGCGCTCGAGGGCGGCGCGCGCGAGGCGCTCGTCCGCGGCGCTTTCCCATTGCCACAAGGCTAGGTGCGGATGGCGCCCGATCAGTACCGTTTCGAGCGCGGTAGTGACGAAGCCCTCCTCGAGGTCCTGGGGCAGCAGCCCGAGCTTCAGGGCGAGCGCGCGGCGCTTGAGCTGTGCGAGCGGTGTGCCGTCGAGCACCACCTCGCCGGCCGCCGGCGGGCGCAGACCCGCGAGGGTATGGAGCGTCAGGGTCTTGCCCGAGCCGTTGCGCCCGAGGATCGCTACCAGCTCCCCGGGTATGAACTGCACCGACAGCTCGCGCACCAGCGCGCGCGCGCCGGCGTGCACGCTCAGGCCGCACGCCGCGAGTCCGCGCGCGCCGGCGCCATTGCTCGCGCTCGTCACCGCTTCCATCGCACCTCCAGCGCGGTCTCGGGGCCGACTACCACACTCCCGAGGCTGCGCGGCATCTGCCACTCCTGCGGCGAGAGCGCGCGCCGTGCCGCCATGATCTCGGCGTGCTGCTGCGGGAAGAGTGGGCGCTGATCGCGATCGCCGTAGCCGCTGGGAAACAGCGGAGCACCGCTCGCAAAATCGTACTTGTCGCTCGCGCCCACCGTGTGCAGAAACTCGTGCGCGATGACGATGTTGTTGGGGCCGTTCATGGTGCGATCGGCGAACGCGTGCACGATTCCTACCAGCCCTTTCTGCAGCCCGTGAGAATCCGGCGCAGTCTGCAGCGTGGCCGGGTCATGGTAGAGGACGAACATGCGGATGCGCGGCGGCGCGCGTCCGGGAACGTCGCTGTGGCGTGCCGCAAACCAGCGCAGCTTCAGGCTCCACCAGGCAATGCCCACAGGTCCGCTGCCCGGCTCGAGCAGCGGCGGCAGCGTCGCACCCTGAGGGTACAGCTCGATGTGCACCGGCTGCTCGACCTTCAGCCCGTAGCGCTGACCCTCGCGGGAGAAGAACTCCTCTATATCGGCGAAGTCCTCTACGTGCAGACCATCGACGTAGTGCTGCGTGCGCTCGGTGCCGTCGCCGTTGCAGGGATAGATGCCGACCCACAGCGTGCTCTGCCAGCCCTGGGTCTCGATCCGGTCGAGCCAGGTGCGCAGCGCGACGGCGAACAGCACCAGCAGCAGCAGCAGGATGCGCACGTTGCGCCACAGCTGCGACTTCTGCCCGGCGGGACGGGAGCCAGCCATGCGGCGCTGTTCGCCCTGGCTTACGGCTGCAGCCGCGTCGCCGACCAGGGACCGGGCCTGAAGGTGCCGCCGGCGCCCTTCTGCAGCGTGCGCGTCCACAGCGCGCGATCGTGAACGCGTGCCGCGCCTTCCACCCACAGCTCGACGTTCTCGGCCCACAGGCGGTAGCCGCCCCAGTGAGGTGGGCGCGGGATGGTGACCTTCATCGAGTCATCCGCTCCCGGCGAGCCGGGCGTCGGCGCGCCGAAGCGGCGTGCCGTCTCGCTCACTGCATTGAGCAGCTGCGCACGCGAGGCGAGCGGCTCGCTCTGTTCACTGGCCCACGCGCCGATCCGGCTCTGCCAGGCGCGCGCGGCGAAGTAGTGATCGCTTTCGGCGGCGGCCGCCTGGGTGACCGGGCCCTCGATGCGCACCTGGCGATGCAGGGCGTCCCAGTGCATGACCGCGGCGGCGCGCGGATTGACCTTGAGCTGCCGCCCCTTGGTGGACAGATAGTTGCTGTAGAAAACCACGTACCCCGGCGGCGAGACGATGTCCTTGCACAGCACCACCCGCGCGCTCGGCCGCCCGTCGCGGCTGCTGGTGGCGAGCACCATGGAGTTTGCGTTCGGCTGACTGCGCGCGGCCCACGCGTCCTGCAGCCACTGACTGACCATGGCGAGCGGATCCTGTGGCAGAAGATCGGGCAGGACTTCGATGTGCGCGGACATGGCAGGCAATGTTAGTGGGTTTCCCACCGGAATGGTCGACCCAGCCCGCCGCTGGACGCCCTTTGCCGGCGGGCCGGCGCTTTCGCGAGGCGTCGCTTGCACCCCCCGCCGCGCCCCGATAGAAAGGATCCATAGCGGGAGGCATTCTGCCCATGACGAGCGACAACCCGACGCTGGAGGAGCTGCGCCAGCGAGTGAACGATCTCGACCGCCAGCTCGTTGCGCTGGTGGCCGAACGCAAGGCGGTCAGCGAGGAAGTCGCACGCGTCAAGCGAGCCACCGGCAGGCCGACGCGCGATTACGAGCGCGAGCGCGAGGTCCTCATGGGGGTGCGCGCCATGGCGGCGGAGCGCGGGGTGTCAGCGGAGCTCGTCGAGCAGCTGCTGCGCCTGCTCATCCGCTCATCGCTCACGACGCAGGAGCACGCCAGCGTGGTCGCGCGCGGCGCGGGCACCGGGCGGCGCGCGCTCGTCATCGGCGGTGCCGGCAAGATGGGCACGTGGTTCGTGAGCTTTCTCGCCTCACAGGGATTCGCCGTCGAGGTCGCCGATCCTGCGCCCGCGGCGGCCGGCGTCGCGCGCGTCGACGATTGGCGCAGCACCGGCCTGGCACACGATTTCATCGTGCTGGCGACGCCGCTCGGCATCACCGATGCGATCCTGCGCGATCTGGCGCTGCGCCGGCCCGCGGGAGTGATCTTCGATGTCGGCTCCCTCAAGTCGCCGCTGCGCGCCGGCCTGCTGGCGCTCAGGTCGCACGGCTGCAAGGTGACCTCAGTGCACCCGATGTTCGGGCCCGACACGGAGCTGCTCTCCGGTCGCCACGTGGTGTTCGTGGACCTCGGCGATCCGGGCGCGCTCGCCGCGGCGCGCGAGCTGTTTGCGCCTACCATGGCCGAGCAGGTGGTCATGAGCCTCGACGACCACGACCGGCTGATCGCCTACGTACTCGGCCTGTCGCACGCGCTCAATATTGCTTTCTTCACGGCGCTCGCCGACAGCGGCGAGGCGGCGCCGAAACTGGCCCGCATGTCGAGCACCACCTTCGATGCGCAACTCGATGTCGCCACTCGCGTCGCCCAGGAGAGCCCGGAGCTGTATTATGAAATACAAAGCCTTAATGATTATGGCGCCGAGTCCCTGGTTGCCCTCTCTCAGGCCGTCGAGCGCCTGCGCACAGCCGTCCTTTCCCAGGATCATGATGCTTTCGTTGCTTTGATGCGCCGCGGGCGCGATTATCTGGAGGATCGGCGCACCGTCACGGAGCGCCGCGCCTGAAGGTCAGGAGGACCTAAGCCCCCATGCGCCAGCCCGACAGCGAGGCGCCCGAGAACGATGCGGTATTCGCGCGCGCGATCGAGCTGGAGCAGGAGAACAGCCTGCTGAAGGCACGGCTGGCCGCGCTCACCGTCGAAGTCGGCCGCAACGACTCGCTGTTGCGCAAGACCCAGGAACGCGAACTCGAGCTGCTGCGCGCTGGCTCGCTGAACCAGCTGTTCGATCTGCTCATCAAGGGGCTGCGCACCTCCTACCAGCTGGATGAAGTGGCGCTGATCCTCAACGATCCGCACCACGAGATCCGCCACCTGCTCTCCGGCGACGACACGCTGCCCAACGAGCCGCCCGGGGTGTGCTTCGTGGAGGCGCTGGTGACGGTCGCTCCGCAGCTGATGAATCTCGAGCGACCCTGGCTCGGACCGTACCGCAAGGCGGACCACGAGCTGCTGGTGCCGGGGCTGGCGCCGACCGGCAGCCTCGCGCTGGTGCCGCTGCGCCGCCGCGAGCAGCTCGACGGCGTGCTGGTGTTCTCGAGCAGCGATCCGTTCCGTTTTACCCCGGAGCTGGCGAGCGACTTCCTGGCACACCTCGGACTGGTCGCCGCGATCTGCGTCGAGAACGCGGTTAATCGGGCGCGCCTGCTACGCAGCGGTCTCACCGACTTCCTCACCGGCTTTCACAACCGGCGCTACCTGCACGCACGTCTGCGCGAGGAGCTGGCCTATGCCCAGCGATCGCGCCAATCCATCGCCTGTCTCATGATCGACGTCGATCACTTCAAGCGCATCAACGATCAGTACGGCCACCTCGCCGGCGATGCGGTGCTGCGCGAGGTGGCCCACCGCATCGATGCCGAGATGCGTATCAGCGATACCAGCGCGCGCTTTGGCGGCGACGAGTTCGCCATGGTGCTGGCGCACGCGGCGATCGACGACGGTGAGAAGGTCGCGGCGCGCGTGCTGCAGGCGGTGCGCAACCGGCCGGTCCCCATCAAGCAGGGGATCACCGAGACCGTGACGCTGTCGATCGGCGTTGCGGCTGCGAATCCGGAGCCGGGCCAGCGCGATTACAAGGTGCTCGCCGAGCGGCTGATCGCGGAAGCGGATGCTGCACTCTATCGGGCCAAGAGCGCCGGCCGTAATCGCATCGCGACCTCGCCGAACGTGATCGCCTAGCGGTACGCGCTCGTCATGGGCTCACTGATCGCCGCGAGCGCTTTCTTTCTGTTCATTCACTTCGGTGTTTCCGGGACCCGCCTGCGCGACGTACTGGTGGCGCGCCTCGGCGCAGGCCCCTATCGCGGCCTGTTCTCACTGGTTTCCATCCTCGGCATCGTCTGGATGGTCCATGCGTATGAGCACGCAGCGACGATCGAGACGTGGGGCCAGCTGCTGGCGCTGCGGCCGGCGGTACTGGTGGTGGTGTTCGTCGCCGTGCTGTTCGTCGCGATCGGGCTCGCGTCTCCCAGCCCGACGAGTGTCGGCATGGAGGGCAAGCTCGCCCAGGGGGCCGCTGCCATCCGTGGGATCACCCGTATCACCCGTCATCCGTTCCTGTGGGGTGTGGCGCTGTGGGCGCTCGCACACCTCATCGTGAACGGCGACCTCGCCTCCCTCATCCTGTTCGGCACGCTGTTGCTGCTGGCGCTGTTCGGCACCGTATCGATCGACGCCAAGCGCCGCCGCCTGTTCGGCGAGCAATGGCGGCAGTTTGCGCACAACACCTCGAATGTGCCCTTCGCCGCCATCGCCGCCGGGAGGAACCGGTTCGCCCCCGCGCTGCTGGAGATCGGCCTGGTGCGGCCGCTCGTCGGCATCGCGATCTACGTGTGGCTGTTCTGGCTGCACGGCAAGCTGATCGCACCGCTCACCTAGCGGCTGCGGCCGCGCAACAGGATCACGAACAGAGGCGCGCCGACCAGCGCCATGATCGCCCCCACCGGCAGCTGGCGGGGTGCGGCGATGGTGCGCGCCACCAGGTCCGCCCCGGTGAGCAGCATGCCGCCGGCGAGCGCCGCGGCGGGCGCGACGATCCGATGGTCGCTGGTGCGGAACGCGAGCCGCACCGCGTGCGGGGTGATGAGGCCCACGAAACCGACCGTGCCGGCGCTCACCACCGCGAGCGCGGTGAGCGTGGCGCAGGCGATGAACAGCACGGTGCGCCAGGCCTCCAGCGCAAGTCCCACCGTGCGGGCGCGCAGCTCCCCGCTCGCCAACACGTTGAGCGGGCGCGCCACCGCCACCGCCACCGCCACCGCGAGCAGTGCCGCCGCCGCACTGATCCAGGGATTGACCGCCCATTCGAGATCGCCGGCAAGCCAGAACACCATACCGCGCACGCGCGAGGTATCCGCCAGCGCCAGCAGCACGCTCACCAGCGCACCGCAGGCGCTCGCCAGCACCACTCCGGTCAGCAGTAGCCGCGGCGTGCCGCCGCCACGGGCGAGCAGGTACACCAGCGAGACCGCGGCCAGGGCACCGGCGACCGCCGCCGACTGCACGATCAATGCGGCGGCGCCGGCGATCATGGCAAACAGTGCCCCCACCGCGGCACCGCCCGACACGCCGAGCACGTAAGGATCGGCGAGGGGGTTGCGGAACAGGGCCTGCAGCAGCACACCCGCCAGTGCCAGGAGACTGCCGACGCCGAAGGCCGCCAGCACACGCGGCAGCCGCACCCCAACCAACACGTTACGCGTCGCCTCGTCGCCGTGGCCGCCCAGTGCCGCCAGCGCCTGCGACAGGCCGATGCCCGAACTGCCGATGAACAGCGCAGCGGCACACACCGCGGCGGCGAGCACCACCAGCAGCGCCAGCCCCCGTGTGGCCGCGCCCATGCCAACCATCGATGCCTGCATGGTGGCCAAGCCTCATCGAATTTGTTGGAAAACGCCACCCCGGCTACCTCGCGTGCATGGCTCACGGCGGTGGTGGTCGCCTTGTGGCAGACTTCCAACTCGCGAAAATGAACGACCTGATCGACGCGGAAGGTTTTCGAGCCAACGTGGGCATCCTGCTGATGCACCGCGATGAGGTCTTTGTTGGCCGCCGCACGGGCGGTCGCGGCTGGCAGTTCCCGCAGGGGGGAGTGCGGGCGGGCGAATCGCTGGAGCAGGCGCTCTACCGCGAGCTCGAAGAGGAGATCGGCGTCGACAAGAGCGACGTCACGCTCGTCGGGCAGACGGAGCGCTGGCTGCGCTACCGCCTGCCGCCGCGTTACGTGCGGCGCAACCAGCAGCCGGTTTGCGTCGGCCAGAAGCAGCGCTGGTTCCTGCTGCGGCTGAAGAAGGGTGACTTCACCTTCGACTTCCGCCGCACCAGCGAGCCGGAGTTCGATCAGTGGCGCTGGTCGCCGTACTGGGAGCCGGTGAAGGAAGTCATCTACTTCAAGCGCGCGGTCTATGCCCGGGCCCTGACCGAGCTGGCGGGGCTCGCTTTCCCGCGCGGGCGCTCGCCGCCGCTGCCGGAATGGTGGCAGCGGGTCACCGCGCACCAGCGCCGCCAGACATCCGCACCCGCGGACTGAGCCCCTTTGCGCTTCCTCACAGGCATCCTGGGCCGCCGCGCCGGCGCCCCGCTCGTCGTGCGCCAGACCGCGCCGCTGGTGCACAGGACCGTGCAGGTGGCCGCAGCCCTCATCGGACTGTTCGCGCTGTACGTGGTATACGAGCTGGGCCGTTACAACGCCGGCTACGACCGCCAGGCCGTCGCCCAGCAGCGCGCGGAGCTCGGGGTGCAGATCGAGCACCTGGAGAAGGCCGATCGCGAGCTGCGCACCCAGCTTGCCGAAGCCGATACCATCACCGCCGGGCGCGCACATGAGCAGGCGGAGGTTGCGCGCACCATCGGTGACCTGCAGGCGCAGGTGGCGCGGCAGTCCCAGGAGCTCGCCTTCTATCGCGGCGTGGTCGCGCAGAATGCGACGAGCATCGGGGTGAAGATCGAGCAGCTGCACGTCAGCGCCGGCGCGAAGCCCGGCAGCTACCTCGTGCACCTGTCGCTGGTGCGCGCCGGACGCCCGGACTCACCCGCCTCCGGCACGGTGCACCTGACTCTCGTCGGCAGCGGCGCCGACGGCGCAAAGTCGCTCGATCTCGCCGCCCTCACCGCCGGCCGTCAGCATGAGCTGCGTTACAACTTCCGTTATCTGCAGACCCTCGACCAGGAGCTCAGCGTGCCGCCGGCCCTGCGCCCGGAGCAGCTCGACGTCGAGGTGCAATCGAGCCGCCACGACATCGCGCCGATCTCGCAGACGTTCCTGTGGACGGTCGAGCCCTCTCCTTAGTATTCGCCCGCAACCCCACTTCGGGAGCCGCAACGCATGTTCACGCGTGATTCCAGGCAGAGCGCCATCGATACGCTGATCGGCAAGTCCGCACACCTCGAAGGGGATCTGCTCTTCGAGGGCGGCTTGCACGTCGACGGCCATATCGTGGGTGCGGTACGGGCACTCGGTCCGCAGGAGTCGACTGTGTCGGTGAGCGAGAGCGGCTCGATAGAGGGAGCGGTGCAGGTGCCGAACGTCATGCTGGAGGGCACCGTCAAAGGGGATATTCACGCCAGCGGCCGCGTGGAGCTCGGCCCGACCGCGCGCGTGGAGGGGAACGTGTATTACGGGGTCATTGAAATGACCCTGGGCGCCCAGATCATAGGCAGGCTGGTACGGCTATCGCCGCAGGCCTCTGCTGACGCTCCGGCCGCCAAGATGTGAAATGCGGCTTTGACCTGGGTCCCGGGCCCTTCTAGACTCCGTTGCAGGTATGGAGACCATGACCACAACCGAAGCGCTGCAGGAAGCCCCTGCGCTCAAGTTCACCGATGCCGCCGCCCGCAAGGTTTCCGACCTGATCCGCGGCGAGGGCAACCCCAAGCTCATGCTGCGCGTGTTCGTGCAGGGCGGGGGCTGCTCGGGGCTGCAGTATGGCTTCGAGTTCGATGAGCAGATGCAGGATGGCGATACCTGCGTCGAGAACCTCGGGGTGAAGCTGCTCGTCGACCCGATGAGCGTGCAGTACCTCAGCGGGGCCGAGATCGACTATCGCGAAGGTCTCGATGGCGCGCAGTTCGTGATTCGCAATCCGAATGCGGCCACGACCTGCGGCTGCGGCTCGTCCTTCGCAGCTGCCTGAAACCGCGGCGCCACGCTTGGCCACGGTCGCTACCGCCCGACCCACAGAAAGCCGCTCGCCCCCCCGTAGTGCCCCGCGTCCCGTACCCGACGTACTGGCCGCGGTCGACCTGGGCTCCAACAGCTTCCACATGGTGGTCGCGCGCTACTCACACGGCCAGCTCGTCATCATCGATCGCCTGCGCGAGATGGTGCGCCTCGCCGCAGGCGTCGCCGAGAACGGCCGCATCGACAAGGACGTGGCGGCGCGTGCACTCGCCTGCCTGGAGCGCTTCGGCCAGCGCCTGCGCGACATGCACGCCGACAGCGTGCGCGTGGTGGGCACCAACGCGCTGCGTCTCGCGCACAAGAAGCAGGCGTTCCTCGAGCGTGCCCGCGAAGCGCTCGGCCACCCGATCGAAATCATCGGCGGCATGGAAGAGGCGCGCCTCATCTACCTGGGGGTCGCGCACACCATGCCGAACGAGCCGGGCAAGCGCCTGGTGGCCGACATCGGCGGCGGCAGCACCGAGCTCATCATCGGCGAGGGGTTGAACCCGCTCGAGCTCGAGAGCCTGCAGATGGGCTGCGTCTCCTACAGCGAGCGCTTCTTCCGCGACGGCAAGATCTCCGCTAAGCGCTTCGAGCGCGCCCGGCTGGCGGCGCGCATGGAGCTCGAGCCGGTGCAGGCGGCGTTCCGTCGCCGCGGCTGGGACACCACGGCCGGCAGCTCCGGCACCGTGCGCGCCATCGGCGAGGCCATCCGCGCCCTCGACCCGGCCGCGCTCACCATCACTACCGCCGGCATCAGCCGCGCCGTGGACTACTGCATCGAGGCCGGCCACACGCGCGAGCTCAAACTCGAGCCGATCACCGAGGACCGCCGCCCGGTGTTTCCCGGGGGACTGGCGATTCTCGCCGAGATCTTCAGCGTGCTGCAGCTTGGCGAAATGCGCAGCGCCGAAGGGGCGATGCGCGAGGGCCTGCTGTACGACATGCTGGGCCGCTTCCGCCGTGAGGACGCGCGCGAGCGCACCGTGCGCGGCATGCAGCAGCGCTATCACGTCGACGTGGAACAGGCCGAGCGCGTCGAGGCGACGGTGCGCAATTTCCTCGAACAGACGCGCGAGACGTGGAAGCTGGAGGAGCCGCTCGCGCACCTGGCGCTGAAATGGGCCGCGCGGCTGCACGAGATCGGTCTCGACGTCTCGCATAGCGGCTATCACCGCCACGGCGCCTATCTGCTCGAGAACGCCGACATGCCCGGCTTTCCGCGCGAGGAGCAGCGGCTGCTCGCACGCCTGGTCGGCGCGCATCGCCGCAAGCTCACCCTCGACGGGCTGGAAGAGCTGGTGCCGCCCTGGGACCACAGCGCCATCTACCTGATTGTGCTGTTGCGCCTGGCGGTGCTGCTGCACCGCGGCCGCAGCCCCACCGCGTTGCCGCA
Organism: Steroidobacteraceae bacterium; assembly: GCA_035481975.1. Taxonomy (GTDB): domain Bacteria; phylum Pseudomonadota; class Gammaproteobacteria; order Steroidobacterales; family Steroidobacteraceae; genus 13-2-20CM-66-19. Next base: position 33,192 of record DATHRC010000012.1, read on the forward strand.
GATCGATCTGGCGGCGACGCCGCGCTCACTCGAGCTGCGCTTTCCGGCGCGCTGGCTCAAGGAGCATCCGCTCACCTTCGCCGACCTGCAGCTGGAAGTGGACTACCTGCGCATGAGCGGTGCCTTCCGGCTGCGGGTTTTCAGCCGGGGACGCTGAAGTAACTACACCGCGGCCGCGGGACCTGCGGCGTACTTGGCGAGCAGTTCCGCCTGCGCGTTGCAGGGGTTGGCCTTGCCGCGCGCGATGCGCGCGTAAGAGCCTTCCGGCAGCAGCTCCCAGGCCTGGCAGTTGTCCTGCAGGCACAACTCCAGGTCGCCCAGGATGCGCTCGGCGTGATCCGGCCGGCGGATCGGGAAAGCGACCTCGACGCGGCGAAAGAAATTGCGCTCCATCCAGTCGGCGCTCGAGCACAGCAGGTCCGGGCTGCCGCCGTTCTCGAAGTAGAACACCCGCGAGTGCTCGAGGAAGCGCCCGACGATCGAACGCACCGCGATGTTCTCCGATACCCCGGGGATCCCCGGACGCAGCGCGCACACCCCGCGCACGATGAGGTCGACCTTGACCCCGGCGCAGGACGCGCGATAGAGCGCCTCGATGGCCTGCGGGTCGACCAGCGCGTTCATCTTGGCGATGACCCGCGCCGGGCGGCCGGCGCGCGCATGCTCGGCCTCGCGCGCGAGCTTGCTGAGGACCATCTCGTGCATGCCGAAAGGCGACTGGACCAGGCGATTGAGCTGCGGGGTCTGTGTGAGGCTGGTGAGCTGCAGGAACAGCTCGTGCACATCCTGTCCGATCTCGTCGTCGCAGGTGAACACCCCGTAGTCGGTGTACTGGCGCGCGGTGCGCGGATGGTAGTTGCCGGTGCCGAGGTGGCAGTAGCGGCGGATGCCGCCCGCCTCGCGCCGCACCACCAGGGCCAGCTTCGCGTGCGTTTTGTAGCCCACCACCCCGTACATGACGTGTGCGCCGGCTTCCTGCAGGCGGTTCGACAGCTCGATGTTCGCTTCCTCGTCGAAGCGTGCGCGCAGCTCGACGATGACCGTCACGTCCTTGCCGGCGTTGGCCGCCGCCACCAGCGCATCGACCAGCGGGGACTCGTCGCCGGCGCGGTACAGAGTCATCTTGATCGCGAGCACCTGCGGGTCGGCCGCGGCCTGGCGCAGGAAGTCCATCACCGGAGCGAAGCTCTGATAGGGGTGGTGCAGCAGCACGTCTTTCTGACGGATGCAGGCGAACAGATCCGCGGTGCCGACCAGGCGCTTCGGCGTGCCGGGGGTGAAGATCGGGTACTTGAGATCCGGCCGCTGCACCAGGTCGTACACGGCCGAGAGACGGTTCAGGTTCACCGGCCCCGCCACGGGGTAGGTGTCGAGACCGTTCGAGGCGAACTGCGCCTGCAGGAACCTCACCATGTCCACCGGGCAGTCGTTCGAGGTCTCGAGCCGCACGGCGGCGCCGTAGCGCCGGTGAGCGAGCTCGCCCTCGAGCGCGCGTCGGAGGTCGTCGATTTCCTCGTCGTCGACGAACAGGTCGCTGTTGCGCGTGACGCGGAACTGGTAGCAACCCATCACGCGGATGCCGGTGAACAGCTTCGGCACGAAGGTCTGCACGATGGTCGAGAGCAGCACGCAGCCGCGGCTCGCGCCGGCACCCGGCAGCGGCACCACGCGCGGCAGCGAGCGCGGCGCCTGCACGATGGCGAGCTCGCTGTCGCGGTTGAAGGCGTCCTTGCCCGAAAGGCGCACGATGAAGTTCAGGCTCTTGTTCTGGATGCGCGGGAAGGGACGCGCGGGGTCGAGTCCGAGGGGAGAGAGCACCGGCTCGATCTCGCGCTCGAAGTACTGCTCGAGCCACTCGGTCGCCTGCGGGCTCCACTCCGAGCGCCCGAGGAGCGGCACCCCTTCCGCGGCGAGCGCCGGCAGCAGCAGCTCGTTCAGGCAGCGGTACTGAGCGGCGATCAGCTGCGTGGTGCGCTCGTGGATGGCGGCCAGCTGCTCGGGGATCGACATGCCGTCGGCGGCGACCTGTGCACCGCCGAGCTCCTGCAGCTGCTTGAGGCCGGCCACGCGGATCTCAAAGAACTCATCGAGGTTGCTGCAGGAGATGCACAGGAACCGCAGCCGCTCGAGCAGCGGCACCGACTCGTCGAAAGCCTGATCGAGCACGCGCTGGTTGAACTCGAGGAACGACAGCTCGCGATTGATGTAGTGCTGGGGGGCCTTGAGGTCAGGCGCATCCATCGGCTTGCGGCCTTCTGTCCAATCAGCTGGGAATCACCGGGGCGCCAAGAATACCAGCGCCGCGCGACGGTACCGTGAAGAAGGGTCAAAGGCGGGCAAAAGGCGGCGGACGGTCGCCGGCAGGGTCTTAGCGCGAGACCAGCATCTCGCTCATGGGGGGCTCGAGGCTCGCCAGCAGGGGCGCCGCGTGCGCCAGGAAGTCGGCCCGCCAGTGGGCATCGATGGGGGCAGCCTCCGGCAGGGTCACGGTCTGGGGGTTCTTGAACACCCCGTTGACGCGGTATTCGTAGTGCAGGTGCGGCCCGGTCGCCAGTCCGGTCATGCCGACGTAGGCGATGACCGTCCCCTGCGCCACGTGCGCGCCGACGCGCGTGCCGGCGGCAAAGCGCGACAGGTGACCGTACACGGTGACCACGCTGCTCGAGTGCTCGATCTCCACCAGATTCCCGTAGCCGCCCTTGACGCCGGCGAAGCGGATGCGCCCGTCGCCGGCGGCGTGCACCGGGGTGCCGATGGGAGCGGCATAGTCGACGCCCTGGTGCGCGCGAATGCGGTGGAGAATGGGGTGCATGCGCGCGGAGTTGAAGCGGCTGCTCACGCGGGTGAATTCCACCGGGGCACGCAGGAATTCCTTGTGCAGGCTGCGCCCATCGGGGGTGTAGTAGTGCGCCCCGCCCTGCGGATCGCTGTAGCGCACCGCGCGAAACTCGTGTCCCTGGTTCACGAACTCCGCCGCCTCGATCGGGCCGTCCTTCACGTAGTAGCCCTCGCGCCAGATCTCGTCGTAGGTCACGACGAAGGAGTCACCGGGGCGCACGTTGAGCACGAAATCGATGTCCCAGCCGAAGATATCGGCGAGCGCTATCGCCGTCGGATCATGTCCGCCCGCGGCTTCCACCGCCTCGAACAGCGAACTGTCGATCATGCCGCGCACTGTGCGGCGGCGCGTCACGAGTGCGTTCTGCAGCACGGCCGCCTTCAGGGTCTCCCCGTTGCGGGAGACCTTGAGGGTCTGGCTCTCGTTCAGTCGCCGCTCGAATCCGACCAGCGTGCCGTCGTGGTGCGTCAGCTGCAGCCGCTCGCCGGGGTGCAGGCTGTCCAGCCCGGCGCGGACGCCGGGCAGGCTGCGCAGTGCGGCGAGGTCGGCGAGATTGAGCTTCAGACGACGGAAGATCCGCTCCAGGGTGTCGTTGGGCGTGACGACGACATCGACGGTCGACACGTCGAGCTGCCCGCTCGCGGCGGAGGGCGCCGGGACCCGCTGCACCTGGGAAGAGGCGCCGGCCGGGGCTGGCGCGAGCAGCGAGTTTCCGCTGCGGATCGTACCGTCAGGGCCCGCGGCGGGCACTGCTGGCGGGGCATCGGCCGCGACCGGCGAGGCGCTGCCGGCGGCGGTGTTCGTATCCGCGCGCGGGATGCTCAGGCCGCCGTGCCAGAGCGTCCAGGCGACCACCGCGCAGGCGCCCGACTGCAGCCAGAAGACGGGCGATGGCACGCGCTGGCGCCAGGAAATGGCGCGGTGCGGGCCGGGGGTGGAGTGAGGTGCCATCGACTTTTCTTATGCGAATGAATTAAAAGGGCGAGCGAACCGTACGGGCTTTGGAAGCTTCGGTCAATGTATGTTAAGTGCCGCAAGCGCCCGGTGTTGTTAAGTTACTGCGTACGCGCGGTGCCGTCCGGGCGCGCATCACGGGGATGAGGATGGATTTCGAGGAGCAAATCGCAGAGCTCGAACGTGGTGCGCATGAAGTGCTCACCGCCGCGGATCTGCGCAAGAAGCTTGCCCGTTCCGTGCCGCTGCGCGTCAAGGCCGGCTTCGATCCGACCGCGCCGGATCTGCACCTCGGGCACACGGTGCTGCTCAACAAAATGCGCCAGTTCCAGCAGTTCGGCCACGAGGTGACCTTCCTCATCGGCGACTTTACCGGTCTCATCGGCGATCCGACCGGCCGCAACGCCACGCGCCCGCCGCTCACCCCCGAGGAGATCCAGGCGAACGCGCATACGTACAAGACGCAGGTGTTCAGAATCCTCGACCGCGAGCGCACGCGCGTCGACTTCAACTCGCGCTGGCTCTCGAAGCTCACCGCGGCGGAGATCGTCAAGCTGTCGGCCCACTACACCGTGGCGCGCATGCTCGAGCGCGACGACTTCTCCAAGCGCTACCGGGCGGGCCAGCCGATCTCGATACACGAGTTCCTATATCCGCTCGCCCAGGGCTACGACTCGGTCGCGATGCGCGCGGACGTGGAGCTGGGCGGTACCGACCAGAAGTTCAATCTGCTCGTCGGCCGCTCGCTGCAGGAGGCCTACGGCCAGGAGCCGCAGGTCGTGCTCACGACCCCGCTGCTCGAAGGCACCGACGGCGTCAACAAAATGTCGAAGTCCCTCGGCAACTACATTGGCATCACCGAAGACCCGGACAGCATGTTCGGCAAGCTGATGTCGATCTCGGACGAGCTGATGTGGCGCTACTTCGAGCTGCTGTCCTTTCGCCCGCTCGCCGAGCTCGCCGCGCTCAGGCGCGAGGCGCATGACGGCCGCAACCCGCGCGACATCAAGTTCGAGCTCGCGCGCGAGCTGGTCGCGCGCTTTCATGACGCGGTCGCTGCCGAGCGCGCGCAACGCAATTTCTCCGCGCGCGTGAGCCAGAAGGCGGTACCGGACGACCTGCCCCTCAAGGTGATCCACGTCGAGACGGCTGGCCTCAGGATCGCGAACCTGCTGAAGGAGGCGGGGCTTGTGGCGAGCACTTCGGAAGCGAACCGCAAGATCGAGGAGGGGGCGGTGCGCATCGATGGAAAGAAGGTCAGCGACCGCTCGCTCACCCTGAAATCCGGGGCCGAGCACGTGTTCCAGGTGGGCGCCAGGCGCTTCGCCCGCCTGCGGCTTCAGTCCAAGGCTTGACCCGGGGGGGTGGCCACCGGGCTACCCCCGGGGCCGGGACCGCGCCGCCGGTCAGCCCCGCGCCGGCGTAGCCGGCTCTTGCCGGGCCCAATTTCACCCTTATATAAAGGCTTAGCGGACCTTCCTTAAGGGCCTCGCCAAGAGCTTGGTTTATGGGTGGAAAAAGCACCCGGTTGGCCCTCCTTACAATGCGTTGACAAGCCCCTAATCGGGGCTATACTGCGCGCCCCCTGCAGCCTAAGGCCGCGCGAGCGGCCTGGGTCGGTGGGTTGTGGGTCTGTACTTATTGGATGGGGTATAGCCGATCGCTATACCGCCGGCCCTTTTCCCGAAGCCTACAGCGCTCTCGGGTGCTCTTTAAAAGTTTGGCAGGTAATTTGTGTGGGGACTCGCGTCGATGAGCCTTTGGCGAAATTGACCGAGTGACCAAAATGTCCAGCAGTAAGTTGGAGCCATTTTGGATTTGCTCTTTTTGATGATTCTCAAAATCTTCAAGTGAAGAGTTTGATCCTGGCTCAGATTGAACGCTGGCGGCGTGCCTAACACATGCAAGTCGAGCGGTAACAGGTGTAGCAATACATGCTGACGAGCGGCGAACGGGTGAGTAATGCTTCGGAATCTGCCCAAT
>DATHRC010000013.1:0-46660 GCA_035481975.1 Steroidobacteraceae bacterium
CCCCCTCTGGTGAAGGCAACTTGGTTGAGAATCAGGCCCTGCAATTTCCGCTTGTCGACATGCGAAGCCGCCTCGATCGCGGCTTGGCGCGGAGTCACACCGACGCGCACGACCAGCACGACCTGTCCCGGAACACGCAACATCGCCCGCGCCTCACTAGAAACCAGCAGCGGCGCCGAATCGAACACGATGAGCTGCCGCGCATTGCGTGCGCCGAGGCGCGCGGCAACCTGATCCATGCGCGTGCTGGCGATAAGCTCGGGAGCGCCTTCAACGAACTTACCCGCAGGAAGGATCTCGAGCCCGCGAACGTCGGTCTGCACGATCAGCGATTCCACGTCTACGGATTCATCGACGAGTGCGTCGATCAGTCCGCGCTCGCCGCGAATACCCAACACCTCGCTAACGCGTGCCCGGGGCGCATCCGCGTCTACCAGCAGCACGGAAATATCCCGTTCGCGCGCCATACTCAAGGCAAGATTAATGCTGGTGAACGTCTTGCCATCCCCGGGAAGGGCGCTGGAAACGAGGATGAGGCGCATTTCCGCCGGGCCGGCGAGCGCCTTGTCGATGAGCGGCCGCTTGATCTGCCGGAAATGATCGGCAAAGCGCCGCTCGAGTCCCTCCTCGGGGAGGTAGCCGGTGCCGCGCAAGGAGTGCATATCGATGCTGATGCGCTTGAGCAGATACTCGCGCGGTGGCGCTGGGGGCACCACCACCGGTGCCGGCTTTGGCGTGCTCGCCGCTGCCGCCGGTGCCGGCTTCGGCGTGCTCGCCGCTGCCACCGGTGCCGGCTTTGGCGTACTCGCCGCCACCACCACGCCGCGCGGCGGCTCCCCGGCGGGGAGCGTCGTGTCGCTGTCGCCGCCACGACGCAGCTTCGCGAGCGCGGTCTCGATGAGGCTCACGAGCCCACCATCTGCTTGAGCGCCGTGATACTCAGACGATAGCCCTGCAGGGTCATGAATACGGCGAACAGAAACGCGACTGCCAGGCAGCCGCCCGCCAGCGAGAACCGCAGCAGATCACGGCGCCGCGCGGCGCGCGCCCGCTGCGGGAAGGCGACGCTCACCAGACCGAGCACCGGAACCCCGACCGCCTGGGCAATGGCCGGCGCCGAATTCACCACCGGTCGCAGATAGTGCAGTCCGTAGGCGAGCGCCCCGCCCGCTGCCAATGCCGCCACCAGCGTCTCGGCCAGCAGGAGCGCACGCAACGGCCATACCGGCCGCAAGCCCGAGTTCGGGGGTTGTACGATCTCGAAGCGTACCGAGCCGGCGCTGTCGGCACGCTCCCCGAGGCGCGCCTTCTGCAGGTTCGCGAGCAGCGCGGTGTACTGCGCCTTGTTCACGTCGTAGTCGCGATTGAGCTGCTGATATTCGGCTTCGACCTGCGGTGCCGTGTCCAGCAGACGCCGCAGCTGCGCCACTTTGGCCTGGTGCTCGGCGAGGTCGGTGTTCAGATCGGCAATGTCGACGTCCGCCTGGTTGAGCGCGAGCTGTACGCTCTGATACACCGGGTTGCTGCTGGCGCGGCTGCTGGCGGCTGCGGCGGCATCGCCGGTCTTGAGGCCCGCGATCTCCGTCGCGCGGCGCTTCTTGAGATCTTCCAGCGTCTGGCGGGCCGCGATCACGTCGGGGTGCCGATCGGTAAATCGCAGCAGCAGGTCGTCGAGGTGAGCCTGCGCCTCGTCGATGCGCGACAGCGTATCGAGGCCACCGTTGTTTCCGCGCGCAGCGGGCTGCGCGGCGGCCGCCGCGACCGCCACGTCGCCGTGCAGCTGCCGCGTCAGTGTAGCGCGGCGCGATTCGGCCTGGGCCAGCTTGGTCCTGAGATCCGTGACCGTTCCCTCTTCGCGCTGCAGTTGCGCGAAGTAGCCGCCCTGCTCGGTCGGCATCAGACCGAGGTGCCGCGACTTGAACTGTGCCAGCCGCTCCTCGGCCGTGCGCAGACGTTGCTCGTAGTCCTGGATCTGCGTCTGCAGGAACTGCTGGGCGTTCTCCGCGCCTTCGCGCTTGCCGCCGAGCGTGTTGTTCACGAAGGTATCGAGCAGGATCTCGACCACCCGCAGTGCGCGGGCGCGCTTGCGGTCCTGGTAGACGATGCGGTAAATGCTCCCCGCGGTGCGCAGGTCCTCCTGGCGGCCGTTGGCGCTTTCGACCGAAATGTCGATGTGCTTGCCCATGTTGGCGACGATCTGCTCCTGCACCCGCGGATCGACGATGTACGGCGCCAGCACGCCGGCCTCGCGAGCGATGTGCTGCAGCGTGGGACCTGCCAGCAGCGACTGGCGCACGAAGTTCAGCTCGCTGTCGACGTCCTGCTCGACCGTGAGTCCCTGCAACGCGGGCTTCAGCGACGTGCGGGTGTCCACGAACACGCTCGCCACCGCCTCGTATCGGTCCGGCAGCGAGAACACGATGAGCCAGGCGCCGACGGCGAGCGCGCTGGCGGTGATGAGCGCCCACCAGCGAAAGCGCCACGCGCCGCGCACTTCGTCCAGCACCTGGTTAACCAGCGGATTCATGCGGCTGCCCCGCAGTGCCCGACAGGCGGCCCACAAGCCCGTTCGAATCGTTGGTGTTGGCGCATCGTGGGTATTTGAATGGAGGTCAGCGATCCCTTGCCCAGCCAGGGATGTTATCGCACGCCACTGTCGTAGATCCGCGACCGCCCCGCGAGTGTGAAGTGCCGCACGTCGGCGCGCTTTACAGTGGCCGTGCCCGTTCCCTCGGGGCGCGGCTCTGATGCCGCGTGAGACTTTGTGCGGAACCGATTGATTTTGCAATGCAGCCAGTACCTTAGGCCGCATCGCCCCTGGCGGTTTGTCTCGCGCCGGGTTAATGGGTATATTTACACCCCAAGTGGCAGGTCTTCAAGAATCATAGAAGAATCAATCGCTTAAAAATTGGCCCGATACTTGCTTCAGTTAGGGTGGGTCTCGGAGACGCCTGATACAGGCTAGGACACACGGTCGTGCAAAACATGCGAAGAATGGCTTGGATGCTGGCAGTGGCGACTGCCGTCACGATTTCCGCTGCGGGTCCGGCGCAGGCCGCGGTCACCTGCAGGATCGTCCCGTCTCTGTGCCCGCCCGAGCCGCATAAAGGCGGCAAGGGCGACTCCGTACCCGAGCCTGCCACCCTGGCCGTGCTGGCCGCGGGCGCCGCCGCCGCCGGGCTCGCCGCTCGCCGCCGCAGGAACAAAGACAAAGACCAAAAGTAGCGCGGTTCTAGCGCTTTCGGCGCGAACCCCCCGCACGACGCTCTTCCTCGATACGCTCGCGCATAGCGAGCGGTGTCGCCCTTCCGCGCCGCGGAACGACATAACATCCAGCGCGCATCGCCGCACCGGCGCCGCGCCAACTTCCCAACCCTAACGCTGTCGGTGGGCAGAGACATATTGCGCGCTTGCGCGTGAAACGTTCTACTGCCCACACGCAAGGGCAAACCCGTCGCGAGACGGGGACGCAAAGCTTCCGGTCTCAGATCAATTCGTTTGCATGATCTTGAGATAGCGGAGTTGCCGGTATCGCGGCTGCGCCGCGTACGTCAATACAACTCTGCGAAGGGTCTCTGTCGCTCTTGCAACTTTGAAGTCGACAGCAGGGGGCGTTGCAAGAAATGGGCTTTTTGGGCTCGGCCGCTGTCCGCCGTTTGCGGGCGTGCATCGTTGGCGTGATCTGCGCGCTCGCGCTCGTCGCCTGCGGCCAGGTCAGCGTTTCGGGCTCTAACGCGCCGCTCAGCACCGGGACCAGCTCGCCTTCCTCCACCGGCGGCGGCGGCTCGGGGCCAACGCAGCCCGGTACGCCGCCTACCATCTCCGGCACCCCCGCCACCAGCGTGGTAGCCGGGCAGAGCTACAGCTTCACACCGACCGCCGCCGATGCCGAAGGTGCCGCGCTGACCTTCGCGGTCGCCAACCTGCCCCCGTGGGCGAGTTTCAGCGCCAGCACCGGACAGCTGTCGGGAACTCCGACCGCGGGGAGCGTCGGGACTTTCGCCAACATCCAGATCACGGTGAGCGATGGTGAATCGAGCGCGACGCTGCCGGCGTTCTCGATCACGGTGGTCGCACCGCTGTCGATTTCCGGAACCGCGCCAGCGTCGGTCACCGTCGGCTCGGGATACGCGTTCCAGCCGACCACCAGCGACCCGCCCGGCACGGTGTTGACGTTCTCCGTGCAGAACCTGCCCGCCTGGGCGAGCTTCAATGCCGCGACCGGTCAGCTCGCGGGCACCCCGACGCAGACCGGCAGCTTCCCCGGCATCGTCATCAGTGTGAGCGACGGCTTCCAGTCGAGCGCCCTGCCCGCCTTCACCATCACGGTAACCAGCCCGACGGCGCCCAACGGACCCACCATTTCCGGCGCGCCGGCGAGCAGCGTGACGGTCGGATCGGCCTATAGCTTCACCCCCAGGACGTCCGATCCCAGCGGTCAGCCTTTGACCTTCAGCGTCCAGAACCTGCCGGCATGGGCCAGCTTCAATTCCGCCAGCGGCACGCTGAGCGGTGCGCCGACCGCCTCGCAGGCCGGGTCGTATCCGGGTATCGTGATCAGCGTAAGCGACGGCACGCAGTCGGCCTCGTTGCCGCCGTTCGCGATCAAGGTCGTCGCAGCGCTCACCATCTCCGGCACCCCGGCAACGCAGGTGGTGGCCGGCAAGAGCTATGCGTTCCAGCCGACGACCAACGCGCCGGCGGGCAGCACGCTCACTTTCTCGATCCAGAACCGCCCGGCCTGGGCGACTTTCAGCGCGAGCAGCGGCCTGCTGTCGGGCACACCGACGGCGAGCCAGAGCGGCACTTACCCGAACATCGTCATCAGTGTGAGCGATGGGGTGCAGTCGGTGGCCCTCGCGCCGTTCGCCGTCCGGGTGACCTCGGCGCTCAGCATCTCCGGCAGTCCGGCCACGCAGGTGACGGCCGGCAGCGCCTACGCCTTCCAGCCGACGACCAATGCCCCCGCGGGAACGGCGCTGACGTTCGCAATCCAGAACAAGCCGGTGTGGGCCACCTTCAGCGCCAGCAGCGGCGCGCTCAGCGGCACTCCCGCGGCCTCGCAGGTGGGCACCTACGCGAACATCGCCATCAGCGTCAGCAGCGGCACGCAATCGGCCGCACTGGCGGCATTCTCGATCAGCGTCTCGAATGCGGCGAAAGTCACGATCTCCGGAAACCCGCCCAGCGCGGTGAACGTCGCCTCGCCGTACAGCTTCACGCCGACGGCGAGTGGACCGAGCGGCGCGACGCTCACCTTCAGCGTCCAGAACCTGCCGGCATGGGCCAGCTTCAATACCAGCAACGGAGCGCTGCGCGGCACTCCGGGCGCCGCGAGTGCCGGCACCTACTCGAACATCGTCATCAGCGTAACTGACGGCAGCGCAAGCGCCTCGCTGCCGGCGTTCACCATCACCGTCAACCAGGTCTCCAACGGCAGCGCCAACCTCGGCTGGACGCCCGTGACCACGAACACCAATGGCTCGACGCTCACGGATCTGGCCGGGTACCGCGTGTATTACGGCACCTCGGCGCGCAACATGAGCACCGTCGTAACGCTCGCCAATCCGAGCCTCACCACCTACCTGGTCACCAACCTCGCTCCCGGCACCTGGTATTTCGGCGTCGTCGCCTACGCCAGCGACGGGACGCAGAGCACCCTGTCGAACATCGGCAGTAAGACGATCAACTGACGGCGGCGCGCCGCACACGGCGCGAACCCGCAGCGCTCACGCGGCAACATCGTCGCGCGCGTTTCCCGTCGCCGCTCCGCAGCTGCACCGGTTCATCGGCACCCTCCCGGCGACCTTGGTAAATTATCGCGATGCCTCCGAGCCGACGCGCACCGCCCGGCGCTCCGCCTGGGGCTGAGAGCCGATTGCCGGCCGCCTGGGCGCTGTTCTGGCTGCTGGCCGGTGCGATCAGCCTCGCCGATCTGCTGGCGATTCCGCATGCCGATTTCCGCTCCGCGCACGGCACGGAGTTCATCATCCTCTACACGGTGCGCTGTGCGCTGCCGTTCTTCGTGATCGCCTTCAGCGCATCCGCGCTCGCCGCGCTGTGGCCGGGGCGCGGCACGCGCTGGCTGCTTGCCAACCGCCGCTACATCGGGCTTGCCTTCGCCTTCGGCATGGCCTGGCACCTGAGCTTCGTCGCCTACAGCTTCTGGACGTTCGGCAAGCAGCTGAACACGCTCGTCATCGTGCTGGACCTGATCGGGCTCGCCTTCCTCGCCGCCATGACGCTGACTTCGTTTCGCTGGTGCGCGCGCCATCTGAGCGTTGCCAACTGGCGCCGCCTGCACAAGAGCGGGGTGTACGCGATCTGGCTCCTGACGGTTTACATCTACCAGTACGGCGCTCGCCACGACCACCATCCGCTCGACATCGCGGCCCTGAGCGTGCTGCTGGCGGCCTGGCTGCTGCGCATCGCGGCCTGGACGCGCAAGCGCCTCGCGCGGCGCGCAGCGCCCTAGCCGCCCGCCGCGCCCGTGCTGCCGAGCGCCTCGGCGTACAGCTGCGCCAGGCGCTGCTGGTAGCGCTCCACCGAGAATTCGGCCACGGCGCGCTCGGCGGCGCCCGCTGCGAGCTGCGCTGCGAGCTGCGGCTCCGCGAGCAGCCGCCCGATGGCCGCGGCCAGGGCCGGCGGATCGGCGACCGCCACCAACAGCGCGCTCTGCTCGTGCAGCACCAGCTCCGGGTTGCCGCCGGCGCGGGTGGCGACGATCGGTACCCGCGCCATCATGGCTTCCAGCAACACGTTGGACGAGCCTTCGCTGTGCGAAGGCAATACGAACACATCCGCAATCGAGAAGAACCCGGAGATGTCGGCGTGGAATCCGGCGAATACCACGCGCTCGCGCAGGCCCAGCGAGCCGGCCAGGCGCTCAAGCGCAGCGCGCTCCGGGCCGATGCCGACCAGCAGCAGTTGCCACTCGTGCGGGCGGAGCAAAAGCGCCAGCGCGCGCAGCAGATCGGCGTGGCCTTTCTCTTTCGACAGCCGCCCGATCGACAGCACCACCGGGCCGCCGGCACGGAGCCCGAGCGCGGCGCGCAGCTGCGCGCGCTGGCTATCCGCAGTCGGCGCGATCGGCAGCGCGGCATTGTGCAGCACGCGAATGCGCTCGGGCCGCACGCCGAAGGCCACCAGCCGCGGCGCAAACGCCTGGCAGACGCTCACCACACGATCGGCCGAGCGCAGCGTCAGGCGGTCGACCTGGTTGTACAAGCGCTGTTTCAGGTCGGGCCAGGCGTGCCCGTGCTGGAATGCGAACCACAGCCGGCCGCGGCGCAGGTCCGGCAGCGATTTCAGCAGCAGGTGCGACTTGCTGTTGTGTGTCTGGATGATGTCGGGTTGGAGCGCAGCGGTAATCTGCCGTAACTGCGCAATCACGCCGGGATCGAATCGATACGCTTCGTGGATGATGCGGGTGTCGATGCCCGCCGCGCGCGCCGCAGCGGCAAAGCCGTCGGGCTCGTAGGCGCGCGCGTTGCGGTCGAAGGTGGCGATGGCGACGCGGAGGTGAGTGCGCGCCCCGGCGTCGCTTTGCAGCCAGCGGCAGAAAGCGATGAGGTTCTTGGCCGGCCCCGTCACGGAGGCCGCCTCCATCATCGCGAGGATGCGTACTGGCTGTGAATTCATCGGCCGGGATCGGTGTTGCAGTCTATACTAACGGCGCACGCGCGAGCCAATGCGTGCCGGCCGTCGTGCTGCAAATTATGGTGAACTCCCGCGCGCCGCACAGCCACCGCCTCGTGACGTCAGCACCCGAACGATGTGCGGCATAGTCGGCTATGCCGGTCGCCCCGGCGCCATGAGCCCCGAGCTCATGGCCATCATGCGCGATACGCTCACCCATCGCGGTCCGGACGCCTGCGGCCTGTGGTCCTCCGCCGACGGCGCCGTGGTGCTCGGGCACCGGCGCCTGGCCATTCTCGATCTGTCGCCTACCGGCGCGCAGCCGATGATCAGCCGGCAGGGTGCGAGCGTCGTCGTCTTCAACGGCGAGATCTACAACCACGCCGAGCTGCGACGCGAGCTCACGGCCGCGGGAGCGCAGTTCGCCGGCCGCAGCGACACCGAGGTGCTGCTGGCCGCGTACGCTGCCTGGGGCGAGCGCTGCGTGGAGCGGCTGCGCGGCATGTTCGCGTTCGCCATCTGCGATCCGGCGCGAGCGGTGCTGTTCCTGGCGCGCGATCGCGCTGGCGAGAAGCCGCTCTACTGGGCGGCGCACCGCGACGGCCTGGTGTTTGCCTCCGAGCTCAAGGCGCTGCTCGCGGATCCGCAATTTCCGCGCCGCCTCTCGCCCGACGGCCTCGCCTACTACCTGAGCTTCGGTTATGTGCCCGGCGAGCTGTGCATCCTCCAGGGCGTGCACAAGCTGCGCGCGGCGCACACCCTGACATGGCCGCTGTCGGGCGCGGCGCCGGTCATCCGCCGCTACTGGGACCTGCCGCCGGCCGCGGCGGACGAGGCGGCGGACGCCGCCACCCTCGCCGACGAGCTCGAGGAGCTGCTTGGCAGCGCGGTGAGCGAGCAGCTGATCGCCGACGTGCCGCTCGCCGTGCTGCTGAGCGGCGGTGTCGACTCGAGCCTGGTCACGGCCATCGCCGCGCGCGCCTCTCCGGGCAAGGTACGCACCTTCACCGTGACTCTGCCGGATCATCCGCAGCTCGACGAGAGCCGCTTCGCGCGCGCGGTCGCCGCGCACCTGCACACCGATCACGTGGAGCTGCCGCTCGATCAGTCGAGCGTCGACATCATCGACCGGCTCGCGACGCAGTACGACGAGCCCATCGCCGACTCCTCGATGATACCGACCTACCTGCTGGCGAAGACCGTCAGCCGCCACTGCAAGGTGGTCCTGGGCGGCGACGGGGGCGATGAGCTCTTCGGCGGCTACCTCGCGTACCAGAGCCTGCTGCGCCGCGAGCGGCTACGCCGTCTGCTGCCTGGCCCGGCACGCGCCCTGGTCGCGCGCGCCGCGCGCCACCTGTTGCCCGCGGGCACGCGCGGGCGCAACGGGCTGATGGCGCTCGCAGGCACGTGTGCCGACACCATCGCGCAGGCGGCGATCTGGACCGACCCGGCGGACTATGGCGCGGTGAGCCCGTGGCTCGACGGCCGCTTGCCCGTCTGTCCGCCGAAGCTGTGGCGGCGGCAGCTGGTGGACCCTGCGCGCGGGCTGCCGGGGGCGGCCATGGCCGCCGACTTCCGCAGCTATCTGCCCGAAGACATCCTGGTGAAGGTCGACCGCGCCGCCATGTTGTGCTCGCTCGAGGTGCGTGCACCTTTTCTCGACCGGCGCATCGTCGAGTTCGCCTATCAGCGCGTTCCCAATCGACTGCGCGTGACGCTCGCCGAGCGCAAGATCCTGCTCAAGACGCTCGCGCGGCGGCTGCTGCCACCCGAGCTCGACATCGACCGCAAGCAGGGCTTCACGATCCCCATATCGAAATGGCTGGGCGCGCCGGTCATCGCGGCGTGGCAGGAGAACTGCCGCGCCGAGATACGCGCAGTGCTGGCCGACCGGGCGCTCGCGCGCTTCATCAGCGGCCACAGCGTCGCCGCGGAGCATCATCTCTACGCGGTGCTGCTGCTGACGTCGTGGATGCGTCAGTACCGGATCGCGACCTGACATCGTCCGTCCGACGCGCCGTGCGCGGGCGGCGCGGACGGCGCGGCCGGGCGCGGCGGGCGCGAGCCTCAGGCGGTCCGGGGCGGCAGTCCGAGGAGCTCCAGGTAGCGGTCGACGATCGCATCGAGCGCGTAGTGCTCGCGCACATGCGCCAGCGCGCTCGCCGCCAGGCGCTCGCGCAATGGCGCCGACGCGGCCAGCCGCGCCATGGCGCTCGCCAGTGCACGCGCGTCCTGTGCCGGAACCAACAACCCGCGATCCTCACCGAAGAGCTTGGGGATGCCGCCGACCGCAGTCGCCACACACGGCACCCCGGCGGCCATCGCCTCCAGCAGCACCATCGGCAGCCCTTCGCTGCGCGAGCTCATGACGAAGCCGTCCGCGGCGGCGAGGATTTCCGCGACGTCGCTGCGCGCACCGAGCAGCACCACGCGCCGGCTGAGCCCCAGCGCCTCGCGCCGCGCCTCGAGCATGGCGCGCTCGCCGCCTTCCCCGACGAGCAGCAGCCGCGAACGGCTGCCGATCTCGGCCGGCAGCGCGGCGAAGGCATCGAGCAAGGTGCCCAGGTCCTTCACCGGGTTCAGCCGCCCGACAAAAAAGAACGCGAACTCCTCGGCCGCAAGTCCCAGCTGCGCACGCAGCGCCGCGGCGCGCACCGCACTGCGCGGCCTCAGCCGCACGCCGTTCGCCACGTAGTGCAGCTTGCGCAGCGGGATGCCGAGCGCGCGGTGAAAGTACTCAGCCTGCGCCGGCTCCACCACGGTGATCTCACTGGCGTAGCGGCTGTAGCGGATCGTCAACCTGCGGGCGTCGGCCCGCTCGCGCAGCGCCTGCAGCCCGTGCTCGGTCATCACCACGCTGCTGATGCCTGCGAGCCAGGCGGGGATGCCGCATAGGATCAACGCGCCGTGATGATGCACGTGCAGCGCGCCGATGCGCTCGCGGCGCAGCATGCGCCAGAAATTCCACAGGTAGCGCAGCCGCCGGGCCGGGCCGCGGAAGCGCGCGTAGCTCATGTCCAGGCAGCGGATGCCGCAGGCTTCCAGCTCCGCGCGCATCGGCCCGTCGGAGCCATGGAAGGCAAAACACACCACCGGGTAGCCGCGGCGGCTGAACTCCACGGCGAGGTCGACGCCGACCCGCTCCGAGCCGCCGAACTGGTACGAGAACAGGCCTTCCGCGATTACCGGGGCCCGCTGCATGGTCCCTGCGACTCATCGTCCCGTCCGATACCGCCGACAAAGTCGCGCAGCGCCGCGCGCGCCTCGGCGCACGCGGGCGAGCACGCCGACCTGAAGGCGAGCACGACCGCGGCAGGCGGGGCACCGAGCAGGTGCAGCCCGTACCACAGCTGCGCCGGCAGCGGGTGCGCGAACCTGCGGCCGTCGACCCCATAAAAAGACCAGATGAGCGAGCGCTCACCGTGAGCATCCGCGACCTCATCCTCGCGGTACGATCGGCCGGCGGCCTCGAGCCAGTGCCGCCGCTCGGGCGCGGCCGGCTGATCGCTGCCCGTGAGGGCGTTGCCGGATTCGAGCGATTCGCTCGGCTGCGGCGGCCCGTCGAAGGCGAAGATGCGCGCCTCGATGCTGCGGGCCGCCGGGTCGCGAAAGCCGGCACGCCACTCGCGCGCGTGGGTGAAGGCGGGTCGCCAGGGGCTCTCGGGCGCCACCGCCTGCTCATGCCACGCTGCAGATACGCCCGACAGGGCGGGTGTGCAGGCGATGGGAGCCGCGCGCGCGCGCGCCAGGAGCGCTGCGAGTACCGGGGCGGCGAGCAGCGCCAGTATCACCGCGGCGTACGGTCCCGGCGCGGCGCTTTGCGCGGCCTGCACCGCGGGTGTCGACGGCCCGCTGGCCGGCAGACTTCCGCGCGTGGCCGCCCATACGAACACGACCAGTGCCGCGACGAACACCAGGTAGCCGAACATCAGGTGGTGGGTCACGATCACGTGACGCATGTCGGTCGCGTAGCCCGCCTCGATGATCGCGACGACGCGAATCCAGTTGGCGACGAGCGCGACCAGGATCACACCGCCGACGAGCCGCAGCCGGTGCGCGCGGCTCGCGTCCTCGAGCTCACCGAGGAACACGGCGACCGCCAGCCCCTGCACCAGGAATCCCAGGCCGCTGCACCACACGGTCACCTCGAAACGGTTGCCCCCCGGCAGCAACACCTCGCTGCCCGAGATGGTCGCGGGAATGCCGAGCAGCCGCACGGCCAGCCGCGCTACCGCGACGGTGAGGTTCTGCAGCGGCACGGCCAGGATGTCCCAGACCGGCATGGAGAAATAAAGGAAGCACAGCGGCAGCGCGATCGCGCGCGCCACCGCGGTTCCGAGCGCCGCCAGCACCGCGAGCAGCATGACCGCGGGCAGCAGCAGCAGCCCGAGCGACTGCGCGCCGCCACGCCACAGCACCGCCGCGGCGAGCGCGCACCCGAGCAGCGCCGGGACGAACCCGGGACGGCCGCGCACCGGCGCCGCCGCGACGCGCGCGCGCGCGCGGTACAGCAGCCACAGCGCAAGCCCCGCCACCAGCACCCCGTGGGCGCCGAAGCCCGGGTGCTCGATCCAGTAATCCCACAGCGCACGGCTGCTCGGCCAGTAGGCGAGCAGCACGGCGGCGATCAGCGCAGCGCAGCGCAGCTCGACGCCGCGGCGGCTGGCCAGCGCATGGGCGACGTGAGTGTCGATGCGGGTGCTCCGCCCGTTACCAGCCTTCGGGAGGCGCGACCTGCCAGACCACCTTGGCGGGATTGCCGGAGACGATCGTCAGCTCGGCAACGTTCATCTTCACTACCGAGCCCATCGCGACGATCGCCCCGCGGCCGATCGTCACGCCCTTCATGATGATCGCGCCGCTGCCGATCCAGGCGTAATCCTCCACCGTGATCGGGCCGACACCCTCGCGCCCCGGCGGATCGCCGCGGGCGCGCGCGTACGGATCGGGCGGATGGCCGTCGTAGCCGATCAGCGATACGCGGTTGGCGATCATGACGTGTCGGCCGATCCTGATCGAATCGCCGACAATCAGCTGGGTCGCGTGACCGATACCGGTGTCGTCACCGATCTCCAGCGTCCTGGCCGCGCCACTGCCGGCGGCGATCCACACCTGCTCGCCGTTGAGCCGCACGCGCTCGCCCAGGGTCACCCGCAGATTGCCCAGGATCTTCGGCATGTCCTCGAACAGCAGCAGCCCTGCGCCCACGCGCTCGCACTGCATGCGCAGCAGCGGCTCGTGGTAGATCTTGCTCCACAGCAGCCGCAGCGGCCCCTTGCGGAAGCGCCGCTCCGCCAGCAGCAGGTGATGCACACCGGGGATCACCGGAACACTGAGCGTGGCGGCGTGCTTGAGCAGCGTGAACGCGCGCCGCTGCGCCGGTGTTTGCCGGCGTTGCGCCCACTCCAGGATTCCCAACTTGCCTCCCGTCGCCCGTGCGCTCACACCGGTACGAAGAACTCGGTGTGCGAGGCGATGCGCCCGCCGCGCACGTCGATGAGGTCGACCAGCTCGGTGGGCACGACCACGCCGGTGATCTTGGAATGAATGTCCACGCGCCAGTGAGCGGCCGCCCGCGGAGCATCGACCGCGAGCGACAGTATCGTGTACTGCGTGAGCCGGAAGGTCTTCACCAGCATCGACAGCCACGGACGGATCTCGGTGATGCCGCTGGCGGCGATGGCGATCGGCTTGCCGTCGGTCGAGCCGGCGATGCGCAAGCGCGCTTCCTCCGCGTACAGGCGGCACAGACGATCGAGGTTCCCGTCCACTCGCGCCGCGTGCAGCTCGCGTACGAGCTGCTCCACTTGGATGCGATCCGTCATCCGGTGCTCCCTTGTACCCGCGCGAGCAGGCGGTGAAGGTCGGCGCCCATGAGCCCGAAGGCGGCGCCGGCGTACGCAATGAGCCCGCGCATGCCGTAAAACAGGTGAATCATACCGGGATGACAGCGGTAAATGGTCGGAACGCCGGCCTGCTCGAGCCGCCTGGCATACGCCTGCCCCTCATCCCGCAGCGGATCGAACTCCGCGGTATGAATGAGGGTCGGGGGCAACTGGCCGAGCGCCGCGGCGCGCAGCGGCGAGACCCGGGGGTCGGCACGCTCGGCCTCTTCCGGCAGGTAGTACCTCAGGTCATGCTCGAGCGTCTCGCGATCGACGAGGTAGCCGTGCGCGAGGGTGCGGCGCGAGTCGGTCTCGGCCGCGAAATCCATGATCGGGCACAGCAGGAACTGAAAAGCGACCGTCCGCGGGCGCTCGGCGGCGAGCGTCTGGCAAACCACTGCCGCCAGCGTCGCGCCGGCGGAGTCCCCGCACAGGCCGAGCCGTTCGGGGTCCACCGCAAGTTCCGCGGCATGGGCTGCGATCCAGCCGGTGGCCGCGCAGCCATCGCTCACCGCCGCCGGGAAGCGGTGCTCGGGAGCCAGGCGGTAATCCACCGACAGCACCCGGCAGCGCGTGCCGTTGGCGAGCGAGCGGCAGATGGCGTCATGGGTGTCGAGCGAGCCCGCTACCAGTCCGCCGCCGTGAAAATAAATGAGCCCGGGCAGCAGCTCCTGGGCGGCCGCGCCGGCGGGCTGGTAGGTGCGGACCCTGAGCGCGCCCGCCGGTCCCGGGACGGTGAGCTGCCCGATGGCTCCGACCGCCTCGACCTCCCCCGAAAAGCTCAGCAGCTGAGCGAGCGCCGCGCGCCGCTCCGCGACCGTGAGGCTCAGCGCGCTCGGTGGATTCATGGCGGCCAGTGTGTCCAGAAATCGTTTGGCCCGGGGATCGAGCGGCATGGATCAAGCGCCGCTCGAGGCCGGGCGCCGCGCTCGCCGGGTCACAATGCCAGGGCCCGACGGGCCGACGCGGGCCATTGCGCGAGGTCGACCCCGTGGTTGGCGAACAGCGCCACCGCCAGGCGGTCCATGCCGAACGCCACGCAGCTGGTGTGGGCGAGCTCGTTGCGGCTGTCCTGCAGGCCCCACACGTTGCCGAAGTGCTCGCGGTGGTAATTGAAGCTCATGCAGGCGGTGGGCTTCGCGCCGGCATAGTAGGGAATCAGCAGCTCGAACTTCAGCGATTGCTGGATCTGGCTCACCGCCATCACCTGCCCGACGCGACCGAAAAACGGATCGTTGGCCACGTCCATGGTGTAGGGCAGCGCCAGCTCGTCGGCGAGCTGCCGGGCGCGCGTCATCCATCCTTCGCGAAAGGCGCTGATGTCTTCCGGCGAGCCGATGCGCACGAACTCGCGCATGCGGAAGGACTGCAGGCGGTCGAGCGACCGTGACGGCTCACGGCGAAAGCAATCGGCGGCGACGTCGAACAACAGGCCGGCGGGCGGCAGGCGTCCGCGGCTGGCCACCAGCGGGTACAGCGGGTAGCAGGCGGCCGGTGACAGCACCAGGTC
This sequence comes from Steroidobacteraceae bacterium, assembly GCA_035481975.1. Lineage (GTDB taxonomy): Bacteria > Pseudomonadota > Gammaproteobacteria > Steroidobacterales > Steroidobacteraceae > 13-2-20CM-66-19. The sequence continues at coordinate 15,034 of DATHRC010000013.1, forward strand.
GGAAGCGCCGAGCGAGGTGGTCCAGTCGCCGCCGCTTTCGTAGCGGTCGGCGGCGGAGCGGATCGCGGCCTCGCTGCCGTGCAGCGCGCAAACGCACCCCAGCAGGTTCGGGAAACTCTTGAGATAGCCGGACTTCTCCAGCTGGCGGCGGCTCATGACGGGCGGGAAGCGCAGCACCTCGGCGCGCGGATCGCGCTGGCGCGAGATGAAGGCTGCGAGGCTCTCGATCAGTCCCTCGTACAGCGCGGTACGGGCGTAGACGCCGTCGACCCCGAGCGGCCGGAACAGCGCCGGCGCGATCAGCGCCAGCGGGTCGTCCGCCGCGACGGTCGGCTCTGGTCCGGGCGCGCTCATCGTGTCAGTCGCGCAGCGAGCTCGCGAGCGGGCTCATCAGCACAGGGGTCGCGAGGTTGGCGAGAATACGATCGTTGTTGATCATGATGGGCGAGGACAGCACGTCGCGCAGATGGCGGCCGATGCTGTACTCGCTGTCGTTACGGTAGCCCGACAAGCCGCAGGCACGCATCGCGCTCATCACCGTGGAGGCCGCGAGCTCGGAGGCCTCGACCTTGGTGAGGGTGATCATGGTCTGAAAGTCGAGCCCGGCAAGCGTCGGCGGGTCGTTCATGCACTGCTCGTAGCGGCGCAGCGAGTTGCTCAGCATGCCGCGCAGGGTGCGCAAAGTGGCCAGGGCGCGGGTGAACTGCGGCGCGCCCGGAGGCAACTGGCCGCTGTGCCGCATGGCGTTGCGCACGAAGGCCTGCGCGCGCGCGGTAGCGCCCGCGGCGATCCCGGTCCATACCGAGCCCCACAACAGGTGCGCGAACGGCACCATGGTGCGCATGTGAATCTGCTCGTAGGGGTCGGGCAGGATCTGCTCGGCGGAGGCTGCGGCCTTGAGCGTATAGCCTTCGCTGCAGGTACCGCGCATGCCGAGTGCATCCCAGCCCTGCAGGCGGGTGAGCGTGTAGTCGCTCTTGAAGAAGGCGACCAGCACCTGGTCGGAGGCCGCAGCGTCCGCCGCGCGGCGCGCGGTCGTGACCACGCCGTCGGCGTAGGCGCCGTAGGAGATGACGCTGGCGCGACGCTCGAGCGTGATGCGCCCGCCCTCCTGGCGCTCGATCGGCGCCTCGCTGGAGCGGATATTGCCCCCGCCCTGGCCCTCGGTGGTGGAGGAGGCGAGCAGCAGCTGCTCGCTGCACAGCCGCCGCAGCATCCGCTGCAGCGTGGCGTTCTCGCCCATGTGCCGCATGACGCAGGCCACCTTGATCTGGTGCATCGCGAAGATCATGCCGGTGGAGGAGCAGGCCTGGCCGAGCTGGAAGCACACGTCGGCGACGTCGCCGATGCTCGCGCCCTCGCCGCCGAGCGCCTGCGGCACCTGGATGCCGAGCAGCCGCTGCGCCTTCACGGCCTGGAAGGCTTCCGCGGGGAAGCGCGCGGCACTGTCCACGGCGAGCGCGTGCGTGGCGGCCACGCCTGCCACCGTGCTCCCCCGCGCGGGCAGCCCGGCCGCAGCGGCCGGGTTACCGGTGGCGGCGGCGCCAGCGCCCGAACGTGCCTCCGCGATGTGCTGCGCTTCCATTACGAGAACCCCTGCTTGGTTTTCATTGTGCCTGAACGATAATGTGGGCCAACTAACTGATAATACATCAGGAACCTTGCGCTCCCTGCGGGGGCCGTCACAAAAGGCATTGCCGAATAAGTGAAACCCCATGCCCGTGGAAATTGAGGCACGCACCACTGTGGTGCCGGGCGCGGGCCGCGCCTCTGGCCGGGCTGCCCGCACCGGTCCGATGGTCATTGCCCTTCTCAACAACATGCCGGATACGGCGCTGCAGGCGACCGAGACCCAGTTCTCGCAGCTGCTGCGCTCGGCCGCGGGCGCACAGCCGCTGCGGCTGCGCCTGTCCTCGCTCCCGGAACTGCCGCGCTCGGACGCGGCGCGCGCACACCTCGCCCGCTCCTACTGGTCGCTGGCCGACATCATGGCCGACCCCCCGGATGCGCTCATCGTCACCGGAACCGAGCCACGCGCGCCACGGCTCACCGACGAGCCCTACTGGCAGAGCTTCCTCGAGTTGCTCGCCTGGGCACAGGCCAACACCATCGCCAGTGTCTGGTCCTGCCTCGCCGCCCACGCGGCGGTGCTCGCCTGCGACGGCATCGAGCGGCAGCGCCTGGCGATCAAACGCTGCGGTGTCTACCAGCACAGCATCCGCGCCGGGCACCCGCTGCTCACGGACGTGAGCGCGCCGCTCGCCATGCCGCATTCGCGCTGGAACGAGCTGCCGCCGGCGGCGCTGCGCCAGGCGGGCTATACGCTGCTCAGCTGGTCGGCGGACGCCGGCGCGGACGCCTTCGTGCGTCACGAGCGCTCGCTGATGCTTTTTTTCCAGGGTCATCCGGAGTACGAGGATACGACGCTGCTCAAGGAATACCGCCGCGACGTGGGGCGCTATCTCAATGCGCAGCAGCCGCACTATCCGACGCTGCCCTGCGGCTACCTGAGCGCCGCAGCCGAGGCGGCGCTCGCTGCCTTCCAGGCGCGCGCCCTCGCCGCTCGCACTGGCGCACTGCTGGAGAGCTTCCCGTTCGCGGCGGTGGCCGCGGGCCTGCAGAACACCTGGCACGCGCCCGCGGTCGCAATCTATCGCAACTGGCTGGCGTTCATCGCGGCGGCGCGCGCCGCGCCGCGCGCGGCGGAACCGGTATCATTGGCGCAATGAGCGAAGCACTGCGTGACCGCCTGCTGCGCCAGGTCGCGCAGATCCTGGGCAAGCCCGAGGCCGCCTCGACTCTGCCGGTCGACGGCCGCCTGAGCGAGCTCGGCATGAGCTCCATCAAGATGGTCAATCTCATGCTGGCGGTGGAGCTGGAATTCGACCTCACCATCCCGCAAAGCGACATTACCCCGGAGAACTTCCGCTCGGTGGCCTCGATCGAGGCGTTGCTCGAGCGGCTGCTGGCGCTCAAGGCGCAGCAGTAAACGCCGGTGAGCTCCGCGGCGGCGACGGCGCGACACGCCGCATGCGTCCTCAAAGCGGGCGGATGGCGGCACCGAGCGCCTGGTCGAGGTCGGCGATGATGTCATCGATGTGCTCGATGCCGACACTCAGGCGGATGGTCTCCGGTCCGATGCCCGCGGCGCGCTGCTCCTCGGGGGACATCTGCCGGTGGGTGGTCGAGGCCGGATGGCAGGCGAGCGACTTGGCATCGCCGAGATTCACCAGGCGCTTGAACAGCTTCAGCGCATCGTAGAAGCGCGTGCCGGCGTCGTAGCCGCCGCGGATGGCGAAGGTGAGCAGCGAGCAGGTGCGCCCGCCGAGGTACTTTTTGCCGAGCTCGTAGTAGGGGCTGTCGGGGAAGCCGGCGTAGCTCACCGAAACGACGCGCGCATCGGCGCGCAGGAACTCCGCGACCCGGCGGGCATTCTCCACGTGCCGCTCGACCCGCAGTGCCACGGTCTCGATGCCCTGCATGAGCAGGAACGCGTTGAAGGGCGAGAGCACCGCACCCATGGTGCGCTGGAACACGCTGCGCATGCGCCCGAGGAAGGCCTTCGGCCCGTAGTGCTGGGTGTAAACGAGTCCGTGGTAGGAGGGATCCGGCTGGGTGAACACCGGATAGCGCGCGGCGTGCCGCTCCCATTTGAAGTTGCCACTGTCGACCACCGCGCCGCCGAGCGTGGTGCCATGGCCGCCCATGAACTTGGTCAGCGAGTGCACGATGATGTCGGCGCCGTACTCGATCGGCCGGATGAGCACCGGGGTCGGCACGGTGTTGTCGACGATGAGCGGAATGGCATGCCGCTGCGCAACTTCCGCGAGCGCCTCGATATCGCAAATGTTGCCCGCCGGGTTGCCCACCGTCTCGCAGAACAGCGCGCGGGTGTCCGCGTCGATCAGCGCCTCGAGTTCCGCGGCCTGGTCGGACTTGCCGAAGCGCGCCTGCCGGCCGAGGTTCGGCAGCAGGTACGCGAACAGCGTGTGCGTCGTGCCGTAAAGCTGCGGCACCGAGACGATGTTCTGTCCGGGCTCGAGCAGGTTCAGCACGGTGTAGTACATCGCCGTCTGGCCGGAGGCCATCACCAGCGCATCGATCCCGCCTTCGAGCTCGGCCACGCGCCGCTCGAGCACCGTGCAGGTCGGGTTGGCAATACGCGTGTAGCGATAACCCTCGACCTCGAGATCGAACAGCGCCGCGCCGTGCGCCGCGCTGTCGAACGAGTAGGCCACCGTCTGATAGATCGGCACCGCGACCGCGTTGGTCGCTGGATCCGACTCGTAGCCGGCGTGCAGGGCAATGGTCTCGGGCTTCATCGCGTCTCAATCGCGCGGATCAGTGTGACCTGTATCATACAATCCACGATGGCAGCGGGCAGCGGCGAAAACAAGCGATCGCCTCTCAAGGCGTGGATGCGCGCCCTGGAGCGCACCGCGCCGATCGGACGCGATCCGCGGCAGACGCTGCCGCTGCTGATCGGGCGCCTGGCGGAGCGCTACGGCGAGGCGCCGGCGCTGGTGGGAGCCGACACCACCCTCAGCTACCGCGCCCTGGCCGGCGCCTGCAACCGCTACGCACGCTGGGGACTCGCGCAGGGACTGGCTCCCGGCGAGGTGGTGGCATTGCTGATGACGAACTGCCCCGAGTACCTGGCGATCTGGCTGGGCCTCACCGGTATCGGTGCAACGGTAGCTCTCGTCAACACCAACCTCGGCGGCACGCTGCTGGCCCACTCGCTGCAGCTGGTGAAGCCGCGTTATGTCATCGCCGGCGCACCGCTCGCCGCCGCACTGCAAGCGGTGCGGGCGCAACTGCCCGCGGATGTCGGCTGCTGGATGAGCGGCGCGGGAGAGGCGCCGCTGCCGCGGCTCGATCTGGCCGTTGGCGCCTTGCCGCCCGAGCCGCCACCGGCCGCGCAGTATCGCGCCCCGACGCTCGCTGAGCGCGCACTGTGCATCTACACCTCCGGCACCACCGGGCTGCCGAAGGCTGCGAACGTGAGCCACCTGCGCCTGATGCAGTGGAGTCACTGGTTCGCGGGGCTCATCGACGTGCAGCCGGAGGACCGCATGTACAACTGCCTGCCGCTCTACCACAGCGTCGGCGGCGTCGTGGCCACCGGCGCGACGCTGGTGGGCGGCGGCGCGGTGATCCTGCGCGAGCGCTTCTCGGCGAGCGGCTTCTGGAAGGACGTGGCGGCCGAGCGCTGCACGCTGTTCCAGTACATCGGCGAGCTGTGCCGCTATCTGGTGAACAGTGCGCCGCAGCCCGAGGAGACGCGCCACGCGCTGCGCCTCGCCTGCGGCAACGGCCTGCGCCCGGAAGTGTGGCCGGCGTTCCAGCAGCGCTTCCGCATCCCGCAGATCCTCGAGTACTACGCCTCCACCGAGGGGAATTTCTCGCTGTATAACTGCGAGGGGCGGGTCGGTGCCATCGGGCGCATCCCGCCGTTCCTCGCGCACCGCGTGCCGGTGGCGCTGGTGAAGTTCGACCTCGAATCGGGCGCGCCGCTGCGCGATGCTGGCGGCCGCTGCGTGCGCTGCGCGCCGCACGAGGTGGGCGAGGCGCTCGGCCAGATCGTCGCGGCGCACGGCGGCACGCGCTTCGAGGGTTACACCGATGCCGCCGCATCGGCGGGCAAGGTCCTGCGCCAGGTGTTTGCGCCGGACGATGCCTGGTATCGCACCGGCGATCTGATGCGCCAGGACGAGCAGGGCTTCTTCTATTTCGTCGATCGGGTGGGAGATACCTTCCGCTGGAAAGGCGAGAACGTCTCCACCACCGAGGTGGCCGCGGTGATCGCGGCCTGTCCGAAGATCACCGACGTGGCCGTCTATGGGGTGGCGGTGCCGGGCAGCGACGGCCGCGCCGGCATGGCCGCCGTGGTGGTCGAAGACGGCTTCGATCCGGCGGAGCTGCGCCGCGCGCTCAGCCGGCAGCTGCCACCCTACGCGCGACCGGTGTTCCTGCGCATCGTCGGCGCGCTGCAGATCACCGGCACCTTCAAGCTGCGCAAGCAGGAGCTCGCTGCGCAGGGATACGACCCGGCGCGCATCCGCGATGCCCTCTATCTGGATGATGCCGCCGCTCAGTGCTACCTGCCGCTCGATGCGGCGCGCTACGTGCGCCTGCAGGCCGGCGAGCTGCGCCTATAGCGGCGCGAGGCTCCCCTGGCTAGGGGCGCTCGCGGTGCCGCGCGGCATCGCCGAACGTCCAGTAGGAATTCAGGAAGTAGTTCACTACTGTCGCCGGGATGATGGCGAGCAGCTGCTGCAGTTGCGGCGCGCCGGCCGGCAAGGCGCGCGACAGGACCACGAAAGTGCCGTAACTGAGGGTGAGCGCGAGCAGCGACACCGCGTTGAAACGCAGACCCCGGGCGTAGAGCGCGCCGCGCAGCTCGCGCCGTCGGAAGGTCCAGTAGTTGTTACCCAGGAAGTTGCTGAAGATCGAGCACACGATGGCCAGCGGCGACGCCAGGTATCTGTTGACCCCGAGCGCCAGCAGCACGCTGAACGTGCCCACGTTGACCAGCACGCCCGACGCGCCGACGACGCAGAACCTCAGGAACACGCCCGCGCCCTGGAAGCGGATCCACGCGGCGCTGTAGAGGAACTCGGCGATGTCCCTGAGGCCGAGCTTGGATTCGCCCTCGGTCCGGTCCACGAAGTCGACCGGTATCTCGACGACCCGCGCGCCCGCGACCACCGCCGCATGCAGCAGCGCGATCTGGAACGCGTAGCCCTGCACGCGCAGCTCCTCCAGGGCGATGCGGCGGATGACCTCGCTGCGGATAGCGCGAAACCCCGCGGTGCAGTCGCGGATCCGGTACATGCCGGCGAGGTAGCGCGCCATCGCGTTGCCCCAGCGCGAAGCCAGTCGTCGCAGCGTGCTCCAGTTATCCGCCACCGTACCCCCGGCAACGTAGCGGCTGCCGATCACCAGATCGGCGTCCGCCGCGAGCGGCGCCAGCAGGCGCGGCACATCGGCAGGATCGTGGGAGAAGTCGGCGTCCATCTGCAGCAGCGCCTCGGCCCCCAGGACGTCGAGCGCGTGGCGCATGCCGCGCACGTAGGCGCCACCGAGCCCCTGCCGGGCATGCTGCAGGGCATGGACGTTGGGCCAGCGGCGCTGACAGGCGCGCACCGCGTCCATGGTTCCGTCGGGCGAGTGGTCGTCGACCACCAGGATCAGCATCTCATGCGGCAGCGTTGCGAAGCTTGCCTGCAGCCGCTCGATGAGTCTGCCGATATTGCCGCGCTCGTTGAACGTCGGGATGATGACTACGACGCGCAACGCATCCCACCTAAGCCAGGGTTACCGCCGCGGCATGGGCTCAGGCGGTGTTGCCGGCGTCCACGGTCAGCGTCGTGCCGGTGATGTTCTTCGCCTTGTCGCTCAGCAGGAACTCCACCGCCGCGGCCACGTCCTGGGCCTCGGGCAGCCGCCGCAGCGCGCTGCGGCGCATGATCTGCTCGCGCTGCCGCTCGCCGAGCTCGCGGGTCATTTCCGTGGCGACGAAACCCGGCGCGACTGCGTTCACCGTGATGCCGAGCTGACCCACTTCGCGCGCCAGCGAGCGCGTGAAGCCCAGCAGCGACGCCTTGGTGGCGGAGTACGCCGACAGGCCGTGGTAGCCGGTCGCGGCCACGATGGAGGAGATGTTGACGATGCGTCCGGCGCGCTCGCTCATCATCGAGCGCACCACGTGGCGCGTGAGCAGGATGGGCGAGAGCGTGTTGAGTCGCACCAGCGCCTCGATGTCCTGGTCGCGCATCAGCGCCAGCACCCCGCCGGTGCCGAGCCCGGCGTTGTTCACCAGTCCGTAGATCGCACCGTGCGTCTTGCGCACGCCGCTGACCAGCTGCGGCAGCGCGGCGGTGGCGGTGAGGTCGAACGCCTGGAAGTGCACCGCACCGCGTCCGGCCGCCGCGCCCGCGCCCATCAGGGCGCGCAGCGGCTCGCTCTCGGAGCGGGCGATGGCAATGACGCGGTAACCGGCGGCGGCGAGCCCGCCGGCGATCGCCAGCCCGAGGCCGCGGCTCGCGCCGGTGACGATGACGTTACGCAAGCGGGCGCACCAGCTTGCCGGCGGCCGATACTTCGAGCGCCGGCACGATGCGGATCATGGCCGGCACCTTGTGGGGCGCGAGCGCGCGGCGGCAGCGCTCGGTGAGCTCGCGCGTCAGGGCTTCCGCCGCCGGGCGCGCGCCGGCGCCTGCTTCCGCGAGCACCACTTCCGCGGTGACCACCGCGCCGGTGATGGCGTTGCGGCGCGCCCTGACGAGCGACATGCGCACCCAGGGGTGCGCGTTGATGACCGCCTCCACCTCCTCCGGATGCACCTTGAGGCCGCCGACATTGATGACGCCGCCGCGGCGGCCCATGAAATAGTAGCGGCCGGCACGCTCCTCGAGCCGATCGCCGGTATCGACGAAGCCGTCGGGTGCGCGCAGCGCCTCCACGCCCTCGCCGAGGTAACGGCGCGCGGTGCCCGCCGAGCGGATGTGCAGCGTCTCGTCCGCCAGTTTCAGCTCCACCGGCCCGGGCGCCCCGATCAGGCCCGCAGGCAAGCCGGCGAGACCGTCACGCACTTCGAAGGCAACCCCGGCCTCGGTCGAGGCGAACGCGTGGGCGGCGATCGCCCGCGGATAGGCGGCACGCAGCGCATCGAGCACCGCCTGGTCGGCGATCTCCCCGGAGAGGCGCACGTACTGCGGGTCGATGGTGGCCGCGGCGCCGCTCATGATGGCGCCCCGCCAGTGCGAGGGGGTCCCGGAGATATGCGTGACGCCGGCGGCGGCCGCGCGCCCGAGAAAATCGGCCACCGGCTCGGCCGGCTCCGAGAGTACCAGCGAGCCGCAGTGGACCGCGCGCAGGAAGATCTGCAGCCCGCCGTAGCGGCGGATGTCATAGAAAGTGCTCCACACGACGCTGCCCGGTGCGGGCCGGGGCTGGCCCGCGAGCGCGCTCGTCAGGCTGGCGAGCGAGTGCTCGACGAGCTTCGGCGCGCCGGTCGTGCCGGAGGTGAGCAGGATCCACTCGGTCGGGTGCGCGGCGCGCCGCGCCGCCGGCATGGGGGTTAGCTCCGTGCCCGCGCTGATGCACAGTGGCACATCGGCCGCGGCGGCCTGCAGGCCGTGCGCGTCCCGCACGATCGCATCCGCCGCCGCGTCACGGCGCACGCCCGGCAGGTGCTGCGCCGTCAGATCCGGCGGGCACAGCACCATACGGCGCGCGACCCCGTCGAGCTCGAGCATCGTGAGCGCCGCAGCGAGCTGGTCACGGATCAGCAGCAGTACGCTCTTGCCCTCGAGCTCCCCGAGTCGGCCGCCGAGACTGGTGCGGTGGGCAAGATCAGCGAGGTCGACGGCGGTGCGGACCCCGTGCAGCCGTCCTGGGGGCACGCCCGCCGCGGTGATCGACTCCCACAGCGAGCCCGGGGTCATTTAGTGAAATCTTCGTACAACCTTACGAAATCGCCGAAGGTCACCGGGAACTCCACGGCGGCGGCGGCATTGAAGGGGTCGATACCGAGCGAGTCCTCGAGGCGCGCCACGATGATCGCGAAGCTCAGCGAGTCGAGTCCCGACTGCACCAGCTTGAGGTCGTCCGACAGCGGGGCGAGGCTGCGATCCTGCTCCTTGGCGACCTGTTGGAACTGCGTCGTGATCGTGGACCGCACCGACATCTGAGGGCTCCCGGCCCGAGGGCGTACGTGGCTGGCCGGGGCGTATATTATCCAAATCGGTGCCGTTGCAGCGGTGAACCGTCTTTCGCGGCCCTGCCGCAGTGGCCGCGGCGTGACCCGCCGCTCAGCTCGATCTAAGACCCTGATAAAGCACGGGCTGGCTTTGTATAATGACACTTGCATAATCGGCAAGGCTCCTCGAGATGTCCGATAAAGTAGCGCCCCTCCGGCAGCCGGCGTCCCCGGCGGACGCCGTCACGCTCACGGGTGAGGTCGCCGGCCTCATCGTCGAGGCTCTGAACCTCGAGATCGCCGCGGCAGACATCGACCCGGATGCGCCACTTTACGGCGAAGGCCTGGGCCTGGATTCCATCGACATCCTGGAGATCGCGCTGGTGGTCTCCAAGCAGTACGGCGTACAACTGCGCGCCGACAGCGAGGACAACGAGCGCATCTTCGCCTCGCTGCGCCAGCTGGTCGACTACATCACCGCGCACAGGACCAGGTAGATCTGACCACGCTACCGCTGATCGCGCCTGCCTCGGCCACCGCGGTGATCGCCCGGCGCGGCTCCGTGGCGCTGTCCGCCGCGCAATTCCTCGCCGATGTGCGCCGCGTCGCCGCCACCCTGCCGCCGGCGCGGCACGTGCTGAACGCCTGCGCCGACCGCTATCACTTCAGCGTGGGTTTCGCCGCCTGCCTGGTCTCCGGACGCGTGAGCCTGCTGCCCTCGACGCATACGCCCGAGATGATGCGCCAGTTGCGCGCCTTCGCTCCGGACGTGGTCTGCCTCACCGACGAGGACGACTGCAGCATAGAGTTGCCGCGCGTGCGCTGCGCAGCGGCCCCGCAGCCTGCGGCAGACGCGGCCACGCTCGCCGTGCCGCAGATCGATGCCGCGCAGCTGGCGGCGATCGTCTTCACCTCCGGTTCCACCGGCACCCCGGTGCCATATCGCAAGAGCTTCGGCCGCCTCATCGCCTGTGTGCGTGAGGAGGCCGCGCGACTGGGGCTTCCCGGGCACTGCACCCTCGTGGCCACGGTGCCGGCGCAGCACATGTACGGCTTCGAGTCGAGCGTGCTGCTCGCGCTGGCGAACGGCCACGCGCTGTGCGCCGAGCGGCCGTTCTATCCGGCCGACATCGCCGCGGTGCTGGGGGCGGTGCCGGCGCCGCGCGTGCTCATCAGCACGCCGGTGCACCTGCGGGCGCTGCTCGCTTCCGGCGTGGTGCTGCCGCCAATGGAGCTCATCCTGTGCTCCACGGCTCCGCTCGCCCAACAGCTGGCCGCCGAGACCGAGCAGCGCTGCGCGACGCGGCTGCTGGAGATTTACGGCTCCACCGAGACCGGGCAGATCGCCGTGCGCCGCCCGACCCGCACACCCGAGTGGACGCTGTGGCCGGGCGTGACGCTGTCGCTCGAGGGTGAGGCAACCTGGGCCCGCGGCGGCCATATCGAGCAGCCGACACGCATGTGCGACGTGCTGCAGAGCACCGGCGAGGGACGCTTCCTGCTGCACGGCCGGGTGAGCGACCTGGTGAACATCGCCGGCAAGCGCAGCTCGCTCGCCTATCTCAATCACCAGCTGAACTCGATTCCCGGTGTACAGGATGGGGCCTTCTTCCACCTCGAGGAGTCGCGCACCACCCATACCGGCGTCGCGCGCCTCGGCGCCTGCGTGGTCGCCCCCGGGCTCGATGCCGCGCGGGTGCTTGAGGCGCTGCGCGAGCGCATCGACCCGGCGTTCCTGCCGCGGCCGCTGCTGCTGGTCGCACGGCTGCCCCGCAACAGCACCGGCAAGCTGCCGCAGGAGGCGCTGCGCTCACTCGCCGCGGCGCAGGGCAAAACCGCCACCGTGGCCTGACATGGACCCCGGCATCACTCTCACCATCGGGGCCGAGCACCCGGCGCTCGCCGGGCACTTCCCCGGCGTTCCCATCGTGCCGGGGGTGGTGCTGCTCGATGAGATGCTGCGTGCGCTCGAGGGCGAGAGCGCGCCCGCGGCCGGACGCTGGCGCATCGGTGCGGCGAAGTTCGTGCGGCCGGTGCGGCCGGGCGAGCTGCTGACGCTGGCGCAGGAGCGGCTGCCCAACGGCTCGGTACGCTTCAGCATCCTGCGCGCCGGACAACCGGTCGCGCATGCGCTGCTGGTCCGACTGCCCGCGGACGAGCCGCATGCCCAACCGGCCGACTGACGCCGCCGCTCCGCGTGCCCGGGCGGCCGAGTGGACGCGGCGACGCGAGCGCGGCAGCGCGACGCTGCTGCGGATAATGATTTTCATCTCGCTGCGCCTCGGGCGTCCGCTCGGGCGCTGCCTGCTGCATCTGATCGCGGCCTACTTCTTCACCTTCGGCCCGACGGCACGCCGCGCATCGCGCGACTACCTGCGCCGCGCGCTCGGGCGTGAGCCCGGCGCGCGCGATCGCTACCGCCAGGTGTTTGCTTTCGCCTCCACCATTCTCGACCGGCTCTACCTGGTGAAGGAGCGCTACGGGCTGTTCGACGTATCGATCGAGGGCGAGGAGCTGATGCGCGACCTGGTCGCCGGCGGTAAGGGCGCGTTCCTGCTCGGGGCGCACCTGGGCAGCTTCGAGTTGATGAGCGCGGTGGGGCGGCGTCAGCCGGGACTGCGCGTGGCGATGGCCATGTACGAGCAGCAGGCCAACGCCGTCACGACCTTGTTCGGCAATCCTGCCAACGCGCCCGAGATCATCCCGCTTGGACATCTCGAGGCCATGCTGCGCATCCGCGATTCCCTCGACAAAGGTCACTTCGTCGGCATGCTGGCCGATCGCACACCGGCAGAGGCCCCGGGGCAGGTGGTGGAGTTTCTCGGCCGCCCGGCGCTCTTCCCCACCGGCCCGATGCGGGTCGCCGCGGCGCTGCGCCGCCCGGTGATCTTCATGACCGGGCTGTACCGCGGTGGCAACCGCTATCACGTGGCGTTCCGCCAGGTCGCGGACTTCTCACAGCTCTCCGCCGGCACGCGCGACGCGGCGGTGCGCGCCGGGGTCGAGCGCTTCGCCGCCGAGCTCGAGGCGTTCTGTCGCACCGACCCGTACAACTGGTTCAACTTCTTCGACTTCTGGCAGGGCGCGGAGGCTGCCGGCGCCCGCGTGGCGCGCGTCGACCGGCCGCGCGGCGGAGCCTTCCTGTGACTGCTGCGCGCGTGGTGCGCCAGGCGCTGCTCGCGGTGTGCGCAATGCTCCTCAGCGTGCCGGCCGCGCAACCGGCCCCGGCCGATCCCGCCTTCGGCCAGCTGCTCGCGCTGCTCGCGGCGCGGCGCGACGGGCAGGTCGCGTTCACCGAGGTGCAGCACCTGGCGATGCTCGAGCGTCCGCTGCAGTCCTCCGGCGAGCTGCTTTACCAGGCGCCCGACCACCTGGAGAAGCGCACGCTGCAGCCCCGACCCGAGACGCTGGTGCTCGATCACGGTGTGCTCACCGCCCGCAGAGGCCAGCGTACGCACGTGCTGTCGCTGCGCGATTACCCGCAGGTCGTACCGTTCGTCGAGAGCATCCGCGCCACGCTCGCCGGCGACGGCGCAGCGCTCGAGCGCTACTTCCACGTGAGCTTCGCCGGCACTTTAGAGCACTGGACGCTCGAGCTGGCGCCGGCAGAGGCCACGGTGGCGCGCAGCGTGCAGCTCATCCGCATCAGCGGCGAGCGCGACAGCATCCGCACCGTTGAGATCCGCCAGACCGACGGCGATGAGTCCGTCCTGACGCTCGCACCGGTCCGCAGCCCATGACCGGCGCGGCGCGGGCGGCGCTCGTGTGGATAGTGCTGGTGCTGCTGGCCGCAGTCATCGTGGCGCATGCTTCCTACACGGCCGATATGTCGGCCTTCCTGCCGCGGCGGGCAAGCGCGGCGCAGCGCCTGCTGGTGGAGCAGCTGCGCGCCGGACCGGCGGCACACCTCGTCATCGCCGCCATCGAGGGGGCGGATGCCACCACGCGCGCCCAGGTGTCTGCCGCGCTCGCGGCGCGCCTGCGGTCCGATGCCGCCTTCATCAGCGTGAACAACGGCGATGCGGCGCAACTCGAGCGCGACCAGGCGTTTCTCTTCGAGCACCGCTATCTGCTCAGCCCGCAAGTCAACGCCGAGCGCTTCAGCGCGGGTGGCCTGCACACGGCGATCGGCGATTCGCTCGACGCACTCACTTCCCCGGAAGGGCTGCTGCTGAAGCCGCTGTTCACGCGCGATCCGACCGGCGAGATGCGGGTCATCATCGACTCGCTGACAGCGGGCCGGATGCCGCACACCAGCGGCGGCGTGTGGACTTCCGCCGACGGCGCCCGCGCGCTGCTGGTGGCGCAGACCCGCGCCGCGGGCTCCGACACCGACGGGCAGCAGGCCGCGCTCGTGGCATTGCGCCGGGCGTTCGCCGCGGCGCTGGCACAGCTGCCGCCGGCGCGCCGCGACTCACTCACGCTCGCGGTGAGCGGGCCACCGGTGTTTGCGGTCGCGGCGCGCGCGACCATCGAGCAGCAGGTGCTGCGCCTGTCGACTCTGAGCGCGTTGCTGATCGCGCTGCTGCTGCTCGCGCTGTACCGCTCGCCGCGCGCCCTCGCCCTCACCTTCGTGCCGGTCGCTTCCGGGGCGCTCGCCGGGGTGGCGGCCGTGGCGCTCGCCTTTCCCGTGGTGCACGGCATCACGCTCGGCTTCGGCGTGACCCTCATCGGCGAGGCGGTCGACTACTCGATCTACCTGCTGGTGCAGAACCCGCCCGACTTTGCGCGCACGGTCTGGCCGACGATCCGCTTAGGGATGCTGACCTCCATCTGCGGATTTGCCGCACTGCTGCCGTCCGCCTTCCCGGGGCTGGCGCAGCTCGGGCTGTACTCCATCGCCGGGCTCATCGCCGCCGCCCTGGTCACGCGCTGCGTGCTGCCGCAGTGGCTGCCGCGGCGCGGCGCCCTGCGCGACCTGTCGGGCCTCGGCGCGCTGCTCGCGGGGCTGCTGGCGCGGCTGCGCCCGCTGCGCCGCGCGCTGCTGCTGGTGCCGCTGCTCGCCGGCGCGGTGCTGTACCTGCATCGCGGCGCGCTGTGGAGCCACGAGCTCACCGCGCTCAGTCCCATCCCCGCGGCGGACCAGGCGCTCGATGAGCGGCTGCGCGCCGACGCGGGAGCACCGGACGTGCGCTTCATGGTGGTGGTCCCGGCCACCACGCCCGAGCGCGCGCTCGCCGCCGCCGCTCTGGTGGGTGCGCAGCTCGAGCCGCTGGTGGATGCGGGCCTGATCGGCGGGTTCGAATCCCCGGCACGCTACCTGCCGGCGCTCGCCGTGCAGCGCGCGCGCCAGGCGAGCCTGCCGCCACCCGGGGAGCTGCGCGAGCGCCTCACCGAGGCGCTCACCGGGTTGCCGCTCGCGCCCGCACGGCTCGAGCCGTTCGTGCGCGAGGTGCAGCAGGCCCGCGACGCACCGCTGCTGACGCGCGCGGCGCTTGACGGCACCTCGTTCGCCCACGGCGTCGATACGCTCCTCGTCAGGAGCGGCGCGGGCTGGGCGGCGCTGCTGCCGGTCGCCGGCGTGGGGTTCGGCGAGCTGTCCCCGGCCGCGGTGACCGCGGTACGCGCAGCGCTCGCCGCCGCCGGCGTACCGGCGCAGCTGCTCGACATCAAAGGTGAGGCCGACCGGCTGTACGCGGGCTACCTGCTGCAGGCCGTGCAGCTCGCGCTCGCGGGCCTCGGCGCCATCGTGCTGCTGCTGCTGCTCGCGCTGCGCTCGGCGCGACGCGTGGCGAACGTCGTGGCGCCGCTCATCCTCGCGGTCCTCGCGGTCGCGGCGCTGCTCACTGCCACCGGGCACGCGCTCGGCATCCTGCACGTCGTGGGGATGCTGCTGATCGTGGCGGTGGGCTCGAACTACGCGCTGTTCTTCGACCGCACCCACCACCCGTCGCCGGCGCCGTCGCCGTACCTGACCCTCGCGTCGCTGCTGGTGGCGAACGTGGCCACGGTAACGGCCTTCGGCGTCCTGGCATTCTCCAGCGTCCCGGTGCTCGCCGACCTGGGCTCGACGGTCGCCCCCGGTGCGTTGCTTGCGTTGCTGTTTGCCGCGCTGCTCGCCCCGCCCCCGCGCGCTGCGGCCGGGGCTGCTGCGCTGCAGAGCGCATGAGCGTCGTCTGCTGCGCGGCGCGCCCGGGTATGAGCGCACGCACCCGTGTGGTCATGTTGCCGGCCGCCTTCAGCGCAGCGGAGGACTTCGTGCACGCCGGGTTCGCCCGCGCCGTGCGCGCGCGCCATCTCGACGTCGATCTGGTGTTTGCGGGGCTCGAGCTGGCGCATGTGAGCGATCGCAGCGCCCTCGCCCGCCTGCGCGAGGAGCACATCCTGCCGGCACGCGCGCGCGGCTGCGCGCTGTGGCTCGGCGGGATCTCGCTCGGCGGCTACCTGGCATTGTGCTGCGCGGAGCACTGCGCCGCGGAGCTTGCCGGACTGTGCCTGTTCGCGCCCTACCTGGGCAGTCATCTCGTGACCGGCGAGATCGAGCGAGCCGGGGGCGTGGCGCACTGGAACCCGGGACTCCTGGCCGCGCATGACGAGGAACGGCAGTTGTGGCGCTTCATCGCCACGTTGCCCGGCGGGGCGCTGCCGGTGCACCTGGGTCTCGGCCGCGAGGACCGCTTCGCCGGGCGCCACCGCCTGTTGGCGTCCACCCTCGACCCCGCCAGCGTCGACAGCGTGCCGGGCGGACACGACTGGCCGACATGGCTCAAGCTGTGGGAACGATTCCTCGATAGGCGCCTGGCTTCCGAGGCCACGCTCGCGGAAAGCGACCACTAGGGGGAGAATTTTCCACAAATGCCCAGTTTGCCGCCCGACCGGCCGCCCGCAGTACCCGCGCGCGGGCCGTGGCATCCCTCGCCGCTGATCCGCGGCTCGGTGGCGCTGCACGTCGGTGCCGCGGCACTGGCGATGGTGCGCCCGCACGGGTGGCCGTGGGCGCTCGGCGCCGTGCTCGCCGACCATGCCGTGCTCGCCGCGGTCGGCCTGTGGCCGCGCAGCCGTCTGTTGGGACCGAACTGGACACACCTGCCGGCGCCGAGCGCCGCGGCGCGCGCCGTCGCCATCACCATCGACGACGGACCCGATCCGCAGGTGACGCCGCGCGTGCTCGATCTGCTCGCGGAGCACGGCGCACACGCCACGTTCTTCTGCATCGGCGAGCGCATCGAGCGGCACCCGCAGCTCGCGCGCGCCATCGTCGCCCGCCATCACGAGATCGGCAATCACAGCCAGCGCCACGCGGGGTACTTCTCGCTGCTCGGTCCGCGCGGACTCGCGCTCGAGATCGGCCGCGCGCAGCAGGCCATCGGCGATACCACCGGCGAGGTGGCGCATTTCTTCCGCGCACCGGCGGGGCTGCGCAATCCGTTCCTCGAGCCGGTGCTGGCGCGCGCCAACCTGCGCCTGGTGAGCTGGACACGGCGCGGCTTCGACACCGTCACGACGAGCGCCGAACGGGTGCTGGCGCGCCTCACCCATCGTCTCGGCGGCGGCGATATCCTCCTGCTGCACGACGGCCACGCCGCGCGCACGCGCGACGGAACGCCGGTCATCCTGGCGGTGCTGCCGCGGCTGCTCGCGGCGCTCAGCGCCGCGCAGCTGACCCCGGTGACGCTGCGGCGCGCGCTCGCTCCGGCGGCGATCCGGAGCGCCGCGGGCATCGCCGCGGAGACGCCATGAGTCAGCCGACGGCGCTCACGCCGCTGGTGAAGGCTGCCAGCGCCTACTACCGCACGGCCGGCCGGTTTGCGCGGCATTTTGCCTACGTCAAGCTCAGGCACGATCCGGTATTCGCGGCGATCCTCGCTCACGGGGTGCTCGCCGGGCGCGCGCGGCTGCTCGATCTCGGCTGCGGGCAGGGGCTGCTGGCGGCGTGGTTGCTGGCCGCGCACGCCTGCCACGCGCAGGCCGCGCCGGGCGGCTGGCCCGCCCGCTGGCCGCCGCCGCCGCTGCTGCACTCCTACCGCGGCATCGAGATCAATCCACGCGAGGTGGCGCGCGCGCGGCGCGCATTCGCGCTCGATCCGGGCGCGGCCCTGCAGTTCGTGCCCGGCGACATCCGTGACGTAGACTACCCGCCGGCCGACGCCGTCGTGATCCTGGACGTGCTGCACTACCTCGACTACACCGCTCAGGAACGGGTGCTGCGACGGGTACGCACGGCGCTGCCGCCCCAGGGACTGCTGCTGACGCGCATCGCCGATGCGGCGGGCGGCGCGGGTTTCGTGCTCGGCAAGGCGCTCGACCGCACGGTCGTGCTGCTGCGCCGCCGCCGCTGGGTGCCGCTGCGCTGCCGCGCGCTCGCGGACTGGCAGACGCTGCTCGGGCACTGCGGCTTCAGTGCGCGCGCGCTGCCGATGCCGGGCGGCGCGCCTTTCGTCAACGTGCTGCTGCGTGCCGAGCTCGCGTGACCCCGCTGACACTCAGCAGCTTCACCGCGACCAGCGCCCTCGGCTGCGGCCTGGCGCCGACGCTCGCCGCGTTGCGCGCCGGGCGCGGCGCCCTGGCACCCTGCGCCTTCGAGACCGTGACGCTCGATAGCTGCGTCGGTGAGGTGGCCGGCGTCGACGAGGTCGCGCTGCCTGAGGGGCTGACGGCGCAATTCGATTGTCGCAACAATCGCCTCGCCTGGCTCGGCCTCAACCAGGATGGCTTCGCCCAGGCGGTGGAGCGCGCTGCCTCCCGCCACGGTCGTGCGCGGCTCGGCATCTTTCTCGGCACCAGCACCTCCGGGATCCTCGACACCGAGCTCGCCTACCGGCGGCGCGATCCCGTCAGCGGCGCGCTGCCGGCGGATTTCCGCTACAGCGGCGCGCACAACACCTTCTCGCTCGCCGCGTTCGTGCGACGCGCGCTGCACCTTTCCGGTCCCGCGGTGGTGATCTCGTCCGCCTGCTCTTCCAGCGCCAAGGCCTTCGCCTCGGCGCGCCGCGCCATCGCGGCCGGGGTGATCGATGCGGCGCTGGTCGGCGGAGTCGACTCGCTGTGCCTCACCACGCTCTACGGCTTTCACTCGCTGCAGCTGGTCTCGCGCGCACCCTGCCGGCCCTTCGATGTCGCCCGCGACGGCATCTCGATCGGCGAGGCCGCGGCCTTCGTGCTGCTCGAACCGGCCGCGGCCGGCCCGGCGGCCAACGGCGTGCAGCTGCTCGGCACCGGCGAGTCGAGCGATGCCTACCACATGTCCTCGCCGCCGCCGGACGGGCGCGGCGCGCGCGCGGCCATGCAGGCCGCGCTCAGCGACGCCGGACTCTCGCCGCAGGACATCGACTACATCAACTTCCACGGCACCGGCACCGCGAGCAACGACGAGGCGGAGGCCCGCGCGGTAGCCGACGTGCTCGGCGCAACCGTCCCCGGCAGCTCCACCAAGGGGGCCACCGGCCACACCCTGGGAGCGGCCGGTGCGCTCGAAGCGGTGATCTGCGCACTCGCGCTGCAGGATGGACTCATGCCCGGCGGCGTCAACACCGCGCAGGTGGATCCGACGCTGCCGGTGCACTACCTGCGCGCGAACCGCAGCGGCCCGCTGCTGCGCGTCATGAGCAACTCCTTCGGCTTCGGCGGCTCCAACTGCAGCCTGATCCTCGGGCGTGCCGGATGAGCGCGCAGCCGGCGCCGGCGGCCTGGCTCGAGGGGATCGGCGTTCTCGGGCCGGGTATGCCCGATTGGCCTGCGGCCGCGCGCGTGCTGCGCGGCGCGGCTCGCTGGGAGAACGTGCCGACGGTGCTGCCCGCGCCGCACGGCCTGCCGCCCGCGGAACGGCGCCGCATGGGCAGCCTGGTCAAACTCACCCTGGCGGTGGGCCTGGAGGCGAGCGCGCAGGCCGGCGCCGATCCCGCCACGCTGCCGGCGGTGTTCAGCTCCTCGGGGGGTGACGGGCAGAACTGCCACGAGATCTGCCAGGCGCTCGCCTCCGCCGACCGCCTGATCTCGCCCACACGCTTTCATAACTCGGTGCACAATGCCGCCGCCGGCTACTGGGGAATCGCCACTCACGCGACGCCGGCCTCGAATGCCCTGTGCGCCCACGATGCGAGTTTCGGCGCCGGACTGTTGGAAGCTCTTTGTCAGCTGGCGGCCGAGCGCCGCCGCGTGTTACTCATCGCGTATGACGCGAGCTACCCCGAGCCGCTGCGCAGCGCCCGTCCCATTCCCGACGCCTTTGCGGTGGCGCTGGTGCTGGCCCCCGAGCGTGGCGCGGCGGCTCTCGCGCGGCTGTCGCTCGCCGTCGGCGGCGGGCGCGCCGACACGCTCGCCGATGCGGCGCTCGAGTCGCTGCGGACCGCGATACCGGCAGCGCGCAGCCTGCCGCTGCTGGGGCAGCTGGCGCGCGGCGGCGCCGGCCGCGTGGTGCTCGACTACCTCGACGACACCCGCCTGGGCGTGGCGGTGAGCCCATGCCCCTAGATCACCAGTGGATCGAGCAGCACATCCCGCACAAGGGGCGCATGTGCCTGCTGGACGAGGTGTTGTCGTGGGATGCCACGCGCATCCGCTGCCGCAGCGCCTCGCATCGTGCCGGCGACAACCCGCTGCGCTCGCACGGCCGCCTCGGCGCCGCCTGCGGCATCGAGTACGCCGCGCAGGCGATGGCGGTGCACGGCGCGCTCATGGCGGCGAGCGCGCCGCTCGCCAGCACCGTGGCCACCAGCGTACGCGGCAGTCTCGGCGCGGTGCTCGGCTACCTGGCGAGCGTGCGTAACGTGGTGCTGTACGTGCCGCGCCTCGATGACCTGGAGAGCGACCTCATCGCTGCGGCGCAACGCATCACCGGCGACGGGCGCACCGTGCTGTATGAATTCTCCGTGTCGAGCGCACTGCAGGTGCTGCTGAGCGGGCGTGCCAGCATCGTGTTCGATGCCGCCTTCGGCGCGCAGACATGAGCGACGCTCGCAAGCGGGCGCTGGTCACGGGCGGCAGCGGCGGCATCGGCAGCGCGCTGTGCCGGCGGCTGGCGCGCGACGGGCACTACGTGTACGTGCATTCGCACCGTGGCGGCGCGCTGGCGGACACGCTGGTCGCGCAGATCCGTGCCGGCGGCGGCGAGGCCAGCGCACTGATCTTCGACATCACCGACACGGACGCGACGCGCGCAGCGCTCGAGCAGGCGCTCGGGGCCGGGCCCATCCAGATCCTGGTCAACAACGCCGGCGTTCACGATGATGCGGTACTCCCCGGGATGAGCGCCGCGCAGTGGCATCGCGTGATCGACGTGTCGGTCAACGGATTTTTCAATGCCACCCAGCCGCTGCTGCTGCCGATGATCCGCACCCGCTGGGGACGGATCGTAAACATCTCCTCGATTGCAGCGCTCATCGGCAACAGGGGCCAGGTCAACTATGCCGCCGCCAAGGGGGCGCTGAACTCCGCCACCAAGGCACTGGCGCTGGAGGTGGCCACGCGCGGCGTCACGGTGAATGCCGTGGCGCCCGGCATCATCGACACACCGATGAGCGCCGGGCTGTTCGACGCCCGGGCGATCGAGCGGCTGGTGCCCATGAGCCGCGCGGGACTGCCCGAGGAAGTTGCCGCGGTCGTCGCTTTCCTCGCCTCGGACGAGGCCGCGTACGTGACGGCGCAGGTGATCTCGGTCAGCGGCGGGATGGCGTAGACTTGAGTATGCCGGCGAAATTCCTGCCACTGCTGTTGGCCACCGCCCTCGCCCTGCACGGCGTGCGCGCGCCCGCCGACCCGCCCACCGCTGCCGCGGCAACGGGCACGGCCCCGAGCCTCGCCGAGCTCGGCCTGCAACCGGCGGCGCACCCGGTGCGCGAACGACCCGGCTGGCGGCCGCCGAAGATCATCCTGGTGCGCCACGAGCTGCGCGACCGGCTGTCGCAGCTGCAGCAGGCGGCTCCGGGGGTGCGGCTGGTGGACTTATCCGCCGCCACGGCGCGCGACATCGCCGCGGCCGACGCCGCGTTCGGCATCTGTTCCGCAGAAGTGCTCAAAACGGCCGTGAAGCTGCAGTGGATCCAGTGGCTGGCCGCGGGCGTCGAGAAGTGCGTGCATGAGCCGCTGGTGCAGCAGCGCCGCCCGCTGCTCACCAACCTGCAGCGCATCGCCGCGCCGAGCATGGCCGAGCACGTACTCGCCCTGATGTTCGCGCTCAGCCGCCAGCTGCCCTACTTCATGCGCGAGCAGCAGCAGTCGCAATGGATCAAGTGGGATGATGCGCCATCCTTGGCCGACCTCGAGGGTAAGACCGTGCTGGTGGTCGGCCTGGGCGGCATCGGCACCGAGGTCGCGCGACGCGCGCACGCGCTCGGCATGCGCGTCATCGCCACCCGCGCCAGCGGACGCACCGGGCCGGACTTCGTGAGCTACGTGGGACTGCCCGATGAGCTGCTGAAGCTGGCGCACGAGGCCGACTTCGTGGTCAATTGCGCGCCGCTGACCCCTGAAACCACCGGCATCTTCGACAAGCAGTTCTTCGCCACGCTCATACCCAGCGCCTACTTCATCAACGTCGGGCGCGGGCGCAGCGCGGTCACCGCCGATCTCATCGCCGCGCTCGGGGCCGGCACCATCGCCGGCGCCGGGCTCGATGTCGTCGACCCGGAGCCCCTGCCCTCCGACAGCCCGCTGTGGCGCCTGCCGAACGTCATCATCACGCCGCACGTGTCCGCAAACACCGCGGTGAGCGAAGCGCAGGGCGCCGTACTGCTCACCGAGAACCTCAGGCGCTACATCGCCGGCGAGCCGATGCTCGCCGTGGTCGATATCGAGCGCGGCTACTGAGCGCGCGCGCCGCGCCGGCAGCGTAACGCGCTCAGCGGTGCGCCTGCAGCCAGGCGAGGATGCGCGGCGCGATCTCCGCGCGCGCCGCGCGGCTCACGTACATGCCAATGTGACCGGTGGCGATCGCGGCGGCCTGGTAGTCGCGGCTGCCGGCGAGCGCCCCGAGCGACGCGCAGGCGGAAGCGGGCACGATGTGATCGTGCAGCGCGTACAGGTTGAGCAGCGGCTGGCGGATGTCCTTCAGCAGCACCTGCCGCCCGCCGATCTCGAGCGTGCCGTGCACCAGACGGTTCTCCTGGTAGAACCAGCGCACGAACTGCGCGAGCGCCGCGGCCGCCTGTGGCGGGCTGTCGAAGATCCATTTCTCCATGCGCACGAAGTCCTCGACCGCGCGCTGATCGGGACTTGCGGCGAGCAGCCGCACGTACTTCTGCTGCGTGAGGCGCAGCGGCATGAGCGCCAGGAACAGTGCGTTCAGCGCCTCGCCGCGCATGTTGCCGGCCGCCGCAATGAGCGCAGTGTCGACGCCGCGCACCCACTTCGCGAGCAGATTGTCCGGCGTATGGAAATCGACCGGGGCGGTGAGCGTGACGAGGTTGCCGATCTGCTGCGGGTGCAGCGCCGCGTAGCACAGGCTCAGCACTCCGCCCTGGCACACCCCGAGAAGATCGAGCGAGCCGGCGCTGCGCGCCGCGAGAATGTGGCGCACGCAGCCGCCGAGGTGGCGCTCGATGTACTCCTCGAGATCCACGCGGTGGTCGCGCTCGTCCGGATCCCCCCAGTCGATGAGGTACAGCGGCAGCCCGCCTTCGAGCAGCCGCCGCACCAGCGAGCGCTCGGGCTGCAGGTCGAGCACGTACGGGCGATTGACCAGCGCGAAGCAGATGAGCAGCGGCCGCACCCGTGCGCGCGGCGCGGCCGGGACGAGCGGCTGGTATTCGAAAAGCGTGGTCTTGCCGCAGCTCCATACGGCGCGCTTGGCCGAGCAGCCGACGCTGACGTGGCGGGCATGCTGCAGATGCGCCAGCGTCTGCGCCATGCGCACGGTGAGATCGGTGAACAGGGCGCCGGCAGGGGCGCCGGGCGCCGTCAACGTCGCGGCCCGCGCCGCCCCCGCGGGCGAGCCACTCGCGCGGACGCGGCACGTCGCGGCTTGGCCGGCGGAGTCCGCGGCCGCGGCCTCCCGCCACCTGGCGCGCCACGCGCGGCGAGGCTCGTCTGCAGCTCCTGCAGCTGCCGGTGGAGCGCATCCACCTCACTGCGCGTCGGCAGCCCGAAAGCGCGCGCCAGCGTCTCGGCGTGCCGCCGCTGCTCCACCAGCAGTGCCGCCGAGGTGTTGGCGAGCTCCGACTGCAGGCGGGCGTAATCCTCCTTGTGCACCGTCGCCGCGTAGGCTTCCTCCGCGCAGGCCACCCACAGCTCGTAGAGTTTCAGCGCCTGCTCCACGGTCGCGGGCGCGGCCGCGGCGCTGCCGAGTCGCGCGACGAAGCGCTGCGCCGCGCCGCTGGCAATCTCGCTCCAGTACGCGGCGAGCTGCCCCTGTACCTGCGCCAGGCGCGCCATGAGCTCCCAGGCGCGCTGCGCATCGGGGGACGCGGCAGGACCGAGCGGCGGCGGACCGCCCGGCATGGCGAAGCCGAATCCCGGCGCCGACGTGCTCGGCGCGAACCCCGGCATCGCCGCGGCGCTGAAGCCCGGCATCGCGGCTGCCGGAGCCGCAGCGCCGAAGCCGGGCATCGCCGCAGCGGCCGCGCCCCAGGGGCCGCCGGCCTGCGACATGCGCAGCCACTGCTCGAACTGACTGGCCAGCGGCGCCGCCAGGCGTGACCAGTCGGGCGCTTGTCCGGCAGCCGGCAGCCCGAAGGCCTTCAGCAGCTCGAAGAAGCGTCCCGCGGCCTCGTTGAAGGCGCTCTCGGGGTTGAATCCGGGGGGGTCGGAGGGGGTTTCCATGTTGTATGCGCCGCGCAATGTCGAGGCTTCGGGACGGCCTCTCATGGCCGCCGGAGCGTGATGAGCGTCATTGTGCACTGCATACACACCCGCTACTATTCTCACGCCCAGGCCCGTGGCCCGCTCAACGCCATGGGCTTAGCCGGAAGACTAACTCACATGGCCGAAGAACGCCTCATACGCAAGTACGCCAACCGGCGCCTGTACGATGCCACCGACAGCCGCCACGTCACGCTCGATGATCTGCGCAAGCTGATCGCCGGCGGTCAGCGCATCAAGGTGATCGATGACCGAACGGGCGAGGATCTGACGCGCAGCATTCTGCTGCAGATCATCGCCAGCCAGGAGCAGTTCGGTACCCCGGTGCTCAGCACGCAGCTGCTGGAAGCCATCATCCGCTTCTACGGCAACCCGATTCAGCAGATGCTCACCTCGTACCTCGAGCAGAGCATCGGCAGTCTGCTGCGCCAGCAGAACGTCATGCAGGCCGAGATGGCCAAGGCGCTCGAGACGCCGATGGCGCCGCTCGCGGAGATGGCGCGCCAGAACATGGAAATGTGGGCGAAGATGCAGGCCTCGATGCTGTCGGCCTTCACGCCTGCTGGCCCCGGCGCGGGCGGGGAAAAACCCGCCGAAAAATCCGAGCGAGCCGACAAGCCCGAAAAACCTGACAAGCCATCCCGCGCCGAGGGCGGCCGGCGCCGCAGCTGAAGTGGCGGGGCGCGCGAGCGCTCGCATCCCCTTCGTATCGAGACAGGAGTAATCAGCACGTGGATGTTCGCGGCAAGACGATTGTGGTGACCGGCGCCGGGCGTGGGATCGGACGCGCAGTCGCGATGCATCTGGCCGGCAAGGGCGCCAATCTTGCGCTGCTCGATCTGAACGCAGCGGACATGAAGGAAACGCAGGCCCTGTGTGCGCCGCTCGGTGCCGTGGCGCGCAGCTACCTCGCCAACACCGCGAACGAGGACAGCGTGGTGGGCGCGCTCGAGCAGGTGAGCGCCGACTTCGGCAGCCTCGACGGCCTGGTCAACAACGCCGGCATCGTGCGCGATGCGATGCTGGTGAAGGTCAAGGACGGTCAGGTGGTCGGCAAGATGACGCTCGAACAATGGCAGCAGGTCATCGATGTCAACCTCACCGGGGTGTTCCTGTGCGGCCGCGAAGCGGCGCAGCGCATGATCGGCCAGGGCGGCGGCGGCGTGATCGTGAACGTGTCGAGCATCTCGCGCGCGGGCAACGCCGGTCAGACCAACTACAGCGCCGCCAAAGCCGGCGTCGCGGCGATGACCGTGGTGTGGGCGAAGGAGCTGGCGCGCTATGGCATCCGCGTGGGCGCCGTGGCACCCGGTTTCGTCCGCACCCCGCTGGTGGCGGCGATGCGAGCCGATGCGCTTGCGAGGATGACCGCAGCCATTCCACTCGGCCGCCTGGGCGAACCCGAGGAGATCGCGCAGGCCATCGCCTTCATTTTCGAGAACGAGCTCTTCACGGGGCGCTGTCTCGAGCTGGACGCGGGCCTGCGGATGTGAGCGCCTGCCTTCCAGGTGTGTTCTTTCTATGCGGCGCAAGAGAATCTGGTGGAGCCCTTGCAGGATGTCTGGCGCACTCTAATAAATAACATATATTTTTCAATGTCTTGTCAGCCTGCTGCCGTTCGCGAAGTTACTTATAATTTTTATCTTGCACTGCATACAAAAAGATGTAGAATAGCGGTCATCGAATAGATAGACCCCGCACCGGAGACTCACCATGAACGACCGCACCTTAGATCCGAATGCCATGATTGCCGCCGCGCGCGAGGCGTTTGCGCCCGTGCTCAAGGCCCAGCAGGAAGGCTTCAAGACCCTCGAGCGCCTGGCGCGACTGCAGTATGCGGTTGCCGGCGACGTGCTCGAGTCCGGCCTCGCCCGCGTGAACGCCACCTTCGGCGTCACGACCCCGAGCGAGCTCGTTGCCAAGCACAATGAGCTCACCACCCAGCTGGTGGACAAGCTGCGTACGCGTGCCGAGGAGTTCGCGACGATGACGTCCGAGTTCCAGAGCCGCTTCAACCAGTTTGGCACCGAGCTGGCCTCCAAGGCAGTGCCCGCCCGCAAGGCGGCCTGATATCTTGGCGGTATCCGGCACCCGGGGACCGAAAAGTCCCCGGGTGCGCTTTCTTGTGGGGACCGCCTTGAGACGAAAAAGAGCAACCCGCGCGCACCGCCGCGCCAGAGCCACTCCGACTGCGCGTCCCGCGGCGAAAGCGCCGTCGTCCCGCATGAAAGCGCCCCCGCCGCGCGCAAAAGCGCCGCCGCGGCGCGCAAAAGCTCCGCCTCCTCGCGCAAAACCTCCGCCGCCTGGTGCAAAAGCTCCGCCGCCTCCGGGGGAAGCTCCGCCGTCTGCGGGTTCGCCGAAGGCCGAGGCGCAGCGGCAGCTGCGCGCGCAGCTCGCCGCGCTCACCGGCGGCCTCGCCCCCGATGACTATCTCGAGGCCTGGTGGCGCTGGTACCTCGGCGTCGCCACGCATCCTCAGCAGCAGGCGCAGCTGACGAAGAGTGCCTACGAGAAGCTCCTCGACAGCTGGCAGTTCGCGGCTCACGCCGCCCGCGGCGCACCGCTGCCGCCCGGCCACCCGGAGCTCGGATTCAACGATGCCGCCTGGAACGTGTGGCCCTTCAACGTCTATGCACGCACTTACGGCAACTGGGCCTCCTGGTGGCAGCAGGCGCTCACCCCTGCATCGGCCGGGCCCGACGCCCAGGCCGCACGGCTCAACTTCGCGGGCAAGCTGTTGCTGGAAGCCGCATCGCCCGCGAATTTCCTGCAGACCAACCCCGAGCTGCTCAAGCGTACCGCCGCCGAGCACGGGCAGAATCTGATCCGCGGGCTGAAGAACTGGCTGGATGACGCCCAGCGCATGGCCAACGGCGGCCGTGTGCCCGGCACCGAGCAGTTTCAAGTCGGCCGTGACGTCGCGGTGACCGCAGGCAGGGTCGTGTTTCGCAACCGGCTTATTGAGCTGCTGCAGTACTCCCCCGCGACCGACAAGGTCTACGCCGAGCCGGTGCTGATCACGCCGGCGTGGATCATGAAGTACTACATTCTCGATCTGTCGCCGCGTAATTCGCTGGTGCGCTACCTGGTCGAGCAGGGGCACACCGTCTTCATGATCTCCTGGAAGAATCCCGACGCCGCCGACAAGGAGCTCGGGATGGACGACTACGTGCAGCTCGGCTTTCTCGACGCGCTCGAGGTGGTGCGCCAGCTCGTCCCGCGGCAGAAGGTACACGCCGTCGGCTACTGCATCGGCGGCACGCTGCTGGCGATCGCCGCGGCCCAGCTCGCGGCGGCCGGCGATCAGTCGCTCGCGTCGCTGTCGCTGTTCGCGGCGCAAACCGACTTCAGCGAGCCGGGCGAGCTGTCGGTATTCATCACGCCCAGTCAGATCGCCATGCTCGAGGCCATGATGAGCAAGTCCGGCGTGCTCGACAGCGAGCGCATGGGCGCGGCGTTTGCGATGCTGCGCTCGCGCGACCTGATGTGGAGGCCGGCGCTCGACCAGTACGTGCGCGGCGAGCGCCCCAAGCTCAACGATCTCATGGCGTGGAATGCGGACGGCACGCGCATGCCCTGGCGCATGCACAGCGAGTATCTGCAGCGGCTGTACCTCAAGAACGAGCTGGCGCTCGGCACCTTCACGGTGCGCGGCGAGCGGCTCGATCTGCGGCGCGTGCGCCTGCCGATGTTCGTGGTGGGGACCGAGACCGATCACGTCGCGCCGTGGCGTTCGGTGTACAAGGCGCGTGCGCTGACGCGCAGCACCGACTACACGTTCCTGCTCACCAGCGGCGGCCACAACGCCGGCATCGTGAGCGGCCCGGTGAACCCGAAGCGCCGCCATCGCCTGTTGACCTGGCACGACGCCAGCACGCGGCTCGGCGCGGACGAGTGGCTCAAGAGCGCGCCGCTGCTCGAAGGCTCGTGGTGGCCGGCGTGGCAGCGCTGGCTGGCGCAGCACTCGACGGCCCGGCAGGTGCCGGCACGCACGCCACGCGCCCTCGCCGGTGGCGCCGGTGCGCGCGGCGAACGCGCCGCCGCGGACACGGCCGCGCTCACGGAAGCTCCCGGCAGCTACGTGCGCGGCTGAGCTCTGCGGGGCGGCGTGGACGCCCTGCGAAAATTGGCGTACTAATTGCGCTTGCGAGTCGGCTGACGAAACGGCACCGGGGACGGCAATGGCAACCAAACGTATTGCGTACGTGACGGGCGGCATGGGTGGGATCGGCACGGCCATCTCCCGCCGTCTCTGCCAGGACGGGCACACGGTCATCGCCGGCTGCGGTCCGGGCTCGGCGCGCAAGGAGCGCTGGCTCGTGCAGATGCGCGCCGAGGGTTGCGATGTGCACGCCTCGGAAGGCAACGTCTCCGACTGGGAGTCGACCCGGCGGGCGTTCGAGATCGCGCGCGCGGAAGTCGGCCCGATCGACATCCTCGTCAACAACGCCGGCATCACCCGCGACGGCCTGTTCCAGAAGATGAGCTACGAGGGGTGGCACGCGGTCATCGAGACCAACCTCAATTCGCTGTTTCACGTCACCAAGCAGGTGATCGACGGCATGCTCGAGCGCTCCTGGGGACGCATCGTCAACATCTCCTCGGTGAACGGTCAGCGCGGCCAGTTCGGCCAGACCAATTACTCGACTGCCAAGGCCGGCATCCACGGCTTCACCATGGCACTGGCACAGGAAGTCGCCGCGCGCGGGGTCACCGTCAACACCGTGTCCCCCGGCTACATCGGCACGGAGATGGTGCGCGCCATCAAGCCCGACCGTCTCGAGAAGATCGTCGCCGGTATTCCGGTCAAGCGCCTGGGCGAGCCGCAGGAGATCGCCTCGATCGTCGCCTGGCTGGTGGGCGATGAAGCGGCCTTCGCCACCGGTGCGGACTTCTCGCTCAACGGCGGACTGCACATGGGCTGAAACCTGCGGAGCCGGGGGCGCGCACGCCGGGGGGTGTGATCCGTGAAGGTCTGCGTAGTCGGCGCCGGCGCCATCGGCGGCTTCCTTGGCACGCGCCTGGCCCGCGAAGGCAGCACGCAGGTGAGCGCACTCGCCCGCGGCGCCACGCTGGTCGCGCTGCGCGACCACGGCTGGCGCCTGCAGCAGGGGTCGGAGCTGCTGCGCGGTCCGCTCGCGCTCGCTGCCGACGATGCGCAGCTGCTCGGTCCGCAGGACCTCGTCATCATCGCAGTGAAGAGCCCGGCACTGCCGGCGCTCGCGTCCACCCTCGCCCCCCTGATCGGCCCGCAGACCGCGCTGCTGCCGGCAATGAACGGCGTGCCGTGGTGGTTCGGCAGCGGCATTGCCGCCCTCGGCGAGCGTCCGCTCGCAAGCATCGACCCCGACGGACGCATTGCGGCCGCGCTCCCCGGCGAGCGCGTCGTCGGCTGCGTGGTGCACGCGAGCGCGACGACCGCCGCCCCCGGGGTCGCCGTGCACCGCATGGGCCAGGGTCTCATCATCGGCGAGCCGCACGGTGCGACTTCGGCGCGCGTGCAGCGCCTCGGCGCGCTGCTCGGGCGTGCGGGCTTCGAGGTGAGCCTGTCAGCGAATATCCGCTACGACATCTGGTACAAGCTCTGGGGCAACATGACCATGAACCCGGTGTCGGCGCTCACGGCCGCGACCGCGGACCGGGTCCTCGACGATGAGCTGGTGCGCGCTTTCTGTGCGGCCGCCATGCGCGAGGCCGCAGCGGTCGGCGCGCGTATCGGCTGTGATGTGCGCGAGTCCGCGGAGGACCGCTTCGCGGTGACGCGCAAGCTCGGCGTCTTCAAGACCTCGATGCTGCAGGACGTGGAAGCGCTGCACCCGATCGAGCTCGACGCGCTGGTCGGCGTGGTGCGCGAGATCGGGCAGCGTGTCGGCATTGCCACTCCGACCATCGATGCCTTGTTCGGCCTCACGCGCCTCTTCGGTCGCACGCACGGGTTGTATCCGCCGGCATAAATCCTGTGCTGCGCACGCGCGCTGCGTGCATCGCTGCTGAAAAATTCCCACTGCGCGTGCGCGCTGCGTGCATCGGCTGCGGAAAAAAATCTCGCGCGCTGTAGCCAAATCCACACGTCGCAGCATCGAGACATTTGCGATGTGCGCCGCGACGCGTTTTACTTTCGTCCGCTCCACGCAGGTGGCCGATGTGCGCGCTCTGCATGCGCCACTCGCCGCTCCTGCAGAAGGGAGCAGGCCCGTCGTAAAGACGGGAACAAAAGGGGTGGCACTCTCGAAGCCACGATACGAACGAGGTAGCCGGCAGGCCACCGCGGGCGGACGGGTTTTGCCTGCAATACGCGCCGGCGTATCGGGCAATGCCACCCCTTGACAACGCCTAATCGTTCAGGGGAGGCACAATGGATCGGGCACCGTTCGTAACTCGCAAGCCGCTCGGCCGTCTTTTCTGCCGCGCGCTCGCCAGCACCGTCGTATGCATCGCCGCCGCCGTCGCGCATGCCGCAGGCGATGGGCTGGCGATCTCGGGCACGCCGCCGGAGGCCGCCGGGGTCGGCACGGGCTACTCTTTCACCCCGACCGTCGCCGACCCGCTAAAGCGCGCGCTGAGCTTCACGATCCTGAACCGGCCTAAGTGGGCGATCTTCAACAGCAGCACGGGTCACCTCTCGGGCACGCCGAGCGCCGCCTACGTCGGCACGACGGCCGACATCGTCATCCGCGTGACCGACGGCCTCCACACCGTCGCGCTGCCGGAGTTTTACATCAGGGTGTGGCCCAGCTCCTCGGCCTCGCTGGCGATCTCGGGCACGCCGCCCACCAGCGTGATCGAAGGTCACAGCTATTCGTTCAAGCCGAGCGCCAGCGGCCCGAGCGGCAAGACGCTGTCGTTCTCGGTGAAGAACAAGCCCGCCTGGGCCACCTTCAGTATCTCGACCGGGCTGCTCACCGGGACGCCGGCCAGCTCGCAGACCGGGACTTATGCCGACATCGTGCTGAGCGTGAGTGACGGCCAGACCTCGAGCTCTCTGCCCGCCTTCAACGTCACGGTGACCGGCTCCACCTCGAGCACGGCGAGCGCGGTCATCGACTGGGTGCCGCCGACACAAAACACCAACGGCACGCCGCTCACGGACCTTGCGGGGGTGCGCATCTATTACGGAACCTCGGCGTCCAATCTCAGCCACATGGTGCAAATCTCCGGCGACACGCAGACGAGCTACACACTCGGCAA
>DATHRC010000014.1:0-42796 GCA_035481975.1 Steroidobacteraceae bacterium
GGCGGGCAGCTTTACCTCGAAGAATGTGGGCCTCGGCATCGGCGTCACGGCGAGCGATAGTGTGGGTGGTGCCAGCGCCGGTAACTACACCCTGACCGAGCCGCTGGGCCTGGTCGCGAACATCACGCCGGCAACGCTGACTTACACCGCGGCAGCGGCAAGCTTTACTACCGGACAGACCCCGTCAGGGCTATCCGGCACATTGAGCGGATTCGTGTTAGCCGACAACCGCGCCAATGCCACCGCTGGCACCTTGGTTTGGACCACGACCGCGGCCGCCGGCAGTCAGCCCGGCCACTACCCCATCGACGGCGGCGGTCTGACGGCCACGAACTACGTGTTTGTCGAGGCACCAAGCGATGCCACTGCGCTGACATTGCAAAGCGGCAGTTCGCCGGTGATTCCGCCGGTGATTCCTCCGTTATCGGGCCCTGATGCGGCGACGTTGAGTCAGGCCCAGACTGCGGCGGGCACCCTCGAGGCCGAGCTGCTCTCCTCGCAGACGAGCATCCAAGTGGCGCTGCCGGTCCTCAACCCGGACGTCGCCATGGCACAAAGCTTGGAGTCCGACCACGGAGTCAACTGCGCGGACGTTCCCGGCAACGGCATCGTCATAGATAAGAGAGCAGTTATCAACGCGATGGTCCCGTCTTTGCGGATTGTATGCGGCGGGGTGAAGCTGCCGGACAACGTGGTCGAAGTGAATGCACGCTAAGAGGCTGCGGACCGGGAAGCAGCTGGCGGCGGCGCTGACTGTACTTTTCCTGCCGCTGGCCGTTCACGCTGCCGAGCCCGTCGTACCCGGTGCGGGTTCGATCCTGCAACAGACGCAGCCGGTCATGCCGCCCGCGCCATCTGCCACCGGAACGGGACTCGCCATCGAACAGCCAGACGGCGGCTCGCTACCACCGAGTGCGCCCTTTCTGGTCAGGACCATTCAACTGTCGGGTAATAGCGCATTCGATACCCCGACCCTACACGCCCTGATTGCTGAGGCGGAAGGCAAAAGCCTCACGCTGCCCCAATTGGCTCGAGTCGCGGCCCGAATCACCGATTACTACCACCGCCACGGCTACCCGCTGGATCGCGCGATCGTCCCGGCCCAGACCATTCAGGGCGGCATGGTGCGCATCGAAATCATCGAAGCGCGCTACGGTCAGATCGCCCTCAACAATCGCAGCCGCGTCGTCGACCCCCTGCTGCAGGCGACACTTGCCCCGCTGCAAAGCGGGCAGGCAATCACGGATACTCCGCTCAATCGCGCCCTGCTGCTGTTGTCTGATATCCCGGGCGTCGCCGTCGTCGCAACGTTGAAGCCGGGGCAGACGGTCGGTACCTCGGACTTGCAGCTGCAGACGGACCCCACACCGGTCGTGACCGGCAATGCCGCGCTGGATAATGACGGTAACCGCTATACCGGCAGAGCACGGCTGGGTGGCACGGTGAGCGTCATCGACCCCGTGCAGCACGGGGACACGCTGAGCCTCTCCGCCCTGACTTCGGGCGACATGGACTACGGCAGCCTCAGCTACGACTGGCTGTTGAACGGGGAGGGCAGCCGCTTGGGCGGCTCTTACTCGGCCCTGCATTACATCCTGGCCGATACTCTCGCGCCGCTCGACGGCCGTGGTAGCGCGGAGGTCGAGAGCCTCTGGGTCAGGCATCCCTTCGTGCGCACGCCGACTATCAATCTATACGGCCAGCTCCAATACGATCACAAGCAGCTCGACGATGCGATCGGAGTGAGTGATCTGCACACCGATCGCCATCTGGATAGTGAGACGGCGAGCGTGGCCGGGGATCTGCGCGATAGCTTGCTGTCCGGCGGCATCAACACCTGGAGCCTGGGGTGGACCTCAGGACGCGTCGGCTTTGACGATGCGAGTGCGCGGCTCGCCGATGCGGCCACCGCCAACACACAGGGCAGATTCTCGCTATGGAATGCCACTTTGTCCCGCCTGCAACACTTGAGCGCGAATGACGCCGTGTATGTTGCGATATCGGGCCAATGGAGCAACGCCAATCTGGATCCTGCGCAGAAGATGATTGCGGGCGGCGCCTACACGGTGCGCGCTTATGACATGGGTGCGCTGTCGGCTGATAGCGGAATCCTCGCAAGCGCCGAATGGCGTCACGATCTGGGTGTACTCTGGCAGGGACATATGCAGGCTGTAGGCTTTGCCGACCGCGAGCACGTGACGATTAACCACACCGTCTGGGCAGCGGGATCCAACAATGCAACCTTGAGTGGCGCGGGAGTCGGACTCAACTGCAGCTGGTCCGGTCGGTGGAACGCCAATGCCAGCATTGCGGCGCCGCTGGGGTCGAGACCCGCGCTGATAGGAAGCAACAACTCGGCGCGCCTGTGGCTCGCGCTCAGCAAAGGATTCTGAAGAACCCCATTTCTTTGGCGGATAATACTGTCGGTGTTACGCCAGCCGTGCCTGACCATCAATCATTCATCGTTGAAGCCCTCATGCGGTCGATGCGGGGCTGCTGCTTTTGCTCATGATCCGTCAGGCACGGATTGCCGGCAACTCGCCCGCTCGGATAGCGTGATCGCTTCCTGCAGGGCTTCAGCTCACCACGATCGTCTTTATATTGACGAATTCCTTGATGCCGTAGTGTGAAAGCTCGCGGCCATAACCGCTTTCCTTCACGCCGCCAAAGGGGAGCCGAGGATCGGAGCGAACGTTATCGTTCACGAACACATTGCCGCTATCGATTTCGGCGGCGACGCGTTCACCACGCGCGGTATCGCGCGTGATGACGCCACCGCCCAGGCCGAAGACCGAATCGTTGGCCGTGGCAATCGCGGCCTGCTCGTCCGCTACCCGGATGACCGCTGCCACCGGGCCAAACAATTCTTCATCGTAGGCGGGCATACCCTTGGCAACATTCGTCAGGACGCTCGGCGGATAATAGGCACCCGGACCGTTGCCGATCTTTCCGCCGAGCACGCAGCGTGCACCCTTCGCGATGCTGTTCTCGACCTGCCGATGCAGCGCATCGCGCAGATCGTGCCGGGCCAGTGGACCGATTTCCGTCTCCTGGCTGAGCGGGTCACCCATTTTGGCTGCCGCCATGCGTTTGACGAACAGTTCGACAAAGCGGTCGTGAACATCGTCGACGACGATGAAGCGTTTCGCGGCAATGCAACTCTGCCCCGCATTGATCAAGCGTCCCTGGGCGCAGACAGTGGCAGCTAGATCGAGATCTGCATCCTCGAGGACGAGGTAGGGATCACTGCCTCCCAGCTCGAGCACCGTCTTTTTCAAGAGCGCGCCCGCCCTGGCGGCCACGGCGCTGCCGGCGGGGCCACTGCCGGTGAGGGTCACGGCTCGCACCAACGGATGTTCGATCACCGCGGCAACCCTGGCGCTGCTGATCATCAGGGTGCGGAACAGGTCCTGCGGAAAATCTGCCTGGCGAAACACCTGCTCGATGGCAAGCGCACAACCCGGCACATTCGAGGAGAGCTTCATCACTGCACCATTGCCGGCCATCAGCCCTGGTGCTGCAAAGCGGAAAACCTGCCAGAACGGAAAATTCCACGGCATCACCGCCAGTACGACGCCGAGCGGTTGGCAGACGACGAAACTCTTGTGTGACTCGGTCTTGATTGGTTCCGCGGCGAGAAAGCGTGCGGCGTGGTCGGCGTAGAACTCGCAGCTGAGTGCGCATTTCTGGACCTCGGCAACGCCGTCGCGGATCGGCTTGCCCATTTCCTGCGTCATGAGCCGCGCATATTTGCCGGCGTTATCGCGCAGCACCTGCGCCGCCTGGCGCATCAGGCGGGCGCGGTTCGAGAAGCTCATGCGCCGCCAGGCGAGAAACGCAGCATGCGACTTCCCGATGGCGTCCCGAACGGCCTCGTCCGTCATCTCCTCGTAGCTAGCAAATTGCTCACCGGTGGCCGGATTGATCGCTTTGATGGTCATCGTTCTGTCCCTCAGATGGCGGTGCAACAAGGTGCTCGCGGGTGTAGCGCGAGCGCTGCGCCGACGCAATCGCTGTCAGAGCGTCGGCAAGCCGCGGCGCGGCCCGCGCGGGAACGCGGCATCGATACGGTCGATTTCCGGCTGCGACAGATGCACGCTGGACGCTGCGCAATTTTCCTCGACATGATCGACGCTGGAAGCCTTGGGGATGGCGAAGACCGAAGGTCGCCGCGTGAGAAACGCGAGCGCGATCTGGCGCGGAGTCGCATCATGCGCCTGCGCTATCTGTGTGAGCAGGCGGCCGGTGGCGGTGTGCGGGCCCGGAAAACCGTCGTGCCCGAACGGGCTGTAGGCGGTGACGGCGACGCCGTGCTGCTCGCACCAGGGCAGCACGGCATGTTCGATGGCCCGTTCCTGCAGATGATAGAGCACTTGATTGCAAGCGATGTTGCCGTCGCCGGCAAGCTCGCGGGCCTCGACCAGATCCGCCACGTCGAAATTGCTCACGCCAAAGGAAAGTATCTTGCCTTCGTCGCGCAGGGCTGCGAAGGCCGCAAAGGTCTCCTGCAGGGGATGCGCCCCTCGCCAGTGCAGCAGATAACAATCCAGCCGATCGGTCCTGAGGTGAGCGAGCGATCGCTCGCACGCCCGCCTCGTTCCCGACCTTGAGGCATTCTGCGGCAGCACCTTGGAGACCAGGAACACTTCATCGCGCCGGCCCGCGATGGCTTTGCCGACCAGCTCCTCGGCGGCGCCTGCGCCATACATCTCCGCGGTATCGATATGGTTCATTCCCAGATCGAGGCCGCGGCGCAAGGCGGCGATCGTGGCGACGCGCTCGCCCTGGTCGAGGTTCCAGGTCCCCTGGCCGATGGCGCTGACCTCGCGCTGCAGCGGACCGAAGCGTCGCCGTTCGACGCTCGTCGGTGCGCTGTGCGTGGATAGTAGGTTCATGGCCGGTTCGCTCCTTCATCCTGGAGGCGTTATGTCAATCGATGCCAGCTTACCGGCAATGAATAGGCGACGGGTGGCGGGCTGCTCACGCACTCTGACCTCCCGAGCCAACTTCGTAAATGATGCGGGTCAAGGAGCGTCAGCGTTGCCTCGGGCGCGCGGGGAACGCTCAGCAGCGCAGCGATCGCGGGCGGACCGGCGCGATTCATTGCCGTTGCAATATCGCGCGCGTAGCATCCAGCCGCTGACGGTCGACCAACAAACTTCCGCAGCAACCAGAAAAAGACTCGGCGTGGGGAGACCGGACGACTGCGCTTCCTGCTCCGCTCACGCCCCGACAGAGGAGGAACGACATGACATCCCGCATGGCAGGACGGCTTCTGGTCACGGTGTTGTTGCTTGCGCCGTTCGCGGCACGCGCCGATTCCGACGATAAATTTCCCTTCCTCGAAGCCACCGTGGCACAGCTACAGGCGGAAATGGCCGCCGGCCGTCTGAGCTCCGAGCAGCTGACGCGCGCCTACATCGAGCGAATCCACGACCTGGATTCGAGAGGTCCTGGGGTCAACTCCATCATGGAACTGAATCCCGACGCGCTGGCGATGGCTCGTAAGGCCGACGAGCAGCGCAGGCACGGCGTGGTGCTCGGACCTCTGCACGGCATCCCGGTACTTTTGAAAGACAACATCGATACCGGCGACAGACTGCAGACCAGTGCCGGCTCGTTCGCGCTGGTGGGAACGCCCGCGTTGCGCGATTCCACCGTCGCCGCCAACCTGCGCGCCGGCGGAGCCGTGATCCTCGGCAAGACTACGCTGTCGGAGTGGGCGAATTTCCGCTCTTTCGAGTCGATCAGCGGCTGGTCGGGGCGTGGTGGACAGGCACACAATCCGTATGGCATCGACCGCAATCCGTGCGGCTCGAGCTCGGGTTCGGCCGCCGCGGCGTCGTCTAACTTCGCTACCGTATCGTTCGGCTCGGAAACTGACGGCAGCATTGTCTGCCCTGGCAATGCGAGCGGCGTAGTGGCCATCAAACCCACGGTCGGCCTCACCAGCCGCGCCGGCGTGGTGCCCATTTCGCACACCCAGGATACGGTGGGTCCGCACGCGCGCACCGTGGCCGATGCGGCGGCAGCGCTCAGCGTAATTCAGAGTCGCACTTTTGATGGTCGCGACCCGGCCACCGGCGGCGTGCCGCTCGGCTGGCGTGGTCGCTTTGTCCGGCCCAACATCCCGGTCGATTACACGCAGTTCCTGAACCCCCACGGGTTGCAAGGCGCGCGCATCGGCATCACCCGTGTCGGACTGAGCGGATTCACCAACGTTACCACGCCCGCGGCGGTAACCGCGGCCATCGAAGCGGCATTCAAAGTGCTCAGCGATGCCGGCGCGACCGTCATCGATCTGGACGCCGCCGGCTTCACCTTCACACCCGCGGCAGGTGAGACGGGGGTATTGCTCTATGACTTCAAGAACGATGTGCGCGCGTACTTTGCCACGCGCGTCGGCGTGCCGGTTGCCGGCGGGACGCTGCAGACAGCCATCGACTTCAATAATGCTCACGCCGACGTCGAGATGCCGTTCTTCAATCAGGACATCTTCGATCAGGCGAACTCGCTGAATACCACCGATCCGAATGCGCCCCAGGATCCCGCCCTGTTCGGCAGCAACGCCGCCGGGATGTCCTCCTACAACATCGCGCTGCAGCTCGATCAGGCGGCCGGCGTCAGCATGGATCAGGCGCTCAGCATGTTCCATCTCGAGGCGGTGGTATCGGCGACCGACAACCCGGCGTGGTCCACCGACCTGCTTTACGGCGATCACTTCATCTACGGGACCTCGAGCCTCGCAGCCGGACCGGGTTACCCCATCGTGCAGGTGCCGGCAGGCGAGGTGTTCGGTGTACCGCTCGGCATAAGCTTCTTCGGCACGGCGTTCAGCGAGCCGACACTGATCAGGCTCGCGTCCGGCTACGAAGCGGTGAGCCAGGCGCGCGCGCACAACCTGCCGACTTTCGCGGCCACGGTACCTTTCGATCACGTCAAGGGTCCGCTGCAGCAGGCCGCCGCAGACGAGGATCGCATGCAGGCGGGGCTGCCGGCCGCCTCAGCCGCGGCAGTGCAGGGGGCGCCTGCCGTGGCCGGGGCCGCGGCCGCACCGAACCAGGCAACGAAAGCGAAGACAAGGAAGGCGTTGCACCATCTGTAGCGCCACTGGGTGTTGGATATGGAGACGCATTCGATGCCGGTGTGAGCTGCGATCGCAGCAACCAGCCACACGGCCGAACGTATCGGGCCGGCGCGGGATAACCGCGCCGGCCCTGTCCTGGAGCTGTCACTGCAGCGCAGTTCGGACCGTCAACGACGGCTAACTGCAACTCGTTCGCCAGGCGATTGCGGCCCAGCCGGGCAGAGTCGACCATGAGCTGACGCCGCTGCCCGCGGGGGGTCTGCAC
This sequence comes from Steroidobacteraceae bacterium, assembly GCA_035481975.1. Taxonomy (GTDB): domain Bacteria; phylum Pseudomonadota; class Gammaproteobacteria; order Steroidobacterales; family Steroidobacteraceae; genus 13-2-20CM-66-19. The sequence continues at coordinate 7,353 of DATHRC010000014.1, forward strand.
GATCCGAGCGACAGCGAGTACCTGGGCACGATGCCCACGGTGAACGCTGCTCCCAGGGTGATCGACGGCGTGCTTCAGTAACTCGCCGGCGCGGCGGCTGCGCCTTCGGGCTGCAGCAGGGCGCGCAGGCGCTGCAGGTCGACGGGCTTGGTGAGGTGATGGTCGAAGCCCGCAGCGAGGGCACGCTCGCGGTCATTCTCCTGGGCCCAGCCGGTAATGGCGACGAGCTTCAGTTCCCAACTGCAGGCGCCGCACATTCTTTGCGCCACCTCGTAGCCATCCAGCCCGGGCATCCCGATGTCGAGCAGCACGACCGCCGGGCGAAACTCGCCAAAGGCGGTCAGGGCTTCAGGTCCGTCATGGACCACTCGGACCTCGTGCCCGTCCAGCCGTAGCAGCGCGCACAGCGTCTCCGCCGAATCGCGATTGTCGTCGGCAATCAGTATCCGCTGGCGCACCGGCGGGCGAGGCGCATCTCCGGGGGCGGCCGCGCGTTGCGGCGCCCTCGCGGTCGCTTTCAGTGGCAGGTGCAGGGTGAATTCGCTGCCACGGCCGAGACCCGGGCTGCGCGCCTCGATCCTGCCGCCATGCAGCTCCGCCAGACCCTTGGTGAGCGCCAGGCCGATGCCCAGTCCGCCCTCGGAGCGCTCGCGTGACGCGGCGACCTGCGCAAACATCTCGAAGATCGTCGGCAGCGAGTCGGCACTGATGCCAATGCCGCTGTCGGCCACCTGGATGATCACCTCGTCGGCCGCGCACCGCGCGGTGAGCCGGATGTGGCCCTCCGGGTCGGTGTACTTGGCAGCGTTGGTCAGCAGATTGGATAGCATCTGCGCGATGCGCAGCGGATCGGCATTGAAACGTACCGGTTGCTCCGGTACCTCGACGGACAAGGTGTGGCGCTTGGCGTCGATCGTGGGGCGCGCCGTTTCGACCGCGGCATCGATGACGGCGGCGAGGTCGCTCGGCTGAATGCGCAGCACCAGCGTACCGCGCGTGACGCGCGAGATGTCGAGCAGATCGTCGAGCAGCAACGACATCTGCTGGACCTGACGATCGATGACGTCGTGACTCCAGCGCTTCTGTGCCTCGGTCGCGCCGGGCGCCTTGGAGATGAGTGCCGCCTGGCGGATTGGCGCGAGCGGATTGCGCAGCTCGTGTGCCAGCGTTGCGAGGAATTCGTCCTTGCGCCGGTCCGCATCGCGCAGCGCCGCCTCAGCGCGGCGCCGTCCGCTCACGTCGTGAAACACCATGACCGTCCCGCAGATCGAGTCGTGCGCGTCGCGAATCGGCGCGGCGCTGTCCTCGATGGGGATTTCGCTGCCATCCCGGGCAAGCAGCAGCGTATGGTTGCTGAGTGCGACGATCGTGCCCTCGCGCAACACCTGCTGCACGGGATTCACGACCGGTTCGCGGGTGAACTCGTTCACGATCGTGAATACCCGCTCGAGCGGTTGAGCGCGCGCAGTCGCGAGCTGCCAGCCCGTCATCCTCTCCGCCATCGGATTCATGAAGCTCACGCAGCCGTGGACATCGGTGGTAATCACGCCGTCGCCGATGCTGGCCAGCGTCACCCGGAACCACTCGCGTTGCTCGCGCAGCTGCGCTTCGGTCTGCTTCTGGGTGGTGACGTCGCGAAAACTCCATACCCGTCCGACATTTTGCCCGTCGAGGTACTCGATGATGGAGAACCGCTCGAACACGCGGCCATCCGCGAGCTCGAGGAGGTCGTGGCTTTCCGCGGCCGGACCGGCGCAGATCTCCGCCACGCGGGCGAGGTATTCGCTGGGTTGCAGAAATTGCCGCGCACACAACTCGAGCAGCCGTGGCTGGTCGGCGCCGGGCACCTGCGGCGGCAGCTGCCACATTCTGAGGAACTTCTCGTTGCAGCCGGTGACCCTGCCTGCCACGTCGCTCACCAGGATGCCGTCGAAAGTCGATTCGAGGGTGGCCCGTATCATCGCCAGCGAGCGGCTCAGTGCCTGCGTCTGCTGCTCGAGTGCCTCCTTGGCGGCAACCAGGTCGCGCTCGGCGCGCTGCCGTGCGCGCATGATGCTGCGCGCGTTCTCGAGAGCTACGGCGCGCAGTTGCTCCTCTTCGCGATCGTCCGCGCCCATCAGTCCAGGCCGAGCGCTGCGGATGCCAGGGCAGTACCGAGCACCCGGGCGCGGATCTTGTCGAAGGCCGTCTGGCGGCTCGTCGAAGTGTCATCGCAGAACGGCGAGAAGCCGCAGTCATCCGTGGTGCCAAGCTGCTCCACCGGCAGGTACTCGGCCGCCTCCAGCGTGCGATCGCGCACCTCTTGCGGCGTTTCGATGCGTGGATCGATCGGGGCGACGACACCCACGAACACCATCTGGCCCGGACGCAGGTGGCGGCGGATGGATTGCAGGACTTTCGCCCGATCCGTCTCACCGGCCAGCGCGATGTAGAAGCTGCCGACATTGAGCTCGAACAGACTCGGCAGCAGACTGGCGTAGTCGACGTCGGCACTGTGGGTGGAGTCGCGGTCGCCTCCCGGACAGGTATGCACGCCGATGCGCTGTCGGTCGGCGGCCGAGAAGCGCGACAGCGCCAGATTGTTCAGATCGATGAAACTGCTGAGAAGGTGGCCGGAAGGATCGATCTTGTTGGCCAGCCGGCCTTCGGTGAAGTCGATCTGTACCTTGTAGGCACCCTTGTGCAGGCAGCGGCGCACCTCGGTCTCGTGCTCACGCAGCAGGTCGTCGAGGAACTGCTCGCGTGCATATCCGTCGATACCCTCGGCCGGGTACATGAGGCTCAGCGCCGATGGGGAAATGACCGCCTGTTTGAGGGCGACGTGCGAATGCTGTAGTGCCAGATCGAGGTATTGGTCGGCGTAGCGCTTGTAGCGGAACGGCTCGTCCGTGAGCCGGGGCATGCGACGCGTGTGACCCGCCGCGAATGGAATCCGGAATCCATCCGGACTGGTGTTCTTCAGTCCGTGGACGCTATAAGTCCAGAAGTTGTGATACTTGCGCTGCTCGCCGTCGGTGATCACCGGGGAGCCGGTGGCCTCGAAACACTCGATGGTGTCGCGAATCGCCTCTTCGTACAGCGGATCCAGCGACGGATCGGTGCCGTCGCCGCACGCGGCGATCGCTTCCAGCAATTTCCTCGGCCGTGGAATGCTGCCAATCGGCTCGGTCTGCAGTGACATTGCGTCTTGCGCTCCTGTCGCTCCCGGGCACGCAGCTTGACGCAAATTCTACGAGCTGTCCCGCTGCGTGTCAGCCGACCTGACAGCGCCGTTGGCAGATGCAGGTGCGACCTTCAGCTGGTGCGCGACAGTAGCTGCCTGCTCACGCGGAAGACGAACGAGCCCTGCAGGTCTGCGCCGCCGCTAGCCGACGCGCGGTGGCGGCTGCAGCGCGAGGCGCCGTTGAAACAGCGTTTGCAGGCTGTTGGTCGACTGGTGCTGTCGGCACAGCACGTAGAGATTCGCGGCGCGGCCGAGCCGTGCCCGCAACGTCGTCGGCTCCCCGCAGATCTCACAGTCGCGCGGCGCAGCGCGCCGATCCAGCCACAGATCGGTCTCGCGATCGAGCTGATATTGCAGGTGATGAGCGAGCGCTTCTTCCGCTGAGCTGTGCCCGGGGCATGCGAGCGCGCAGTAGCCGGTGCGCCTGGTACCTTGTCGCTCGATCACGACGGTGTACCACTTGCCGACGTCCGCGCCGACTTCGCACATGCGCGCCGCAAATGCGTGTTCGCTCACCAGGCCTGCCTGTGCTGCGCGGGGTCCACAAAGCGCGCGCTGCGTCTTCGCTCGTATCGAGCAGGTTGGCGACGTCGAGTTTGCATGGCCCGTCTCCCGGTCTTTGGCCGGCCGACGCGCCGGAGTAGCGCTGGCGCGGGGCACCTTAACCCAATGCCGGCGCGAATGCCCGACTTTCGGGACCGGCTGGCCGTGCGCGTCAGTTGCCCGGCTCCGGGGCGCTGGGCCGCGCGCTGCGCTGCGTCGCGCGCGCCCGCTGCTCCTCGCGCACCTGGGCGAGGGTGAGCCCGGTGCCCATCGCGATGACTGCCAGCACCGGATGGCGCGGATCGCCCGGCAGGCGCAAGGCGTGCACCTTCTCCCAGGCGCGAATGCGCACATCGGGTGGATTCAGGTCCGAGCGCTGCTCGGCCAGCTCAAGGCGCCGCTGTTGGGCGCGCTCATGCTCTTCGAGCGCCAGGCGTTCCGCATGAGTCCGGATGAGCTCGGTCGCAGGGCGAGGCGGGGAACTCTTGGTGTCGGTCATTGTGGGACAACTCTGCGGCCGGAGGGGGTCAGCTCGTCTGTGCCCGGGAAGCAGCGTGCGGCGGTTGCGGATGAATGTCGAGCGTAATCGCCAGTCCGAGACGCCCGAGCAGCGCCAACGACTGCGCCGACAGTTCCAGTCGAAAATCCTCGCGCGCGAACAAGCTGATCTGCAGTTCCGCCACGCCGCCTTCGCCGTCCAGCTGCTCGAGGAAGCTCTGCGCGCGGCGCAGGTGCGCCAGCGTCTGCAGCAGCACACTCTCCACCGACAGGCGTGAGGATGAGAGTTGCGGATCCTCCATCAGCCGTCCCATCCAATAGCTCTCGCGATACACGCCCTCGCGGGATCCGCCGCCGGGGTCGCGGCGTGGATCGCCGGCCTTCCAGGTGTGCTGCGGCGTGATGCCGAGGATCTGCGTGATCCTGACGGGATCGATAGTCGGGTGGCGCAGGCGCAGAGAAATGGTGAACTCGTATTCGCTCATGCAACCGCCCCCTGGCCGCAGGTGTCAGCGCGTACGCGGCAGGCAGCGTACACGCGCGAGCCCGGACCGTCGCTGCAGCCGTGCCGTCACTTGGTCGCGGGCTTGCGGCGCGGCCGGCCGCGATCCGGAAAGGACAGGGCCCGATCGGGACCGGGAGTCCTGGCGGCGAAGGCTCGCAAACACTCGGAGGAGCAGATGATCACCGGGGACTCCTGGGCATCGATCGCGCCGGCGTTCGGGTGGCGGGTGATGCGAAAGTGCTCGAGCGGCCGGCGGCCGTCCTCGTAGCCGACGTCGCGTTCGCAGACGTCGCACGTCATCACGAGGACCTCTTCGGCGGGGTGAAAGAGCCCTGACTTACGCCACGCCATGATCCTCCTCTAGCCGCTGGCAGCAGGGCGCTCCCGGCCGCGCAGCAGAGCCGCCGGCCGAGCCCGGTGGCTGTTCAGTAGCGACGCGGGCCGCCGCGGTTGCCGCCGCCCGAGCGCTCGCGCTCCTGAGCTTCGCTGACTTTCAGCGAGCGACCGTCGAAGTCGGTGCCGTTCAGCGCCTGCATGGCGCGCGATGCGTCGGCATTCGGCATCTCCACGAAGCCGAAGCCGCGCGGCCGACCGGTGTCGCGGTCGGTAATCAGCGATACTTTTTCGACGGTACCGTGCTTGGAGAACAGGGCGTGCACGGCCTCATCGGTCGCGGTGAAGGGCAGATTTCCTACGTATAATTTGGTCACGGACGAATACTCACGAATGAATGAAACCAACTGACAGGTGAGGCCTGCCGCCTGGTTCGTCAAGCTTACGAGGGTGAGAGACTGGCCGCAGTGGGAGCGCCGGTGGGGCGCATCGCGTCCAGGGCAGACAAGCCGAAAGTTACGAGCCGCCGTCAGATTACCGCTTTTCCCGCGAATCTGCTGCACTTTCCCGGCCCGCGCAGCGCGGCCCGCAGCCGCTGGCGGGCCACTGCGCGCCACTGGGCCGTTCAGGTTTCGCCGCGCCAATAAGTCGGCGTCACCGTGTACATGAGCCGCAACTGACAAGGTTGCTTGCCGCCGAGATCGCGGGCGCGCCGGCCCGGACACTCCAGCGACCCTTCCGCGCGCTGTGTCGGAGCTGCCAGCGCCGCCTTCACGGCCGCGGTGAGATCGAACTGTCCGTCACAATCTGCATACGGACAGGGGAATTCAAAGAACGCCCGCGCCGGCGGGTGCAGCACGTGCGTCTCCGAGGCGGGCGTGCTCGAGGCATTGCTCTCGAAGGTCAATTCGAGGCGCAAATGCTGGATCGCGGGGAATGCCACGCGCAATGCCGGCGCGGCGGCACGGTTGCGGCGCAGGCGCTCGCGGCGCTCCTGGCGCGCGGCGCCAGGGCTCACCAGGGCGAGTTTCATGGTCCACTGCCGGATGTTGGATTGCGCGGAGCAGCCGATTCCTCCCCAGGGGTCGCGGCCGCGTTCTCACCGCCGCTGCTCGGGCGAGCCGAGCGGCGTTGCTGCTTTTCCTGCTGGCGCGCCTTTCTTGCGAGCTCTTTCTGCTTGCGCGCCTGATGGTAGTTCTTGGGCACATGCTCTCCGTTCTGAATGGACGTGGACTGCTGATCTCATCGGGCTGCGCCGGGACGGGTCGCAACCGGCGCATGATGCATTTCACTGTACTCCGAATCTGCCGGTCGCGAGGAAAAGTTGCGACCCGGGCGGCTCCGGCTGCGCCTCCGGGTATGCGCGCAAGTTCTTGAAATTGCAGGTTGGTTGCCGCGGGCTTGCGGCCGCGGCTGTGGCGTATCCTCGGAGCGAACGCACTGCGGCGCTTTCCTGTTGGTGGCTGACGAACACTCGCTGGCGATGCGGGCCATGCACGCCCGTGCGGATGCCGAGCGGCCGCGTCGGCCGCCATAGTCCGCGAGGGACATGAGCGCATAGTGTCGCCGGCGGAAAATAATGTCGCTGCATGCGTGACGCGCGATACTCCGCGGCCACGCACCATCACCACAAGGGAGGCCGATGACGGTCGGAAACCCACAACCGGATGAGACGCAAGTCGCCGGGTCGCCTGCGCCGCGGGGTGACGCGACCGAGGTCTCCCCCGCTGCGGGATCCCACGCGGAGGGTGTGGGCAGCCTGCACCTGCGATTCCTGGAGAAGCTCAGACAGCATCAGGTCGGTCGGATTGCGCTCCTGTATGTCGGGGTGTGCTGGGTCATTCTCGATCCCGTGCATGTGGTGTTCCATATGCTCGCCGTACCCGAGTGGGCGAGCCGGCTGGTCATCATCTGCATGGTGCTCGGCTTTCCGATCGCGGTAACGCTCGCGTGGATCTATGCGTCGGTCGGCCCGCCAGGCCTGCAGGCCGGCGCGCTGCAGGAGCGCCGTTCGGTACTGCGGCGCTTGAATCGGCGCTTGAACCGCGCCATCGCAGCCGTTGCCCTTTTCATGGTGGTGTACGTCCTCCTGTATCACTTCTGGCTCGGCAAGCACATCACCGAGCCGATCAGCGAGGAGGCGAGTGCCGGTGCCGTTGCACAGGCGCTGCAGGGCGTCCCGGTGCCGCAGCGCTCCATCGCGGTGCTGCCGTTCGTCGACATGAGTCAGGCGCGCGATCAGCAGTACCTCGCCGATGGGCTCGCAGAGGAGCTGCTCAACCTGCTGGCCAACATCCCGGAATTGCGGGTTGCGGCGCGCACCTCCTCGTTCGCATTCAAGGACAAGGCCGAGGACATGACGGCGATCGCCAGGGATCTGCACGTGGCACACGTTCTCGAGGGCAGCGTCCGCAAGTCGGGCAATAAGGTGAGGATCACCGCCCAGCTGATCCGTGCCGACAGCGGCTATCACCTCTGGTCGGAAACCTACGACCGCACCCTCGATGACATCTTTCAGCTGCAGGACCAGATCGCCGGCTCGGTGGTTCAGGCTCTGAAAGTGAAACTGCTGGGCGGCAACCTCCCGGAACGCGCGGCGCCGGCAAATCTCGAGGCGTACAACCTTTACCTGCAGGGCAGATTCTTCGCCGGGCTGCACACCAGGGAGGGCTTCACCCAGGCCATCGACTACCTCGAGCGCGCGATCAAGCTCGACAAGGGCTATGAGCCTTACTGGACCGAGCTGTCGATCGTATATGGCGATATGGCCGCGCGCGGCTTCATGCCGGCCGAGCAGGCGCTCCCCAAGGCTCGCGACGCGGCGCGTATCGCGCTCGACCTCAACCCGAGGAGCGCGCGTGCGCACGTGGCCGCGGGCTACCTGCACATGAACGACGACTGGGACTGGGCGGCTGCGGATCGCGAGATCGGACAGGCGCTCGCCCTGGAGCCGGGAAGTGCCGACGTGCTGCACGCGGCGGGCAGCCTGTATCTGGTGCTGGGTCGGGTGAGCGACAGTGTGCGCATGTTTCTCGCGGCGTTGCAGCGCGATCCGCTGCGCGCGTCCTCTTACAGCAATCTCGGCGTGGCGTACTTTGCCGACGGGCGCCTGCCCGACGCCGAGCAGGCCTTCCGCAAATCCATCCAGCTGCGGCCGGCGGCCGGCTACACCCACAACGGGCTCGGACTCGTGCTGCTGTGGCGTGGCGCGCCGGCAGCTGCACTCGAGGAGATGTCGCGCGAGACTGATGAGATGTGGCGCCTGGAGGGGCTCGCGCTGGTGCATGCGGCCATGCATCAGCGCGCGCAATCCGATGCGGCACTGGCGGAGTTGACCACGAAGTTTCACAAGGAGTCGCCGTACGTCATCGCAACGGTGTACGGCTACCGCGGTGAGGCCGACGCGGCTTTCAGCTGGCTCGAGCGCGCCCTGCATGAGCGTGATGCCACGCTCACGAGTATCAAGAGCGATCCGCTGTTCGGCGGGATCAAGTCCGATCCGCGCTACGCCGGGCTGTTGCAGCAGGCTGGCCTGCCGCCGTAGGCACCCGGCGCCGGCTCAACCGGCGTCAGCTGCCGCGCTGCAGTGCGCGCCGGCGCCGGGACAGCAGCAGGCCGAGTCCGAGCGTGGCAATGGCCGCGAGGCTGAGTGCCGAAGGCTCCGGCACCGCGGTGCCCGTCGAGGTACCGGGGCTGGTGTCCAGCCCAAGGCTGCTCAGGCTCACGTCGACCGGGCAGCTGGCGGGGTAGGGAGGGTCGAGCTTGATGACCGGATCCAACACCGCGGACGCCGTGTCGCTGGCGCCGTGCGATCCGCGGGCGGCAGTCGTCACGGCGGAGATCGTGATCGTGTAATTGTCGCCGTTGACCACGCACAGCAGGTCCGTCACCAGGTGCCCGGGTGTACCCCAGTCGCCCACGCACACTCCTGCGGCGCAGTGCGCGGTCAGATCCAACAGCGGGCGGGCAGGATCGGGCTCATGGATGCCGGCCGGAATGTTGGCATCGGTGCCGGCATCGCGGATGACGAGCGACAGGCTCGCGGTGGCATTGCCGGCGATCGTGGTCAGGCCCGTGCTGAGCACGTCGACCGGAATGAAATGGACGGCGGCCGGCCCGGTCGCCTCGAAAGAATACGACAGCGTGGCCGTGGAGTGGCTCGTGGGGCCCGAGGTCCAGTTGCTCAGCGCATCTACCGCCGTACCCGGGCCCAGCACCGTGCCACCCGGGGTGACCGGCAGGAAGCTGGCAGTACCAATGCCGCCCGAAGTCGCCGCAAAGCCCGGTCCGCTGCTCTCCGATCCGCAGGTGCCGCCTGCCGTAATGCCGGCGAACGGCGTGCAGGCGGGCAGCAGTGTGCTGCCTGCGGAGACATCGAAGGTGAAGTCGGCAGGCGGGATGGGCGCGTCCGCGTTAGCGGCCTGTGACGCCAGTACGACCATCAGCATCATCGCCGCCGCAAGGCGAGCGGTGCGTGCTGAGCTGCTGGGATCCATTCTTGTCGCCTTCCGTTGCGGATTCATCCGCGCATATTCCGGGACAGGGTGGCGCCATCTTCATTGGCGACGGCTGTTTCAAAGCATTCTGATGGATTTGGGCCTCGGCCGCTATCGCGACGTCACCTTATGTAAAAGAACCGTCAGCCGGCCGGCCGGGCCGGACCCTCACACCAGCGTCGCAAAAAAACTGCACAAAGCAGCGCTCACCTCTGCCGGGCAGTCGACGGGCGTGAAGTGGCCGCCCGGGAGCAGCACCAGCGGCGCATCCAGAAGATCGGCCAGCGGGCGCGCAACCGTGTCAACGGCGAGGTAGCGGTCGTCGCGGCCCCAGAGCACCACGGCAGCTACGCGACTTGCGCGCAACGATTCACCGATGTCCGCGGTTTGACCTGGATCGAGGTCACGTGCGGCGCGAATCAACTGCGCGCCGCCATCCACTCCCGCGTAGGCGTCGATAAGCCCACGCATGCGATCCGATCTGCCCAGACGTCGCTGCAGCACCGCAACCAGCCGGTGAGCGGCGGCGGGCGGCCAGTTGCGGATGCTGTCGATGGCGTCCATCGCCCATTCGTCCGCGTGGACGCCGTCGAGCACCGCCAGCCCGCGCACGCGGCCCGGCGCGCTAGTGACCATGAGCTGCGCGGCCGCGGATCCGACATCGTGCGCCACCAGAATGACGCGCTCGACAGCGAGCACGTCGAGCAGTTGCCACATCCAGCGCGCCTGGCTCGCCATGTCGATGCGCAGGCCCGCCGGTGCCGGCGATGAACCGTAGCCGACCAGATCGGGAACGATGGCGCGATAACCGTGCTTCACGAGCGCCGGTGTTACCTGGCCCCATAGCTGACGTGTGCTTGGAAAGCCGTGCAGCAGCAACACGGGAATGCCGGAGCCGGTATCGTCAAGGCAGATGTCGACATCGGCGAGGCGGATGTTTACCGACACGTTCATGGCGGAGCGCCGCGCCGCCGCGCCTTCAGCAGCACGTCGACCGCTTCCGGCCGGTCATCCCAATAATCGAGCCGGATTCTGCCGTCGGGTAACCGGCTCACGGTGGCGGGCGCGGCGCTGAACGTGCAATACCAGCCCGCGGGCAGCACCACCGCATTTCGCGGCCGCCCGAGACTGCGATCGAATACCAGCTCATCGCCCTCCAATCGATAGCTCGCCGGCGCGGTGTACGTCTCCATGATTCGCAATCGCAGCGTCTCGCCGCGCTTGAGCGCCGTGAACGGAATCACCACCACCCGCGCCGTGACCGGCACCGGCTCACCGACGTTGATCTTCGAGGCGAGCAGCTCCGCCCCGCTCATCTCCTGCACGCGCAGCTGCTCGCCGGTGTCGAGAATGCGCGCCGCAGGGTTGCTGGCCACGCTGCCCTCGCGCACCACGTTGGCATAGCCATTCACGCCGGCACGCGTTTCGGTGTAATCGTGGTAGAGAGTAAACGCATGGCTCTCGGGAGCTTGCAGGAAGTACACGATCTCGCGGTCCTCATGCGCACGCTCCGCGAGGCGTTGCTCTTCGGTGGGTCCTTCGAAGGGTGACTCCCAGCTGCGCGCGCTCGTCAGCGGCCGCGGCACTGCCGCGCTTGCGCTGCGCGCATCGTGCGCTGCGCGCAGCACCAGCCGCGCCTCGCCCGTCCCGGCATTTAGAAAGCTGACGGCGATGCGCCCATCGTTGCCGCTGAGAATCTGCGCCGGGATGCTGGATGCCACCAGCTCGTAGCCCGGCGGCAGCACCACCTTGTTGCGCTTCACCCCCAGTGACCGCTCGAATACGATCGTGTTGCCGTCGCGGTAATAGCTGCGGGCGTCGCGGTAGGTCTTGAGGATCAGCAGACGTGCCTGCCCGTGCCCGGGTACCGGCCGCGCCAGCGTTACCCTGATGAAGCTGGTCGCAGCATCGGCGTCGGGCATCAGCGGGTCGCGGCGCGCCGCGGCACCGCTCACAACCTCGAAGTGCAGCGGCGTGCCGAGCATCGCGTCGTAGACGTGCTCGTCGCTGGCGACGCTGCCGGTGCGGATGGGGTTGTAGAAGAATCTCGCCCCGGCAGTGGTCGCTGTCACCTCGTAGGTAATTCTGAAGCTGGCCGAATCCGGCTGCAGCAGCTCATAACTGGTGTATTCATCCGCCTCGGTCTGGGTCGTTGCGGCGGGAAAGTAGGGCGCATCGCGACTGTCGGCGTCAGGCTGCACGCCGGCTGCCGCGCCCCACGCCACGCAGGCACTGATCGCCATCGCCAACTGCCACGCCTGCATCGATTCCCCTATTCCGCCGCTGCCGCGCTGCGGTACGGGCGTGCGCCACGTCCGCGCCGACGGGCGGGGCTGAATTTTCGGTGCTCCTCGCCCGTGGCACAACTCCTGTAAGCTTTCCCCCACAGCACCTTAGGGATTGGACGGACGGCTGCGGGTCGCGGCATGCGCTAACCTGACCGCGGGCGTGTTGTAAAAGGATGTTGCGCCATGGAGATCTCCACACGGATCGGTCGGGCGGCGTTGCTGCTGCTCGGGCTCGTGATGATGGTGTCGGGATGTGTCGTAGAGCCGCGTGAAGGTTATTGGGATCGTGATCACCACCGCTACTACCACAGCCACGGATGGGTTGAGTGCGGCGACCGCGACGACCACTGCCACTGAGTCGATTGCCGGACTCGCCGGACGCCTGCGCGCAACCGCACGTCCGGCGCGTCCGGCAGGCGGCCGCAGCTCAGCCGAGGCGGCGCGACGGCTGGCGGCGGCCTCGATGCTCGCCGGCGTTCTCGGCTTGAGCGCCTGCACGCATGAGCCGATCTCCGATGTAGGCGCGGGCCGGCACGCGCTGGTCGCCGTGTCTGCTTCCGGGGGTTACGCCGGCAGTCACGAGGAAGCGATAGAGAGGGCCAACGACTACTGCGCCCGCTCCCATCAGCAGGCGGTTATCGAGGGGTTCGACGACAAGCCCGAAGTGGGGCCCGTCGGCGAGCACAGCAGCAGCGTGGTGTTCAGCTGCGCCGCTCCCCGATCGCTGCACTTCTGAGGGCACTTACGCTCCCCCGTAGCCGTGATATAACTTTGGGCACCCGGATGGCGGCTCCTGTCTGCCGTTATGCGCAGGAGCCCTTCCGGCAAAAAGGAACTTGCCTATGCAAGGCGCGAAGCTCATGGCGACGCTGCGGCCGGGCGCTGCTGCTGAAAACCTGAAACTGAGCCTGGAACAGGACCACTGCGTACAGCTCGCGGTGCTGGCCGCGATCCTCGAGTCCTCGGACGATGCCATCGTCAGCAAGACGCTCGCGGGCGAAATCCTCTCGTGGAGCGCCGGCGCCACGCGCATCTTCGGCTATCGGCCCGAGGAGGTGATCGGCAAGTCCATCACCCTCATCATTCCGCCCGAGCTGCATCCGCAGGAGCAGCAGATTCTCGAGCGGTTGCGGGCGGGGGAGCGCATCGATCATCTCGAGACGGTGCGCGTGGCCCGCGACGGCCGGCGCATTGAAGTGTCGCTGAGCGTGTCGCCGGTCCGCGATGCGGCCGGCAGCATCGTCGGCGCCCTGAAGGTGCTGCGCAACATCGATGCGGAGCGGCGTGCGGTGCGCTTGCGTGCACAGCTGGCGGCGATCGTTGAGTCCTCGGACGACGCGATCATCAGCAAGACCCTCGACGGCACCATCCAGTCCTGGAATGCCGGTGCCGCGCGCATTTTCGGCTATACCGCCGCGGAGGCAGTCGGCCAGCCGATATGGCTGATCGTGCCGCCCGAGTTGCAGGCACAGGAGCACGAGATCCTGCGCAAGATCGGCGACGGTGAGCGCCTCGAGCATTTCGACACCGTCCGCCTGACCAGGGACGGCCGGCGCATCCCGATCTCGCTCACCGTCTCGCCGGTGCGCGATGCGCGCGGCATGATCATCGGGGCGTCCAAGATCGCGCGCGACATCTCCGACCGCAAGCACGCCGAGCAGATGCTGCGCGCGAGCGAGGAGGCGTTGCGCGAGGCTGATCGCCGCAAGAACGAATTCCTGGCGCTGCTGGCGCACGAGCTGCGCAATCCGCTCGCGCCCATCCGTTACGCGCTGGCGACGGTGAGCAAGCTCGGCCAGGGCTCGGCGCAACAGCAGCGCGCCGAAGAAGTTATCGAGCGTCAGGTTGCCCACATGAGCCGACTGCTGGACGATCTGCTCGACGTCGCCCGCATCACGCATGGCACGCTCTCCATCAAGAAAGCCCCGACCGAGCTGACGGCGGTGCTCGGCAGCGCAATCGAGGCGGCGCGGCCCGTTCTGGACCGCAAGCGTCATCTCCTCACGCTCGATCTGCCCGGCCAGGCGGTGCGCCTGGAGGCAGACGCAGTGCGCCTCGCCCAGGTGTTCTCGAACCTGCTGGTCAACGCCGCCAAGTACACCGACGCGGGCGGCCGCATCGAGCTGCGCGCCCGGCAGGAGAATGAGGAGCTGGTGCTGTCGGTGCGCGACAATGGCATCGGCATCGCGGCCGATATGTTGCCGCGGCTGTTCACGCTGTTCTCACAGGTGAGCGGCGCGCTCGGGCGCTCCGAGGGCGGGCTGGGTGTCGGACTCGCGCTGGTGCGCGGCATCGTCACGCTGCACGGCGGGCACGTTGAGGTCCACAGCGAAGGACTCGGGCGCGGCAGCGAGTTCGTGGTGCGCTTGCCGGTCATCGCCCCTGTGCCGGCGAGTGAAAGCCGCGTCCGGCAGGATGCGGACACCGGCGCCGGACTGAAGGTACTGGTCGTGGATGACAACCAGGATGCCGCCGACAGCTGTGCGATGTTCCTGGGTCTCGCCGGCCACGACGTGCAGACGGCCTACACCGGCAGTGAAGCGCTGCAGTTCGCGCGGACTTTTCATCCTGATGTGGTGCTGCTCGACATCGGGCTGCCGGACGTCGACGGTTATCAGCTGGCGCAGGAGATGCAACGGACACTTGCCGGAAAGAAGATGGTTCTCATCGCGATCAGCGGCTGGGGGCAGGAAGAGGACAAGCGCCGGGCGTATGCGGCGGGCTTCGAGCACCACCTCACCAAGCCGATCGCCGCAGAGGTGGTGGAATCGCTGCTGCGCCGGGTGGGGCAGGAGCTGCGCTCCGCGCCGGAGTGCCCGGCCTGAGCTGCGCGAAGCGCGGCTGAAATTTCGCGGCGTGCGCCGGCTGTGCCGTCAACTTGCGGCGAGAAACCTGGCGAGCGGCTCCCAATAGTGCCCGGTCCAGCCGAACAGCAGGCTCGCGCCCTGACCCGGCGGGAAGCCGCGATGGTCGAACACCAGGCGGCATCCGCCACTGGCCGCAGTCAGGGAGAATCGCACCACCGAGTAGTCACCCGCCGGCCAGCCGCCGGCGCGCCATGCCTGCACCAGGCGCTGATCCGGCAGCATCTCCAGATTGCGCCCGGTGATGTAGCCGCCGAAGAGCGTGAACGGGCTGCCCGGCTCGTTGCCGATCGCCGTGGCTTGTGCCCCGGGGGCCGTGACCAGAGTCGCGGCATCGCTCAGGCGCGTCACCGCGTCGAAAGCGCGCGCATCGGTCAGGGCGGCATAAAGGCGCGGGCAGGCGGCGCTGAAGCTCACTTCCTGGTGGATCGACTCGGCCGAGTGCGACAGGCCTTCGGTCTGCGCCGGCGCGCCGGCTGCGGCCGCACGCTCCGAGCTGCCGGGCGGCCCGAGCAGCAGGGGCAACGCTGCGATTGCGCAGGTGAGGCTGCGACGCGCGAGGACGGTGGAACGCATGAGATGACTCCTGGTGCGGTGGGTGAAGCGACGCCGCGCGTTTTGCCGCTGGCGCCGGCGATATTTAACATTTATATTTAATATCCATATTGTTCACCGGAGCGTCCCGTTGTCAAGCACCGTCGGCCGGCACGCGGCACGCGAGCAGCGTCTCGATGCCATTTTCCAGGCCCTCGGCGACCGCACGCGGCGCGCACTGCTCGCGCGCCTTGCGCAGCGGCCGGCGATGATCACCGAACTGGCGGCACCGTTCGCCATGTCCCTACCGGCGGTGTCGCGACACATCCGCGTGCTCGAGGGCGCTGGCCTGGTCGCGCGCACCGTCGACGGCCGCGTGCATCGCTGCGCACTGCACGCCGCGCCGCTGCGCTCGGCGGCGGCCTGGCTGCAGCAATACCGGCGCTTCTGGCAAGGCAGCCTCGAGTCGCTGGCGCGCTATGTCGAGAGGCGCTGAGCGTCAGCGCCGGGGGCGGCGCCGCCGGCACGCGCAGCACACTGCACACCGGCGCCACTGATGGTGCTGGTCGTCAGCAGGTTGATTCGCGCCACTCCCGAACGGTTGTTCGATGCCTGGACCCGTCCGGGCGAGCTGATGAAATGGTGGGGACCGGAGTCGGTCACCTGTATCGGCGCCGAGGTGGACCTGCGCGTTGGTGGCAGCTACCGCATCGGCAATCGCTTTGCCGACGGGACGGTAGTGTGGATCGCCGGCGAGTTCGAGCTCATCGAGCGGCCACGCAAGCTCGCCTACACCTGGCGCATCGAGCCTGCGGCAGGCGCCGCCGAGCGCGTGCTGGTCACGTTCGCCGCGCGCGGCGCCGACACCGAGGTCAGCGTCAGGCACGAGCGCATCGGCGATGAGGCGAAGCGTAAGCTGCACGAGCAGGGTTGGCTCGGCTGCCTGGCGGGGCTGGCGCAATACGTAGGTAACGGCTAAGTTGACCCGCCGGCACACTGGAGGTCTGGCGGTGACAAAGCCCTCGCGCGCTGCCCTGTTGCTTGCGCTGATTCCGTTTGCGGCGATGTGCTTCTCGGTGCCGCTCTGGGACCGCATCGATCCGATGCTGCTCGGACTGCCGTTCAATCTCTTCTGGCTCATCGCCTGGATCGTGCTCAGCTCGGGGTGCATGTGGCTCGCGTACCGCGTGGAAGTCGCGCGTACGGCACCGGCACAGCGCGACCCATGAGTCCGGCGGCCATCTGTCTTGCCACGATTCTCGCCATCGTCGCCGGCGGCACGATCGTCGGCTTGCTGGCCGGGGTACATCGGCGCATGGATCTCGAGCAGTGGACGGTAGGCGGCCGCGGCTTCGGTGTGGCGCTGGTATTTCTGCTGATGGCGGGCGAGGTTTACACGACCTTCGCCTTCCTCGGCGCGAGCGGCTGGGCGTATTCGCGCGGCGGCCCGATTTTATATGTCCTCGCCTACCTGACCCTCGCCTACGTGGTGTCGTTCTTCTTCCTGCCGCAGATCTGGGAGGTGGGGCGCAGGCACGGCATGCAGACCGTGTCCGACTTTTTCCGGGCGCGCTACGGCAGCCCCTGGCTGGCCGGCTTTGTGTGCATCGTGGGCATCGCCTGCTTCGTGCCGTACCTGCAGCTGCAGATCACCGGCGTCGGCCTCATCGTCTCAATCGCCAGTTACGACGGCATCGCGCGCGGTCCGGCGATGGCGGTCGCCGTGGCGCTGCTGGTCGCGTTCGTGTGTGCCAGTGGCGTGCGCGCCGTCGCCTGGGTGAGCATCATCAAGGACGTGCTGATGGTGTTCGCCGCGCTCGCCATCGGCATCGGCGTGCCGCTCATTCACTTTGGCGGCATCGGTGCGATGTTCCGGGCGCTGGCACAGGCGCACCCGGCGCACCTCACGATGCCGGGGGCCACGCGCAACCTGGGCCACGCGTGGTTCATCTCGACGGTGTTGCTCACCTCGCTGGGCTTCTACATGTGGCCGCATTCCTTCGCGGCCTCGTTCACCGCCAGGAGCGCCGACACCCTGCGCCGTAACGCGGTGGTGATGCCGCTGTACACCCTGACACTGGCCTTCATCTTCTTCGCCGGCTTTGCAGCGGTGCTGGTGGTACCCGGCCTGTCGAACGGCGATCTGGCGCTGCTCACGGTGGTGCGCAAGAGTTTTCCGCCCTGGTTTCTCGGTGTCGTGGGCGGGGCAGGCGCGCTCACCGCCATGGTTCCGGCGAGCATTTTCATTCTCACCGCCGCCACGCTGTTCGCCAAGAATCTGTATCGCCCGCTGTTCGCACCCGCCATGAGCGATGCGCAGGTTGCCAGGCTGGCGCGCGCCATGGTGGTGGTGCTCGGGCTCATCAGCCTGGGTCTCGCGCTGTCTACCTCCACGACGCTGGTGTCGCTGCTGCTGACCGGATACGCCGGCGTGACGCAGTTCTTCCCCGGCGTCGTGCTGGGCCTCTATTGGGCGCGCGTCAGCGCGCGCGCCGTGTTTGCCGGCATGATCGCCGGGGTCGGCAGCGCGGTCCTGCTCATGACGAGCCACCATGATCCGCTGTTCGGAGTGAGCGCCGGTTTCCTGGCGCTGTGCCTCAACTTCCTGCTCGTGGTGGCGCTGAGTCTCGTCACGCCGGCGCTGAGTCGCGACGCCGAGCGGCGGCCCGGCACGCTGGCCTGGGCCGCAGGCGCATGACAGAAAGTGCAGGCATTGACATGAAACTGATCGAGCCGATCATCGCCGAAGCAGCGGCGCTGCAGACCCTGCGACGCGACATTCACGCGCATCCCGAGCTCGGCTATGAGGAACAGCGTACCTCGGATCTCATCGCCCGCACGCTGAGCGGCTGGGGCATCCCGGTGCATCGCGGACTGGGCAAGACGGGGGTCGTCGGCATCGTCCGGAGCGGCAACGGTGCGCGCGCGGTCGGGCTGCGCGCGGACATGGATGCGCTGCCGGTCACCGAGCACAACACCTTCGGGCATGCCAGTGTGTACCGCGGCAAGATGCACGCCTGCGGCCACGACGGTCATACGGCGATGTTGCTGGCCGCAGCCCGCTATCTGGCGGCCCAGCGCGATTTCGACGGTAGCGTGTATCTCGTTTTTCAGCCCGCCGAAGAGGGCGGCGGTGGCGCTCGCGAGATGATCAGGGACGGTTTGTTCGATCTGTTTCCGATGGAGGCGATCTTTGGTGTCCACAACTGGCCGGGCCTGGAGGTCGGGCAATTTGCGCTAAGGTCCGGACCGGTGTTTGCGTCCACCAGCGAGTTCAGGATCACCATCCGCGGCAGGGGCGCACACGCCGCGATGCCGCACAACGGCGTCGATCCCCTGCCGGTGGCCTGCCAGATGGTGCAGGCGTTCCAGACGATCATTTCCCGCAACAAGCGCCCGATCGACGCCGCAGTGATCTCCGTGACCATGATCCAGGCAGGGGAGGCGACCAATGTGGTGCCCGACTGCTGTGAGCTGCAGGGTACGGTGCGGACGTTCACGGTTGAGCTGCTCGACATGATCGAGCAGCGCATGCGCCGGATCGCCGAGGCCACCTGTCAGGCGTTCGAAGCGAGCTGCGAGTTCACTTTCCGGCGCAACTACCCGCCCACCATCAACCACGAACGGGAAACGCAGTTTGCGCGCAATCTGCTCAGCGAGCTGGTTGGCGCGCGCAACGTGAAAGAATTCGAGCCGACCATGGGCGGCGAAGACTTCAGCTTCTTTCTGCAGCAGAAGCCGGGCTGTTATTTTCTGATCGGCAACGGCGATGGGGCGCATCGCAGCAGCGGCCATGGCGCTGGCCCCTGCATGTTGCATAACTCCAGCTACGACTTCAACGACGAGCTGATCCCGTTCGGCGGCTCGATGTGGGTGCGGCTCGCCGAGCGCTGGCTGCGGTCTCCACCGCCGGCGCGCGTGGCGGCCGAATAGCGCTACACGAGCTTCATTCTGTGAGCGGGTACCGCCCGCGGGCGGTCATCCGCCGCAGCGCCGGCGCGTTCTCCCCTGGGTAGCCTCGTGCGATCACGGGCGCCATGAGGGGGAGCTGCGTCGATGAATCCTCGGTCCGGGGCCTCGCTGCGGGGAGTGCTGGCGGCGTTGCCGGTACTGGCGGGAGTGCCCGCGGTGCACGCCGACGCGCTGGCCGCCGTGCAGGTGCTGCGCCTCGGCGGCTGCGGTGGCATGGTGCCGGCGGCGCCGCCGCTGCGTCACAACGCGCTCCTCGATGAGGCCGCGGCGCAATGGGCCGCCGGACGAGCGTTGGCGCAGGCGGCCGGGCACAGCGGCTACCGCGCGGATTCCACTGCCGGGGTGCACGTGAGCGGCTCCGACGCGTCACTGCTCGAGAGTCTGCGGCGGGCGGACTGCCGCATCGTGACCGACCGCTCCCTGCGCGAAGCGGGCCTCTACCGCAGCGGTGCCGACAGCTGGCTGGTGCTCGCCTCCGCCGGGGCATTGCCGGCGGCCGCGGTGCCCCGGTCAGCAGAGCCGCTGCCACAGGCGCCGCAACACACTGCGCTGCCGCCTGCCGCGAAGTCGGTGCCAGGCCCGCCGGCGACCCGCGCCGCGGCGGCGCCGTCCGGAGTCGCCCTGGCGACGCACGCGCTGCAACTGGTCAACGACGTGCGCACGCGTGGCACGCGCTGCGGCGGCCGCGTGTTCGCTCCGGCACCGCCAGTTTCGCTCTCGGGAACGCTCGCGGGTGTGGCATTCGGCCACGCGGCCGACATGGCCAAACACGACTACTTCGAGCACGAGGACCTCAGCGGCCGCTCGCCCGCGGACCGCGTGCGTGCGAGCGGCTACCACGAAAAGCTGGTGGGAGAGAACATCGCCTACGGGCCGGGCTCGGTGGAGGAGGTCGTGCAGGGTTGGCTGGACAGTCCCGGGCATTGCGAGAACCTCATGGATCCGCGCTTTGCCGAGATGGGCATCGCTTACGCTGCCGGACAGTCCACGCGGCACGGGCTCTTCTGGGTGCAGCTGCTGGCGGAGCCGCGCACCTAGACCGCGCCTTAAGCCCGATGCCAGGCTTGCAGCGTAGCCGCCTCCTTGTGCGGATCCAGACCGGCGCGCAGCATCCCCTGGCGCTCGGCGGGCAATGACTGAAACCACGCCAGCGTGTCGCGCACTGTGTCAGCGAGCGGACGCGAGCGCAGTCCTGCCGCCGCCGCCGCGCTCATCGAAGTGAGCGACGCGGCCGCCGTCTCGCCGCTTAGCGGTGCCCACGGCGGCAGGTCGAGCTCCTCGGCCTTCCAGTGAGCGGCGAGGAAGTCTTCCGGCACCCAGGTGGCCGCGGTGCCGCTCTGCGGGCTCGCCTGCAGGCTGGCAGTGATGAGATCCCCCATGCGCAGCGCCCCCGGTGGCGACACCGCGTTGAAACAGCCGCGCGTGCGCGACTCCACCAGCTTCATCATCCAGGCGGCGAGATCGCGCACGTCGATGATCTGGATCGGATCGTGCGGGGTGCCCGGAGCGAGCATCTCCCCGCCCTTCGCGGCGCGTACCGGCCAGTACGTGAAGCGATCGGAGCGGTCCAGCGGTCCGACGATGTAACCGGGCCTGACCACGCCGATGCGCCCGCCGAAGGCGGCGGCGGAGTATTGCTCGCACAGCGCCTTCATCGGCCCGTAGGTGGTGTCGGTGATCTCCTCGATATCGGCATCGGCGAGCGTGCCGGTCGCGGAACGCTCGTCGTTCGGCCGTGCAAAGCTGGCGTACACCGAGATGCTCGAGATGAACAGGCAATAGCCGACGTTGGGCGCCAGCAGCTGCGCGGACATGCGGACGAATCTGGGGATGAAGCCGGTGTCATCGACCACCACGTCCCACTTGCGGCCGCGCAGCGCATCGAGCTGTCCCTTGCGGTCGCCGAGCAGCGTCTCCACCCCCGGCACGCCGTCCGCCGCGGTCCGGCCGCGATTGAAGTGCGTCACCCGCCAGCCCCCCTGCAGCGCTTCCTGCGTGAGGTGCGGACCGATGAAGCCCGTGCCGCCGAGAATGAGCAGGGTGCGGCGTCGCGCCAGCGCGGCCAGCGCGGGTGCAATGGCACCGCCCGCGGCCAGCCCCAGGGCCGACTGCAGCAGCTTACGACGCGTCGTCATTGCAATTCCTTTGCCCGCTGCCGCTCAACGGCTTGCCGCCCGCGCGACGCTGCGCGGGCCGAGGATCTCGTCGAGCGCTGCGATGACCCCGGCGACCTCGCGCGCCGAGTTGTAATGCAGCAGCGACAGGCGCACCGCGCCGCGATCGGGATCCACCTGCATGCCCTCGAGCAGTCGCACCGCGTAGAAGTTGCCGTTCCCGGCCATGAAGCCGCGCGCGGCAAGCTCGCGGATCACCGCGCCCGGCTCGATGTCCGCGGTGACGAAGGAGACGGTGGCGGCGCGCTGTTGCGCGACCACCGGGCCGAGCAGCCGGACATCGCGACGCGCGCCGAGGTAGGCCAGCAGCGTCTCCAGCAGCGCCACCTCTGCGCCGCGCAGCAGCGTGCGCACCCGCGCGGCGCGCGCCCCGGGCTCGCGCGCGTCGCCGCCGTGATGCGCATCGAGCGCATCGAAGTATTCGGCGATGCCGCGCGCCGCGGCTACCTGGGCGTGGTCCGGGCCGGCGGGCACCAGGCGCTTGGACGACTCGGCGGCGTTGAAGTAGTGCCCCTCGTTGCCCAGCCGTTGCAGCAGCCCGGAGCGCACCACCATCAGTCCCTGATGCGGGCCGTAGGTCTTGTACAGCGAGAACAGGTATACGTCGGCGCCGAGGGCAGCGACGTCCGGCAAGCCGTGCGGCGCCCAGGCGACGCCGTCGACCACGGTCAGCACCCCCGCACGGCGCGCGCGCGCGGTGAGGCTCGCGACCGGGTTGATGTGGGCGACCACGTTGGAGGCATGCGGGAAGGCAAGCAGCCGGGTGCGCTCGCTGAACAGCCGCTCGAGCTGCGTCTCGTCAAGCATGCCGCTGTGCGGATCCACCCGCCACTCGCGCACGGTGATGCCGTGCGCCGCCAGGCGCCGCCAGGCGCCGCTGTTGGCTTCGTGATCCTGGTTGGTGACGATGATTTCGTCGCCGGCTTTCAACAGGGTGCGAAACGCCTGCGCCAGCACGTAGGTGTTCTGTGAGGTGGAGGGTCCGAAGTGCACCTCCGGCGGCGTGACCCCCAGATATTCGGCGAGACGCACTCGCGAGGCATCCATCCACTCGCCGGCTTCCGTCGAGGCAGGAAAGGCGTAATACGGCTGCAGCTTCAACCGCCGGTAATACTCACCCAGACGGTTGATCACCGGCGCGCAGGCATAAGAGCCGCCGGCGTTCTCGAAGAAAGCCTGCCCGGCCAGCGATCCTTCGGCGAACGCCGGAAACTGCCGGCGCACGAACTCGAGGTCCAGTTGCATTGCTCCCCCGGGAGGGGTCATGGCCGCCGCAGCGGCGCACCGAGATAACAGCCGAACTCCGTGACGAAGTTCACCGAGACGCGCGCGTGCACGCGGCCCTGGCGATCGAGGAACTCGGCCTGGTCGTCGAGCGGCACGACGGCGCCGTGCCACACGTTGGGGTGGATATACAGTCCGCGCCGGCCGTCGCACCAGAAGGTCACGAACTTGTCGGGCGTCACGTCATCACCGGGAAGCGCCAGCGGCACGACGAAGCTGTGGCCGTGCAAGGGATAGAAGAGCTGGCCGCCGTCCGGGTGATAATTGGCGCGCCAGATCAGCGCGCGCTCGCGTTGCTGCCCGGCACAGTCCATCGCCGCCTCTTCCGGCCAGTTGCTCCAGCCGAACAGGTAGCTGTCGCCCACGGCGTGGTTGCGCGCGAACAGCGTCTCGCCCTTCCAGGAGAATTCGAACAGCCCTTCGGCCACTCCGCCCTGATCGCCGCTGTGCGGATCGATCGAGCGCCAGCCCTGCGCGGGCCAGCGAACGATCTCGATGGGGAAGGACTTCGGGTCATCGACCAGGCAGCCGTAGCCGGCGAGGCTCTCCGGCGTGGCGGCGACGAGCGGGGTGTCGTGCACCCGTCGCACACCGGTAGAGGGAACGTAGGCGATCTGTTGGGGATCGATGTCCATGGCGGCATTATGCATGCTGAGCGCAGCAGGCGTCGCTGCCCAGCGCCAGGCGGAACGCGCGGCGCCGCCGCGCCGACTTCAGCGCGCGAGCCGCTCGATCAGCTGCGCATATTCCTCAAGCGCTGCGGTGGCGAGGCCCGCTACCTTGCCCTGATCGTCCCAGCGCCGCACCTGCACGGCCTCGCGCCAGTAGCGCTCGCTCTGGAACTGCGCCACCTCGTGCGCCGCCATCGGCCCGCCCTGCAGTTTCAGGGTGTGCACCGAGGCGGCGCTCAGGCGGGCGAAGTAGCCGGCATCGCTCGCGCACAGGTAGCGCTTGGCGGGCACGTGCAGCCGCACCGGCTCGCAGATCTCCTCGCCGAAGGCGCGCGCCAGCCAGCGGGCGCCGAGCCGCTCATGGTGCGCATCGACGTGCCACTCCTCGATCAGATCCGGCACCGACTCCAGCAGGTGGCCGATGTCGTGCAGCAGCGCTGCCAGCACCAGTGGTCCGGGAGCCCCCGCGGCCTGCGCGAAATGCGCAGCCTGCAGGCCATGCTCGGTCATGGAGACGGGCTCGCCGTAATACGCCTGCGCGCCGCGGGCGCGGTAGATCGCGATGATGTCGGCGGCGAGACTCATGCGCCCCCCGCGGCCAGCGTACGGCGCAGCAGCGCCGTCTCGCTGTAGACACTGTCGCGGCTCAGATAGCAGCCGCGCAGATGGCGCGGCTGCCGCGCCGAGGAGAACGCGCTGCGTCCGTGCAGCGTCCGCTGGTTGTCGAACACCACCAGCGTGCCACCGCCGAGCCGCGCGCGCAGCTGGAAGCGCGCCTCGCGCAGCAGCCGCGCGAAGCGCCGGTAGGCGTCGTAGAAGGGCAGCGCCTCGTGAGCGCCGATGCCCAGCGGCGCCACCGAGCGGTTGTTGTAGTGCACCGCGCTGACCGCGCCGCGCGCACTGAGCTGGATCAGGGGCCGCTCGGCGTACAGGTCCGCATCCGGCGAGCGGTAATGGAAGGGCACCGCGGTGGTGGTCAGCCGTGCAAAGTCATCGGGGGCGCTGCGCCGCAGGTGCTCGGCCAGCGCGAAACCGTCCGCGAACAGACTGTCGCCGCCTTCGTTCGAGGCCACGAGCACGTGCAGCGCCTGGAATCCCGGTACCGGCTCGCGGTAGGGGTTGTCGGTATGCAGCCCGAGCCCGAGATCGGAGTAGGCCAGGTTCTGCGGCTGCGGTACCGAGCGCACGTCGAAGGTCAGGCCGTAGTTGGTGTCGAGCACGCGGCCGACGAGCGGCATCACCTCGAGAATCGCCGCGGGCGTAGCCGGCACGTCGTGCAGAAAGGCGAGGCCGTCCTGCAGCAGCCGGGTGAGCCAGGCGAGCCGCGCGGACGGCGCGGCGCGCAGCTCCTGCGGGCTCGCGGCGGCGAAGTCGGCAGCGCTGAGGCGCGCGCCCTCGAGCCACAGCCGCACCGCGCGCTCGGGTTGCAGCGCGGCGCCGGCGTCGCAGGCGGCGAGCCAGGCGAGCTCGAAGGTGCCGACGTTCGCTTCGCCTTGCCACTCGATGTGCAGCTTGCCGTTGTGGCGCACCGCCGAGCGCAGACGTGGCCGCTCCGGCAGGTCGGCGACATCGACGAGGCGCTGGCCGCTGTGCGCATCGCGATCCTCGCTGCGGTTGTCGCGCAGCCACAGGCTGGCGAACTCGCTCACGCGGCCGTCGCCCCACTCGATGGTGAGAGTCTCGGGCGTCACGCCGAGGCGGCGCAGGGCGGCGGGGTCAGGCATGCGCGTAGCGGACGGCCCGCGTGTTGAGGAGGTGCAGTATGCCGGCGCAAACGGCCGCGAGCGCGCTCACCCCGGCCAGTGTTACGAACACTCTGTCCCATCCCAGGGCGGTGGCGAGGCGCGCCACGCTGTCCCCCGCGAGCACGCCGCCGAGATAGCCGATGCCGTCGATGATGCCCGAGGAGGCGGCGCTCGCCTGCTTGCCGCCGAAATCGAGCGCGAACGCGCCGCCGAGGTAGGAGTAAGGCCCGAGCAGGCAGAAGGCGACCAGGCCGATCATGACGATGGGAAACAATGCGTGCGAGGCTCCGGCTCTCACCGACATCAGCACCAGCAGCGCCGCGACGCTGCCGGCGAGACCGAGAAACATCAGCAGCGAGCGTCCGGTCAGTCCCAGCCGGTCGCTCAACCAGCCGGCGACCAGCACCGAGACCACGCCCACTCCGGGAAAGACGGCGCTCAGGCCGGCGGAATCACTCATGCTGTAGCCGAGATGGTCGCGCAGATACACCGGTGTCCAGGTATTGAACGTCTCGCGGATTATCGTGCAAGCGAACGACAGCAGGCAAACCAGCAGGAACGCCCGGCTGCGCAGCAGCGGCGCGAGCAGCGCGCCGACGCTCGCCGGCCGCGAGTGCGTGGCGGCGAACAGATTGAGCGGATTCGGTTGCGCCTCCGCGTGACCCTCGGCGACGCGCGACTCGCGCAGCAGCAACAGATTCGCCACCAGCATCGCGCCGGCCACGATCGCGGCGAACAGGAACAGCGCCCGCCAGCCATAGCCGCGCGCGATGAGCATGCTCATCTGCTGGCGCGCCAGCGCGTCGCCGACCAGGTAGCTGATGCTGAGGATGCCGGCGATTGAGCCGTAGGAGGAGTAGTCGAACCAGCGGGACGACACCTTGATGAGCCCGGCCCAACCGACCGACTGCGTCAGGCGGTTGCCGATCCAGGCAAGGGTGAACACCGGCAGCGCGCCGCCTGCGGCAAACAACAGCGTGAACAACGTCGCGCCGCCGACGCCGATGAGAAAGTTGCGCCGGCCTCCCCAGTAATCGCCGAGCCCGGTGAGAAACAGCTTGCCCAGGGCGTACGCCAGTACGCCGAGCGAGCTGATCGTGCCGATGTGAATGATCGCGTCGCCGTGGCTGACGCCGTGCCTTGCGAGTTCTTCCGCCAGCAGCGGCGTGGCAACCGAGAGGTCCGCGCGACAGTAGTAACAGGCGGCGTAGCCGCCGAACAGCAGCAGGATGGTTCGGAGCTGCCCGTAGCGCAGCGAGCGGCGCGGCGTGTCTGCCATGAGCTAGTGAACCGAGACCGCCGTCCAGATCGGATCGCTGTACGCTTTGCGACCTGCGCCGTCTTCCACGATCAGCGCATACCAGCCGGTGGGACCGGGCTCGGCCGGAAATTCCACGTGCGCCTGGCGCGGCGCATCCGGGAATGCGCGCACGGTCTGCACCGCTCCGTCGTGCACCCACTCCACCTGTTTCAGTCCGGCAACAGCTGCGAGATCGAAGCCGAGCTTCACGGGCTGGCTGACCGCCGGCAGCCGCGTGCCGAACATCACCGCGGGGAATATCAGCGGTCCGTAGGTGACGTAGGCGTGCCCCGCCTTCAGTCCCTCCACGAAGGAGCGCGTGCTCAGAGGTCCGTCCGGATGCACGTAGGTGCGCACGCGGCCGGAGTCGTCGTTCCAGACATCGTGGGTATCGCTGCCGGCGGTGAGGTAGTAGTGCTGGCCGGTGTTCCAGAACGCCCAGGTGCGGGCGAGCACTTTCCGATCATCGTCCGGATTGGCGGAATTGATCTCGATGAGATCGAACCCCGGATTGAACCCTCCGGGCGCGACGCCGGTCTCGAGACTGGCGAAGTAGCCGTAGGGAATGAACGGGTGATTGACCTGCACCACCGCGGCACCTAAGCGGCGCGCCTCCTTGAAAATCATATCCACGCTGGCGGTGCTGGTATCGATGGCGAGGCGTGCACCCGGGCTCAAGGGGTAGGCGTTGAAGTGACCCCAGGAGGGCGACAGCTCGATGCCGGGTATGAACGGCACGCCGCGCGCCGTGGCGATGGCAGCGAGCGGGGCGAGGTTGACCGTCGAATCATGGTCGCTGACGAACAGCACGTCGAGACCGGCGGCCAGCTGCGAGCGGGCCAGTTCGCGTGGTGGCGTTACCGCCTCCGCCTGGTCGGCATGGTGGTGCAGATCCGCCGCGAACCAGCCGCGTGTGCGCGGAGCGAACAGCCGCGTGACCGCGACCTTCGCTTGCGTGAGCTTGCCGCTGGCGACGCTCAACGTCGCGCGCGCCTCGGGCGCGAGGAATCCGCCGCCCGCGGAGACCGTGAACACATAATCGCCCGGCGCGAGCGCGAGGGCGGCGAGTCCCTGGTGCTCGAGCTCGGTGAAGAAGGTGCGCCGGCCGAGAAACTCCACCAGCGGCCGCTCGCCCTGGCTGATGGTAAGCCGTGCATCGAGCGGTGCGCCGCTGGCGGCGTCCACCACCCGAACTTCTGCCCGCCCGGGACTACCGAGGTCGCGAAAGTCGCGCACCGCGCTCATCCCCGCAGCCAGCCGCAGCGGCGCCGCGGCGCTGCGCGCGTAGGCGGGACCGGCCGCATAGAGCGCATAGTTTCCCGCCGGCAGCGTCAGGCGGTAGTTGCCGTCGTGCCCCAGCACCCACGCGTAGGGTCTGCCGTCCTTTTCCACGACGACCACGGGCGCGGCGAGCGGCTGGCCATCGCGATCGGTGACGCTGCCGTGCACTGTGCCCGCGGCCAGCTGCCGGCGTGCGATTTCCGCCGCCACCACCGGGGCGAGATCGCCGCGCGCGCCGACCTGCAGCCAGCCGCTGAACGTGCGGCTCGCGCCCGGTTGCAGGGTGTGCAGACGGAACAGGTCGCGCGAGCCTGAGCCGACGTGATCGAGATATGGCGCGTGCAGCGTCACCGTCCAGTCGCCGTCATAGGCGGACACGCGCTCGGCCAGCGCCCCGTGGGCCGCGCCGGCGGTGATGCCCGCCATGCCCGGCACGGCAAACAGGAAGCCGCTGTTGGGCCACAGCGTGAGTCCCGACAGCAGGTTCGCCATGGGCTGCCGGCCGCCGTTGGTCATGGTGGTGCGAATAGCGATCTGGTCGGAACCGGCGGCGAGCGTGTACAGCGTGGTGATGGTCGCGTCGCCGAAGTCGCGCACCGCGCGGATGCGCACCTGGTGTGGTCCGCGCTCGAGGATCTCGACGCGATGATAGGTGTTGGGCCATGCCGACCAGTTGTTCGGGATGAAGTCGGCAAATACCACGCGGCTGCGGTCGATCTGCCCGGCGCGCACCGGGGCGATGTCGACGATGGCGCCGCGCGGCACGCCAAACGGCGCGGCAGACTCCACCGCGAGCGCGAAGGCGAGCTTGTCATTGACGACGGTGATATCGACCGCCGCACGCGCCTTGCCTTCGGGTATCGGCGTCGGCCCGACGATGATGCGCACCTGTGCGTGTGCGCCTGCCAGCGGTGCCAGTGCCAGCAGCGCTGACAGGGCCAGGAACGTTCTCATCGCCGGGGCCAGCCCTCTTGCAGGGGGTTCGTGTCCGGATACTAGCGGACTTGGGGGGCGCGAATCACTTCGGGAGCACGATAAGCGCGTCGGCATCCTGCGCAGCCACGGTGCGCAGGATGCGGGCGCAGTCGAGGATCATCTACCAGCGATGCCAGTAGCCGCCGTGGACTACCACCACCGGCGCGGGGGCGACCACGCCGACATAGGCGCGCGGAGGTCCGACCGGGGCAACGACGCAGCCGGCGAGCACCGCGCCGAGACCCAACGCCACAGCCAACTTGACAATGCCACGCATGTTCCTCTCCTCGGGTTCAATTCGACCTGCCCTGAACAACGCACGCCGGCAGCGGCGGCTGACAGGTCGGCGGCAGCGGTGATTCAGGTTTCGTTAAGTTGCCGGCGGCTTAGGTATCATCCGGGAGATGAGCACGCTCCGGCAGCAACTGCGCAACAACTCGGTCGCTCTCATCAGTCTGCTCGTGGCGCTCGGCAGCCTGGGCTATAACACTTGGCGCAACGAGCGCACCGAGCACAACCGCAATACCCGCACCGCGACTTTCGAGCTTCTCAGCAAGCTGGCGGAGCTCGAGCGGGTGGTCTTCCTGGCGCAGTACGACCGCGACGTCAACGGCGGCAATCCGCGCACCGGATGGAGCTACGTGCTGGTGATCCGCGATCTGGCCGCCGTGGTGCCCGCACCGGTGCCGGCGCGGGCTGCGGATCTGCAGAAGACATGGAGCGAGAACTGGGAAGGGCTCGGCAAGGACGACGACAGCAGTGTCAACAGAATCGACGACGCCATCGGCCGATTGCGCGAGGCCTCGCTCACGACGCTGCAGTCACTGCGCTGAAGACATACCGCCGTACGCGCTCACTCGCGAACGCCTCCACGTCGCGCGGGATCGCCGTCGGTGATGACGCGCCCGCGGGCGGCTGTTCGCCGCCGCGTCCGAAAATGGCTACTCTCCCGCGCCTGCCGGGGGTATCGTTGTCCCCATGGAGACCATTTCCGGACTCGATCCCGAGGCACTCAATCGTGCGCGCATCAGCCGCGATCCGCGCTTCGACGGCAAGTTCTTCATTGCCGTGACTTCGACCGGCATTTATTGCCGGCCGATCTGTCCGTCGCGCTATGCCAAGCGCGCCAACGTGCTGTTCTTCGGCACCCCTGCGGCCGCCGAGGCGGCCGGGTTCCGGCCGTGTCTGCGTTGCCGCCCGGAGGCCGCCCCCGGCACGCCTGCCTGGCTCGGCACCGCCGCGGTGGTGCGTCGCGCGCTGCGCCTCATCAACGAGGGCGCGCTCGACGAGGATTCGGTCGAGACGCTGGCCGTGCGGCTGGGTATCGGACCGCGCCACCTGCTGCGGCTGTTCGCGCGGCACGTCGGGGCCTCGCCGATCGCGGTAGCGCAGACGCGGCGGCTGCACTTCGCCGTCTGTCTGCTCGACGAGACCAGCTTGCCGATCACCCAGGTGGCGATGGCGGCAGGGTTCGGTAGTTGCCGCCGCTTCAACGATGCATTTCGGCATACCTACCGCCGCGCACCGCGCGAGCTGCGCAAGGTGCGGCGGCGCGGTGTTAGCGGCGACAACACCGAGGAAGTGGTATTGCGGCTGTCCTATCGGCCGCCGTATGACTGGGCGCACATGCGCGACTTCCTCGCCGCGCGCGCGGTCGGCGGTGTGGAGCTGGTCGACGCGCACGGTTACGCGCGTACCGTCGCCTGCGAGGGCAGTCACGCGCTCATCCGCCTGAACGCTCTGCCCGGCGAGGATGCCCTCGAGCTGCGCGTAGCGGGAGCGCCGCCGGCCGCACTGCTGCAGCTGTCATCCGCAACACGCCGGGTATTCGATCTGGCGGCAGACCCGCAGCGCATCGGCATCGAGCTGGCAACCGATCCGCTCATCGGCCCGCTGGTACGGGCGCGGCCCGGTTTACGCATTCCCGGGGCCTGGGAACCGTTCGAGTGTGTCGTGCGCGCAGTGCTCGGCCAGCAGGTGAGCGTCGCGGCCGGCCGCACGTTCACGACGCGGCTGATAGCGCGCGCGGGCACGGCGCTGCGTCTGCCGGCCGGCGGCCTCACGCACCTGTTTCCGACGGCCGCGCAGATCGCCGCCGCGAGCCTCGAAGGGCTGGGGATCACCGGCTCGCGCGCGGCGACGCTGCACGCGCTGGCGCACGCGGTGACGCAGCGGCGCCTCGATTTCAGCGCAGCGCCCGAGGAGCTGACTGCGGCGCTGGCGGCCGTGCCCGGGATCGGGCCCTGGACCGCGCAGTACGTGGCGCTGCGGGCGCTCGGCGAGCCGGACGCGCTGCCCACCGGCGATCTGGTGCTGCGTCGCATGGCCGGCGGCGCGGGACGCCCGCTGAACGTGCGCGAGCTGGAAGCGCGCGCACGCGACTGGCAACCGTGGCGCAGCTACGCGGTGATGCACCTGTGGTGTGCGGCTGCCGACGCGGTCGCAGGGGCGCGCCGGGCCCGAAACACGCCGGTCATGGCGCGCGCGGGCGTAACATCCGAATCTGCATGAGCTGGAGAGTCCAATGATGTACTGGTATGAGACCGAGTCGCCGGTGGGGCCGTTGCTGCTGGCCGGCAGCGCGGATGCGCTGACGCACCTGCACTTCCAGGCGGCGCCGCGCCCGCTGCGTCCCGCGGCCGACTGGCGCTGCGATGCGGCGCCATTTGCCGCAGTGCTCGCGCAGCTGCAGGAATATTTTGCCGGCGCGCGCCGCACCTTCTGCCTGCCGCTCGCGCCGCGCGGCACGCCGTTTCAGCTGACGGTGTGGCAGGCGCTGCAGGCCATCCCCTATGGCGAGACCCTTTCCTATGGTGAGCTGGCACGCCGGATCGGGCTCGGTGGCGGTGCGCGCGCCGTGGGGTTGGCGAACGGCGCCAATCCACTGCCGATCATCGTTCCGTGCCACCGCGTCATCGGGGCGGACGGCTCGCTGACGGGCTTCGGCGGAGGCCTGCCCATCAAGCGTGCCCTGCTGTCGCTCGAGGGCGCGGCCTGCGTCGCGGACCTGTTTGCCGCGTGATGCACCACGCGTTTGCGGCCTAAGTCGCGTTCACACCTGCGGGAGATCCCATGAAACCCAGCATGGCAGCCGCGTGCGCGGCAGTGTTGCTGCTGGCGGTCACTCTGGCGACGCCGGTCAGCGGCGCCCCGCCAGCGCGCAGTTACCTCCCGCACGCGGTGGCTGCGGGTGCGCAGCCGCTACCCTTCAGCGATGCGGTACGCAGCGACGACACGCTGTACGTGGCCGGCCATCTCGGCATCGATCCGCACACCGGCGATGCCGCCGCCGACAGCGGCATCGAGGCGCGGCTGGTGATGGAGGCGGTGAAGCACACCGTGGAGGCAGGCGGCCTGCAGATGGACGACCTGGTCTCGGTCACGGTGTACTGTACGGACCTGCGCCTGTTCGCAGCCTTCAACGCGGTCTATCGCAGCTACTTTCACGACGGACACTATCCGGCGCGCGCGTTCATCGGTGTGGCGCAGCTCCTGCGCGGCGCGCGCTTCGAGGTCAGCGGCATCGCAGTCGCCCCGCGGCGCGACGTGCACCACTGATGCTGAATCGACGTGCGTTCTCCGCGGTGCTCGGCGCCGCCGCCGCCGCGGCCCTTGCGCCCCTGGCGGCGCCCGAGGAGGACCGGCCCACGTACGTCGTCGGGCCGCACGCCAGGGCCGTGCAGCTGGGTGCGCCCAGTCGGGCACAGCAAGAAACAGCGGGCCTTTCGGCCCGCTGTTGCTGGGGTCGCGGATCCTTGTTGTCTTAGCGGATCCTTGTCTTAGAAGTCGATCTGTACGTTCAGGAAGACGTACCTGCCCAGCGTGTCGTAGACCTGCGGGTAGGTATTGCCGTTGAAGAAGGGCGGTGGCAGCAGCTCGGTGGGCAGGATCGGTGGATCCTTGTCCAGCACGTTGTTCACGCCCAGCCGCGTGGTGATGCCGTGGCTCCACTGATACATCAACATCAGATCGAGATAATCACGGCTGCCGAGCGTCGCGGTAGCGGCGCTGGTCGTTCCCTGCAGCAACGGGCTCGCATTCGAGGTGTCCACGCGGGTGGAGTTGAGATGCCGCCAGCGCGCCATCACATCGAAGCCCGGCAGCGGTGTGGCCCACGTGTCGCTCAGCAGGTGGCGCCACTTCGGCAGTGGATTGGTGCAGGTAGCGCCGTAGTAGCCCGCGCAGTCATAGGTGCCTGAACCGGCGTAGGGCTCGGTGAGGAAGCTGCCCGTGTAGGTCCCGGCCAGAGCAAAGTCCATGTGTCCGAGTCCGCCCATGTCCTGGCGGTAGTGCGTGCCGACGTCCACGCCGCGACTGAGGAGGTAACCGAGGTTCAGCAGCGGATCCTCCGTGTAACCATTGATCGAGAACCACAGCGATCCCAAGCCGTCACGGTGCACGCCGACCTGTTCACCCTGCTGCACGGAGTTACAGAAGAGCGGATTGTTCTGCAGGATGCACTGGTTGACGATGAAGTTCGCACCGTAACTGGTGATGACGTTCTTGATCTTGATGTCGAAGTAATCCAGCGTCATGTTGAACGTCGGCAGCACGGTCGGTGTCAGCACGATGCCGAAGGTATAGGTGTCCGCGATCTCCGGCTGCAGCGTCGGATTACCGCCGATCAGTCCGTTGTACTGGCTGGCGGGATTGCCGGGCGTGCCATGGGCACCGTACTGTTGCGCGGTGAGGCCGACGGGCGCTGCCTTGCTGGTGCACTGAGCCTTCGACGCCGTAGCGGGCGAGCCGAACCCGGTCGTCGCGCAAGGATCCGAAGAGCCGTCCAGGGCGACGAATTTCTGCGCATACAGCTCCTGCAGGTTCGGCACGCGCACCGCACGGTTGTAGCTGGCGCGCAGGCGTATATCGGAGACTGGTGCATAGTCGACACCGAACTTGTAGGTATTGGTATTGAAGCCGACCGTGTAGCTGGAATAGCGATAGCCGCCCTCGAGCGACAGCTCCTTGGCGCCGGGCGCGTCCTGAAGCAGTGGCAGGCGTGCCTCCATGAAGCCTTCCGAGACATGCATCCCGGCGTTCAGCGGCAGCGTGGCACTGCCCTGACCGAGGAGGTCGGCGCGGGCGCCATCACCGATGAACTCGGTGTCGGGTCGTACGTCTTCGAACTCCTCGCGGTACTCGGCGCCGACGTTGACGATGAGTCCCGTGTTAGTCGCCGGCAGCTTGAAGCCGAGCTTGGTGAAGTCGAAGGTCACGTTGCCGCTGACCACGCGCTCCTCGTTCTCGCCTTCCACGAATCCATTGGCGTCGATGTACGACACGGCCGCAGGGCTCACAGGTCCCGTGCCCCAGATGTTGTACGGCACGCAACCGGGTGCGCCGTTGGCGCCGCCGACGTTGGCCAGGCAGACCGGGTTGGCGCGGGTGCCCCCGACCAGCAGCGCCTGCGTCACCTTCGTTCCCGAGACTTCGTTCAGGTATTCGCGGGAGAGCAGCGTTATGCCCTCCATGGCATAGATGTCGTAGGTCAGGAGGTCGGGGACGAGGTCGCCCTTGGAGCCAACCACCAGGCGGAAGGAGGTGTGGGTGAGATTATCCTGCCGGTTCCCGCCTTCGACGTTGCGGCGGCCCATCAGCAGCTCCGTGTTGCCGGCGGTCGAGCCGTTACACAGCAGGGTCAGCTCCTGAGCGGACAGGAACGGATTGCTGCAATTAGTTGCATACAGGCCGTCCGGTGCACCGGCGTTCGGGAAGCCCGCGGGGATCACGGCGGTACCCGAGCCCAGGAACATGCCGCTGGGGGCGATCTGCGCGACCGTGTGGTCGGACATGAACATGAACTCGCTGTACATCTCATGGTGCTCGTCCCAGTTGTAGTGGGCGAAGGCACCGCCGGTCCAGCGCTCATCGGGGCGCTGGTAGTAGTTGAGCGCGCCGAAATTGAACGAGTCCTGCGGGTCCATGAACGCACGCAGCTGACCGTTGGACGTGTTCACCGTGGCGCCGTCGTTGAACGGCGGTCCGAAGAACTGGAACGGTACTCCGTAGATGGGATTCGCGACGGTACCGACATTGGCGCCGAAACCAAAGATGCGCCCGGTTTGCGAGGTGCTGGAGCCGCCGCACGACGGACTGCCGTTTGGCAGTGTGGTGAGGGTGCAGATGCTGAAATCACGCGCCGACTGCAGTACCGCATCGACGCGCCGATAGCCGAGGTACGCAGTCGCGTTGCCCTTGCCGTCGGCGAAGTTGCCGCCGAGGATGAAGGTGACGTCCTTGGTCTTGCCGTCATCCACGTGGCTCGGGGCCGAACCGAATCCGGCCGCCGGGGCAAACTGACCGTAGTAGTCGTGCTGCGAATGGTTGTACATGTCCGCATTGGCGTCGATGCGGAAGCCCTGGAAGTGGTCGTTCATGATGAAGTTGACCACACCCGCGGTCGCATCCGCGCCGTACACCGCGGAGGCACCGCCGGTCAGCACGTCGACCCGCTCGACGAGTGCCGCCGGGATGTTGTTCAGGTCCTGCGCGGCGAACGCCGGGGTGTTCGACGGAGTGCCGGGCATCAGGCGCCGCCCGTTGATCAGCACCAGTGTGCGCTGGTCGCCGAGACCGCGCAGGTTGACGGTCGCCGTGCCGCTGGCGGCGTTGGAGGCCATGCTGCCCTGGTCGGCCATCACCTGCGGAAGGTTGTTGAGCAGATCCTCGACCCGCGTGACGCCTTGCGACTTCAGCTCTTCCTGCGAGACCGAGGTGACCGGGCTGATCGACTGCAGGCCCGGCTCCACGATGCGCGA
>DATHRC010000015.1:0-42563 GCA_035481975.1 Steroidobacteraceae bacterium
TGCGGCCGCGCGAGCTGGTGGCCGAATACCAGAAGACCATTCTCGATGAGCTCGACCTGATGCGCGAGGCGGCCAACGCCTCGCAGCTGAAGCGCAACTTCGCCGGCTCGGATCTGCTGTACGTGCCGGAGGTGTACTGGGACTACTGCCGCAACGACGTCATGGTGATGGAGCGCATCCACGGCGTGCCGATCTCCGACCTGGCGCGCCTCAAGGCCGCCGGCACCGACATCCCGCAGCTCGCCGAAAACGGCGTGCGCATCTTCTTCACCCAGGTATTCCGCCACAACTTCTTCCACGCCGACATGCATCCCGGCAACATCTTCGTGCTGATCGACGACCCGCGGCGGCCGCGCTACGCGGCGGTCGACTTCGGCATCGTCGGCACGCTCGATCCGCGCGACCAGCATTACCTGGCGGAGAATTTCCTGGCGGTCTTCGATCGCGATTACCGCCGCGTGGCGCAGCTGCACCTGCAGTCCGGCTGGGTGCCACCGGGCACGCGCGTGGATGAGATGGAGTCGGCGGTGCGCACGGTGTGCGAGCCGATTTTCGACCGGCCGCTCAAGGACATCTCCTTCGGCCGCATCCTGCTGCGGCTGTTCGAGATCTCGCGGCGCTTCAATATGCAGATCCAGCCACAGCTGCTGCTGCTGCAGAAGACGCTGCTCAACATCGAGGGCCTGGGGCGCGAGCTGTACCCGGAGCTCGATATCTGGAGCACCGCCAGCCCCATCCTGCGCGAATGGATGCGTGAGCGCGTCAGCGTACGCGCCCTGCTGCACGACCTGCGCGCGCAGGCGCCGCAGCTGATCGCCGCGGTGCGCGCGCTGCCGGCGCTGCTGCAGAACCTGGCGCTGCGCGAGGCGCCACCACCGGCGCCGGCGCCGGAACTCACTGAGCTGCGCGCGGAGCTGCGCGCCAGCCGCCGCCGCGAGCTGCTCGGGCTTGCGGCGGTGTGCGCCGGCGGCGCGGCGGTATGGCTCACGGTGCTGCACACGCCGGCGTGGCCGGGCTGGGCGCTGCTCGCGGTGGCCGCCGGGGTGCTGGTGGCGGGCCTGAGGCGCTGAGCGGGTGCCGCAGGTGCTCACCGAAGGCTCGATTCCCGTCGGCCTTTTCAAGTTCGCGCTGCCGATCCTGTTCGCCAACATCCTGCAGTCGCTCAACGGCTCGGTGAACTCCATCTGGGTGGGCCGCTACCTGGGCGAGGCCGCCCTCACCGCCACCTCCAACGCCAACACCGTGATGTTCCTGCTGATCGGCGCGGCCTTCGGGATCGCACTGGCCGCGACCATTCTCATCGGCCAGTGCATCGGCGCCAACAACCTGCCCGAGACCAAACGCGTGGTGGGCACCAGCGCCACGTTCTTCGCCGCCATCTCGGTGGCCATGGCCATTGCGGGACTCGTGCTGTGCCGTCCGCTGCTCATCGCCATGAGCACTCCGGCGGACTCGCTGCCGCTGGCGGTGGCCTACATGCGCGTGATCTTCCTGGCGCTGCCGTTCCTTTACATGTACGCGTTCGTGATGGCGGTGCTGCGCGGTGCGGGGGACTCCAAGACGCCGTTCTATTTCATGCTGCTGTCGGTGGCGATCGACATCGCCCTGAACCCGGTGTTCATATTCGGCTTCGAGCCCATCCCGCGCCTCGGCATCGCCGGCTCGGCGCTCGCCACCTTCATCGCCCAGGCGGTGAGTCTCACCGCGCTCATCCGCCATCTGTACCGGCGGCGGCACATCCTGTGTCTGCACAAGGACGAGCTCGGGCTGCTCAAGCTGGACTGGAGGGTGGTGGCGACGCTGGTGAAAAAGGGCGTGCCGATGAGCGCGCAGATGCTGGTGCTGTCCTTGAGCGGGGTGCTCATGATCACCCTCGTCAACCGCTTCGGCGTCGACACTACCGCCGCCTTCGGCGCGGCGCTGCAGATCTGGAACTACATCCAGATGCCGGCCTTCGCGGTCGGCATGGGCATGTCGGCCATGACCGCGCAGAACGTCGGCGCCGGCAAATGGGACCGGGTCACGCGCATCGCGCAGGTCGGGGTGCTGTACAGCGTGCTGCTGACCGGTTCGATCGTGCTGGCGATCGAGCTGCTCAACACCCACGTGTTCGCGCTGTTCCTGCCGCAGGGCTCGGCGGCACTGGGGATCGCCGCGCACCTGAACCGCATCGTCACCGGCTCGTTCATCTTCTTCGGCGTTTCGGTGGCGCTGTTCGGCGTGGTGCGCGCCACCGGCGCAGTCATGGCACCGCTGGTGATTCTCACCGTCTCGCTGCTGCTGGTGCGCTTTCCGGTGGCGCAGCTGTTGCTCGAGCGCTACCAGGTCGACGCGGTGTGGTGGAGCTTCCCGGCGTCCTCGTTGCTCTCCTGCATCCTGGCGCTGCTCTATTACCGCTTCGGCGGCTGGCGCCACGCGCAGCTGCTCCCGGCGGCCCGCTAGCGGCCGTCTCTCTCCAATTGCAGATGCGCAGGCGCCGCGCCGCCGGTGCACAATGCGCTCCCGCTGGACTTTCGGGAATCGTCCCATGCAGACGCGCAAGCTCGGCCGCAACGGTCCCACGGTGTCGGCGCTCGGCCTGGGCTGCATGGGCATGAGCGAGTTCTACGGCCCGCACAGCGACGCCGAATCGCTGGCGACGCTGCAGCATGCGCTCGATCGCGGCGTCAGCTTCCTCGACACCGCGGATGCCTACGGTCCCTACACCAATGAGGAGCTCATCGGCCGCGCCCTGCAGGGCCGGCGCGGCCAGGCGTTTCTCGCCACCAAGTTCGGCTTCGTGCGCGATGCAGCCAACCCGGCGGCGCGCGCGATCGACGGCAGTCCGGAGCACGTGCGCGCGGCCTGCGAGGCGAGCCTGAAGCGCCTGAAGGTCACCGAGATCGATCTGTACTACCTGCACCGCGTCGATCGCGACGTGCCGATCGAGGCGACGGTGGGCGCGATGGCGGAGCTGGTGCGTGCAGGCAAGGTGCGCTACCTCGGACTGTCGGAGGTTACGCCACAGACGCTCGAGCGCGCGCAGCGCGTGCACCCGATCACCGCGCTGCAAAGCGAATACTCGCTGTGGACACGCGACCCGGAGGACGGCGTGCTCGAGACCTGCCGCCGGCTCGACGTCGCGCTGGTGCCGTACAGCCCGCTCGGACGCGGCTTGCTCACCGGCGCCATCCGTACGCCCGACGACTTCGCCCCCGATGACTACCGCCGCGACGTGCCGCGCTTCCAGGGCGAGAACTTCCGGCGCAACCTGGCGCTGGTCGACAAGGTGAAGGAGCTGGCGCGACAGAAAGGCTGCACCGCCGCGCAGCTCGCCCTCGCCTGGGTGCTGGCGCAGTGGCAGCACATCGTGCCGATCCCGGGCACGCGTCGCATCCGCAACCTCGAGGAAAACCTCGGCGCGCTCGAAGTCGCGCTGAGCCGCGATGAGCTGAGCGCCATCGACGCCGTCTACCCTGCGGGCGCGGTCGCCGGAGCGCGCTACGCGGAAAACATGATGCGGCTGGTGCGCGGCTGAACCACCCGGCGGAAAATCAAGCTTGCCGCGTGCGCTGTCAACGCGTGCAGCCGCGGCTGGGCGGGGGTTGATCTGGCGCTACGCCGGCCCGGGCGCGGCGGCGCCGCGCGGCTCGATCCACAGCGCGCGCGCCCGGCCGCACAGCTCCCCCTTCTCGTCGAACAGCGCGGTGCCGGCCTCGTGCTTGCGGCCGCTCACGCCGATCTGCCAGCCCACCACCGTGCAGGATTCGCCGATATGCACGCGGCGATCGACGTGCGCGGTGAACTCCGCGAGCAGCAGCATGCGATCGTCGGGCGCCACCGCGTAGTAACCCGGACAATCGAGCGCTGCCGACATGAATTCCGGCAGCACCTTGCCGTCGCCGGCATCCAGCCCGGTATCGGGCACCCAGGGCGCCGCCACGACAGCGCGCTCGGGGATCGGGCCGGCGAAGATGCGCAGGCCGTCGCCGCGCACGCGCTGCGTGCCACAGACGAAGCAGGTGGGAAAGCGGTGATAGCGGAAGCCGGCGTAGCGCCGCGAGGCCTCCACCGCTTCCAGATAGGCGGGCGCGGCACGCTCATCGAGCGCAAGCGTCGCGGGACGCGCCTCGCCGATGATCTCCTCGCCGCGGCACACCTGCAGCGCGCCGTCCGGCAGCTCCCGCACGGTGAACTCGGTGTCGAGCGGCGGCGGCACCTTGAGCCGCACGCTCAGGGTGCGCGCGGCGAGGGTTGCGACCCGGCCGGCGAAGTAGCCGCCGTTGGCGGAGGCCGCCGGCCCGCAGTAGCGCCTGGGGATGGTGAGCGTCTTCATGGCGTCGCTCGAGAATGGTCGTTTTGCGCCGCGGGCGCAATGCGCCGCGCCCGCCGTCCTTCAGCCGCGCAGCGCCGCGAGCCAGGCGGCCGGATCCTCGCCGCGCTCCAGCACTTCCACCAGCGCGGAGCCCACCACCACGCCGTCGACGTGCCCGGTGAGGCGCCGCACCTGCTCGCGGCTGCGGATGCCAAAGCCGGCGCACACCGGCACCTGCGAGCGCGCGCGCACGCGATCGAGATAAGCGAGCACCTCCTGCGGTACGGCGAGGTTGCGGCCGGTGGTGCCGGTGGCGGTCACCGCGTACACGAAGCCCTCGCTCGCGGCGCACAGCTGCCCGAGGCGCTCATCAGCGGTCACCGGGGTGACCATCTGCACCAGCGCCAGCTCGTGCACGGCGAGCGCAGCGCGCAGCTCGCTGCTCTCATCGAGCGGCAGATCCGGCACGATGAAGCCACCCACGCCGGCCCGCGCCGCGGCGGCCGCGAGCGGCGCCACGCCGAAGGCGAGCAGCGGGTTGAGATAACTCATGAGCAGCAGCGGCGCCGCCACCGCGCGCAGCGTCGCGAGCTCCTCGAGAATCCACCGCAGGCTCACCCCCTGCGCGAGCGCCGCGAGGCTGGCGCGCTGGATGGTGACACCGTCGGCCATCGGATCGGTGAACGGCACACCGATCTCGATCACGTCGGCGGCCCGGCCGAGCGCTGCCAGCTGCGCCCCGAACGCCGCGCGCTGCGGGAAGCCGGCCGTCAGGTAGGCCACGAGTGCCGGCGCTCCACCGGCGGCGCCGGCGCGGATCGCGGTGCTGATGCGCTCGCGCGGACTCACCGTGGCTCCCCGGCGAGCAGCGTCTGCTGCAGCGTCGACATGTCCTTGTCGCCGCGGCCCGAGAGGCATACCAGCAGCGTGCGCCCGGGATGCGCGCGTGCCCAGCGCTCAGCCCCGGCCAGAGCGTGGGCACTCTCCAGCGCCGGCAGGATGCCCTCGCATTCGCTCAGCTGCTTGACGCCGGCGAGCGCCTCGGCATCGCTGGCCGTCTGGTAGTGCACCCGGCCGGCGGCGGCGAGCAGCGCGTGCTCGGGTCCGACGCCCGGATAGTCGAGGCCGGCCGATACCGAGTGGGTCTCCTGTATCTGTCCGTCCTCGTTCTGCAGCAGCATCGAGTAGGTACCGTGCAGCACGCCCGGGCGACCGAAGGCCACCGTGGCGGCGTTATCGCCGAGTCCCGCAC
Organism: Steroidobacteraceae bacterium; assembly: GCA_035481975.1. Taxonomy (GTDB): domain Bacteria; phylum Pseudomonadota; class Gammaproteobacteria; order Steroidobacterales; family Steroidobacteraceae; genus 13-2-20CM-66-19. The sequence continues at coordinate 5,547 of DATHRC010000015.1, forward strand.
CGCGCCCGCCCGCCTCGACACCGATGATCTCGACGCTCGTGTCGGGGACGAAGGCGTGAAACATGCCGATGGAATTCGAGCCGCCGCCGACGCAGGCGATCAGCGCATCCGGCAACCGCCCGGTGGCGGCGAGCAGCTGCGCGCGGGCCTCGCGGCCGATGACCGACTGCAGCTCGCGCACCAGGTAAGGATAGGGATGAGGGCCGACCGCGGAGCCGAGAAGATAATAAGTGTCGGCCGGATCGGACACCCAGTCGCGCAGCGCCTCGTCGATGGCGGCCCGCAGCGTGCGGTCGCCGCTCACTACCGGCACCACCGTGGCGCCGAGCAGGCGCATGCGCCCAACGTTGGGCGCCTGGCGCTGCATGTCGATCTCACCCATGTAGACGGTGCAGGGGAGCCCGAGGCGCGCGCACGCGGCGGCGGTCGCGACCCCGTGCTGGCCGGCGCCGGTCTCGGCGACGATGCGCCGCGCGCCGAGGCGCCGCGCGAGCAGCGCCTGACCGATGGCATTGTTGATCTTGTGCGCGCCGGTGTGCGCCAGGTCCTCGCGCTTGATCCAAACCTGCGCGCCCCAGCGCGCCGCGAGGCGCGCGGCGAAGGTGAGCGCGGTGGGGCGGCCGGCCCAGCTGCTCAGCTGCGCACCGAGCTCCTCCTGGAAATCCGGCGCGTGCAGGTGCTCGCGCACGCCGCGCTCGAGCCGCTCGAGCGCCGGGATCAGCGTCTCCGGCACGTAGCGCCCGCCGAACGGACCGAAGCGCCCGTGCGCATCGGGAAAGCGCCCCGCGAGCAGATCCGCGAGCAGGCTCGCGGCGTTGGAAACTTCCGCACTCATGGCAAACCTCCTGGGGCAGGCACCGCCGCAGCGGCGGCCGCGCGCGCCGCGTTGACGAAGGCGGCGATGCGGAGCGCACTCTTCACACCAGGCCGTTCCTCGACGCCACTCGACACGTCGACGCCGAACGGCGCGACCGCGGCGATGGCGGCGGCGACGTTGCCCGCGTTGAGGCCGCCGGCGAGGATCACTTGCGTGCGGCGCGCGAGCGTGCGCGCCGCCTGCCAGTTGCTCGGCGTACCGCTGCCGCTCGCGGGACCTTCGAACAGCACGCGCGCTGGCAGCACCGCGGGTGCAGCTTCCCCCTGGCGCAACACCGGCAGCCGCTCGAGCGCCGGCGGCAGGCGCAGCGCGCTCAAGTCCGCCGCATCGCTCTGCAGCAGGTCAGGGCGGAACGTGTCCACGACCTCGTCCACCTCGGGCTGGGACGGGTGACGCATCACCGCCACGCAGCGCAGCCGCCCGCGCGCCGGGCGCGCCAGCGCGACCGCCGCCTGCGGGGTCAGCTGCCGCGGCGAGGCGGCGAACACGAAACCGATCGCGTCCACGCCCGCAGCGAGCGCCGCCTCCACCGCCGCCGCCGTCGTCAGGCCGCAGATCTTGATCCACATCTAAGCCACCCTGCGCGCGGCGCGTCCCGCCGCCAGCAATGCGCGCGCGAGCGCCGCGGGGTCGTCTGCGCGCATCAGCGCGCTGCCAACGAGGATGAGCTGGTAACCGGCGGCCGCCGCCGCAGCCGCGTGCGCCTCGGTGGCGACGCCGCTCTCGGCGACGTGCGGCAGCTGCGCGGGCAGCAGCGGCGCGAGCTCGAGCAGCCGCTGCGGCTGCACTTCCAGCGTGGCCAGATCGCGGCAGTTGACGCCGGCGAGCAGCATGGCGGGCGCCGCATGGTGCGCGACGACCTCATGCATGAGCTCGAGATCGGCTGCGTCGAACGCCTCGAGCAGCACGAACAGCCCCTGCGTGCGCGCGCACTCGAGCAGCGCCGCGATCTCCGCGCGCGTGATCAGGCGCAGGATCACCAGCACCCCGCCCGCGCCCGCCGCGCGCGCCTCCAGCACCTGGTAAGGGTCGACCAGGAAGTCCTTGCGCAGAGTGGGCACCGCGAACGGCGCCAGCGCGCGCGCCGCGGCCGCCAGATGCGCGAGCGAGCCGTCGAAACGCTGCGGCTCGGTGAGCACCGACACGGCGGCTGCTCCGGCGCGCGCATAAGCGCTCACCTGCCGCCCTACGTCCGCAGCGGCAGCGGCGAGACGACCGGCGGCCGGCGAGCGCAGCTTCAGTTCCGCGATGAGATCGAAACCGCGCGCATCGTGGCGCAGCGCCGGCGGGGCGGGCGACTGCCGGCAGATCTCCTCGAGCGCCGCTTGCGACTGCCGTGCCCGAGCGGCACGCACGCGCGCGCGACTGCCCGCCGCCATCTCCTCGAGAAACGCGCCGCTCAAACGGCACCTGCCGGCGCCGCGCGCGCGCGCGGCGCGGCGATCGCCTCGAGCACCCGGCGCGCGGCGCCGCCATCGATGGCCGCGGCGGCGCGTGCCATGCCCTCGAGCGGCTGGCGCACCTCGCCGGCGACCTCGAGGGCGAGCGCGGTGCCGAGCAGCAGACAGTCGCGGTGGGCGCCGCGGTCCTCGCCCTCGAGCACGGCGCGCAGCGCGCGCGCGTTGTGCGCCGCGTCCGCGCCGGCCAGCTCGGCGGCGGTGCATTGGCGCAGGCCGTAGTCGGCCGGCGTGCGCACTGCCATCCGCACCTCACCCGGGCGTACGTCGAACACCGTGAACGGACCGAGCGGCGTCGGCTCGTCCCAGCCCTGCGCGCCGTGAATCACGAAGGTGCGCTCGATCGGCAGCCCGCTGAAGGTGTCGGCCATCAGCCGCGCCACCTCGAGGCTGAAGGCGCCGACCAGGTGCAGCGGCGGCTGCGCCGGGTTCACCAGCGGACCCAGGATGTTGAACACGGTGCGCACGCCGAGCGCCGCGCGGATGGGTGCGACGCGGGCCATCGCCGGATGATAGTGAGGCGCGAACAGGTAGGTGAACCCGCTGGCGGCCAGACACGCGGCGGCGGCCGGCGGATCGAGCGGCACCTCGAGGCCGAGCGCCTGCAGCACGTCGGCGCTGCCGCAGCGGCTGGAGACCGAGCGGTTGCCGTGCTTCACCACCGGCACACCGCAGGCGGCGGTGAGCAACGCCGTGCCGGTGGAGATGTTGTAGCTGCCGGAAAGATCGCCGCCGGTGCCGACGATGTCGATCGCGCGCAACGGCGGCAATCCGCTGGGCAGCGCCAGGCGGCGCATCGCCTGGGCCAGCCCGCGCACCTCCTGCGCCACCGCACCCTTGGCGGCGAGCGCCGCGAGCAGCGCCCCGGCGAGCGCCGGCGGCGTCGCCGCATCGGTGAGCAGCGCCAGCAGCGCTTCGGCCTGCCCCTGCGACAGATCGCGCCGCTCGAGCAGCTGTGCGAGCAGCTCACGCCCCGCCGACATGGCGTGCTCCGCTTGCCGCGGCCCGCTCGCCGGCGCTGTATTGCAGGAAGTTACCGAGCAGCCTGGGGCCGTCGGGCGTCAGGATGCTCTCGGGGTGGAACTGCACGCCCTCGACGGTGTGGACGCGGTGGCGCACCGCCATGATCTCCCCTTGCGCGGTGCGCGCGCTCACCTCCAGCTCCGGCGGCAGGCTCTCCGGGGCCGCGATCAGCGAGTGATAACGCCCCACCTCGCACGGCTGCGGCAGACCTGCGAACAGCGTGCGTCCATCGTGGCGCACCTGCGAGGTCTTGCCGTGCATCAAGCGCGCGGCGCGCACCACGCGGCCGCCGAACACCTCGACGATCGACTGGTGTCCGAGACACACGCCGAGCACCGGGATATGCCCGGCGAACTCGCGGATCATGTCCATGGAAACGCCGGCGTCGGCGGGCGTGCCCGGCCCCGGGGAGATGCACAGGTGCGAAGGCGCCAGAGCGCGCGCGGCCTGCGGGGTGAGGGTGTCGTTGCGGTAGACGTCGACTTCTGCGCCCAGCACCAGGAACGCCTGCACCAGGTTGTAGGTGAAGGAGTCGTAGTTGTCGATCAGCAGCAGGTGCGGCTTCACAGTCCCTCCCCGGCGAGCTCGAGCGCGCGCGCCATGGCGGCGCTCTTCGCCAGCACCTCTTCGTGCTCGCTCTGCGGCACGCTGTCGGCGACGATGCCGGCACCGGCCTGGTAGCTGTACTCATCGCCGGTGAACACCAGCGTGCGGATGGTGATGGCGTGATCCATGTCGCCGCGCGCGCCGAAGTAGCCCACGGTGCCGCCGTACAGGCCGCGGCTCACCGGCTCGAGCTCATCGATGATCTGCATGGCGCGCACCTTGGGTGCCCCCACCAGCGTGCCGGCCGGAAAGGCCGCGGCGAACAGGTCGAAGGCATCGCGGCCAGCGGCCAGCTCGCCGTGCACGCCGCTCACCATGTGCATGACGTGGCTGTAGCGCTCGATGCTGCGGTACGGATCGACGCGCACGCTGCCGGCGCGCGCCACGCGCCCGAGATCGTTGCGCGCGAGATCCACCAGCATCACGTGCTCGGCGTTCTCCTTTGGATCGGCGAGCAGCTCCGCCGCGCGCAGCTCGTCGCTCGCGGCATCCGCGGCGCGCGGCCGGGTGCCGGCGATCGGGCGTAGCTGCGCGTGGCCGGCACTGAGCTTCACCAGCGCCTCGGGCGAGGAGCCCACCACCGTCACCTCGCCGAGCGCGCAGTAATACATGTAGGGCGAGGGGTTGATGAGCCGCAGCGCGCGGTAGGCCTGAAACGGGTCGAGCTCGTGACGCCCGGCGAAGCGGCTCGCGAGCACCAGCTGGTAAACATCACCCGCGGCGATGTACTCCTGCACGCGCCGCACTCCGGCGAGGTAATCCTGGTGCGCGTAGGCGGCACGCGGCGGCGCGTAGCGTCCGCGGCGGCGCCCCTCGGGCAGCGCGCCGCGCAGCGCGCGCACCACTTCGGCGCGCAGCGCGCGCCGCTCTGCTTCCGCGCCGGCGTGCAGCAGCGCGATACCGCGCGTCAGGTGATCGAACACCAGCATCGAGCGTGGCGCGACGTAGTGCAGCGCCGGCACGCCGCCGTCGTAAGCGCTGCGCGCCGTGAGACGCTCGAAGTAGCGCACCACGTCGTAGGCGGCGAAGCCCACCAGGCCGCCGGCCAGCGGCACCCCGGCGATGTCCGGCTGCGGCCGCGGTGCGGCGCGCAGTGCCGCGCGCAGCCGTGTGAGCAGCTCGCCGGCGCCCGCTGGCACCGGGTGGCGCTGCCCGCCGATCAGCAGTCCGCCGGCGTCGAGACGCACTTCCAGGCCGTCACCGAAACCGATGAATGAATAGCGCGCCAGCCGCTCGCCGCCCTCGACGCTCTCCAGCAGGAAGCGCGGTCCGAAGGAGGCGAGCTTCATGAACGCCGACACGGGGGTGTCGAGATCGCCGGTGATGTCGAACGCGGACTGCAAGACGCTACGCTCCGGAGAATCTTAAAGGCAACAAAAAACCCATCCCGGTGTCATCCGGAGATGGGTTTAATCAACAGTCGACCGTGAGCCCACTCCGTTATGAAGTGCGCCACCACCACAGACGCGCAATGCTGACAGGGTGCCCGAACATTCTGCTGCGAGTATCGCCGGGGGGCGTTCGCAACGTCAAGCAGCCGCTTGCCCCCCGCGGGCTTGCGGGTCGGCGTTCCCCGCGACGCGGCTGCTGATGCGCGCCATGACGACGTAAAAGGCGGGCGTGACGTACAGCGTCAGCAGTTGCCAGGCGCGCGCCGCTGCGCGGCAGGGGTCCGCGAGCACCCATGCCGTCAGTCCTGCCGGATCGCTTCCACCTGGATCCGCAACGCGACCTCCTGCCGAAAGCCGTACTGCAGACCCGCGTTCACGCCGAAGTCCGCGCGGTTGAAGGTGCCGAAGGCATCCGCGCCGCAGACCTCGCGCTTGACGATGGGATGATCGGCAATGCACTTGAAGGAGTCGATCCTCAACGCCAGCGGCCGGCTGACACCGTGCAGCGTGAGCTCGCCGCTGACGCTGGTGGGTGCGCCTTGCACGAAACCGCCGAGCGTGCCGTGGTATTCCGCCGTCGGAAAACGGCCGGTGTCGAGGCCATTCCAGTCGCCGATTTTCGCGGCCACCACCAGCTGGTTGAGTTTGTCGTGGCCCAGGTCGATGCTCGTTACGTCGACCACGATGGCGACCGTGCCGGTGCCGCGCGCCCGATCGAGCGTGATCGTGCCGGTCGTTGACTTGAACAGGCCGCGCCAGGTCGACAGACCGTCGAAGTGATCCACCTCGAACAGCGGATGCGTGTGATTGGGGTCGATGCGAAAAGTGTCCGCGACCGCAATAGCGGGGACCACGAGCACTGCCAGCGCCAACAGCTTGAGGCTCGCACCCGGGCCGCGGCCCGCTTGCGGGCCGGGGCGCCGGCCGCCGCCGGACAGCACCGCGACGCCCGGCAGCATCCGCCGCAGCACGGCGTCGCGCCGCCAGAGCTGATGATAAAGCGCCGCCGCGACGTGCAGCGCGACCAGGCTCATGCCGAGATACGACAGCCACACGTGCAGCGGCAGCAGCGCATCGTGATAGCGCGCGCGATCGGCTCGCGCCATGGTCGCGATCGCCGGCAACGACGGCCACGCCCAGCTGAACTGGCCAAAGACACTGGTCGTCTGGTGGCGCAGCGACATCACCAGCCATCCGCTCAGCGGTGCCAGGACCATGAACACGTACAGCAGGAAGTGCGAGATCCGGGCGAGTACGCGCAACGCCGCGGCCATCTCCGGCAGCGGCGGATGCCGGTGAGTGAGGCGCCACAGCACCCGCGCGAGGCTCAGGGCGAGGACGCACGCGCCGGTCGACATATGCAGGTCGTACGCGGATGGCAGATAGAGCACATCACCCGGGTCGAAGTGACTGAAGGAGAGCGCGAAGGCGAAATCGAGCCCAAGCAGGAGCGCGATCGCCCAGTGCAGAGTCATCGCGACGCTGTCATAGCGCGCGGCCGCAACTGCAGAGCCCATTTTCATTCTCCGGGGTGAGCCGCCTCAGGGCAGCCGCGTCCAGGTCTCCTGGAAAGTCGAGATGTGATCCCAGGAGTAGCTGCGGTTCGGCCACACCAGGTAATGCATGGTGATGAGCTTGTCATCGCGCAGGAACCCGGCCCACACCGGCAGGGTGCCGTACTCGTACAGCGTGGTGCTGAAGGTAACCGGGACGACGTTGTCGAGCGCTTCCTTGCGTGGGGCGGCGCTGACCCAGCCGATGAGCTCGTGATCGTTGGCGGCCGCCGGGCCCGAGCTGGGTGACAGTTTGCCTCGGATCTGACCGGAAAGCGGATCGATGGAGCTGATCTCGATGATCAGTCCGTCCACCGCATTGGTCCACCTGCCGATCAGCCGCCCCTGCACCGCGGGCTCCACGGCCTGGGCGCGCCGGGAGTAGTCGGGTGTGGCGTAGGCGGCGGCGCTGAGCGCGCAGGCACCGAGGAACATCGTGATCGGCCTGGTCATGGGTAGCCCTCATCCGGCGCGGCGCAGTGCCCCGCCGCCACAACTCAAGCTACCCCCCGCAGGATGCGCGGCACATGTGCCGGGCGGCCCGGCAGCGTGCCCATGACTTCCGGCCTATTTGCAGCGTCGCGAGGGCGTGCCATGCTCGCGCCGGAGGTCACGGCATGCCTGCGTCGCGACTGATCGGCATCATCGCAGTCGTGACGTGGCTGATGGTCGGGCTTCCCGCGCTGCTGTATCACGCCACCACCGGACACTCCGACTGGCGCTGGCTCGGGGTGTTCGCCGCGTTCGGCGCGCTGTTCGCGCTCGATCTGCGTCGTCCGCACCTGCTGCTGCTCGCGACCGCGGCGGCGGCGGCGCTGTCACTGGTGCCGCTGCGCTGCAATGGTTACGAAGGCGCGTTGCTCGCGCTCATCGCCATGCAGCTCGGCACGCGCGTCACTCCTGCCGCCGGGATCGCGTGGATCCTCGCGCAGACCGCGCTGCTCGGCGTGGCCGATGCGCTGCAGTTCAGCAGCCGCAGCGCCTGGCTGCTGGTGCCGCCCTATCTGGGCTTTCAGCTGGTGGCGTTCTTCGTGTTCCACGCCATGAGGCGCGAGACGGCGGCACGCGCCGCGCTCGCCGCCAGCAATGCGGAGTTGCGCGCGGTCGGGCAGATCCTCGCCGACAGCGGCCGCATGGCGGAGCGGCTGCGCATCGCGCAGGAACTGCACGACGCCCTGGGCCATCACCTGACGGCGCTGTCGCTGAACCTGGAAGCCGCCCTGCAACTCACCCAGGGCGCGGCGCACGCCAGCGTCGCCACGGCCCAGGGCCTGGCGCGACGGCTGCTGAACGACGTGCCCGAGATCGTTGCCGCGTCACGCAGCCGCGACGGCATCAACCTGGCCGAAGCCCTGCAGGCGCTGGTGAGCGCGGTGCCCCGGCCGCGCATCCATCTCGACATCCCCGACGGGCTGAGCACTCCCGATCCCGAGCGCGCACACACCCTGCTGCGCTGCGCGCAGGAGATGATCACCAATGCGGCGCGCCACGCCAACGCCGACAACCTGTGGATCCGCGTGCGCTGCGAAGGCGAGGCCATCCGCATCGAAGCCCGTGATGACGGCCGCGGCCACGACGGCGCGGACGACGGCTTCGGCATTCGCGGCATGCGCGAGCGCGTGACGCAGGCGGGCGGTGAGCTGCGCGTGATCACCCAGCCCGGGCAGGGGTTCGAGATCACGGCGCTGCTGCCGCTGCGCAGCGGCGCGGCATGATCAGAGTCCTGATCGCCGACGATCAGACGCTCGTCCGCCAGGGCATCCGCACCCTGCTGCAGATGGACGGCGACGTCGCGGTCGTCGGCGAGACCGCCGACGGTGCCGAAACGGTCGCCGCAGTGAGGTCGACGCCGGTCGATGTGCTGTTGCTGGACATCCGCATGCCGGGCAAGGACGGTATCGAGGTGCTGCGCACCCTGGCAGCGGCGGGCGCGCTGCCGCCAACGCTGATCCTCACCACCTTCGACGACAGCGACGTGGTCCTTGACGGCATCCGCGCCGGCGCGCGCGGTTTCCTGCTCAAGGACGTCTCCTATCAGCAGCTGCTCGCCGCGATCCGCGCCGTCGCCAATGGCGCCACGGTATTCCAGCCCGCGGTAACCGAGCGCCTGCTGCGTGTCGGCAGCACGTTGCGCCTCGATGCGCAAATGCCGCGTGAGAGCCTTACCGGGCGCGAGACCGAGGTCGTACGGCTGATGGCGGGCGGCTACAGCAATCGCGAGATCGCCGTGGCCCTCGGTACGGCCGAGGGCACGGTGAAGAATCACGTCTCCAGCATCCTCGCCAAGTTCGGGGTGCGCGACCGCACGCGCGCGGTGCTCAAGGCCCTCGAGGCGGGGATGCTCGGCGCTCCGGGCGGCGGCACGCAGTGAGGCAGCGAGCCGGCGCGTCGCCAGCTCGTTATTTCAGGCACACCGCCTCGACGTTGTTGCCGTCCGGATCGAACAGGAAAGCGGCGTAATACTTCGGGGCGTAGTCCTTGCGCGGACCCGGCGCGCCGTTGTCGCGACCGCCTGCCGCCAGGCCCTGGCGATGAAAGCGATCGACCGCCGCGTGGTCGGGAGCGTCGAAGGCGAGGTGCACCAGCGAATGGGCGAGCTGCGCATCAGCATAGAGCCACAGCGAGTAGCTGCCCGGAGCGCCGAAGGCGACCGTCGATTGCTCCTGAAAAGTCAGCTCGTATCCCAGCGGGCGCAGCGCCGCGCTGTAGAAGTGCACGCTGGCGTCCAGGTCCTTCACCTTCAGCCCGACATGATGGAACACCACGCACTCTCCTTATCCGCGCCGCCGCAGCGGCGATGCTACGCGCGGGGCGCCGTCGATGCTACGCACGGGGCGCCGCCGATGCCACGCGCGGGCATACCCCACCGCGAGCGCCGCCTCGGCTAGAATGCGCTGCCGCGCGGCGTGCTGCAGGAGGGGCCGGTGAGCTTCAAAGAACTGCTGGAGAGCTGGCGCGAGCGCGCGGCCGCGCCGCGCGCGGCGCAGACCTACGCGGTGCGCCTGCCGGTCGATGACGCTGCGCGCCTCGCCGCGCTCGCCGACATGTTCCCGGGGCGCACCCCCGATCAGCTGATCAGCGAGCTGCTGGGCGTGGCGCTGAGCGAGGTTGCGGCGGCGATGCCGTACGTGGCTGGCAAGCGGGTCATCTCGACCGATGAGCAGGGCGACCCGCTGTACGAGGATGTCGGGCCGACGCCGCGCTTCATGGAGCTCGCCCGCGCGCACCGCCGGCAGCTCGCGGCGGCCGCGGGCACCGCCGCGCCGCGGCGCACCCGGGCACCGCGCAGGAAGTCGCCGCGCGCCCGTGGCAGGAGGTGAGGCATGCCCTCGTTCGATGCCGTCTCGGAGCTCAATGGCCACGAGGTCGCCAACGCCGTTGATCAGGCGAATCGCGAGCTGTCGCAGCGTTTCGATTTCAAGGACAGCGGCGCGCGCTTCGAGCTGCAGGACTTCAGCGTCACGCTGCACGCGCAGGTGGATTTTCAGCTCAAGCAGATGCTGGAGATACTCAAGCTGCGCCTCGCCAAGCGCGGCGTCGACCTGGTATGCCTCGAGGTGAAGGAGCCGCAGACGACGCTCGCCACCGCGCAACAGGAAGTGGTGCTGCGACACGGAATTGACGCCGACACCGGCAGGAAAATCGCACGCCTCGTCAAGGACTCGAAGCTCAAGGTGCAGCCGAGCCTGATGGGCGACAAGGTGCGCGTCAGCGGCAAGCAGCGCGACGAGCTGCAGGCAGCCATGTCGCTGCTGCGCGGCGCGAAGCTCGAAGTGCCGTTGCAGTTCACGAACTTCCGCGACTGACCCGCGCGATCGTCCGGCACAGGCTCTCGGTGGCGTCGAGCACGCTGGGACCCAGGCGGCTGAGTCCCTGGTCCTCGAACGCCACGACGCGGCCGCCGCGTACCGCGGCGAGGCTGCCGAAGCGCTGCCAGTCAGCCACCCAGGCCGCGCTTTCTCCGGGCGGCGAGGCCGCGACGATGATGTCGGGATTGCGCGCGATGATCGCCTCGGTGTCGACCAGCGGCGCAGGCTCGGGCAGGTCGGCGAACACGTTGCGCGCACCGCACAGCTCGAGCGCATCGCTCATCAGGTGTTTGCCGCCGATGGTGTACACGGGGCGGTTCCACACCTGCAACAGCACCGTGGGACGCCTGCCGTCCGCGCCAGCGCCATAGGTGCGTGCCAGGGAGGCCAGGCGCTCTTCGAGCGCATGCGCAGCCCGCTCGGCCGCTGCCTCGGTGCCGGCCAGCACCCCCAGCCGCCGCAGCGACGCCGGCAGGTCGGCAAGCCTCACCACCTGCTGTTGATAAAGAGGCATGCCGAGCGCGGCAATCCTGGCGCGTTGCGCGGGATTCCCGCCGGCGGGCCAGGCGACGACCACATCGGGCTCGAGGGCCACCAGACGCTCCATGTCGATCGTGGCCACATCGCCAATGCGCGGCACGGCGCGCGCGGCGGGCGGCTCGTCCGAATACTCGACGGTGGCGATCACCTCGGGCCCCGCTCCCGCGGCGAACAACATCTCGGTCACGCCCGGAGCGAGGCTCACGATCCGCAGCGGCGCGGCGCGCACCCGGACCGTTCGGCCCAAATCGTCACTCACCGCGCGGGCGGCCCCCGGCGGTGCCGCGGCCCCGCGAGCCGCCAGCGCGCCGGCCGCCAGGACGATCCCGAGGATGATGGCTCTGAGGATGGACACGCGGTGCGCTGCGCTTAGACCCTGGGCGGAGCGCATGATGACACGATCGCGACGGTGCGCTCGCGCAGGAGGACGCGGCTGGCGCTGCGGGCGCGGGTGCGGCGGCCGCGTTTACAACAGCGCAGCGATCAGCTGCTGGACTTCGGTCAGCTTGTAGGGTTTGGCGAGAAAGTGCCGCGCCGGCCCCGACGCCAGCACCGCCGCATCCTGCGGAGCCGCAGACGTCAACAGCACCGGAAGCGCCGGCTGGTGCTGCGCCACCCAGCGGGCCAGGCCGTGGCCGTCGAGCGGGCCCGGCATGTAGACATCCGAGAACACGAAGTCCACGCGTGCACCGGAAGAGAGCACGCTGATCGCCTCCGCGGCGTCCCCTGCTTCGATGACGCGGTAGCCGGCTTCGCGCAGGTACACGGCCGCCGTGCAGCGCGTGAGGAAGTGATCCTCGACGATCAGCAGGACTGGTTTGTCCTGCCGCGCCTCAGGTTGTTCTGACTGCTCCCCGACCATGGTCCATCCGTGCATTCAGGTCCTGCTTCCTGCGGCACGCCGCCGGCGCGCTGCGCGGCGCCGCTCGAGCAGCAATTGGATACGCGCCACCACGTCCTGTGTCCGATAGGGTTTTTTTACCGGCCCTTCATCGCACAGCTCGCGTGATTTCTCGGCCGCGCTGTCGATCCCGGAGGTGAGGATAACATCAATTTCCGGGTGGTCCTTGCGCAGGCGTCGCGCGAGAGCGAAACCGTCAGCGGCGCCGCGCAGCCGTACCTCGGTAAAGACCACGTCCAGCCGCGAGCCGGCCTCGAGCAGCGTCCACAGGTCATCCGCCACGATGCCTTCGATCACTTTATAACCGCAATCGCGCAGCACTTCGGCGATGGTCATGCGCACGAGCACGTCGGGCTCGAGAACCATGATCAGCGGCGCGGCGTCGGTCCTGCCGCCGCGCTTCGTTGAACCCGTCCGCCTTCCCACGACCACGCTCACGCTCCATGGCGCTCTCGAGCCGCCGCCGGTGCCTGCGGTCATTGTCGCGATGCACCGCGGTCGCGTCAGTGGCGTTAGGTCCGATATTCCGGTAGGACAAAAGGACTTCGCGCGGCGCAGGCCCGCGCGTATTACCGGCCCGAGCACAGCGCGAGCACGCGCGCCCGCAGCAGCTCCGGCGTAGCCTCGTGCGCGGCAACCGCCGGACCTGCGGCAATACGGATGCGCCCCGACAGGCTGTGCAGCAGCGCTGCCCAGCGCCCGGCGCCGCGGTGGCTGAAGAGCGAGCCCCACAATCCCGACAGCGCGAGCGGCACCACGGGCACGGGGGTCTGCGCGAGGATGCGCATGAGACCGGGGCGAAACTCAGCGATCTCGCCGTCGGTGGTGAGCCGCCCCTCCGGAAAGATGCATACCAGCTCGCCCGCGGCCAGCTCGCGGGCCACGGTGGCGAAGGCGTGCTCGTAGACTTCGCGGTCCTCCTTCGCCGGGGCGATCGGTACGGCCTTCATGCCGCGCGCCAGCATGTTGATCAGCGGCGCCCGGAAGATGGCATTCTCCATGACGAAGCGGATCGGACGGCGGCAGGCTGCGGAGATCACCAGCGCGTCCACCAGACTCACGTGGTTGCACACCAGCAGCGCCGCGCCACGCTCGGGGATGTTCTCCAGACCGCGCTCATCGAGCCGGTAGAGCGTGTGCACCAGCAGCCAGGCGACGAAACGCAGCAGGAACTCCGGCACCAGCGAGTAGATGTAGGCGGCGACGCCGGCGTTGAGCAGCGCCGCGAGCAGCAGCAGCTGCGGCACGCTCGCCCCCGTGGCGAGTACCGCCGCGCCGAGGAGCGCCGCCGCCACCATGAACAGGGCGTTGAGGCAGCTGTTGGCTGCGAGCACTCGCGCCAGCGCCGCGGGGGGCGCGCGCTGTTGCACCATGGCGTACAGCGGCACGATGTAAAGTCCGCCGCAGCAGCCGACGGCGGCGAGATCCCCGAGCAGCCGCCACGCGTGCGGCAGCGCCAGGAAGTGCCGCACGTCGAGCGGCTGCGCCGCCGCGGAGGCCGGCGCGGCCCAGGCCAGATCCGCGCCGAACAGCGTAAGTCCGAGCGAGGCGAATGGCACCAGCCCGATCTCGACCTTGCGGCCCGAGAGCCGCTCGCACAGCAGCGCGCCGCTGCCGAGCGCGGCGGCGAGTACCAGCAGCATCAGACTGTACACGCGCTCGTCCGCGTTGAGGACGAAGCGGCACAACGCCGGCAGCTGCGCCAGCAGCAGCGCACCGTAGAACCAGAACCACGAAATCCCCAGCAGCGACTGAAAGATGGTGCGCGATTCGCGCGCCGCGCTGAGGATGGCGCGGGTGGATACCCACGGGTTCCAGTCGATCGCCAGAGCGGGCGCCGCCGGCGGCAGGCGCGGGATGAGCAGCGCGGCGAACAACCCGGTGAGCGCCAGCGCGCCGAGCACCACGCCCTCCCGTGCTTCGCCGCCACTGCCGGCGAGCAGGCCGGCGCCGATGGTGCCGAGGAGGATGGCAACGCAGGTGCCGCTCTCCACCAGCGCGTTGCCGCCGATGAGCTCCGCGGAGCGCAACACCTGCGGCAAGAGGCCGTACTTGGCGGGCGCAAAGAACGTCGCGTGCACCCCCATGAGGAACAGCGTCAGCAGCAGCAGCGCCAGCTCGTGAGCGGCAAAGCCGTAGGCGGCGAGCGCGACGATGCCGAGCTCCGCGGCCTTCACCGCCTGCAGCACGCGCGTGCGGTCGCAGCGGTCGGCGAGCTGGCCGGCAAGGCCCGAGAACAGCACGAACGGCAGGATGAACAGGCCGCCGGCGAGATTCGCCAGCAGCTGCGCGTCGATGCGCGCGTAGTGCGCGCCCTGGTAGGTGGCGGCGAGCACCACCAGGGTCCGCAACAGGTTGTCGTTGCAGGCGCCGAGCGCCTGCGTGACAAAGAAGGGCAGGAAGCGCCGCTCGCGCAGCAAGCCGAACTGGCCCGATCCGCCCATGCGTGCGCCGTACCCTGCGAGCCGCAACCCCCGGGAGCGGATACTAGCAAGCCGCGCGCGCCGAGCTCGCGCCGCGCAGCGGTCAGGCGGCAGCCCGGCCGCGATGCTCGCCGGCGGCACTCTCCAGCACGCGCGCTACGGCGTGCACCGTAGCGGCGATGCGCACCGCGCTCTGCACCGCCTCGCGCGTCAGCCCGTGCTGGCGCAGCTGCCGCTCGTGCGAAGCCACGCAGGTGCCGCAGCCGTTGATGGCCGAGACCGCGAGCGCCAGCAGCTCGAAATCCGCCTTGGAGATGCCGGGGCTGCCGATGGCATTCATGCGCAGGCGCGCCGGCAGCTTCGCATACTCCGCGTCCTCCACCAGGTGCAGGAAGCGGTAGTAGACGTTGTTCATCGTCATGAGGGCGGCGGCCGCGTGGGCCGCGTTCACGTGCGCCGCATCCAGGTGCTGCGCGGCGAGGGTCTGCAGGGCGCGGGTGAAGTCCGGGTTGCGCGAGGCGCTGGCGCTCGCAAGTGCCACCGCCCAGATCTGCCGCTCGTTCAGATCGGGGGCCCCGGCGGGGCTCAGCACCGTGCCCAGGTTCAACTGCAGGTCGCGCGCGTAGCCCGGCAGCGACTCGCGGATGCTCTCGAGGGTCATCATCTCAGGCCGCCTTCAGGGTCTGTTCGCCCTTCTGCCAGTTGCACGGGCACAGCTCGTCGGTCTGCAGCGCATCGAGCACGCGCAGCACTTCCTGCGGGCTCCTGCCGACGTTGAGGTCGGTGACGTACACGAAGCGGATCACCCCCTGGGGATCGACGATGAAGGTCGCCCGCTGTGCCACCCCGGCCTCGGGGTCGAGGATGCCGAGGGCAGTGGCGAGCTCACGCTTCACGTCCGCCAGCATCGGGAACGGCAGCGCGCGCAGCTCCTCCTTTTCCCGGCGCCAGGCGAGGTGGACGTACTCGCTGTCGATGCTCACGCCGAGCAGCTGCGTGTCGCGGGCGCGAAACTCCTGGTCGAGCCTGCCGAAGGCGGCGATCTCGGTGGGGCAGACGAAGGTGAAATCCTTGGGCCAGAAGAACACCACCTGCCACTGGCCGGGGAAGCTCTGCCGGGTGAAGGACTGAAACGCGCTGTTGGCGTCGTTGGAGACGACGCCGGTGAGCGCAAACTGCGGGAACTGCTGACCGACGCTTAACATGTGACCAGGACTCCTGTGAACTCGCCCGCGCAGCGGCAACCCACAGGGGGGCCGTTCCGCGGAACGCAGGCATCATGGCGTTCCCGCCCTCATCACTCCAATCGATTGATTGTATCTTTCCGATAGATGCCATATATCTAGGGCATGGAGCTCAAGCTCAAGGACCTGCGCTATCTGGTGGCGGTGGCCGACCTGCGCCACTTCGGCCGCGCCGCAGCGCGCTGCTTCGTCAGCCAGCCGACGCTGTCGGCGCAGCTGAAGAAGCTGGAGCAGTCCCTGGGCGTGCAGCTGATCGAGCGCGCGCCCAACAACGTCTCCCTCACCGCGGCCGGCGAGGAGATCGTGGCGCGCGCCCGGCGCATCATCGAGGCGAGCGACGAGGTGGTGACGCTCGCGCGCACGCAGCGCGACCCGCTCGCCGGACGGCTGCGCCTGGCGCTGCTACCGACCATCGGACCGTACCTGCTGCCGCGCATCGCGCCGCTCATCCGCCGCGCCCTGCCGCGGCTGGAGCTGCGGCTGTACGAGTTCCAGACGGCCGCGATGCTGGAGAAACTGCACGGCGGGGAGCTCGATCTCGGCATCCTCGCCCTGCCGGTCGAGCTCGTCGGGCTGCAGACGCGCGAGCTGTACCGCGAGCCCTTCCTGGTGGCGCTGCCGGAACGCCATGCGCTCGCCGCACAGCCCACGGTGCGCGTCGCCGACCTCAAGGGCGAGAGCCTGCTGCTACTCGAGGACGGTCATTGCCTGCGTGATCAGGCGCTGGAGGTCTGCAGCCGCGCCGGCGTGCGCGAGCAGCAGGACTTTCGTGCCACGAGTCTCGAGACGCTGCGCCAGATGGTGGCCACCGGGGCCGGCGTGACGCTGCTGCCGGAGCTCGCCGGGCGCGGCGCCTACCGCAGCGCCCGCGGGGTGGTGCTGCGCCCCTTCGCCAGGCCCGCCCCGGTGCGCCACGTCGGCGCGGTATGGCGCAAGAGCAGCGCGCGCGGCGCGGCGATCGATGCGCTGTGCACGCTGATCGCGGAACATGCGCTGTGAGCGCGCCGGCCGCTGCCGCCCTGCCGGCGCCGCCGCAGCCCCTGAGCTTCGCGGCGCGCGACGGCCGCGCGCTCGCCGGCCTGCTGCTGGCGGCGGCCAGCCCGCGCGGTGCGATGCTGGTGAACGGCGCGACCGGATTCAAGCGCGAGTTCTACCTCAAATTCGCGGCGTACTGCGCCGGGCGCGGCTATCACACGCTGCTGCACGACTATCGCGGCATCGGTGCCTCGGCCGGCACGCCGCTCGAGCGCGACACCGCGCGCATGAGCGACTGGGGGCGGCTCGACATGCCCGCCGCGCTCGCGGCGCTCGGCGCGCGCTGCCCCGGGCTGCCGCTAGTGACGCTCGGTCACAGCGTCGGCGGACAGCTGATCGGCTGCATGCCCAACCAGGCACGCGCCCGCGCCCACGTGATGATCGCGACCTCGACCGGCTACTGGCGCCGCCAGCGCGTGCCGTTTCGTTACCAGGCGCTCATCTTCTGGAAGGTGTACGGGCCGCTGATGCTGCGGCGGCGCGGCTACGTGCCGCGCGGAATCGTGTGGACGGGCGAATCACTGCCGCGCGCGGTGTTCCTGCAGTGGCGGCGCTGGTGCCTGAGCGCTGCGCCGTTTGGCTCGCGGCTGGACGCAGACATGCACGATGAGGAGTTCGCGGCGGTGCGTGCGCCGGTGCTCGCCTGGGGCTTCAGCGACGACCCGATCGCAACGCCCGCGGCCATCGAGGCGCTGCTGGGTAGTTATCCCAACGCGCAGATCGAGCGGCGCTGCAGCCGCCCGGCGGAGCTCGGGGTGCGTCGCATCGGCCATCACGGATTCTTCGCCGAGCGTCATCGCGACTCACTCTGGCGCGGGGCGCTCGACTGGATCGATGCGCACTGCGGATAGAGCGGGTGCCGCGAGCGCGGCCGACGCACCCGCGCGCGTGCGGCGCGCGAGCGCGATAGCGCCAAGCACCACCACGCCGCCGGCGATCTGCACCGGCGCCAGGCGCTCGTGCAACAGCAGCCAGGCGTAGGCGGCCGCGGCGATCACCTGCGCGTACAACCCGATCGCACCGAAGGTTGCCGGCAGGTGGGCGAGCGCATAGGCGATCAGGCTCTGGCCGAGCACCTGCGCCGAGAGCGCGCAGCCGATGAGCAGCCACCAGCCGTGCGCGCTGTCGGGCAGGAACTTCTGCGCCAGCGCCAGCGGCAGCAACAGCACGCTGAACACCAGCGTGGAAGCGAACATGACGATGCCGGTGCCGTGGCGCACGCGCACTCGCGACACCACCAGGATGTACCCCGCATAGAAACAGGCGGTACCGAGCCCCAGCGCATCGCCGAGCAACGCGTGCCGGCCGCCGCCGAGCTTGGGCGTGAGTATCAGCAGCATGCCGGCGAAGGCCGCGACGAGCGCCAGCAGGAATCCGAGCCGCGGCCGCTCGCCCCACCACGCCCAGGCAAACAGCGTCACCAGCATCGGCGCACAGTTCGCCTCCAGGGTGGAAGCGGCGATCGAGGTGAGCAGCAGCGAGGAGTGCCACAGCGCGAGATCGCCGGCGAAGAACACCCCCGCCCAGAACAGCAGCGGATCGCGCAGACTGGCCGGCGCCGCTGCGGCGCCGCCCCGCGGACGCGCCGCACGCCGCTCGAGCAGCGCCCACAGCGCCAGCGGCGGCAGCGCGAGACAGCCGCGCCAGAAAGCGGTCGCGGTCGGCCCGGTCTCCGACAGGCGCACGAAAATGCCCGAGCTGCCGATCGCGAGCGCGCCGGCCAGCAGCGCCAGCAGAGCGGGGATGTCCGAACGGCGGGCGTGATCTGACATGCGCGGCTAGTCTGGCATAATTGCCGCGCGCGCTCGCTGCGCGCCGCGAGGACTCCATGCGATCTACCGCCGCGTTCCTTGCCGCCTGCCTGATGACGCTCGGCTGCGCCGCGGCGCCCGCCCCGGCGGGTGCACTCAGCGCGCAGGAGGCGTGGATCCGCGCCACGCCGGGGAGCGCTGTGGCCGCCGCCTACCTGACGCTGCACAACGGCAGCACGCAGCCGGTGGTGGTGGTGGGCGTGCGCTCGCCGGCCGCCGGTGCGGCAATGATTCACGAGAGCTCGCTCGTCAATGGCAAGTCCAGCATGCGTCCGCACGAGCGGCTGCGCATCGGCGCCGGCGAGACCGTGCGGCTCGCGCCCGGCGGACTGCATATCATGCTGCAGAGTCTGAACCGCACCCTGGCGGCCGAGGACGAGGTGCCGCTGGTGCTGCTGCTCGAAGGCGGCGCTACTCTCGAAGTCATCGCGCGCGTGCGGCTGCTCGGCCAGGAGTAAGTTCGATCTCCACCGACTCACCGCGTGATCACATCACGCCGTACGATCGCTTCGCCTGGAGCGATGTGCAGATCGAAGCGGCGCTCGCGAGCGGCGCGCAGCAACGCCAGTTGCGTGCCTACTTCGGCGCCGCCGAGTACCGCGCCCTCAGCACCCTCGCCCGGGGCGCCCAGGCGGTGCCGGTGGCCGCGCGCGCGCCGCGCGTGCTCATCGTGCCGGGCATCATGGGCTCGCAGCTCGGACTGCGCCGCCCGGCGCCGCTGCCGGCCGACATCGTGTGGCTCGACCCGCTCGACATCCAGCTCGGGCGCCTGGCGGCGCTCGCCGTGCCCGGTCCGCCGATCGTGCCGCTCGGCGTGGTGCTGTTCTCGTATCTGCGCCTCAAGCTGTTCCTGCGCGGCCACGGCTTCGCGGTGCAGTTCCACGACTACGACTGGCGGCTGCCGGTCGCGGAGTTAGGCGGCGCGCTGGCGGCGCGTTTGCGCTCGCTGGCAGGCGCACGCGTGGCGCTGGTGGCGCACAGCATGGGTGGACTGGTGAGCCGCGCGGCGCTCGCGCATCCGGGCACGCAGCACGTCGAGCGGGTGGTGCTGCTCGGCACCCCCAACAGCGGCTCGTTCGCCGCCGTGCAGGCGCTGCGCGGCACCTACGCCGTGGTGCGCAAGGTCGCGCGCCTGGCGCTGCACGCCTCGGCCGAGGAGCTGGCCAACGGCACCTTCAGCAGCTTTCCCAGCCTGTACGACCTGCTGCCGTGGGGCGAGTGCGCCGGCCGGCTCGACCTGTTCGATGTGCGCGCCTGGCCGCGCGGCGGACCCCGGCCGCGTGCCGCGCTGCTGCAGGCGGCGCGCGCGGCGCACGCGCAGCTGGCGCCCGCCGACCGGCGCTTCGCGGTGATCGCCGGCGTCGGCCAGGAAACCGTCACGGCGGTGACCCGCCGCAACGACGACTTCATCTACACCCTGACGCGCCATGGCGACGGCACCGTGCCGCTGGCGAGCGCGCAGCTGCCGGGCGCGACGCACGTCTACGCCCGCAGCGCGCACAGCGAGCTGACGCGCGACCGCCAGGTCGCGGCGGCGGTCGTGGATCTTCTGCGCCACGGCACCACCGCGCGCCTGCCGCGCCGCTGGCACAGCGCCAGCCGCGCCCGCACGCAGGTGAGCGACCGGCGGTTGCGGGCGAGCCATACGCACAAGGTGAACTGGGCGGCGCTCACGCCCAGGGAACGGCGGCTGTTTCTCGAGAATCTCAACGAGCCGCCGCGATTTCGCCTGCGGGTGCCGCGGCGGCGGCGCCGCGCATAGCGCTCAGGCGAACTCGCGCGCGATCGCCTCGCGCAGCCGCGCATCGGGCAGCCGGCCGCGGCCGCGCCGGTTCATGCCGCGAGCCTCACACCAGCGCGGCGTCGGTGTCAGCGACGCTCGCGCCGCCCGCTTCGACGATCCGCGCCAGCGCCAGCGTGCCCGGCAGCACCTGCGCGGCGTAGAACGCCGCGGTGCGGATCTTGGCGGCGTAGAACTCGTGCTCCGCGCCGCCGCGCTTGGCCGCGGCGAGCGCCGCCGAGCGCGCCAGCAGCCAGCCGCCGGCGACGTAGCCGCACAGTTTCAGGTACGGCACCGAGACGGCCATGCCGGTCTCGACGCGGGTCGTGAGCGCGCCGAGCAGCGACTGCGTCGACTTGCGCAGCAAACGCACCGCCTCGAGCGCCGACTTGCCGATCGCGGCCACGGTCGCATCAGCGGTCTCGAGCCCCTGCAGCTCGCGTTCCATGTCATCGAGCAGCGCGGCCATGGCCGCGCCGCGGTCGCGGGCGAGCTTGCGACCGATAAGATCGTTCGACTGGATGCCGGTGGTACCCTCGTAGATGGTGGTGATGCGCACATCGCGCAGGTACTGCGCCGCCCCGGTCTCCTCGATGAAGCCCATGCCGCCGTGCACCTGCACGCCGATGGTGGCGACCTCGTTGCCAATCTCGGTGCACCAGCCCTTGACGATCGGCGTCAGCAGCTCACCGCGGGACTGCGCGCCGCGGCGCGCACCATCCGGGCCGTACTGCGCCAGATCGAACTGCAAGGCGGCGTAGAGCGTGAGCGCGCGCGCAGCCTCGGTCTGCGACTTCATCAGGAGGAGCATGCGCTTCACGTCCGGGTGATGGATGATCGCCGCGGGACCCTGCGCCCCCGGCGGCTTGCCCTGCACGCGGGTGCGGGCCCATTCGACGGCGCGCTGGAAGGCGCGCTCGCCCACCGCATAGCCCTCGCTGCCCACCGACAGCCGGGCGCTGTTCATCATGATGAACATGTATTCCAGACCGCGGCCCGGCTCGCCCACGATCCAGGCGTGGGCGCCGCTCTTGTCGCCGAATGCCAGCACGCAGGTCGGGCTCGCGTGGATGCCGAGCTTGTGCTCGATGGAAAGGCAGCGCACCTCGTTGCGCGCGCCGAGCGAGCCGTCGGCATTCACCAGCACCTTCGGCACGACGAACAGCGAGATGCCCTTGACCCCGCTCGGCGCTCCTTCGATGCGCCCGAGCACCATGTGGATGGTGTTGGACGTGAGATCGTGGTCGCCCCAGGTGATGAAGATCTTCTGCCCGAACAGGCGGTAGTGATCGCCTTCGGGCACCGCGCGCGTGCGCACCTGGCCGAGATCCGAGCCGGCCTGCGGCTCGGTGAGCACCATGGTGCCGGTCCACTCGCCGCGCACCATCTTCGGCAGAAACAGCGCCTTCTGCGCGGGCGACCCGCACAGATCCAGCGCGTGCGCGGCGCCGTGCGTCAGCATCGGCCCGAGCTTGAAGGCGAGATTGGCCGAGCCCCAGAACTCCGCCACCGCGCTCGACAGCACGCGCGGGGCGCACTGGCCGCCGAACTCGGGCTGCGCGCCGAGTGCCGGCCAGCCGCCGTCGACGAACTGGCGGTAGGCATCGCGAAAGCCCGGCGCGGTCAGGACACCCTCGGGGGTCCAGCGCGCCCCGCTGACATCGCCCGGACGGTTGAGGGGGTCGAGTACGTTTTCGGCGAAGCGTGCGGCTTCCTCGAGCACCGACTGCGCGAGCTCGTCGGAGTAATCGGCCAGCTCCGGCGCCGCCGCGAGACGTCCGGCTGCGAGCAGCTCCTCGAGCACAAAACGCATTTCACGTACGGGAGCACGGTACATCGGTCGACACCTCGCTGTTAGTGTGCGCTCGCCTCGCGCGCACGCTTAGGCGCTGCGGCCGTGCGCCCCGGGACCGGCAGCGCGAGCGCGGGCACGATGTTGGCGGCGAGAAAGTCCACGAACTGCTGCACGCGGGCGTCGGACTCGAGCGCCGCCGGGTAGAGCGCGTACAGCGCCGCCGCGGGCGGCACCGCCCAGTCCGCGAGCACCGCCTTCAGCCGCCCGGTGGCAAGCCCCTGCCGGCAAAGGAACTCCGGCAGCAGCCCAATGCCGAGCCCGGCGGCGGTCGCCGCGTGCAGCACCGCCGGGTCATCGACCGCGAGTTTCGGAGTGAGCGGCACCTCGGCCCGCTGCGCGCCGCGCGCGAGCTGCAGGCGAAACTCCGGCAGCTGCGCCGCATCGGGGGTGAGCAGATCGTGCGTACGCAGCTCGTCGGGACGCTGCGGAGTGCCGCGCTGCTGCAGGTAGGTGGGCGTTGCACACAGCAGAGCCGGCGGGGCGCCGAGCAGCCGCCTGAGGATCGTGGCCTCGGCCGGCAGCCGCGTGCTGATCGCCACCTCCCATTCGGCGCCGGCGAGCTGCTCCGCGTCGAGCGCCACCTCCAGCGGCACCTGCGCGAACGCTTCGAGGAAACGCGGCACGAGCGGCGACAGCAGCACGCGTCCGTAGGTGGGATCGGCCACCACGCGCAGCGGCTTGCCCTGCGGGGATTGCAGCCTGGCGATGGCGCTGCGCGCGGCGTCCGCCTCCTCGCCGACGCGCCGCGCGTGTGGATACAGCAGCCGGCCCGCCGCGGTGAGCGCGATGCGTCGCGTGGTGCGCTCGAGCACGCGCACCCCGAGGGTGCGCTCGAGGTCCGCGACCGCGCGGCTGACTGCAGCCTTCGGCACCCCGAGAGCGCGCGCGGCCGCCGAGAAGCCTTTGAGATCCACGACCTTGGCGAGCATCGCAAGCTGGGCGGGCGTCCAGATCAGGTTCATGTGAGCCCCAATAGCTCGTGCAGGGAACGACATTGTTTCACCCGAGAGGCAGGTGCACCAGACCCCCCGGGACTAGAATTACCGCCCACCTCGCGACGGAAGGACAGGCCATGAAGCTCTCCATGCATGCGTTTTCGGTCGAGCTCTTCAGCAACGCGCTCGGCAATCTCTCCTGGATTCTCGAGAAGGGCGCGAACAACGCCGCCCAGCGCAAGATCGAGCCGTCGGTGCTGCTCGGCGCGCGCCTGGCCCCGGACATGCTGCCGCTGACGCGGCAGGTGCAGATTGCGTGTGACATCGCCAAGAATTCCCTCGCGCGGCTCGCCGCACAGGAGCCGGCGCGCTTCGAAGACAACGAGAGCTCGTTCGAGGAGCTGCGCACGCGCATCGCCCGCACGCTCGATGTGCTGAAGAGCGTGCCCGCGAGCGCGCTGGAGGGATCCGAGGCGCGTCCCGTCAAGGTGCCCGCCCGCGATCGCACCCTCGAGTTCAAGAGTGGACTGGAATTCCTGCAGCGCTTTGCGATCCCCAACGTGTTCTTCCACGTGACGACCGCCTACAACATCCTGCGCCACAACGGCGTCGATCTCGGCAAGCGCGACTACCTCGCCGCGGGACGCGATCAGTAGACGGCGCGGCCGGACATATGACAAATGGCGGCGGGTAACTGTCGCCTTTTTGCGAACAGAACGCGAGCGCGATCACGGCGCGCCGGGAGGCGGGCTGCCACGCTGAACCTGCCATCTCGCTGAAGGACGGGCAATCTTCTTGCCACACAAAGCTACGGCCGCGCGGCCCTCTGCTGCCAAGACTGCGGGCACCGAGCTCGGTACCGACATCGGTGCGCTCACGGTCCAGGCGCTCGGCCAGCAGCTGCGCGAGGTTCTGCCCACGCGCCGCCTGCATTCGGTGTCGCTGTGCGATTCTCAGGCGAACGTCCTGTGGCTGAGTGAAGGGGCGTTAGGTCCCGATGAGCACGCCCTGGTGGTCGAAGCGCTCGAGCTGCTGTCCACCGAGACCTCACTTCCGTGTCACGAGATGGGCCTCGACGACGGCCGCCTGGCACTGTTCCTGCCGGTGCGCACGCCGACCGCCGACCTGGTGGGAATCGCGATGATTCTCGCCGACGGCAAGGCGGTCGGCGACGATACGCTCGAGCGCATGGCCGCAACGCCGGTGCGCGCCATCATGCTGCGCCTGGCGGTGCTGTTGAAACCCGCTGCGCTGCGTAGCGCCGCTGCTGCATCCGTACCGCTGGAGCTCGGGGAACCCGCAGCGGCCCGGGCCGCGCCGACAGATATGAGTCCCGCGGAAGTGAACGACGTCCTCGAGTTCGAGTTGCTGCCGAACGAGATGCCGGCGCCGGCCGCCCGCCGGGCCGAGCGCGCCTCCGCCGCTGCCGCCGCGACGCGGCCGGCCTCCGGGCGGGGCACTGCCGCGACCACCTCCGACATGATGAACCTCGAATTTGTCGACCTGCCCGTGATCGACGAATCGGCCGCCTCCGATCTCGCGCCCGCCGGCGTAATGCCGGTTGCGGACCCCGTCATCCCCGCGACCAAAGCCGCCGCGCCCGTCGCGACGCCGGTGGCAACGGCCGCCGCGGCGCCGGAACACCAGCCGGCCACGACGCGTGTGACGACCCCCGCGCCTGCGGCGCCGGTGGCATCGCCGCCAGCGGCCAGCGATCCGAACCTGCTGCTGGAAGTGCTGCCCTTTGCGAAACTGCGCGCCGGCGGCCAGACGCGACGCTTCCAGGTGATCGCGCGCATGTCGCCCGGTCAGCGCGACCCGGCGGCGCTCGACGCACTGGTGCTGCAGCGCCTGGTGGCGTGGCTCGCCGCACACCGGGCGGCCTGGAACTCGCAACCGACCAGCTTTACCGTCAACCTCTCGATCTCGACGCTGGAAGACGAGCGCTTCGTGCAGAAGCTCGCCGCCGCGCTCAACTCCCACGGTATCGGCGCCGAGACGATCGGCTTCGAGATCACCGAGGCGCTGT
This sequence comes from Steroidobacteraceae bacterium, assembly GCA_035481975.1. Classification (GTDB taxonomy): domain Bacteria; phylum Pseudomonadota; class Gammaproteobacteria; order Steroidobacterales; family Steroidobacteraceae; genus 13-2-20CM-66-19. Next base: position 30,816 of record DATHRC010000015.1, read on the forward strand.
GCACCCAGCACCGCGCCCAGGTCGAACGCTTCATCAGCCAGTGCGAGAAGATCGGCGCCTGGGTGCTGATCGATGACTTCTCGTTCGATGCGCAGGTGCTGCCACTCCTGCGCTCCAAGGCGCTGCGCATGGTGAAGCTCAGTGCGAAGCTCAGCTCCTCGGCGCTGAAGGACAAACTCTCGCAGGCGATGGTGGTCGCGACCGTACAGGCGGCCAAGGTGCTCGGCATCCACTGTGCGGCGAAGAAGGTCGACTCGCAGGCGGCGCTGCAGTGGCTCACGGCGATCGGCTGCGACTTCGCGCAGGGCGCGGCGCTCGCCGGGCCACAGTCGCTGGAGTCTCTGGCCGGCTCTCCGGATCCGACCGGGCTCACCGCGCTGCTGCCGCCGAGCTGATTCCTTAGAATTCAATAACTTGATCATACGATCGCCCGGGCGCTCACCCGCGCGGGGCGGCGCTGCCGCGCGTGCGACGAAGCGAGGGGGTGGTGCGCCGCCCGGGCGGCCGACGCGCCAACGGATACCCTAAGCTTCAATGGGGTGCCGCCGCTCATGAAGATGCTGACGCTCGAGCAATTCCGTTCCAACCGCAACATGCTGTTCTGGGGCCTGCACACGGCCGGCTGGGCGGCCTACGGGCTGACGCAGTACTTCGGCGCACTGCTGTACGAGAAGCCCTCGAGCTACGCGCGCGTGATCGCGGTCTCGGCGATCGCCGGTTTCGTGCTGTCGATGCCGATGCGCTACATCTACCGGCGGCTGTGGAGCCGTTCCCCGCGCGCCCGCTTTCTCGGGGTGCTGGCGACCTGCTACATCACGGCGCTGGCGCTGCGCATCGTCATCAATCTTTCATACAAGGCGTTCATCGACCCGGACTGGCAGCCGCAGACGCTGTTCGAGCTGTTCGGCGGCACGCTGTCGACCACCTACCTGCTGGTGTGCTGGAGCGTGCTGTACTTTGGCATCAAATTCTACGAGTCGCAGCGCAAGCAGGAGGAGGCGATGCTCAAAGCGGTCGCGCTGGCGCAGCAGGCGCAGCTGAAAATGCTGCGCTACCAGCTCAACCCGCATTTTCTGTTCAACACCCTGAACGCCATCTCCACGCTGATCCTCGACAACCAGAACCGCACCGCGAACCACGCGGTGACGCGGCTGTCAGAGTTCCTGCGCTACACGCTCGACCAGGACCCGATGAAGAAGGTCACGCTGCGCCAGGAGATCGAGGCGCTCAATCTGTATCTCGGCACCGAACGGCTGCGCTTCGGCGAGCGCTTGCGCCTCGAGTACGCCGTGGAAGAGACGGCGCTCGACGCGCTGGTGCCGAGCCTGCTGCTGCAGCCGCTGCTCGAGAACTCGCTGAAGTACGCGGTGTCGGCACGCGAGCAAGGCGGCATGGTGCGCATCGAGGGTCGCGCCCGCGAGGGGTTGCTGGAGCTTTCGGTGATCGACGATGGCCCAGGCCTGCGTGAAGGCGCGGTGCCGGGCGAGCGGCGCGGCGTCGGCCTCGCCAACACACGCGAGCGGCTGAGCGTGCTGTACGGCGAGAACTGCCGCTTCGCGGTGCTCAATTCGCAGCCGGGACTGCGCGTGGAGATGGCGCTGCCGCTCGAGACCGCGCCGGCGGGCGCGGAGGCGGCCGCGGCCCGCGCGGCAACGCCGCCGCGCGTCTCCGGCGGGGTGCACGCGTGAAGATCCGTACCCTCATCGTCGATGACGAGGTGCTCTCGCGCCGCGGCGTGGAGATCCGCCTGCGGCACGAGTCCGACTTCGAGATCGTGGCGCAGTGCGCCAACGGGCGCGAGGCGCTCGCGGCGATGCAGCAGTACAAGCCGGACCTGGTATTCCTCGACATCCAGATGCCGGGGATGTCCGGCTTCGAGGTGCTGGCGCACCTGCCGCAGGAGTCGCTGCCGCTGGTGGTGTTCGTCACCGCCTACGATCAGTACGCTATCCAGGCCTTCGAAGCGCGTGCCATCGATTACCTGCTGAAGCCGATCGACGATGCGCGTTTCGACGCCGCGCTGCTGCGCGTGCGCGAGCACGTGCGTGCCAAGAGCGCCGCCGCGCAGCGCGACCGCCTGATGCAGATCATTGCCGAGATCACCGGCTGCGGGCAGCTGGCGCTCGAGGAGCTGCTGGTGCAGGGTCGCAAGGCCATCGACGGGCTGCGACCGGAGGTGCTGCCGATCCGCCAGGGTCGCGAGACCGTGCGGCTGCCGGTGGCCTCGATCGAATGGATCGACGCGGCCGGAGATTACATGTGCATCCACGCCGGCGGCAACACCCACATTCTGCGCGGCACGATGAAGGAGCTCGAAGAGATTCTCGACCCGAAGCTGTTCCAGCGCGTGCACCGCTCCACCATCGTGAACCTGCGACTGGTGAAGAGCCTGCGCGCCCACATGAACGGCGAATATTTCCTCACGCTCCAGGGCGGCCACGAGCTCAAGCTGTCGCGAACCTATCGCGACAAGGTGGAGTATTTCCTCAGCGGCTCGCCCGGCTGAGAACGTGATGCAGTTCCCGCCGCCGTTTTCCGCGCCCGGCATTTGTGATCCACGTCACGAAGTCGGCGAACCCGCCTCGATCTGTGAGCCATCGCGACGCCGCTGACCGCGGGCGTTGCTTAGATATGTCTCTATATGGAAGCCGCCTCTCGCCCTTCGCTGGAGCTGCTCCCGGATCTGCCGGTCGAGGAGCCGCTGGATAACGCTGCGACGCGCCGGGAGCCGGCGGCGCCGCCCGGCGCGGCCGCGGCCGAGACTTCCGCCAAGCCCGCGCCGGCGGCCAGGGATCCCGAACAGACCGGCCTGAATTTCGTCGATCCGGAAATGTTTCTCGCCCCGGGCCAGGAGCCCTCGGCGATCCCGGTCGCCGCGGCCGCCGCCAGCGCGAAGGCTGCCGAGCCGCTCGAGCTGGTCCTCGAGGATCCGGTCGTCGACGACATGCTGAGCGCGCCACCGGCTCCCGCGGCGACCGCCGCGGTGGCAGCACCGGCCGCGCCGCCCGCGGCCCCGGCAGCGGCGCGCAGCGCTCCCTCTCAGGCGGCACGCAGTGCGACGCCGGCCAACGATGCTACGGCGGCCAGCTCCGAGGCGGCGCGCGCGGCGGCGCGTGTGCCCATTGCCAAGACCGGCTCGCTGAGCGCGGCGGCCACCAAACTGGCGGCCGCAACCGCTGCGAGCCGCGCGAAGCCCGCGGTGCCGCCCATCGCGCGGCCGGCAGCGGCCGCAGCGAAAGCTGCGGCCCCCACCCTGGCAAGCTGGGCGCAGGCGCGTGCCAGCGCCGCGAAGTCGGCCACGCCCCCCGCCGCAGCGACCGCCGTCGCCCCGGGCGCGAGCGCACCGCCAGCGCCGCGCGCCACCCCCGCTCCAGCCGCGGCGGCCGCCGTCCGGCCGAGTGCACCGCCGAAGACCGCCCCACCGACGTCCGCAGCCGCGGGCGCGGCACCGGCCGTGCCATCCGCCGCGCCGATGGACCGCGATTTCATTGCACGCAATCAGGTCGTTGAGCGCTACCTCTCAGGAAGATTGCCGCTGAAGGGTGCCACCGATTTCGAGCGCTTCTGCCACGACAACCCGCAACTGCTCGATGAGATCGGTCTGCCCGAGCGCGTCAACGCGGGGCTGCGTCTGCTCGAGGCGAGCGGCAAGCCCGAGCCGTGGCAGGAAGCTCCGCGCCCGCCGTGGCAGAAGCCGCAGGTCACGTTGGCGCTCGCCGCCGCATCGCTGCTACTTGCGGTGGCGCTGGTCATCGTCGCCACCGGCAGCGCGGCCAAGAATCATCGCATCGCGGCGCTGCAGAAGCAGGCGAGCGAACGCGCACTCGACCCGGCCACCAGCACGCGCGAGATCCGCCTGCTGCCGAGCCGCTCGGGCGCTTCCAACTCGCCGGCCATCATCATCGGCGGCGGCACCACACAGCTTGCGGACTTCAGGATCGACGAATCGCGCTCGCCGTACCATGCGTTCCGCGTCACCATCGATCGCATTGACCAGGGCCGCGTCGCGGTCCTCGGCAACCTCGCGAAGGATTCCAACGGCCACCTGCGCCTTGCGCTCAACAGCTCCGCGCTCGGGCCGGGCAATTACCAGCTCACCCTCGAGGGCCTCGACTGGCGCGGCGAGCCGCAGCCGGATTCGTGGGTCACCATCGGTATCGCACGCTGAGCGCCGCCCCGGCGCCCATGATTCACGCCCGCAGCGAGGTGAGCGGCGGCTGATTGACGACGCTCCTCGTGGCGAGCCAGCCGCCCATGGCCACCAGCAGCGCGCCACCCGTCACGCCCTCGACGCACGGCAGCCACTCGAAGGTGTAGTGCAGATCGAGCCAGTGGGTGGTGAGGAAATAGGCCGCCACCGAGGCGCCGACCACCGCGATCAGCCCCGAGAGACTGCCGAGCGTCAGGAACTCCGCCAGCACCCCCTGCATGACGGTGCCGCGGCTCGCGCCGAGCGTGCGCAGCATCGCGCTCTCGTAGCGGCGCTCGTCGCGGCTCGACTGCACCGCCGCCAGCAGCACCGTGAGCCCCGCGAACAGGGTGAACACGAACACGCTCTGCACGGCGAGCGCCGCCTTGTCGAGCACCGCGCGCACCTGCCCGAGCAGCTCCTCGATGTCGAAGATCGACACGCTCGGGAAGCGGTGCGCCAGGGCGGCGAGCGAGCGCGCGGAGCCCGGCGTGAAATAGGCGCTCGTCATGTAGGTGCCGGCGGTGCCCTCCAGCACGCCCGGTACGAACACGATGAAGAAGTTGGGCTGGAAGGTATCCCATTTCACCTTGCGGATGGAGGCGACCGTGACCTCGCGCGTCTCGCCGGCTATGTCGAAAGTGAGGCGGTCGCCGACCTTGACGCCGAGCGCCTGCTGGAACTCGCTGGCGAGCGACACCAGCGGCTTGCCGAAGTCGGCGCTGGACCACCAGCGCCCGGCGATGATGCGGTTGTCGGGCCCGAGCTCCGCCGCCCAGGTGAGATTCTGCTCGCGGGTGGCGAAGCTCTCCTCGCCGCTGTGCGCCTTGCCGCCGCTGTCGACGGCGCGGCCGTTGATGGCGGTCAGCCGGCCGCGGATCATCGGCAGCACGCGCGTGGTACGTGCGCCCTGCGCCGCCAGGAACTGCACGAAATCCGCGCGCGCCTGCGGCGGGATGTTGACGAAGAAGTAGTTGGGGAGATTGGCGGGCAGCGTGCGCCGCCAGTCGCTGTCCAGGTCACCACGCAGGATCGACAGCAACAGCAGCACCATGATGCCGCTGCCGAAGGCTACGAGCTGCACGACACTCTCGGCCCGACGCCGGCTGAGGTTCGCAACGCCGAAGCGCCACGCCACGCCGACGCGCCCGCGCAGCCGCCCGGCACCGGCCACCAGCAGCAGCCCCGCAACGGTGAGCGCCAGCACGAAGCACGTCAGGCCCGCGATGAAGTACAGGAACATCCGTGCTTCCGGCACCACCCAGTAGATGAGCAACAGCACCACCGCCACCGCCGGGCCGAACGCCAGCAACACCAGCATGGGCGGCGGTCCGACGTCGCGCCGCAGGACGCGCAGCGCCGGCACGCGCGCCAGCTGCAGCAGCGGCGGCAGCGCAAAGCCGGCCAGCACCGCGACGGCCGTCACCAAGCCCATGGCGAGCGGCACGAGGCTTGCCGGCGGCAGCTCGGTGACGGTAAGCAGCCCGCGGATGGTGCGCAGCAGCCATTCCTGCGCGAGAAAGCCGAGCACCGCACCGCCCGCCGCTGCGAGCAGCGCGAGCGCGAGCAGCTGCAGCACCGCCAGCGCCAGGGTGAAAGCGCGCGCGGCGCCGAGCGTCTTGAGCAACGCCACCGTATCCAGGTGCCGGTACACGTAGCGGCGCGCCGCCATCGCTACGGCGATCGCGCACAGCAGTACGCTCACCAGGCTCGCCAGGCTCAGGAAGCGTCCGGCACGGTCCACGGCGTTGCGCACCTGGGGACTCGCATCGGTGATGTCGCGCAGCCGCTCGCCCGGCCGCTTGTGGGCGGCGAGCCATGCCTTGAAGGCATCGATGCGCGCGCGCTCGCCGGCGAACAGGCCACCATAGCTCACGCGGCTGCCCGGCTGAATGAGCCGCGTGGCCGGCAGGTCTGCCGCGTTCATGAGGAGTGCCGGGGCCAGCTCGGCGAAAGTGCCGCCCTGGTCGGGGCTCGAGATCAGCGCACGCGCCACGCGAAAGCTCGCCGCGCCGATCGACAGCTGCCCGCCGACACGGCCACCCACGGCGGCGAGCAGCTTCGAGTCGGGCCATACCTCGCCCGGTGCGGGAATACCCACGGCCGGCCGGCCGCGGCCGAAGGGCTCGTCCGCCACCAACACCCGCCCACGCAACGGATAGCCGGCGGTCACCGCGGCGATGTTGGTGAGCTGGTCGGCATCACCGTTGAACACTACCGACAGCAGGTGCGTGTTGCGCGCGCTGTGCAGACCACGGCGGGCGGCCTCGAGGAAGTACTCCTCGCCGAGCGGCTGCGGCGAGCCGAGGCGTATGTCCGCCGCCAGCACGCTGCTCGCCTGCAGGGCCACCGCGGCGCTGATGCGGCTCACCAGGAAGCCGACACCGGTGAGAGCCGCCACCGCCACGGTGAGCGCAAGCAGCAGCACGCCGAGCTCGCCGGAGCGCCACTCGCGCAACAGCATGCGCAGCGCCAGCCGCAGCACCTTCATGGCGCGCGCCCAGCCTTCATAATACGCGTCCCGCCTCCATCCGGACCACGCGCGCGCAGCGCGCCGCGAGCTCGCGGTCGTGCGTCACCAGCACCAGCGTGGTGTGGGCGCTGGCATTGAGCTCGAACAGCAGCTCGCCGACGCGCGCACCGGTGACGGTGTCGAGGTTGCCGGTCGGCTCGTCGGCAAACAACACCGCCGGACGTGTCACGAACGCGCGGGCAATCGCCACGCGCTGCTGCTCGCCGCCCGAAAGCTGCCGCGGGTAGTGCCCGGTTCGCTCGCGCAGTCCCACGCCGGCGAGGGTTTGCGCGGCGGTGCGCCGCGCGTCCGCGCGGCCGGCCAACTCGAGCGGCAGCATCACGTTCTCGAGCGCGGTCAGCGCCGGAATCAGGTGAAACGACTGGAAGACGAAGCCGACGCGCTGCGCGCGCAGGCGCGCCCGGCCGTCCTCGTCGAGTTGCGTCAGATCCTGGCCATCGAGCAGCACGCGCCCGCTGCTGGGCACGTCGAGCCCGGCCAGCAGCGCGAGCAACGTCGATTTGCCGGCGCCCGACGGCCCGCTGACTGCCACCGATTCCCCGCCGCCGATGGTGAGTGAGACGTCAGCGACGATGGTCAGCAGTCCTTCCGGACTGCTAACCTGCTTGCAGAGGTCTTCAGCCTTGAGAACGTGGTTACGAGTCACCGGCGGCTGGGCGCTGGGCATCGGATTGCTACTCATCGCGCTCCAGAGCGCGGTGGCCTCCGCGCGTACGATCCTTGTGTTCGGCGACAGCCTGAGCGCCGCCTATGGAATCCCGCCGCAACAGGGTTGGGTCGCGCTGCTCACGCAGCGACTCGAGTCACAAGGTTACGGGTACCGGATCGTCAACGCCAGCGTGAGCGGCGAGACTACCAGCGGCGGCCGCGAGCGGCTGCCGCGCGCGTTGCAGCTGCACCAGCCGGCGATCGTCGTCCTGGAGCTGGGCGGAAACGACGGCCTGCGAGGCCTGCCCGTAGAGGAGATGCGCGCCAATCTCGCCGCGATGGTGCAGCTGGCGCAGGCGGCCGGGGCACGCGTGCTGCTGGTCGGCATGCGCATCCCCCCCAACTACGGGCCGCGTTACAGCGAAGGGTTCGCCCGCGTATTCCCCGAGGTCGCAAGTCAATATCATGTGCCGCTCGTGCCGTTCCTGCTGCAGAACGTGGCACTGGATCCGGAGCGGATGCAACAGGACAGCGTGCACCCCAACGCCCGCGGCGAGCCGCCGGTACTGGAAAACGTCTGGCCGTACCTGCTGCCGCTGCTCAAGAAGAATGCGCAGCCGGGGGGATCCTGATGGACAGAATCTGGCTCAAGTCCTATCCGCCGCAGGTGCCGGCAGAGGTCGATCCGACGCAGCTGCGTTCCCTGAAGCAGCTACTCGAGGAGGCGTGCGCGCGCTATCCGGAGCGGGTGGCGTTCGTGCAGATGGGAACCGAGCTCACCTTCCGGCGGCTCGAGGAGCTCAGCGGTGCATTCGCGGCCTGGCTGCAGCACGCCGGTTTCTCAAAGGGCGATCGCATCGCCATCATGCTGCCGAACACGCTGCAGTACCCGGTAGCGATGTTCGGCGCGCTGCGCGCCGGGCTGATCGTGGTCAACACCAACCCGCTGTATACCGCACCGGAGCTAGAGCATCAGCTCACCGACTCGGGCGCCACGGCGATCTTGGTGCTGGAGAATTTCGCCCACGTGCTGCAGAAGGTGCTGGCGCGCACCAGCGTCAAGCGGGTGCTGGTGACCGCGGCCGGCGACCTGCTGCGCTTTCCGAAATCATACATCGTCAACTTCGTCGTGCGTCATGTGCGCAAGCAGGTGCCCGCGTGGCACATCGCGGGTGCGCTGCCGTTCACCGCCGCACTGCGCGAGGGGCGCAAGCTGCCGCTGACGCCGGTGGAGCTGGGTGCGGACGACCTTGCATTCCTGCAGTACACCGGCGGGACCACCGGCGTGGCGAAGGGCGCGATGCTGTCGCACGGCAACGTGAGCACCAACGTCCTGCAAGCGGAAGCCTGGCTCGGCAAGTCATTTCGCGATCTCGCCGGAGTGCTGATCACCGCCATCCCGCTGTACCACATATTCGCGCTGTCGGCGAACTGCATGCTGTTCGCGCGTCTCGGCTGGAAGAACGTGCTCATCATCAACCCGCGCGATCTGCCAGCGCTGATTGCCGACATCAAACGCTATCCACCCAATTTCATCAGCGGCGTCAACACCCTGTTCAACGCCATGCTACACGCGCCCGGGTTCAGCCAGATCGACTTCAGCAAGCTCAGAGTGACTCTCGGCGGCGGTATGGCGGTACAGGCAACCGTCGCCGAGCGCTGGAAAGAGGCGACCGGCAACGTGCTCACGCAGGCCTGGGGTCTCACCGAGACCTCGCCAGCCGCCTGCATCAATCCCAACAACGAGCCGTTCAACGGCTCGATCGGCCTGCCGATCCCGTCCACGGAGATCGCCATCAAAGACGACGCCGACAACGACCTGCCGATCGGCCAGATCGGGGAAATCTGCGTGCGCGGACCGCAGGTGATGAAGGGCTACTGGAACCGCCCCGACGAGACCGCCAAAGTCATGCTGCCAGGCGGCTGGCTGCGAACGGGCGACGTCGGGCGCATGGATGCGCGCGGCTTCGTCTATATCGAGGATCGCAAGAAGGACATGATTCTCGTGTCGGGATTCAACGTGTACCCGAACGAGGTTGAGGCAGTCGCCGCCAGCTGTGCAGGAATTCTCGAGGCCGCGGCGGTAGCCCAACCCAACGAGCACTCGGGAGAAGTCGTTGCGCTATTCGTAGTCCGCAAGGACCCGACGCTCACCGAGCAGCAGATCATGGACTGGTGCCGCAAATCGCTGGCCGGGTACAAGGTCCCCAAGCACATTTACTTCAGGACGGAGCTCCCGAAGACGAATGTGGGGAAGATATTGAGAAGAGCCTTGAGAGACCAACTAACTAAAACTTAAGTCACAAGCTCTATGGTGATGGGCCCGACCGTTGCTTAGACGCAATGTAGGCGTAAGTGTGTATACCTGCGCGAACCGTTCCGTTCGCGACCCTTCTAGTCGTAGCGTGTGCCCGTCTTGATTCTAACCAGTCGTTTACGGTTCGCAGAAAAGTTCGTCCCTGCGCCTGCGTAAACATTTGGAACGCTTTTACGTGTTCACGTGCAAGATCAGGTACCTCAGCAAATCGTTCGATTAGAGGCGACGGATTTCCAGTTCCGCTCATGTTCTGACGGACAGTGCTAAGAAGTGTCGACAAAGCCTGCGCGGCATGCTGCAGAACAAGTGGATTGCTTGCCGAGATTACAGCAACGTCGCTAGCTGGCTTATATAGGCCTTTTTTCCTCGAAGGAACGACCAGCTGCACTGCTTTTAAGCGACGTGCCACTGCCGCGGCATTCCTTCGCACCTTTTGACGTCTGACCAGGGCTTCTACGCTCGGAGTAGGGCCAACCAGGCGCACGGGTTTTGGTCGACCTGCAGTGTCCAAGTAGCGGCGATCTCGATGCCAAGCATCGAGAACGAGAGAGGCGGCAACTAGACCGCCACACTCTTCCTTCTGATCCTTGCGAGCTCTGAGTTCCGCGCGTTCGAGCGATTTAATGCAAACGGGTAACAGATCTTTTTCGCGTATTCCGGCCCTCAGCATTAGCTCAAATATGGCGACTAGAATATTTGAATAGTCCAATTCCAGTCGTTTCGACAGCTTATTACTCATACTAAGTTCCTTGACGCGAAGAGGACGCTACTGAGCGCTTTCTTTTCTTAGCGTGATCTTCCGCAAGCAGAACCGTTACTGTAAATGAATAGGTTGACACTCGTCGTTTGTGCGGTACCGTCACTTGTCTGCCAAGAGAGTGTGCGAGTCCGTCGAGCATCGATTGCGCGCTTGAAGCACACCGCTCTCGCACGATCGCTAGATCAACCTCCGTTTCAGCAGGAATGCTAAGTCGACGTACCGCCTTGGAAACGCCCGCCGCACCTGCATCGGAAGCGATTTTCAAGCCATCAACCAACGCAGGCAAAACGGGCGATAGAAATGCAAAATCGTACCTTCCATGAAGCGGCGGCGAAGGGCGCAATTGAACGCTTCCGGCAGCGTCGCCAATGGCACCAATCTTGCGTAGTTCATCCAATACTGCCCGGTGCGTTACGTCTCCTCCATATTTTCTGACAAGGTTGACAAACGAGATGTCTGTCCCGGAGATCGGTAGGCGCCGGGGATGACCTGCTTTGGTCCGGAACCGCCGGTCCGTGCGCCAACCATCAATGACTTTTTCTATCGCTGTCAGACTTGAGCGAGCCGTGTCGAAGCCGTTGCCACCAAGGAGCCGCTTTACGTCTGCCCTGGATAAACCCGTCTGAGCCGCCACTCTTGACCGATTTACGCGTCCGTTGCGAAGTCTGGACATGTCGGCGGCCGCGTGGACGAAGGCAAAACTCGCGAGCTCGGCAAACCGCTTAGGAGTCATTCCGCGCGGTAGGAGAACTAGGGCTAACTCCGCCAGTAGGGCCTGCAGTGCTCCAGCACGTCGCGCAGCATTCGAAGCCGGACTTGCGCGACGGTTTCTGCGAAGCGAGTAATTCGCAGCCATTTAACTCATGATCTTGCGCGTCACCTGGTGAGCCCAAGAACGGCTGATGCTTGAGATTCCGTCAAACGAATATCTCAACGCCGATGATCGTGCCATCGGCAGCTAGGCTTCTAGCCGAGTTTCGAGGGCGTTTGTGCACAAACGCCTCTTAAATGAGGCCGAAGGCCTCGGGGTGAGCACCCCTACTGTGCTACGAAGCCGCCTTGGCGACGGTGGCGGAGTAACCTCTGCTCAGCCGGGCGGCTTGCCGAGTCTGCTAACCCCCGCCGCTTATCCCGTCGGCATGCGTGCCGCCACCACTGATACCGCTGGCCGCGGTACCGCCACCGCTGATGCCGCTGGCTCCAGTGCCACCGCCGCTGATTCCGCTTGCTTTAGTACCGCCACCGCTGATGCCACTGGTACCGCCACCGCTGATGCCGCTGGTACCGCCACCGCTGATGCC
>DATHRC010000016.1:0-164553 GCA_035481975.1 Steroidobacteraceae bacterium
CTACGCCTTCGGCGCCGCGGGTCGCGCCGATGCCATCAGCAACACGACCCTGGCGCTGCCGGCGGGCAACTACACCACGCTGTCATGGCTCGGCACGGCGGTGCACGGCAGTCGGCCGAATCAGCTATTCATCGTCAACTACAGCGACGGCACCTCGACCAGCTTTACGCAGAGCGTCAGCGACTGGTACGCGCCGCAAAACTATACGGGCGAAACGCAGGTGCTGAAGATGTCCTATGTGGTCACCGCCAACGGCTCGCTGGACTACCGCACCTTCTACCTGTACGGCTATTCGTTCGCGCTCAACCCCGCCAAGACCCCGGTAAGCCTCACCCTGCCGGTCACGCGCAGCGTCATCGTGCTGGCAGTGGATGTCCATTAGCGTCACGGACTGACCAGGTGCGCAACACCCGCCGTCAGTTGCCCGGTGTGCGGGCGCGCTCGGCGCTCTGCAGGCGCGCGATCAGCGCGGACAGGAACACGCGGTTGAAGCGCAGCTGGCACGAGGCCGACACCTGCTCGAGCAGCGTCGAGCTCACCTTCAGCACCGTGACGGCGCCGCCGGCGCGGATGGTGGCGGTGCGCTTGGCGCCCGGCACGTAGCTCGCCTCGCCGAAGCAGTCGCCGGTGCCGAGCGCGCCGATGCTCTTGCCGTGGCGCTCGACCACGCAGCCGCCGCTCACCAGGATGTAGAAGCGATCGTCCATCTCGCCTTCCTTGACGATCTCCTCGGCGGCCGCGTAGTCCTGCCAGCTGCTGGCGCGCAGCACTTCCCAGATCTCCGCGTGCGAGAACTCGTGGAAGAACTTCAGACGGCGCAGCACGCCGAACTGCTCCTGGCGGTCGATGCGGGCGTTGGCCTCGCGCAGGCGCTGGTGTACGCGGGTGAGCTCGGCGGCGAAGTCGAGGCCGCTCTTGCAGCGCTTCTCCGGGTCCTTCTGCAGTGCCGCCGCCACCACGTTCTCGAGCTCCTCCGGCACATCCTTGCGCAGCGTGTGGATCGGCGGCGGCGTCGCGTACACGATCTGGTGCAACAGCTTCTGCAGGTTGCCGGCGCGGAACGGGCGTGCCCCGGTGAGCAGCTCGTACATCACCGCACCGAGCGAATACAGGTCGGAGCGGTTGGTGAGCTCGAGGCTCTGCACCTGCTCCGGGGACATGTAGGAGGGACTGCCGGCGATGCCCTCAATGCGCGAGATGTCCGAGTCCGACACCAGCGCGATGCCGAAATCGATGATGCGCACGTCGCTGTCCTGCGTGAGCATGATGTTCGAGGGCTTGATGTCGCGATGGATCACCCCGCGCGAGTGCGCGTAGTGCAGCGCCTTGGCGCACTTGAACATGATCTCCACGGTGTCGTCGATGCGCAGCAGGTTGTCGGGGCGGCAGTACGCGGCCAGCGTGCGCGCGCCGTGCACGTGCTCGGTGACGATGTAGCAGTGGCCGTTCTCTTCGCCGGCGTCGTAGATCGGCAGGATGTGCGGGTGCTGCAGCATGCCGACCAGGTGCGCCTCGGAGAGGAACATCTTGCGCGCGATGCGGGCACGCTCTTCGTCGCCGCCGGTATCCATGTTGTAGACCTTGATCGCCACGTCGCGCCCGTAATACGCATCGTGCGACAGGTAGACCACGCCGGTGCTGCCGCGGCCGACCTCGCGGATCACCACGTACTTGCCGATCTTGTCCGGCATGCTGTTGCCGGGTTTGGCGGGTGGAAGCGATTTTGAAGCCGGTAGTGACATGGCGCGGGCGCGATAGCGAACGGCGCGTCAGGATAAGACGCGGCGCCGCGAGGCGACTGTGATGCAACCCTCACGCCCCCGGCCGGGAGCGGTACTGTGCCGCGCGGCCGCGCGGTGCGCAGCGCGCGCTCGCGTCAGCCGAAATGCTGGTAACCCGAATGCGAGAACTCCATCACACTACCGTCGCGCAGCACGCGCGCGCCCGGCGCCGCGCTCAGCTCGCCGATGCGCGTGTAGCGCCAGCGCTCGGGCGGCAGCTCGTGCGTGAGCCGCGCGATGTCCTGCGGATGCACGGCGAAGCACAGCTCGTAATCGTCGCCGCCGCCGAGCGCCAGCTCGTACGCGCGCGCGGCGCCGACCGTCGCCAGCAGCGGCGCGGACAGCGGCAGGCGCTGGTAGTCGAGCTGCACGCCCGCGCCGCTCGCCGCCGCCAGCTTGGCAGCATCGCCGAGCAGGCCGTCGGACACATCGATGCAGGCGCTGGCGTGTCCGCGCAACCGCTGCCCGAGCGCCACGCGCGGCTCGGGCCGCAGGAAGCGCCCGCGCAGGTACGCGGCGTCGGCCGGCTCGGCGCTGAGTTGTCCCTGCTCGAGGGCGAGCCCGCCGGCGGCATCCCCGGGAGTGCCGGACACGAACAGCGCATCTGCGGGGCGCCCGCCCGCACGCGTGAGCGCGCTGCCGCTGGCCAGGTGGCCGAGCAGCTGCACCGTGATGCACAGCGGACCGCGCGTGGTGTCGCCGCCGACCAGCGCCACTTCGTGGGCCCGCGCCAGCGTGGCAAAGCCGGCGGCAAACTCAGTCAGCCACTCCTCATCGGCCTGCGGCACGGTGAGCGCGAGCAGCGCCCAGGCCGGGCGAGCCCCCATCGCCGCAAGATCGCTCAGATTCACCGCCAGCGCACGGTGCCCGATCGAGGCGGGCGGCGAGCCGTGCGGAAAGTGCACCCCGCTCACCAGCGTGTCGGTGGCGGCCACCAGCTCGCTGCCCGGCGGCAGTGCGAGCAGCGCCGCATCATCGCCCACGCCGAGGATCACATCACTGCGCCGCGCGCCGCAGCTGCGGAAGTAGCGCTCGATGAGGGCGAATTCCGAGAGCGGCACGCGCCAGCGTCCTCAGTGCTCGCCGGGCCGCAGCTCGCGCGCGGCGCGGTCGAGCACCGCATTCACGAACTTGTGCCCGTCGGTAGCGCCGAAGCGGCGGGCGAGCGCCACCGCCTCGTTGATGGCGACGCGATAGGGCACGTCGGGGCAGGCGGTGAGCTCGTACAGACCGATGAGGAGCACGGCGCGCTCGATCGGATCGAGCAGCGCCGGGGGGCGGTCGGCGTACGCCGCGAGGTGCGCCTGCAGCTCCTCGTGTGAGCGCCACACCCCCTCGATCAGGGTGCGGAAGTAGCCGGCATCGGCGCGCGGCATGTCTTCGGCTGTGGCGAATTCCTGCACCAGGTCCTGCCACGGAGCGGCATTGAGCTGCCAGCGGTACAGCGCCTGCAGCGCCAGCTTGCGTGCCACGCTGCGGGTGCCGCTGTGCTCGCGCGCGGCCGGGGATTTCATCGGCGCGCTAGACCGCGAGGCGCGCCAGGACCGCGGCCATCTCGAGCGCGCTCTCCATGGCCTCCCCGCCCTTGTTGCCGGCGCCGGTGGCGGCGCGCTGCAGCGCCTGCTCCACCGACTCCACCGTAAGCACGCCGAACGCCACCGGCACGCCGCTATCGAGCGCAGCGCGCTGCAGGCCGCGCGCGCATTCGCCGGCGACGTACTCGAAATGCGGCGTGTCGCCGCGGATCACGCACCCCAGGGCCACCACGGCGTCGAAGCGGCCGCTGCCGGCGAGGCGGCGTGCCGCCAGCGGCAGCTCGAAGGCTCCCGGCACGCGCACCACCGTCAGGTCGTCCGCCACGCCGCCGCGCTCGAGCCAGGCGGCCTGTGCGCCTTTGACGAGGCTCGCCACGATGAAATCGTTGAAACGCGCCGCCACGATCGCCACCTTGCGTCCATGCGCGCTCGGCTCGCCTTCGATGACGCGCGCTGCGGTCACCCCTCTTCCCCGACGTAGCCCTCCACCTCCAGGCCGAAGGCGGAAATGCCGTGCATCTGCTTGGGAGCCGACAGCACGCGCATGCGTCGCACGCCGAGATCCTTGAGAATCTGCGCGCCGACGCCGAAGGTGCGCAGCACCGCGCCTTCCGCCGCACTGCCCGCGGCGGCGGCGGCCGCCGGCGGGCCGGCCGCGGCGCCGCCGCGCACCGCCTCCGCCAGCTCGCGCGCGCTCTCCTGGTGGCGCAGCACCACCACCACCCCGTTGCCCGCCTCGACGATACGCTGCATGACCGCCCGCAGCGTCCAGGCACGCGCGGCGCTCTGCACGCCGAGCAGGTCGCGCAGCGTGTCCGCCAGGTGCACGCGCACCAGCGGCGGGGTCGCGCCGTCGAGCACCCCGTGCGCCAGCGCCAGGTGCAGCTCGAGGCTCACCTCGTCCTGGTAGGCGTACAGGCGGAACTCGCCGAACTCGGTCGCCACGCTCTGCTCGGAAATGCGCAGCACGGTGCGCTCGGTGCGCAGCCGGTGACGGATGAGATCCGCGATCGTGCCGATCTTCAGCACGTGCCGGCGCGCGAACTCCTGCAGTTGCGGCCGGCGCGCCATGGTGCCGTCATCGTTCATGACCTCGCACAGCACGCCCACCGGCGTCAGGCCCGCCAGCCGGCACAGGTCGACCGCGGCCTCGGTGTGCCCGGCGCGCACCAGCACGCCACCGCGCCGCGAGCGCAGCGGAAAGATGTGTCCGGGGCGTGCGAAATCCGCCGGCGCCGCGCTCGCGCTCGCCAGTGCGCGGATGGTCGCGGCGCGATCGATCGATGAGACCCCGGTGGTGGTGCCGGCGCGCAGATCCACCGACACGGTGAAGGCGGTGCGTTGCGACTCGCTGTTGAGGGGCACCATCTGCGGCAGATCGAGCCGGGCGAGGCGCTCCTCCTCCATGGGCACGCAGATGATGCCGCTGGTGTGGCGGATCATGAACGCCACGCTTTCCGCGCTGGCGCACTCGGCGGCCATGATGAGGTCGCCCTCGTTCTCGCGGTCCTCGTCGTCCATGATCACGACCATGCGCCCGGCGCGCAGCTCCGCGAGCAGCTCCGCCACCGAATTGAGCGTAATGGCGTCCGCCGCAGCTGCGGGCTTACCGGTAAGGGGCAGGACTTTTGACATGACGGACCTGTACGGCAGCCGAGTATAGCCGACCCGACGTTCCCGCCGCGGCGGGCGGCCGAACGGGCGGCTGGCCGTGTAGTATTGGTGTACGGGCCGCAGGAATACGCGGGCGCAGCATGCGATTCGGGCCGTCGACAATGAGCACGCAGCGGCTGCTGGCTGGCATCATGCTGGCGGTATTCCTCGGGCGTGCGCTGATTCCACCGGGTTTCATGCCGGCGCGCGCCACGCCGCTGGCGCTCGAGATCTGCCCCGAGGGCTTCCCCGCGTCACTGCTCGGGCACGCGGCTCACCATGGCGGCGTCAATCACGCGCATACCGATCACTGCGTGTTCGGCGGCGGCGGTGCCAGCGCACCCGCCCCGCAGGCGGCGAACCTGAGCGGCGTGTGGCTGGCACTGCAGCCGCCGGTGAGGCGGCCTGACAGCGCGCCGCTGCTGGTCCGACTCATCCATCTCCCCGAGGCCCGCGGACCTCCGCCCGCCGCCTGAGCGGTCCGTTCGCAGCGGATCTGCGCGTGCGCGCACGGCGCGCACCTCGTGGCGTTTTTTGGGGAGAACATCAGTGGGCAACTCGAGCACGCGCGCGCCGCAGCTCCGCGGCGCGCCCATTGCGCTCAATGGGCGCAGCGGGCGGCGGCTGCGCGCCGCCGCCATGGCACTGGCGCTGGCGCTCATCCCGTTCGCGGCCCTGGCCGCAAGCACCGGCGTCGTCCGTGGCGTGGTGCACGACGCCGGCCATCGGCCGATCGCCGGCGCCACGCTGGAACTCAGGTCGAGAAGCTCTGACTGGTCACAAAGCGGGCACAGCAGCACCACCGGGGAATTCGCCTTCCCGGCGGTGCCGCTCGGCGACTACCTGCTCACTGTCAGGCAAAGCGGCTTTGCCGCCACGACACTGCCGCTCACGGTGGTGTCAGGCGCCGCGCCGTACGCTCACCTGCAGCTGCAGCCCGGTGCGGCCGAGGAGACGGTGACCGTAAGTGCCGCGGCTCCGTCCACGACAAGTTCGTTCACGCCCACGACGCTCGTGGATCGGCGGGACATCGCCCGCACCCCGGGTGCCGCTCGCACCAACAGCTTAGGCATGATCACCGATTTCATGCCGGGCGCGTATTTCGTCCACGACCAGCTGCACGTGCGTGGCGGTCACCAGACCAGCTGGCAGATCGACGGCGTGGAGATACCCAATACCAACATCGCCAGCAACCTGGGTCCGCAGATCGATCCCAAGGACATCGATTACCTGGAGGCGCAGGGCGGCAGCTACGGCGCCGACACCGGCGATCGCACCTACGGGGTGTTCAACATCGTGCCGCGCACCGGCTTCGAGCGCAACGACGAGGGCGAGCTGGTCGCCAGCGGCGGCAATTTCGGCCAGACCAACGACGCGCTCAGCCTCGGTGGGCACAACGACGACTTCGCCTACTACGGCAGTGTGAATGGCAACCGCAGCGATCTCGGGCTGATGACGCCGGTGGAATCGATCATTCACGATGCGCAGGACGGCTATGGAGCCTTCACGACGCTGATCTATAACCCCGCGGCCGACGACCAGCTGCGCCTGGTCGCCCAGGCGCGGCACGACGACTACCAGATTCCGAACACCCCGGGACAGCTGGCGAACGACGTCCAGCGTGAAGCCGATGCGTTCGCGATTTTCTCGTGGCTGCACACCTTCAGCAGCCAGGTGGTACTGAGCAGCTCGCTCTTCTATCACTACAACCGCGCCGACTACGACGGCGACGCCCAGGACTTCCCGATCAGCACCAGCTATCAGCACTCCTCCGGTTACATCGGCGGTCAGGAGGCGCTGCACGCGAGCTTCGGCCACCACCAGCTGCAGGCCGGCGTGCTCGGGTTCGCCCAGGCCGACGACCAGTTCTTCCACGTGCTGTTCAACGACGGCAGCTTCCCGACGGTGCAGCAGACGTTCAGGCCGGACGGTAATCTCGAGGCCGCCTATTTCCAGGATAACTGGCAGGCAACCTCGTGGCTGAGCCTGTCGGCGGGTGTGCGGCAGACGCATTTCGACGGCCTGCTCGTGGAGAACGCCACCGATCCACGCCTCGGCGCCACCGTGAAGCTGCCCGGACTCGGCTGGGTGTTGCGCGGTTTCTGGGGCAGGTACTACCAGGCGCCGCCCCTCGAGACGCTCTCGGGGCCGCTGCTCGAGTTCGCGCGGGCCAGCAATCTGGCGTTCCTGCCGCTGCGCGGCGAGCGTGACAGCGAGTGGCAGTTCGGCGTGACGATCCCGCTGCGCGGCTGGAGCGTCGATGTCGATCATTTCCGTACCCGGGCGGAGAATTTCTTCGATCACAACCCCATCGGCAGCTCCGATGTTTTTCTGCCGATCACCATCACCGGGGCGCTGATCTCCGCCACCGAGCTCGCGGTGCGCTCGCCGCGCTTCTGGAGCGGTGAGCGTTTTCATCTGGCCTGGTCCAACCAGACCGCCGACGGCACCGGGACGATCAGCGGCGGGCTGACGAACTTCGCGCCGCCCACCGGCTACTACGCGCTCGATCACGACCAGCGCAACACGGTGAACGCCGGCTTCGATGCCGAGCTTCCCTGGCAGTCGTTCGCCGCGGCGAACCTCTATTACGGCTCGGGGTTCGCCAATGGCGCGGCGCCGCCGAGCCACCTGCCGAGCCATGCGAGCCTCGACATGAGCCTCGGCAGGAATTTCAGCCGCGACTGCAGCGCCTCAGTGACGGTTCTCAACGTCAGCAACCGCCATCTGCTGAGCGACAACAGCCTGACGTTCGATGGCTTCCACTACAACAATCCGCGCGAGATCTACGCCGAGCTGCGCTACCGGTTCCACTATTGAGGCTGCACGTACGGCACGGCAGGCGCTAAGGGACAGCGCCGCGCGCCTGCAGCAGCCGCTCGAGATAACGTGCCAGCTGGTCGACTTCGAGATTCACCGGCATCCCGACACTGAGCGCACCAAGGGTCGTGGCGGTCTGCGTGTGCGGGATTATGTTGACGCCGAAAGTTGCCCCGGCCACGGTATTGACGGTGAGACTCACCCCGTCGACCGCCACCGAGCCCTTCGGCGCCAGGTAGCGGGCGAGCGCGGCGGGCACCTCGACGGTCACGCGTCGCGAGCGGGCATCCTCGCTCACGGCGCTGACCCGCGCGATGCCGTCGACGTGCCCGGACAGCAGGTGCCCGCCGAGCGGGTCGCCGGCGCGCAGCGCCGGCTCGAGGTTCACCGGCGCACCCGGCGCGAGCTCGCCGAGCGTGGTGAGCGCGAGCGTCTCGCGCGACACGTCGGCTGCAAACGCGCCGCGCTGCACCTCGGTCGCGGTGAGGCAGCAGCCCTGCACGCAGATGCTGTCGCCCGGGTGCAGGCGCGACAGCTCGAGCCGCCCGACCGCAATCACCAGCCGCAGATCGCCGCCGCGCGGCTCACGCGACTGCACCCGGCCCAGGTCCTGGACTATGCCACTGAACACGCCGTGCTCCTGCAGCCCTCACCTAGGCCCGCGGCCGCAACCGCAGCCGCAGGTCCTCGCCGAGTTGCTGCATCTCGAAGAAGGCCAGCGCTGGCGCCGCCGTAAGCGTGGTCAGCTTCGGCAGCGTCACCAGCGCGCGACTGTCGGGCCCGAGCAGCCGCGGACCGACGTACAGCAGCAACTCGTCGACGAGCGACTGGCCGAGCAGCTCGCCGGCAAGCGTCGCGCCGGCCTCCACCAGCACCTCGTTGAGCTCCAGCTCACCCAGGCGGTCGAGGACTGCAGGCAGCGCCAGGCGCCCGGCCGCGGTGGGCAGCGATTCGAGGCGCGCCCCACGCGCCGCCAGGCTGACGGCACGCGCATCATCCGGGCCGGTAACTCCTGTCAGGATCAGCACCTCGCCGCCTCCCTGCAGCAGCCGCGCGGCCGGCGGGGTGCGCAAGTGCGTATCGAGAACCACGCGCAGCGGCTGGCGGCGCGCGCTGCCGGGAGTCTCATCCGGCAGGCGCACATCGAGACGCGGATCGTCGGCGAGCACCGTACCCACTCCGGTGAGCACCGCGGAGCTGCGCGCCCGCCAGTGCTGCACATCGGCCCGTGCCGCCTCACCGGTGATCCAGCGGCTCTCGCCGTTGGCGAGCGCGGTGCGTCCGTCGAGGCTCATGGCGAGCTTGACGCGCACCAGCGGCCGCCCGTGGCGCATGCGCTTCACGAAGCCGGCGTTGAGCTCGGCGGCCTCCTGCGCGAGAAGTCCCGCGGCGACCTCGATGCCGGCGGCCGCCAGCGCCGCGGCCCCGCGCCCGTCGACCCGCGGGTTCGGATCGGCCATGGCATACACGACCCGCGCCACCTGCGCCGCGGTGAGCGCCGCGACGCACGGCGGCGTACGTCCGTGGTGGCTGCAGGGCTCGAGGGTGACGTACACGTCGGCAGCGCGCGCCTGGGCACCCGCGGCGCGCAGCGCGACCACCTCGGCGTGCGCCTCGCCGGCGCGCTCGTGCCAGCCCTCGGCGACGATGCGGCCCCGTTGCGCGATCACGCAGCCGACGCGCGGATTGGGATCGGTGCTCTCGAGGCCGCGCGCCGCGAGCGTCAGGGCGCGCTGCATGGCAAAGCGGTCGAAGTCGGAGAACATCAGCGCCTGCCGGCGCGCGCTGCCGCGGCGGTCATTTCTTGCCGCCCTCGCCCGGGTCGGCGTCGTTGGCCGCAGGGTCCGCCGGCAACAGCGGCAGCTGGTCGCGGCTGGCCGCGCGCGCCGCGGCGCGTTTGCGCGCGCCCGGCTGCGCGAGTTGCGTAGCGCTGCGCGGCTGACTGCGCGCATCGCGCAGGCGCTGGATCTCCTGGTGAAACGCCTCGACGTCCTCGAACTGCCGGTACACCGAGGCAAAGCGCACGTACGCCACCTCGTCGAGATGGCGCAGCTCCTCCATCACCAGCTCGCCGATCGCGCGCGCCGACACCTCGCGATCGCCGAGGCTGCGCACCTTGTGAACGATGCGGCTGAGCGCCGCGTCGATGTGCTCGCGCGCCACCGGACGCTTCTCCAGGGCCTTCTCCATCCCGCTACGCAGCTTGCGCTCGTCGAAAGGCTCGCGACCGCGATCGCCCTTGACGACCAGCGGCATCAGCAGCTCGGCGGTCTCGAAAGTGGTGAAGCGTTCGCCGCACTTGAGGCACTCGCGCCGGCGGCGGATCTGCCGTCCCTCGCCGGCGAGGCGCGAGTCGTTCACCTTGGTCTCTTCATGGCCGCAGAACGGGCAGTGCATGCGCCGCGCGCGCCTCGCTCAGCTTACGGGCCGTAGACGGGGAAGCGACGGCACAGCTCGAGCACCTGCGGCCGCACCCGCTCGACGGCGCCGGGGGCGCCTTCCGCATCCAGCACCTCGACCATGAGATCAGCCACCTGCTCGATCTCCGCTTCGCGGAAGCCGCGCGTGGTCGAGGCCGGCGTGCCGATGCGCAGCCCGCTGGTCACCATCGGCGGCCGCGGATCGTTCGGCACGGCGTTCTTGTTCACCGTGATGTTGGCCTTGCCGAGGGCCGCGTCCGCGTCCTTGCCGGTGATGTTGCGGTCGGCCAGGCTCATGAGGAACAGGTGATTGTCGGTGCCGCCCGAGATGATCCGGTAGCCGCGCTGCTCGAGCCGCGCGGCCATGGCACGCGCATTCGCCACTACCTGGCGCTGGTAGTCGCGGAACTCCGGCTGCAGCGCCTCGAGCAGCGCCACCGCCTTGGCGGCGATGACGTGCATGAGCGGTCCGCCCTGCGTTCCCGGGAACACCAGCGAGTTGAGCTTCTTGGTGATCTGCTCGTTGGCGCGCGCCAGGATCAGTCCGCCGCGCGGGCCGCGCAGGGTCTTGTGGGTGGTGGTGGTGACGACGTCGGCGTGCGGCACCGGATTGGGGTAGAGGCCGGCGGCGACCAGTCCCGCCACGTGCGCCATATCGACCACGAAGTACGCCCCCACCCCGCGCGCGATCTCGGCAAAGCGCGCCCAGTCGACGATGCGCGAGTAGGCGGAGAAACCGGCGATGATCATCTTCGGCCGGTGCTCCTCGGCGAGGCGCTGCACCTGCGCGTAATCGATCTCGCCGGTATCGGCACGGATGCCGTACTGCGCGGCGCGGAAGTACTTGCCGGAGAAGTTGACCTTGGCCCCGTGCGTCAGGTGACCGCCGTGATCGAGGCTCATGCCGAGGATCGGGTCGCCGGGCTGTACCAGCGCCAGGTAGGCCGCGGCGTTCGCCTGCGAGCCCGAGTGCGGCTGCACGTTGGCGAAGTCGGCGCCGAACAGCTGCCGGGCGCGGTCGATGGCCAGCTGCTCGACGATGTCGACGTACTCGCAGCCGCCGTAGTAGCGCTTGCCGGGATAGCCTTCGGCGTACTTGTTGGTGAGCACCGAGCCCTGCGCCTCGAGCACCCGCGGGCTGGCGTAGTTCTCCGAGGCGATCAGCTCGACGTGCTCCTCCTGGCGGCGGCGCTCGCCGGCGATCGCACCTGCGAGCTCGGGATCGAAACTCTCGATGGTCATGGTGGTGCGGAACATGCGCGACGCCCGTGGATCACCCTCGCAGCAGGGGGCGCGAATTGTACCGGGGTCCCCGGGAAATCGCGCGTCTTGTCGGGCAGGGGGTACTCACTGAAGTGCGGCGGGCGCGATTTCCGGGGGTGGTTTACCGGATCGAGCCGGCAGCCGCCCGCGCCAGCTGCCGCGGCAGGGCCGGCCCGCTAGAGCAGGTTCTCCACCACCTCGGACCAGGCGTGGGCCAGGTTGGTGCGGTTGTAGCCGCCGCCGCCGAGCGCCAGCACACGGCCGTGCCCCAGCCGGTCGGCGAGCGCAGCCAGCTCGCGCGCCGCGCGTCCGTGCACCTGCGGCGTGAAGCGCAGGTGCGTGATCGGGTCGCCCTCGAGGCTGTCGGCGCCGCACTGCAGGATGATGAATTCCGGCGCAAACCGCTCCAGGTGCGCAACCACGCGCGGCCACACGGCGGCGAACACCTCGGCGTCGGAGCCCGGCGGCAGCGGCACGTTGAGCTTGGTGCCCGCCGCGGCACCGCGGCCGATCTCGTCGGCCGCGCCGGTGCCCGGGTAGAGGTAGCGCCCGTCCTCGTGCAGATCGGCGAACACCACCGCCGCATCATCCTCGAAGGCGTAGAACACGCCGTCGCCGTGATGCGCATCGATGTCGACATAGGCGACGTGCTTCAGGCCGCGGCGCTTGAGCTGCTCGATCGCCACGCCGCAGTCGTTGAATACGCAGAAGCCGGCGGCGCGGTCGCGTGCCGCGTGGTGCAGCCCGGCGATCGGCACGAAGGCGCGCCGGCAGTCGCCGCGCATGATCGCCTCGGTGGCGGTGAGCGTTGCGCCCACCACGCCGGCGGCGGCTTCGTAGACGCCCTTGAAGGCGGGGGTATCGCCGGCATCGAGCAGACCGGTGCCACTCGCGGAAGCGCGGCGCACGAACTCGAGATACTCGGCACTGTGAAAGGAGCGCAGCTCCGCGTCGCTGGCGGTGCGCGGCTCGAGCGTCGTCACGCGCGCGAGCAGCCCGCGGGCGGTGAACTCGCGCACGAAGGCGGCGAGGCGATCGGGCCCGAACGGATGCCCGTCGCCAAAGCCATAGAGCGCCAGGCGCTCGCTCACGATCACGGCGACGCTCATGGCGGTGCTACGCTCCTCAATCGGACAACGGCGGCAGGCGCCAGCCTAACACAGTGGCACGCGGCCACGGTGCGCGCAGCGCGGCGGCGCGCCATCGCCATCGGCGGCGGCCTCGACCATAATCGCTACATGGCGCAATACATCTACACGATGAACCGCGTCGCCAAGGTGGTGCCGCCGAAGCGCGTCATCCTGCGCGACATCAGCCTGTCGTTCTTTCCGGGCGCCAAGATCGGCGTGCTCGGGCTGAACGGCGCCGGCAAATCCTCGCTGCTGAAGATCATGGCCGGCGTCGACTCCGAGTTCGATGGCGAGGCCCGCCCTCAGCCCGGCATCCGCATCGGCTTCCTGCCGCAGGAGCCGCAGCTCGATCCCGCGCGCAACGTGCGCAGCACGGTGATGGAGGGTCTGGGGGACACCTTCCGGCAGCTCGAGGAATTCAACCAGATCAGCGAGCGCTTCGCCGAGCCGCTGGACGAGAAGCAGATGAACACGCTGCTCGCCCGGCAGGCCGAGCTGCAGGATGCCATCGACGCGGCGGGCGGCTGGGAGCTCGGGCGCAAGCTCGATATAGCCGCCGATGCCCTGCGGCTGCCGCCCTGGGAGACGAGCATCGCCACGCTCTCCGGCGGAGAGCAGCGCCGCGTGGCGCTGTGCCGCCTGCTGCTGTCGGCGCCCGACATGCTGCTGCTCGATGAGCCGACCAATCATCTCGATGCCGAGTCGATCGGCTGGCTCGAGCGCTACCTCGAGGAATATCCGAGCACCGTGATCGCGGTGACTCACGACCGCTATTTTCTCGACAACGTGGCGCAGTGGATCCTCGAGCTCGACCGCGGTCATGGCATCCCCTGGCACGGCAATTATTCCTCGTGGCTGGCGCAGAAGGAGCAGCGCCTGGCGCTCGAGGAACGCGAGCGTGAGGCGCTGCGCCGCACCCTGGCGCACGAGCTCGAATGGGTACGGCAGAATCCGCAGGCGCGCCAGGCGAAGAGCAAAGCGCGCCTGCAACGCTACGAGGAGCTCGCCTCGCGCGAGTTCCAGGAGCGCAACGAAACCAACGAGATCTACATTCCGCCCGGCGAGCGCCTCGGTGAGCTCGTCATCGAGGTGTCGGACCTGCGCAAGGGCTACGACCAGCGGCTGCTGATCGACAAGCTGTCCTTCAAGCTGCCGCGTGGCGGCATCGTCGGCATCATCGGCCCGAACGGCGCCGGCAAGACCACGCTGTTCCGCATGCTCACCGGCGCGGAAGCTGCCGACGCGGGTGAGATCCGCGTGGGTCCGAGCGTGCGCCTGGCGTACGTCGATCAGTCGCGCCAGGCGCTCGATGGCGGCAAGAGCGTGTGGCAGGAGATCTCCGGCGGCCTCGACATGATCAAGGTGGGTAACTACGAGACCCCCTCGCGCAGCTACGTCGGCCGCTTCAATTTCAAGGGTTCGCAGCAGCAGCAGCTGATCGGCGAGCTGTCCGGCGGCGAGCGCAACCGCGTGCACCTCGCCAAGGTGCTGCGCGCCGGCGGCAACGTGCTGCTGCTGGATGAGCCCACCAACGACCTCGACGTCGAGACGCTGCGGGCGCTGGAAGAGGCGCTGCTGAACTTTCCCGGCTGCGCCGTAGTGATCTCGCACGATCGCTGGTTCCTCGACCGCATCGCCACGCATATCCTCGCCTTCGAGGGTGACTCGCAGGTGGTGTGGTTTGCAGGCAATTACCAGGAGTACGTCGCGGACTTCAAGCGACGCAAGGGCGAGGACGCCGCGCAGCCGCATCGCATCCGCTACAAACCGCTGACCCGCTGAAGGACGCCTGTGTCCGCCCCCGTCCCTGCGGCAGACCCGTCCGCCAGCGAGCCGTCGAGGCTGTGGCGCTGGGCCGGCCCGCTCGGGGCGCTGCTGGTGTTCGCCGGCGTGGTGCTGGTGTTGCACCACCAGCTCGCTCATCTGCACGTGCGCAGCGTGGTTGCGCACCTGCACGCCATTCCGCGCCGCCAGGTGCTGGCGGCGCTCGGCTTCACCGCCGCCAGCTACTGGCTGCTGTCGACCTACGAGGTGCTGGCGCTCGCCTACCTGCGGCGCACCATCCCCTACACGCGCATCCTGTTCACCTCCTTCATCGCGTACTCCTTCGGACATACGCTCGGCTTCGCCGCGTTCACCGGCGGCGCCATCCGCTTCCGCCTGTACGCGACCGCCGGCATCACCGCCATCGACGTCGCCACCATCTCCGCCTTCTGCAGCCTGTCGCTCGGCATCGGCCTGGCGACAGTCTCCGGCGTATCGCTGTTTCTCTCCCCGGGCCACGCCGCCAGCGTGCTGCGGCTGCATCACAACTGGTCGATCCTGGTCGGGACGTTGCTGCTCGCCGCCGTGGTTGCCTACGCCGCGTGGGCCTGCCTGGCGCGCGTCAACTTCGAGATACGCGGCTGGGCGCTGCGCGCTCCGGGGGCACGCATCGGGCTGGCGCAGATCGCGCTGTCGGTGCTGGACCTGTCGCTGGCCGCGGCGGTGCTGTGGTCGCTGCTGCCGCCGACGGCGCATATCGGCTTCATCCCCTTTCTCGGCGTGTATGCCGCGGCGGTGATCGCCGGCATCGTGAGCCACGTGCCCGGTGGCGTCGGTGTGTTCGAGGCGGTCATGCTGCTCACGCTCCCCGGGGTGCCCACGGATGCGCTGCTCGGCTCGCTGCTCGCCTACCGTGCCGTGTACTACCTCGTGCCGCTGGTGTGCGCCTCGCTGCTGTTCGCCTGGAAGGAGCTGGCCGCGCAGCGCCGCGCTCTCGCCCGGGCGCAGGAGCTGGCCGCGCTCTACGTCGCCCCGGTCGTGCCGCAGATCGCCGGCTCACTCACCTTCCTCGCCGGGGCGCTGCTGCTGTTCTCCGGCGCCACCCCCGCGGTCGACGAGCGGCTGGCGTTCCTCGACCAGTTCCTGCCGCTCGCGGTACTGGAGGTGTCGCATCTGGCCGGCAGCATCATCGGCCTCGGCCTGCTGGTGCTGGCGCGCGCGCTGTTCCGCCGCGTGCGCGCCGCCTACCACATCTGCCTGTGGTTGCTGGCGGCGGGCATCTTCGCCTCGCTGCTGAAGGGGCTGGATTTCGAGGAGGCCAGCCTGTTGTTGCTGGTGCTGTGGGTGCTGATGCTCGGGCGCCGCGCCTTTTATCGCCCCACCGCCATTCTTTCCGAGCGCTTCACGCCCGCCTGGGTGGCGAGCATCGTCGGTGTGATCGCCATGGCGCTGTGGATCGGTATGGTCTCCTCGCGTCATATCGCCTACAGCCACGAGCTATGGTGGACGTTCGCGCTCGATGGCAACGCGCCGCGCGCGCTGCGCGCCTCGCTGGCGGTCATCGTGCTCGGCACCGCGTACGTGCTGCTCAACATGCTGCGCCCGGCGCGCCCCGAGCCCGCGGTGGCGGACGCGGCGGACCTGGCACGGGCGCGCCCGTTGATCGCCGCCTCGGACCTGACGCTGGCCAACGCGGCGCTCACCGGCGACAAGCGCCTGCTGTTCAGCGACGCCGGCGATGCCTTCGTCATGTACCAGGTCGCGCGCCACAGCTGGATCGCGCTCGGCGATCCGGTGGGCTCGCAGCAGGGCGCCGAGGAGCTGGTGTGGCGGCTGCGCGAGATGTCCGATCATCACGGCGCGCAGACGGTGTTCTATCAGGTGACCGGCGAGCGGCTCGGGCTGTACGTGGACCTCGGCCTCGCGGCGCTGAAGATCGGCGAGGAGGGGCGCGTGCCGCTCGCCGACTTCTCGCTCGAGGGGTCGGCACGCGCCGACCTGCGGCAGTCGTACCGGCGCGCGCAGCGCGACGGCGCCAGCTTCGAGGTGATTCCGCCGCAGGGCGTGGCCGAGCTGCTGCCGACGCTGCAACGCATCTCCGACGCCTGGCTCACCGCCAAGTCGACCAGCGAGAAACGCTTCTCGGTGGGCGCGTTCTCGCCGCAGTACCTGCGGCAGTTTCCGCTGGCGCTGGTGCGTGCCGACGGCGTGCCCGCGGCCTTTGCCAATCTGTGGACCACGGCGACGCGCGCCGAGCTGTCGGTGGATCTCATGCGCTTCGGGCCGGATGCGCCGCGCGGGGCCATGGATTACCTGTTTCTCGAGCTGATGCTGTGGGCACGGCGCGAGGGTTACCGCTGGTTCAATCTCGGCATGGCGCCGCTTGCGGGCCTGGAAACCCATCCGCTCGCCCCCGCCTGGCACCGCGTCGGCAACTTCATCTTCCGCCACGGCGAGCACTTCTATAACTTCGACGGCTTGCGGCGCTACAAGGCGAAGTTCGATCCGACCTGGGAGGCACGCTACCTGGCCGCGCGCGGCGGCATCGCGCTGCCGCGTGTGCTGGTCGACGTGTCGGTGCTGATCGCCGGAGGGATGAAGGAGCTGTTTTCCCGATGAACGCGCGGCGCGTCGGGCGCGCGCCATCGGCCGCGGTGGGCTGCGCCGTGACGAGCGCGGCCGTCGCGCTGGGCGCGCTCGCGGCCCCGCCCGCGGCCGCACCCGCGCCGGCGGTGACCTCCGCAGCGTTGCCGGCAGCGGTGACGGCGGCAGCACCCGCGACGACGCCGCCCGCGCGCCTGCCCGACGACTCCAGGCACCTTGCTGCCGGACGTTTCGGCACCGTCAACGTCTACATTCCCGACGGCGGACCGCGCAGCGTGACGCTGTTCGTCTCCGGCGACGGCGGTTGGGAGCTCGGCGTCATCGACATGGCGCACGCGCTCGAGAGCATGGGCGCGGTGGTGATCGGCGTCGATGTCCGCCAGTACCAGGCGAGCCTGCGCACGGCCGCACAGCGCCCCGGTGCGCCGTGCCAGATGATCGCCGCGGATTTCGAGGCACTCAGTCACCAGCTGCAGAAACAGATCGGCATGAGCGAGTACCTGGTGCCGGTGCTGGTCGGCTATTCCTCGGGCGCCAGCGTCGCTTATGCGGCGCTGGTGCAGTCCCCGCCCGGCACCTTCGCCGGCGCCCTGAGTCTGGGCTTCTGCCCCGACCAGGATTTCGCCGGCGCCGCGCTGTGCCCCGGCGCGGGGCTGCACTACAGCGAGAATGCGCAGCATGAATTGGTACTCGAGCCGGCGATGACGCTGCGCCAGCCGTGGATCGCACTGCAGGGCGAGCAGGACCAGGTCTGCAGCCCGCGCACCGCAGCGGCATTTGCGGCGCGGGTGGCGGGCGGCACGGTAGTGCCGCTGCCGCGCGTTGGTCACGGCTTCGCGGTCGAGCGCAACTGGCTGCCGCAGTTCCGCCAGGCGTACGCGACGCTCGCCGCGCGCACATCCGCCGGGCAGGAGCGACCCGCGGACATCAGCGATCTGCCGGTTGAGGAAGTGCACGCCGCCGGCAACTCGCCGGAGTTTGCGCTGCTGCTCAGCGGCGACGGCGGCTGGGCTGGGCTCGACCAGGAGCTGGCCGCGCGCCTCGCGGCCGCCGGCGTGCCGACCGTCGGCTTCAACTCGCTCAAGTACTTCTGGAGCAAGCGCACCCCGGAGGAGACCGCGCGCGACGTGGCGCGGGTGCTGCGCCACTATCTCATCGCGTGGCACACGCAACGGGTGCTGCTGATCGGTTATTCCTTCGGCGCGGACGTGCTGCCGTTCGTCGTCAAGCGCCTGCCTGCGGAGCTGCGCGCGCGCGTGGCGAGCGTCAGCCTGCTCGGCATCGATGCCAACGCCGCGTTCGAGGTACGTGTCGCCGAGTGGGTGGGGAGCAACGCCGGCGGGGCGCCCACGCGGCCGGAGGTTGCCGCGCTCGCGCCCCTGCCGGTGCTATGCATCTATGGCGCAGGCGAAGCGGATTCGATCTGCCCGGACTTAAGCACGCCGGGGGTGGTGCGCGAGCAGATCGGCCGCGGCCATCATTTCAGCGGCGAGTACGCGACGCTCGCCGAGCGCATCCTCGCCTTCACGCGCAGCGCACACGGTGTGACATAACGCGCGCCCCGCCGGCCGCGGACTGAAGGGGGCGCCCGGGGCGCGCCGGCGGCGGCACGCTTCGGTTAACATGGGCGGGCGGCGCACACAACAACATGAGCCGCGGACATGTCCCTGTACATCGACGCCACGAGCCATCTGCATCACGACCTGGCGAAGAACCTGGTGGTGACCTGCCCGCATTGCCAGGCGGTGGCGCACATCACCCCGAGTGCGGTGCCGCGCTTCGAGGACCTGCAGCTGTACCGGCCGCGCCAGGTGGGCCTGGTGTACCTGTGCGATGCCTGCCACATGCCGATCTTCCTGCGCTTCACCGTACGGGTGTACGGGGCGGCGCGCATCGAGCTGTCGCCGCAGTTCACCGAGATCGAGCGGGCGCGCGAGAAGTTCAGCTTCGCCTACATCCCGGAGGACGTGGAGCTGCTGTTCCGCGAGGCGCTCACCTGCTTCTCGCAGGGCGCGTTCAACGCCTTCGCCTCCATGTGCCGCCGCACCGCGCAGATGATGTTTACCGACCTCGGCGAAGCCGGCAAGCTGCGGCTGTTCGACGAGCTGAATGCGGTGCGCGAGCTCGCCAGCATCGCGGCGGACATCTTCGCCAAGCTGAAAACCGTGCTGTTCGGCGCGGACCCCGAGATGCGCGCGCCGCTGCCGCTGCTCGACGGCTACGAGGCCGGCATCGTGCTCGAGGTGATGAAGGACCTGCTGTACGAAGCGTACGTGCGCAAGGGCAAGCTGCAGCAGGCGATCATGATGCGGCGCTTCTTTCTCGACGAGACCGGCAGCCACGTGGCGCCGTTCGTCTCCGCGGATGAAGGTTAGCTGACGAAGCGCCGCGCGTTGCGGAACAGGCGCATCCAGCCGCTGTAGGTGCCGGCGCCCGCCGGCCGCCAGGAGTTCTGCAGATAGCGGAACGAGCGCTCCGGGTGCGGCATGATGATGGTGATGCGCCCGTCGCTGTTGGTAAGTGCCGCCATGCCGTGCGGGGTGCCGCTCGGATTGGCCGGGTAGCGCGTGGCGGGGCTGCGGTCGGCGTTCACGTAGCGCAGGCTCACCAGGCGGCTGCTGCTGCAGGCGGCGCCGGCCTCGGGCGAGGCGAACTCGGCGCGCCCTTCGCCGTGCGCCACCGCCACCGGCAGCAGCGAGCCGGCCATGCCCTCGAGCAACACCGAGTCCGACGGCTGCACTTCCACCAGCGAGAAGCGCGCCTCGAACTGCTCGCTGCGGTTCTGCACGAAGCGCGGCCACGCATCGCTGCCGGGGATGAGGCTCTTGAGCGCGGCAAACATCTGGCAGCCGTTGCAGATGCCCAGCGCGAAAGTGTCGGTACGCCCGAAGAAGCGCTGGAACTCCGCGCGCACCGCGGGGTGGAACAGGATCGATTTCGCCCATCCCTCCCCGGCCCCGAGCACGTCGCCGTAGGAGAAGCCCCCGCAGGCGATCAGCCCCTGGAATTCGCGCAGCGTGCGCCCGCCGGCGAGCAGCTCGCTCATGTGCACGTCGTGCGTGGTAAACCCGGCCTGCGCGAAGGCCGCGGCGGTCTCCACGTGGCTGTTGACCCCCTGCTCGCGCAGGATGGCAACCGCCGGGCGCCCGCTGCGGGCGACATGCGGCGCGGCGACGTCCTCGGCGGGATCGAAGCTCAGCTCGACCTTGAGGCCGCCGGCGCGCTCGTCGGTCTGCGCCGCGAGCTCTTCGTCCGCGCACTGCGGATCGTCGCGCAGCCGCCGCAGCCGCCAGGAGGTCTCCGACCACGCGCGGCGCAGATCCGCCCACGACTCATCGAACAGCAGCTCGCCGGCGCGGATGCGTACGCGCAGCTCGCGCTGCGGCGTGCCGAGGCGCACGGCGGGCAGCCCGTGGCGCGCGAGTGTCCGGGTGAACGCACTCTCGTCTGCGGCCATGACCTGCACGACCACCCCGGGCTCCTCGGCAAACAGCTGCGCCAGCGGCGCAGCGCGCGCGGGCGGCAGCGTGAGGTCGAGGCCGCAATGCCCGGCGAACGCCATCTCGACCAGGGTGGCGAACAGGCCGCCGTCGGAGCGGTCGTGATAGGCGCGCAGCACTCCCGCGGCGCGCAGCTCCGCGAGCGCCGCGGCGAGCTGCAGCAGGCGGCGCGGCTCGTCGAGATCGGCAGGCTCCTCGCCCAGCTCGCCGTACACCTGCGCGAGCGCCGAGCCGCCGAGCCGGTTGCGGCCGGCGGCCAGATCGATGAGCCACAGCGCGCTCGGCTCCTCGGGCAGCTGCAGCGCCGGGGTGAGCGTGCGGCCGGCATCCCTGACCGGTGCGAACGCCGACACCACCAGGGACACCGGCGCGATCACGCTGTGCTCGGTGCCGTCGTCCGCGCGCCAGGCGGTCTTCATCGACAGCGAGTCCTTGCCGACCGGGATGGCGATGCCGAGCTGCGGGCACAGCTCCTTCGCGACGGCGCGCACCGTGGCGTAGAGCGCGGCGTCTTCGCCGCGCTCGCCACACGCCGCCATCCAGTTGGCCGACAGCCGCACCTGCGATAGCGCCTCGACGTCCGCGGCCAGCAAATTGGTGATCGCCTCGGTGACCGCCAGACGCCCGGAGGCGGGTGCGTCGAGCACCGCGACCGGCGTGCGCTCGCCGATCGCCATGGCTTCCCCGGCCGTGCCCTGGTAGTCGGCCAGCGTCACCGCCACATCGCTCACCGGCACCTGCCACGGGCCCACCAGCTGGTCGCGGCTGATGAGGCCGCCGACGGTGCGATCGCCGATGGTGATGAGGAAGGTCTTGTCGGCCACCGCCGGCAGGCGCAGCACCCGGTACGCCGCCTCGCGCACGGAGATCGCGGCGGTGGCGAATGCCTGCGGCGTGGTGCTGCCGCTGCGCCCCTCGCGCGTCAGGCGCGGCGGCTTGCCGAGCAGCAGCTCGAGCGGCATGTCGACCGGGTCGTTGTCGAACAGCGGGTCGTGAACACGCAGCCGCCCGCTGGCGTCGATGGCGCCGATCACCGCGTACGGACAGCGCTCGCGTGCGGCGATCGCCGCGAACTGCTGCAGTGCCTCGGGCGCGAGGATCAGTACGTAGCGCTCCTGCGCCTCGTTGCACCACAACTCGAGCGGCGACAGTCCCGGCTCGGCGCTGGGGATGGCGCGCAGATCGAGGCGTGCTCCGCGGCCGTGGTGCGCCACGGCCTCGGGCACGGCGTTGGACAAGCCGCCCGCCCCCACGTCATGGATCAGCGCGATGGGATTGTCTTCCCCGAGCGCCCAGCAGCGGTCGATCACTTCCTGGGCGCGGCGCTGCATCTCGGGATTGCCGCGCTGCACCGAGGCAAAATCCAGCTCCGCGCTCGAGCTGCCGCTGCCGACCGAGGAGGCGGCACCGCCGCCCAGGCCGATGAGCATGGCCGGGCCGCCGAGCACCACCAGTTGCGCGCCGACCGGCACCGGGGCTTTCTCCACGTGCATGCGGCGCACATTACCCAGGCCGCCGGCGAGCATGATCGGCTTGTGGTAGCCGCGCCGCCGCTGCGGCGGATCCCCGGGCGCCTGCTGCTCGAAGGTGCGGAAGTAGCCGCATATCGCCGGCCGGCCGAATTCGTTGTTGAACGAGGCCGCGCCGATCGGCCCTTCGATCATGATGTCGAGCGCCGCGGCGATGCGCGCCGGCGCCCCGAACGGCCGCTCCCACGGCTGCTCGAAACCGGGAATGCGCAGGTTCGAGACGCAGAAGCCGGTCAGCCCCGCCTTGGGCTTGCCGCCGCGGCCGGTCGCGCCCTCGTCGCGGATCTCCCCGCCCGCGCCGGTCGCCGCTCCCGGGAATGGCGAGATCGCAGTGGGATGATTGTGCGTCTCCACCTTCATGAGGATGTCGATCGGCTCGCGGCTGGCGCGATAGATGCCGCTGGCGGGATCGGGGAACCAGCGCTCGCCCACGCTGCCCTCGACCACCGCCGCATTGTCGCGGTAGGCCGAGAGCACCCCCGCCGGGTGGCGCGCGTGGGTGTAGCGGATCATCTCGAACAGCGTCTGCTGCTGCGGCTCGCCGTCGATGATCCAGTGGGCGTTGAAGATCTTGTGGCGGCAGTGCTCGGAGTTGGCCTGCGCGAACATCATCAGCTCGACGTCGCTCGGGTCGCGTCCCAGACGACGAAAGCTCGCGAGCAGGTAGTCGATCTCCTCCGCCGCCAGCGCCAGGCCGAGCGCGCGGTCGGCCGCCTCGAGCGCGCTGCGTCCGGCCGCGAGCGACACGCGCGCGAACCGGCGCGGCGCGCGGTGCTCGAACAGCCGCACCGCAGCCGCCGCATCGAGCAGCGCATCCTCCGTCATCCGGTCGTGCAGCAGCGCCGCCAGCTGCTGCAGCCGCGCCGCGCCGAGCGCCTCGCGCGCGCGCAGCCGGTAGGCGATGCCGCGCTCGATGCGGCGCACGGCGCTGAGGCCGCAAACCTGCGCGATCTCGCTCGCCTTGCTCGACCAGGGTGAGATGGTGCCGAGACGCGGCACCACCAGCACGCACTCGCCGCTGCCCTCGTCCGGCGCCGCCTGGCGCGGTCCGTAGGTCAGCAGCGCCTCCAGCACCTGCCGCTCGGCTGCGCCGACAGGCCGCGCCAGGTCGATGAAATGCAGGTAACGCGCCGCGACGCTCTCCACGGCCGGATCGCGCGCGCTGAGGCGCTCGAGAAGTTTGGCGATGCGGAACGCGGAGAGTGCGACCGGTCCCGCCAGCTGCAGCACGGACTGCGCGCCGGTCACTTCTTCTCGCCCGGCGGCGTCGAGTAGATGGGCATGGGGAATTGCGCGACGTTGCCGCCGCTTTCCAACACGGTGATCTTGGCCGGGCCGTGCTTCTTCACCTCGTCGATGCGCAGGATCGAGTGCATGGGCAGGAAAGTGCGCTTGACGCCGGAGAACTCGCCCTTGATGCGCTCCTCGCCAGGATCGAGCACCACCGAGGAACGCTCGCCAAACAGCAGCTCCTCGACCTCGATGAAGCCGAACAACTCACCGTGGCTCACCTTGCGGGCGTAGACCTCGTAAACCTTGCCCTGATTCACGAACATAATGCGGAAAATGTGACTGGTTGCCATGGCGGGGGTAAGGGTCGCTGTTACTTTGACGCTGGCATTATATGTCCGGGCGCGCCGGGGAAGCTGCCGCGCCTGCCTGGAACCGAAGCTGCCAGTACGCGTACGATCGGACGGATGACTCCTTTGAGTCGGGGAACCATGCTCAGGCTGCGAATCGTCAGTGACCAGCGGCGTTCGCTCGCCGAGCGCAGCAGCGCGATCTTCTCGGTGGAAGGCGGCACCATCGGCCGCTCCGCCGACAACGACTGGGTGCTGCCCGATCCGCTGCGCTACGTGTCCGCGCATCACGCCCGCGTGCTGTTCCGTGAAGGCCATTTCTATCTGCAGGACGTGAGCACCAACGGCGTGTACGTCAACGACGACATGGAGCCGCTCGCCAAGCGCGGCTCGGGCGGCTATCGCCTCGCCAACGGCGACGTGCTGCGCATGGGCGACTACCACATCGTCGCCGCCCTCGAGCAGCCGCAGCAGCCGCCGGACAGCGCGTCCGCGGCCGTGCCCACCAGTATCCACGCGCTGCACACGCTCGGGCGCGCTACCGAGCTCGACATCGGTGCGCCGCTCAACGTCGAGGAACTGCTGGTGCCGGTGATCGACCTGGATCCGGTACTGCCGGTCAGCGCCTACGGCCAGACGGTGAACTCCGGCCGTGTGCAGGCGCTGGCGCAGCCGGCGCAGTCGGCGCACGCGCTCGGCTCGTCGCTGGCGCGCCTGGCCGAGATCGTGGGCCGCGAGCCGAAAAACGGCGGCGCACTGGCACTCGAGGACATGCACACCGGGCTCGATGCCTTCTGCCGCGGCGCGGGCATCGAGTCCGAACAGCTGCCCGCGGACGCGCAGACGCGGCTGCTGCACCTCGCGGGCCGGCTGTTCCGCGAAGCGCTGGTGGGCTTCAAGGAGCTGGAGCGCAATCGCAACGAGACCCGCAACCGCTACCGCATCGAGTTGCCGCCGCCCGAGCACGATGATCCGCGGCCGTCGCTCGCCAACTCGCGGGTGGAGGATCTGCTGGTGGCGCTGTTCGTGCAGCACGAGGGCCGCCAGCTCGACTCGGTGCAGTGGCTGCGCGAGGCGATCGGCGATGCCAAGCTGCACGAGAACGCCACTGCGCAGGCCACGCGCGCCGCCTTCGTCGAGTTCCTCGACCGGCTCGATCCGGCCGAGCTCGAAGCCCGCTTCGAGCGCGCCGCGCGGCGCGGCAAGGCGCGCTCCGCCGACAAGGCGCAGTACT
This sequence comes from Steroidobacteraceae bacterium, assembly GCA_035481975.1. Lineage (GTDB taxonomy): Bacteria > Pseudomonadota > Gammaproteobacteria > Steroidobacterales > Steroidobacteraceae > 13-2-20CM-66-19. The sequence goes on from DATHRC010000016.1 coordinate 24,814, forward strand.
GGGAGCTGTTCACTACCTTCTATCGCAATCTCATCGAGATGCCGGTGGATCATCTGCCCCACACGTTCGTCGAGGCGTTCGCCGCCGCCTACCGCGAAGCGATGAAGAAACCACCGGGGTGAGCCTGACACCCGCGCCCGCGGCGGCCTGCGGGACGTGCCGCACAGCGCGCGCGGCCACCCTACCGCGCCGCGCAACACTGCGGCTATAGTGCGCTCGGCCGTCCGGCGGGTCGTGTGCGCAGCATGGAGGCTTGAAGTGGTGAGGTGGCGGAGAGGGTGGGATTCGAACCCACGTGCCGGTATTACCCGACCATCCGATTTCGAGTCGGCGCCGTTATGACCGCTTCGGTACCTCTCCAGTGGTCGGCCTCATTTTTGGGGGCGGCCATTCTAGCGGAAAGCCGTGCGGTGAGAGGAGCTTCGTGCGCGCATTCACTCGCGCTGCTGCGCTCAGCCTGCTGGCAGTGACCGGCGCCTGCGGCCAGCCCGCGCCTGCGGCACTCGACCAGCTGCGCGCCCGCGGCACGTTGCGGGTGGTCACACTCAACCTGCCGACCTGCTATTACCTCGGCGCGCAGAGTACCGAGGGGCTGGAGTACGAGCTGGCCAGCGCCTACGCGGCGCGGCTGCGCGTGAAGCTCAGCATGTACACCGTCGCCGACGAACGCGCCATGCGGGCGGAGCTCGCCGCCGGGCGCGCGGACATCGCCGCGGCCTCGCTCACCAACACCGCCGAGTGGAGCCGCGTCGGCGACGCCGCGGCTCCGTACGCGCACATCCCGCAGCTGGTGGTCTACCCGCGCAGCGGCGTGCGCCCGCGCGACACGCTGCAGCTCGAAGCGGCGCGCATCGCGGTGCGCGCCGGCAGCGCCCAGGAGCGCATCCTGCAGCGTCTGAAGGGCACCGTCGCCCCGGCGCTGCAGTGGGAGGAGACCGCGCCCAGCTCGGCGGACCCGGTGGAGGACGTCGACTCCGGCGAGGCGCAGTACGCCATCACCGACGCGCGCGAATTCTCCTTCGCCCATCACCTCTACCCGAACGTGCTGGAGGGATTCGCGCTGCCCGAGGAGCGGCCGGTGCAGTGGATCGTGCGCCGCGCTGCGCCCGATCTGCTGGCGAGCATCGACGCGTTCTTCCGCGACCTCGCCGCTTCCGGGCGCCTGGCGCAGATGCTGCAGGACTCCTCCGGCGATACCCGGCGCTTCGCCTACGAGGAATCGCGCGAGTTTCAGACGAACGTCGCCGACCGCTTGCCGCGCTATCGCTCATGGTTCGAGGCGGCGGCGTCCCAGTGGAGTCTCGACTGGCGCCTGCTCGCGGCGGTTGGCTACCAGGAGTCGAAGTGGGACGCGCACGCGCAGTCCAGCGAAGGCGCGCTCGGGGTGATGATGCTGACGGCGGACACCGCCCAGGCGATGGGCATCCGTGACCGCGGCAACCCCGAGCAGAGCATCTTCGCCGGTGCGCATTATCTGGCGCAGGTGCGCGACATGATCCCCGAGCGCATTGCCGAGCCGGACCGCACCTGGCTCACCGTCGCCGCCTACAACGTCGGCTTCGGGCATCTCGAGGATGCACGCATCATCACGCAGGCGCTCGGCAAGAATCCCGACTCCTGGGCCGAGGTCCGCGAGCGGCTGCCGCTGCTCGCCCAGGAGCGCTGGTACACGCGTGCGCGGCGCGGCTATGCCCGCGGTTGGGAGCCCGTGCAGTTCGTCGACCGTATCCAGCGCTTTCTCACGCTGCTCGAATGGCAGCCAGGCGACGGCGGCTCCGTGCCGACCACGCCCGGCACGCTGTCGGTGGGTCCGGCGGCCACGCCCGCCGGCGCGACGGACGTCCACGCTTCGCCGCTGCCTGCGCCGCCGCCGGCGGCCACGCCTGCCGTCACGCGCGCGGCCACACCCGGGGCCTGAACCCGCCCGCGGCGTTTATGGCTCGCGGGCTGTGCACGGGCGGCCGGCGCCGTGCGCTCAGGTACGCCGCCGCGCGAAGAACTCCTGCAGCAGACGCGTGCAATCCTCCAACAGCACCCCGCCGAATACCTCGACGCGGTGATTGAGGTTCGGCAGTGCGAACACGTTGGTGATGCTGCCGGCCCCGCCCGCGCGCGGATCCCAGGCGCCGAACACCAGCCGCCGCACGCGCGCGTGCACCAGGGCCGAAGCGCACATCACGCACGGCTCGAGCGTCACGTAGAGCGTCGTGCCGCTGAGGCGGTAGGTGCGGCGCGCCTGGCCCGCCGCGCGCAACGCGCGCACCTCGGCGTGCGCGGTCGGATCGTGACTGGCGATCGGCGCGTTGCCCGCGGCCGCCAGGATGGCATCGTCCGCTACCAGCACGGCGCCGACCGGCACCTCACCGCTCGCCGCCGCCGCCGCCGCCTGCTCGAGCGCTGCGCGCATGAAGGCGGCATCACGGCCGGGGTCAAGCGCCACGCTCACGGGGCTGCGGGTGCGGGCGGCGGCAGGAATAGCGCCGGATCGACGAAATCAGCGTTCAGCGCCACGCCAAAGTGCAGGTGCGGCCCGGTGACCCTGCCGGTCGCGCCGACCTTGCCGATCACCGTCCCGGCCGGCACCCGCTGTCCGCGGCTCACGCCGATGGCACTCAGGTGGCAGTACATGGTGATGAGGCCGCTGCCATGATCGAGGATCACGGTGTTGCCGTTGAAGAAGTAGTTGCCGGTATCGACGACGCGGCCGTCGGCGGCCGCGCGGATGGGAGTGCCGACACCCGCGGCGATATCCATGCCGCTGTGGGGACTGCGCGGCTCGTTGTTGAACACCCGGCGCAGCCCGAAGGAGCTCGAGCGCACCCCCGGCACCGGCGCCAGCAGCCGCAGGGCCGCCGGTGGCGTTTCCGTATAGGTTGCGTACGCCCGCCGCAGGCGCGGTTGCTCGCGATTGACGCGCGCCAGGTCCTGCGCCGACAGGTCCACCTGCCGCGGCGCCACCGTGAGTCGCTGCACGGTGTACTGCTTGTCGGTAATTTCGAAGCCGATCACGCTGCCCGACTGCGTGCCGTCGTGCACGCGCACTTCCGCGTGACCCGGCGGCTGCGACAGCGGAATGCCGACCACCGCCAGCCACTGGTCGGCGCTGCGCAGCACCAGCACGCGATGCTCGGCAAACGTCACCACGGGAGCGCGGCTCGCCGGGGCCTCGATGGCCAGCAGCGCCACCCCGCCCGGGACGCGCTCCTCCTCCGGCAGCGCGGGCGCTGCGGACGGCGCCGGCTGCGCTGCCGGCGGCTGCGCTGCGGCGAGCGGCATCGCGGCAGCGCACAGAGTCAGCGCCAGGCAGGCGGCGGCCCGGCTCATTTGCGACCGGTCACGCGCGCGGTGAGGGTGCCGCGGGCGAGGCGCGCCTCGATGAGCTCGCCGCTCGCCACGGCAGCGGCGTCGGTCAGCAGCGCACCGTCCGCGACGGTGACGATCGCGAAGCCGCGGGAGAGCGTGGCGAGCGGGCTCACGGCATTGAGCGCGCGCGCGGCGAGATCGAAGCGATGACGCGTCAGCGCCAGGCGCTGCGCGAGCGTGCGCACCAGCCGTGCATGCACAGCGGCGTGCAGCGCCTGCTGGCGCTGCAGCAGCTGCCGCGCGCCGTGGCGCTCGAGACGCTCGCGGCAGTGCAGGAGCTGCACCGCGTCACGCCGCAGTCCGCTGTGCGCCGCCGCCGCCAGGCGCTGCGCCAGGTCGTCGAGCCGCTGCAGCTGCTGCTGCAGCCGTGCGCCCGGATGCGCCAGCTGCAGCCGCCGGGCGAGCGCGCGGGTGCCCGTGTCCCCGACGCGCAGCTCGCGCCGCATGCCCGCGGCCAGGCGCTGCGCGGCGCGCCTGAGCGTCTCGAGGCAGGCCACGCCGTCGGGGACCACCAGCTCGGCGGCCGCGGACGGCGTCGGTGCGCGCGCATCGGCCACGAAATCCGCGATGGTGAAGTCGATCTCGTGTCCGACCCCGGACACCACCGGCAGCCGGCAGGCGTGAATGGCGCGCGCCACGCGCTCATCGTTGAACGCCCACAGGTCCTCCAGCGACCCGCCGCCGCGCGCCAGGATCAGCACGTCACATTCGGCACGCGCGGCGGCGGTCGCGAGCGCCGCCACCAGCGCCGGCGCCGCCGCGCCCCCCTGCACCGCGCTCGGGTAGATCACCACCGCGGCGGCGGGATAGCGGCGCGCGAGGATGTGCAGGATGTCGCGGAGCGCCGCCCCGCTCGGCGAGGTGATCACGCCCACGCGGCGCGGAAAGCGCGGCAGGGCGCGCTTGCGCTCGGGGGCGAACAGGCCCTCGGCGGCCAGGCGGTTCTTCAGGCGCTCGAACTCGCGGCGCAGCGCGCCGTCGCCGGCCTCCTCGAGGTGCTCGACGAGCAGCTGGTACTCGCCGCGCGCCTCGTACACGCTGATACGGCCGCGCACCAGCACCTGGGAGCCGGCGCGCGGCGTGAAGCCCACGAGCGCATTCTTCAGGCGGAACATGGCGCAGCGCAGCTGCGCGTCCCGGTCCTTGAGCGAGAAGTACCAGTGGCCGGAGGCGGGCTGCGAGAAGTTCGACAGCTCACCCTCCACCCACACCACTCCCAGCCCGCGCTCGAGCAGTACCCGCACTTCCCGGTTCAGCCGCGAGACGCTGTAGACGTTCCGGGCCGATGCCGCTGCCATGCCGTTTTCGTGAGGCGTAGACATAAACTTGAACCTTAACATGAGGTTTACCGCGGCGGGCCGAGCGCATACAATTACGCATGCGCATCCTCGAAGAAGCCCTCACTTTCGACGACGTTCTGCTCGTCCCGGCCTATTCTGAAATTCTGCCGCGCGAGGTCGACCTCGCCACCCACGTCACGCGGCGCATCCGCCTCAACGTGCCGCTGATGTCCGCCGCCATGGACACCGTTACCGAAGCGCGCCTGGCGATCACCATCGCCCAGGAGGGTGGGATCGGCATCATCCACAAGAGCATGACCATCGAGGCGCAGGCGCGCGAGGTCGGGCGCGTGAAGAAGTTCGAGAGCGGCGTGATCAAGGATCCGATCACGGTCTCTCCCAACATGTCCATCCGCGAGGTGCTCGACCTCACCCGCGGGCGCGGCATCTCGGGCGTGCCAGTGGTGGTGGGCCGCAAGGCGGTAGGGATCGTCACGCACCGCGACCTGCGCTTCGAGGAGCGGCTGGAAGCGCCGGTCTCCTCCGTCATGACCCCGCAGGAGCGCCTGGTGACGGTGCGCGAGGACGCCCCCAAGGAAGAAGTGCTGGCACTGTTGCACAAGCACCGCATCGAGAAGCTGCTGGTGGTGAACGGCGCGCACGAGCTGGTGGGCATGATCACGGTGAAGGATTTCCAGAAGGCCAAGGAGTTCCCGCGCGCCTGCAAGGACGACGGCGGCCGGCTGCGCGTCGGGGCGGCGGTGGGCACGACCCCCGATACGCTCGACCGCGTGGCCGCGCTGCGCGAAGCCGGCGTCGACCTGGTGGTGGTGGACACCGCCCACGGGCATTCGAAGGGCGTGGTCGAGACGGTGAAGCGCATCAAGGCCAGGTGGTCCGACAGCCAGGTGATCGCCGGCAACATCGCCACGGCGGAGGCTGCGCGCGTGCTGGTCGACGCGGGCGCCGATGCGGTGAAAGTCGGCATCGGTCCCGGCTCGATCTGTACCACGCGTATCGTGGCCGGTGTCGGGGTACCGCAGATCTCCGCGGTCGCCAACGTCGCGGCGGAGCTCAAGGATACCGACGTGGCGCTGATCTCCGACGGCGGCATCCGCTTCTCCGGGGACATCGCCAAGGCGCTGGCGGCGGGCGCCCACGCGGTGATGATCGGCGGACTGTTCGCCGGCACCGAGGAATCTCCGGGCGAGGTCGAGCTGTACCAGGGCGCCTCTTACAAGTCCTATCGCGGCATGGGGTCGCTTGGCGCCATGGCCGGACGGCACGGCTCCTCCGACCGCTATTTTCAGGACGCCGCCAGCGAGCTCGAAAAGCTCGTGCCCGAGGGCGTCGAGGGGCGCGTGCCGTACAAGGGCAGCGTGGTTACGATCCTGCACCAGCTCGCGGGCGGTCTGCGTGCCGCCATGGGTTACACCGGCAGCCGCAACATCACCGACCTGCGCACCCGGCCGGTGTTCGTACGCATCACTTCGGCGGGCGTGCGCGAAAGTCACGTGCACGATGTCAGCATCACCAAGGAAGCACCCAACTACCGGGTGTCCTGAAGAGCGGATGGCGAGCGTTCCACGTCCCGCGCCCGGCGCGTCCGCGCAACTCGCGGCGCGGCGCGACATCCACGCCCATCGCATCCTCATCCTCGACTTCGGCGCGCAGTACACCCAGCTCATTGCGCGCCGCGTGCGCGAGCTCGGCGTGTATTGCGAGATCCATCCCTGGGACATGGGCGATGCGGCGGTGCGCGCCTTCGGTCCGCGCGGGGTCATCCTGTCCGGCGGACCTGAATCGGTCACGCAGTCCGGGGCGCCGCACGCACCGCCGGCGGTGTTCGAGCTCGGCGTGCCGGTGCTCGGCATCTGCTACGGCATGCAGACCATGGCGCAGCAGCTCGGCGGCAGTGTCGCCCCCTCGAGCGAGCGCGAGTTCGGTTACGCCGAGGTCACCGTCACCGCCGCGACCAGCCTGCTCGATCACCTGGCGGACCGGCGCAACGCCGCCGGCGGCGCGGTGCTCGACGTGTGGATGAGCCACGCCGACCGCGTGGCGGCCCTGCCGCCGGGGTTCGTAGTCACCGCCACCACCGGCAGCATCCCGTTCGCCGCGATGAGCGACGAGCGCCGGCGCTTCTACGGCGTGCAGTTCCACCCCGAGGTGACGCACACCACCCAGGGCGCACGGCTGCTGGAGCGGTTCGTGCGCGAGATCTGCGCCTGCGATGCGCTGTGGAGCACCGGCAATATCATCGACGATGCGGTGGCACGCGTGCGCGCCGAGGTCGGCACAGGCAAGGTGCTGCTCGGGCTCTCGGGCGGGGTCGACTCCTCGGTGGTGGCCGCGCTGCTGCACCGGGCCATCGGCGCCCAGCTCACCTGCGTGTTCGTCGACCACGGGCTGCTGCGCCTCGATGAGGCGCAGCAGGTCATGAGCACCTTCGCGCAACACCTCGGCGTACACGTGATCCGCGTGGATGCGGAGGCGCGCTTCCTGGGAGCGCTCGCCGGCAGCAGCGATCCGGAGGTCAAGCGCAAGATCATCGGCCGCACCTTCATCGAGGTGTTTGATGAGGAAGCCCGCAAGCTCACCGGCGTGCAGTTCCTGGCGCAGGGAACCATCTACCCGGACGTGATCGAGTCGGCCGGCGCACGCACCGGCAAGGCGCACGTCATCAAGTCGCACCACAACGTCGGCGGCCTGCCGGAGCGCATGCATCTAAAGCTCATCGAGCCGCTGCGCGAGCTGTTCAAGGATGAGGTGCGCCGGCTCGGCACCGAGCTGGGACTGCCGCGCGAGCTCACCCACCGCCATCCGTTCCCGGGGCCGGGACTTGCGGTGCGCATCCTCGGCGAAGTGCACAAGGAGTATGCCGACATCCTGCGGCGCGCCGACGCCATCTTCATCGAAGAGCTGCGTGCTCATGAGCTCTACGAGCGCACTGCGCAGGCGTTCGCGGTATTCCTGCCGGTGCGCTCGGTCGGCGTGATGGGCGACGTGCGCCGCTACGACTACGTGATCGCGCTGCGCGCGGTGGAGACGGTGGACTTCATGACCGCGCAGTGGGCGCGGCTGCCCTATGAGTTCCTGGAGCACGTCTCGCGGCGCATCGTCAACGAGGTGGCCGGCATCTCGCGCGTCGTCTACGACATCTCGGGCAAGCCGCCGGCGACGATCGAGTGGGAGTAGGCCACGGCCAATCGCGACGCGCGCGAAGTCTACGCTAATGTGCCGGGTTGCCATTGTCCGGCCCGAGCGTCGCGACGCTTGCCCGGCCGCGCACTTGCCCGTGGTCACACCCCTGGCCAGCAAAGACCTTTTACCGTTTTTGTACCACGAGGATTAGATTCCTCTATTAGAATTCCTCTGGAAATACGCAGCGGGAGAAACGCGCATCACTTCCCGGCGAAGTTTTCTGCAGACGACCGGCGTGCTGACCGTCGGCATGGCCGGCGCATCGCGGACATCCGCCGCGGCCGCCGCCACCGCAATGGCCGCAAGTTACGCTGGCCCGCACGAGATGCCGACCCATGTCACCTTGCTGTCCATGCGCAATGCCGATGGCTCGGAAACCCTCGGGGTAAAGCTCGGCGACGCTGCGGTCATCGACGTGCGCCAGGCTCGCCAGTTGCTCGGCATGGCCGCTCCGCTGACACTCGAGGAGTTGCTCAAGGAAGGCAACGCCAGCGGACTCAACAAGCTGATCGCTGCCGCGCAGAGCTCGCGCCGGGCCAGTGCTGCCATGGTGAAGGAATCGTCTATCACCTTCGGCAGACTGTTTACGCATCCGGGCAAGATCGTGTGTATCGGCCTGAACTACCGCGCGCATGTCCAGGAAACCGACATGAAGCTGCCGAGCGTGCCGATCCTCTTCAACAAGTACAACAACGCGCTCGCGGCGCACAACTGCACGATCCAGCTACCACCCCGGGACGTGGCCTACAAGTTCGACTACGAGACCGAGATGCTGATCGTCATCGGCAAGCAGGCCCGCAACGTATCTGAAGCCGAGGCGCTGAGCTATGTTGCCGGCTATTGCACCGCTCACGACTTTTCCGCCCGCGATCTGCAGCTGGAAACTCCAAGCGTGCAATGGATGATCGGCAAGACCCTGGATAATTTCGGCCCCATCGGCCCGTATTTTGTCTCGGCGGACCTGGTCGGCGACCCCAACAACCTGAAGATCGAGACTCACGTGAATGGCGAGGAGCGCCAATCCTCCAATACCAGCTTCATGATCTTCAACCCGCAGAAGCTGATCGCCTACATCACCCGCATGTGGACACTCGAGCCCGGTGACATCATCTGGTCGGGGACCCCCCAGGGCGTCATTCTCGGCTACCCCAAGGACAAGCAGGTGTGGCTGAAGCCCGGCGATGAAATCGTGAGTACGATCGAGAAGCTCGGCTCGCTCAAGTTCAGGCTGGCATAGCGGCGCACCTGCGGCCCGCCGTGTAGGGCCGCGCTCGGATTCCTCATCGCGCTGGCCCGGCCGCCTTCCGTCCACGCCTGAGCGGCCTGATGCGCTGACGGTGGTCCGATCAGCGCGCCGTCGCGTCAGGCCTGCGCCTTGCGTTGGGAGTCAGTCGTCCTTCGACACCGGGGACATAGCCACTCGCTGCAGGAATGCGCGATAGCGAGGGTCGGCGGATATCGATGCCAGCAACGGGTCGCGGCGGGTCCAGAGGATCCCCGGGTCGTGCGCGGTGCGGGCCCGCTCGAGCCACTCGAGGCTCTTATCGCGCTCAGCGAAGAACGCAAAAGTCTCCGCGACCTGGAATTCCGAGCCCGCGGAGTGCTCGACGAGCACCGCCAATGCCACGCGCGCTTGCGGGTTGCGGTGGGTCACGAGGTAGCCGATCGGCAGTCCGAAGGCGCGCCAGTAAGGATCCGCCTCCGCCTCGAATGCGGCCAACGCCGCCTGCGGGTCGCCCAGCTGCAGCAGGGCGCGCCCCAGCTCGTAATGCAGACCGGGAAACTGCGCGTTGAGCTCGAGGGCGTGCCGCAACACAGCGGCAGATTCCGCCGGACGACGCGCGTAGTGCAGTGCACGGCCGAGATACTTGACATGCAGCAGATTGAGCGGATCGCCGTCGACCGCGCGCCGGAAGTGCGTCAGCGCATCACTCATGCGGCCGGTGGCCATAGTCAGAAAACCCAGAGCCTCCTGCGCCTGCACATTGTTCGGATCGAGCGCCACCCCCTTCGTCAGCGCCTGCGCAGCCGCCTGCCACTCGAGGTACTGCAAGTGAGCGGTTGCCAGCATGACGTAGGGTTCAGGAAACCGCGGATCGATCGCGATCGCGCGCGTTGCCGCAGCCACAACCTTCTCGAAGCCCGCACCGGTCGGCTCGAGGCCCTGCGCTATCCGGCGCACATGGCAGAAAGCGAGCCAGGCCCAGCCCGGAGCGTAGCTCGGCTCGAGCGCGAGCGCCTGCTGATAAAGAGCTACGGCCCGATCGAGATCCTCCACCGTGTCACGGTCGGTCAGGTAACGCGCCCGCAGATACAGGTTGTGAGCCTCGGTGCCGATGGTCTGCTGCGGCGCCACTACGCCGGACCCGAGCAGCGTGATCCTGAGCTGCTCGACTACGGCTCGGGCGATGTCGTCCTGCACCGCGAAAATGTCGCGCACGTCGCGATCATAGGTCTGCGACCAGAGGTGAAAGCCATTGTCGGCCCGCACCAGTTGCGCGGTGATGCGCAGGTGCTCGCCGGACTTGCGCACGCTCCCCTCGAGCACGTGGCTGACGCCGAGCGTGCGTGCGATCTCGCCGATCGTCGTCGCCTTGCCCTTGAACGAGAACGACGAGGTGCGCGCCGGGACGCGCAGGTTCGGAACCCGGGTCAGCGCATCGATCAGTTCCTCGGCCAGGCCGTCGGAGAAGTACTCCTGGTCATGCTTCTCGCTCATGTCCGCGAATGGCAGCACGGCGATGGATTTCTCGGCGCCGGCGGTTGCGCCGCCCACCGCTGCCGGCCCGCGCGCCGCGGGCCGGGCGGTGAACATCCGCCAGGGCTGCCACACCAGGAGCGCCGCCAGCAGGCCAGCCGCCACTGCGATCATGACGATCAGCCGCGCTCGCGTCGGCGCAGGGGCTCTGCGCGTCGGGGGCGCCGGCGGCGCTGCCCCAGGCGGCACGGGACCCGCCACGGCCGGCATCCCGAGAAGAGTCGCAATACGCTCGCAGAAGGCGGGCGGGATCTGGGGCGTGCGAAGCCGCGTCCATTGCACTCGCTGGAACGAGTCAGGCACGTCCGCGCCGGTATCCGGGGTTGCGTCCACGCATACCGGCACGATGAAGCTCTTGTTGCGGGCGATCATCTGCGAGCGCTGGTCGGCGAGCCCCCACTCGAGACGAAAGTAACCCTCCGGCCGCGACGCAGTGTTGGCGGAAATAATCGGCACGAACAGTGCGCAGTCCCGGATCTGCTGGCGGATCTTCTGGTCCCACGCATCGCCGCCGCGCAACTCGCTCTGATCGAACCACACCTCGACGCCGGCGGCGCGTAGCGCGGCACAAATGCGCCGCGCCGCCTCGGCATCCTGAGAGGCGTAGCTCAGGAACACGGCGGGTGAAGTCTGACCTAACACAGCGTCGCGGGCTGACCGGGGGACGCGACGCCCTGTGAATCGGCCGATCTCATCTCAGCGGCCTCGCGGAGCCCGCCGGTCCGCCGCGAGCGGCGCCGTAAAGATCGAGGCCAGGCGCCAGCCGGACGACGTCCTTACGAACACCCCGCCCCAGCTGACCGGGACGGTGGCGGGATCCGCACCCGCTCGGCCCTGCGTGAGCAACAGCGGCGTCACCAACACAGCAGTATCCGCCGCCAGGCTCGCGACGCGCAGCTCCCGCAGTTGCGGCTCCAGTTTCCACGTGCCTTTCCACTGCTGCTCGAACGTTGCCACCGCCTCCCTGGATCCCCACACCGGGTTGCCGCCGTACGGCGTCCACACGAAGTCCGGCGAATCCAGCAGCACCGCGGCTACCGCGGCGCGGTCGTGAGCGTTCTGTCCGGCGATGAAACGCGAATACACGGCCATGATCTCCCACTGCACGGCGCTGTCGGCGGCGGCGGGTACAGCCACAGGGGCAGGTGCAGGTGCAGCTGCCGCCACAGACGCAGGTGCAGTCGCGGCGGCCGGTGGAACCGCGGCGGGCGCAGCTACAGCCGCCGGCGCCGCAGCGGGCTGCGCCGGCGCCGCCGGGACAGCAGAGCTGGCGGCTGGCGTGCGCGCGATGTTGGCGGGCACCAGGTAGCCGGTGGTGACGAGCAGGCCCTTCTGCTCGGCGTCCGCGCAGCTCAGCGGGCTGACCGCGACGCCCTTGATCCCGGTCATGCCGTCGCGTCGCGGCACCGTCTCGCCCGCGACCGCATTCGGCGTGCTCTTCCCGGTCTTCGGCTCGACCAGGCAGTAATAGCGATGCGTGTCGGGCGCGGAGCCGGTGTCGAAGTGCCCGCGCACCACTTCGCGATCGAAGTCCTCCTTGAACGCCTGCGTGAAGGTGGAGAGAAAACCTCCCCTGACCTCCGACACCTGGCCGGGCGTCGAGTCCGCCGCGGGGGCAGCGGCGATGGTGCCCGGAGGATCAGCCCATGCGCCGTCGGGCGCTGCCGCAAGCAGCAGCAGACTTCCGGCAATCTGCAGCGCGCATCGCGAAATTCGATTCATCGCCGATCTCCCTCGCGTTGGCGCGACCGGTTCGGTACCACGCTGCCCCATTGTACTGTGAGCCCCTCGACACCGACCGGCAGACACGCCATGCGCACCGCGACCGGGGCACAACGCACGCCGGCAATCGTGCGCCGTCTGTTGGCGTGGTCGCCCGCACTGTGGGGGGTAACGGCAACTGCCGCCGTGTCGGCGGACGAGCTGTACTTCCCGACCAAAGGCTGGTCCGGGCTCACGCTACGCACGTTCGATCTCGCGAAGCACCAGTGGTCGAACGGCCGGCCTGGACCGCGGATTTCGTGCGCGCCGACACTGCGGCGACCTGCAGCGGCGGCCGGCCGCGGCGTTAGCGAATGCCCACCTGCCCGCGCACCGCGTCCACCAGGCGCTGCGGGTCGTAGCCGAGCCCGTCCTTGAAGACCAGCTCGACGTTCTCCATGTCGGCAATGTGCGCGGCCGGGTCGCCGTGCACCAGTATCAGGTCGGCGCGCTTGCCGGCGGCCACGGTGCCGATCTCGCGCTCGCGGCCGAGGAAGCGCGCGCCATTCTGCGTGCCGATCTGGAGCGCCTGCACGGGCGTGAAGCCCGCCTCCACCAGCAGCTCGATCTCGCGCTGATCGCCGAAGCCCGGCAGCACCCCGCCGGCCCCGGTCGGATCGGGCCCGGCGAGCAACAGTCCGCCGGCGCTCGCAAAGGCGCGCTCGAAATCCATCTCGGTGCGAAACAACTTCGCCGCGGAGGTGTTAGCCGGATCGAGTTGCGCCCGGTAAGTAAGGTAGTTGTCGCGTGCGCTGTTGGACATCGCATCGAGCGCGCGGCGCTGCGCCGGCGCGCGGCCCGGAACCGTCAGCTCGAAGACCGGCAATGTCGAGGTCACCGCGACGTGATGATCGACGAGCGCGCGAATCAGGCGGGCAACCTCGGCATCACCGGGCTGCCGCCCCAGCCACGATCCGGTGAGCGCATCGCCACTCGGGCACTGATCGGGCTGGCGGCCGCCGACGAACTCGCTGTCGGTGTACACCGGTCCATGCTCGAGGTCGTCGATGCCGGCCGCGATCGCCTCCGGCCAGCTTACCGAGCACAGGTGCGCGGTCAGTTTCAGACCGTGGCGGTGCGCGGCGCTGATCGCCGCCGCAAGCTCGGCGCGCGTGATGTTCATGTAGGCCTTGAAGGAGGTCATTCCGGTGGCGGCCCAGTAGTCTACGAAGCGCCCCGCCTCCGCCGCACCCGACAGCTCGTGCATCTGCGCGAAAAAGGTGCCGCGGCCTTCCAGGTAGGGTGCGGTCAGGTCCAGGTGCGGCCCCGGCATCGCGCCCGACTCGATGCGCGCGCGCACCTTGAGGTCGGTGTAAGGCTCGATGCTGCCGGTGGTGCGCAGCGTCGTCACTCCGGCGGCCAGATACAGCCGCGGCCCCGAATAGGCAATCTCGTTCACCACGAAGCCCGGCTCGATGCCGCCCGGTGAATTGCGCTGCGTGTCGCGCGACGCGGTGTAGAAAAGATGATCGTGCATCCCCACCAGCCCGGGGAGCACGGCATCCCCGGCGGCCTCGCGCAGCAGCGCACCGTCCGGCACCGGCGTGCTGGCCGCCGGACCCACGGCGGCAATCCTGCCGTCGGCGATGATCAGTGTTTGATCCGCAAGTGGCGCCGCCCCGGTGCCGTCGATGACCTCGACGTGCCGCAAGGCGATCAGCGGTGCGCGCAGCGCCACGTAGGCGGCGCTGTCCGGCGGCGCGGCGGCGGCGCCGGCCGAGGCGAGTAACGCCAACACTGAAGGCCCCGCCCGTCGCGACATCCTGCCCATGAGTGCCCACCACTTGGCGCCGCCCGCGGCAGCTGCGCATGCCACCATATCAGCGTCCACGGTGCAACGGCGCGCGCGCTGCCCGGCGTGCGCCCCGCCGGTACAGGGCTATGCCGGCGAGGTTGAGCGCCAGCGCCGTGACAGCGACCTTCAGGGCGAACCCCGTGACGTCACGCACGTCGACGATCGGCAGCAGCGCGCAGCCTATGGCGATCAGCGTTATCAGCACGCCGCAGACGCAGCCGGCGCGCACCAGCAGGTGCGGTGGCGCGCCGCAGCGCCGGCCGGCGGCGAGCGGCACGGCGAACATGAGCAGGTAGTTGACTCCGTAACAGACGTTGGCGCTGGTGGCGATCACCTGAAACGCCTCCTGGGCGTGCACGCCGGCCGAGGCGAGCAGCGCCGCGATCACTGCGAGCGCCACGATTACCGCCAGCGAACGCGTCGGCGTGCGATAGTGCGGATGCAGCCGCGTGAACCAGGCGGGCAACAGGTGATCCCAGGCGGCGACCAGAGGAAGGCGGCTGGTTTCCGCAACGATCAGGGCAAACTGCGCCACGGTGGCGAGCGCCAGAGCAAGGATCGCAGAGCGCCCGAGGAGCGCGCCGAGGCCCTGGCTGCTCACGCTGCGGCCGGAGTCGAAGGCCGCGGCCAGCGCCTGGGGGATCGGGGCGGTGAGATCGATCCGCTCCGCCGCGGTGTAGCTGAGCATCGCTGCGGTCGTCAGGATATAGATGAGCGCAATGCCCGGCGCGGCGATCCAGGCCGAGCGCAGGATCGTGCGCTCGGCGTGGCGCGTTTCCCCGGCAAACACCGCGACCTGCTCGAGACCGGTGAGTCCGTTGAAGGCGAGCTTGCCGAACAGGTTGACGGTGACCAGCGTCAGCGCGGGAAGGCCCAGCGAGAACGCCGCCTGGGGAGCGACGTGCGGATGCGCCGCGCTCGCCCCGGGATGGAAGAAAAGCAGGCCCACCAGCAGCGCCGTCACCAGCAGCGTCACCGTCGTGCCGAACCACGCCAGCCAGCGCCCGATTCCGAGACCTACGATGTTGACCAGCAGGATCAGGGTGAAGCACACCAGGTTCGCCACGGCGATGCAGCGGCTGTCGTCGGCCATCCAGGCCGCCGCGGGCCCGAGCGCATAAGCGAGGCTGGCCGCGGTGTTGACGCCGAGACTCGCACAGATCAGCAGTGCCCACAGTCCGAAATTCCAGGCGCTGAGGAAGCCCGCGAACGGCCCGAGCGCGTGCCGGGTCCACTGGTACACGCCGCCCTCCTGCGGCCAGATGCGGCTGCAGTAATGCACCACACCCGCCACCGGAAGAAAAAGAAACAGTACCGCGAGCAGCCACAGCGCGACGTGCGTCGGCCCCTGGCGGGCCGCAATGCCCGCCCAGGTGGGACCCACCACCAGCAGTACCTGCATGAAAACCAGGTCGGGCAGGCCCAGTTCCCTGCGCAATCGATGACTGCCGGCTGCGACCTCCTCCACGGCCAACATCATAGAGAGCGCCCACCCGCGCCGGTACTGTCGCGGTAAGATGCCGCGCCAGCCGCTCAGGCCCGCATATGACACCCGAAGAAAGCCACCACGAGATCCGCAAGACCGGGCATCGCTGGATCGACATCAGCGTCGCGGCCTGCGCGCTCACCGTGTCGATCACCTCGCTATTCGTCGCGATCCGCCATGGACATTCCATGGATCGCATGGCCGAGGCGAACGCCAGGCTGGTGCAGGCGAATTCCTGGCCGCTGCTGCAGCGCTACCAATCGGACGTGGGCGCGCAGGGCACGCGGGTGTTTTCGCTCGACGTAGTCAACAACGGCGTCGGCCCCGCGAAGGTCGAGTCGCTCGAGGTATCGTGGAAGGGACACCCGGTGCGCAACCCGCGCGAACTGCTCGAGCTGTGTTGCCTCAAGGGCAAGGCGGCGGACGGCAAGCCGCCCTTCGAGAGCAGCGGACTGATGGGCTCGGTGCTGCGCGCCGGGGAGGTGCGCCCCATCATAGAGTTTCCCGAGGATCCCGAGCACCAGCAGCTGCGCGACGGGCTGAACATCTCGCTGCGGGACATCTCGTGGAGCGCCTGCTACTGCTCGGTGTTCGATGAATGCTGGCTTAGCGACCTGCAGACGCTGCACCCTCCCACGGTCAGGGAATGCCCGATGCCGAAGGTCCCCTTCGGCGGCTGAGCGGCCGTCGCCGATTCGCGACGCAGGACGGAGCGTCCGCGCGTGTCAACGGCGACGCCTTGTGCGCGTTGGCTCACCTCTGGTGCAATGCCGGTGGGAGGGTGCCGTGACGCGCTATCGGGCCTGCTTCGGGATTGCCGTCTGCTGGGGAGTGCTCTCGGTCCTTGCCGGCTGCGGGTACCACGATCACGGCTACTATCCGCCCGGCCCTCCCCCGAGCGGCGATGGCGCAGCCCCCACCGGACTGATCCAGGGCACGGACGGCAATTTCTACGGCACGACCAACTACGGGGGGCGCTACGGCGCGGGCACATTCTTCAAGGTGACTCCCGCCGGTGTGGAGACGCTGCTCTACTCGTTCGTCGGCGGCCCCGGCGATGGCGCAGCTCCGGATGGCGTGATCCAGGGCGCGGACGGCAACTTCTACGGCGCCACCAGCAACGGCGGCAGCGGGCCCTGCCCTTTCGGCTGCGGCACCGTGTTCAAGATCACCCCCGATGGCGCCGAGACGGTGCTGTATTTCTTCAGCGGTGCCGCCGATGGCGGCTCGCCTAACGGCCTGATCCAGGGCAGCGACGGCAACTTCTACGGGACCACCGCGTTCGGCGGGCAGTTCAACTCGTTCTGCGGCCAGCAGGGCTGCGGGGTGGTGTTCCGCGTGACGCCGGCCGGAGGGGAAGCCGCGCTGTACTCCTTCGTCGGAGGACAGAACGACGGGGCGCTGGCGGCGAGTGTGATTCAGGGCAAGGACGGCAATTTCTACGGGACGACGCAGTACGGCGGCCAGTCGAATGACGGCACGGTCTTCAAGGTCACGCCGGCGGGCGTCGAGTCGCTGCTGCACTCGTTCGCCGGCGGCAACGACGGGGCGCTGCCACAGCTGCCACTCACGCAGGGCAGCGACGGCAACCTCTACGGCACCACGCCCTACGGTGGCAAGTACACCAATGGCGTGGTGTTTCGCGTGACCCCGGCGGGCGCCGCGACGGTGCTGTACGCGTTCGCCGGGACCACCAGCGATGGCGCCAACCCCTTCACCGCGATGGTACAGGGGAGCGATGGCAACTTTTACGGCACCGCCAGCTCCGGCGGCGACAGCGCCTGCGCCGGCGGCTGCGGGACGGTCTTCAAGATGACGCCGGCCGGAGCGGAGTCGACGCTCTATCTGTTCACCGCGAGCGCCGGCACCGGTGCTCAGCCACCGGGACCGAGCGGCCTGATCCAGGGAAGCGACGGCAATTTCTACGGCACGACCAGCGCCGGCGGTCAGTTCGGCGCCGGCACGTTGTTCAAGCTCACGCCGGCAGGCGCCGAGACCGTGCTCTACTCGTTCGGCGCCACTCCCTAGCGGCGGCGGCGTTTGCCGCCATCACGACGCCGCGCGCGCGCGGGGCGGTCGGCAGGCCGCCGCGGCCGCTGGTAGGGATTTGCATCGGTGCGGTACTCGATGAACACCGGGGTCGCGAACAGGTCGTAGGCCTTGCGGAAGACATTCGCCAGGTAGCGCGTATACGCCTCGGGCACCGCGGCGGTCTGGTTGCCGTGGATCACGATCCGCGGCGGATTGCGGCCGCCCTGGTGCGCATAACGCAGCTTGATGCGCCGGCCGCGCACCAGCGGCGGCTGATGCACCGTGAGCGCCTGCTCGAGTGTGCGTGTCAGCTCGCGCGTGAGCATGCTGCGCATCGCCGCGTCGTAAGCGCGCACCGTGGACTGCATCAGCTCTCCGACGCCGCTGCCGTGGCGCGCCGAGATGAAATGCAGCGGGGCGAACGGCACGAAGTCGAGCTTGAGGGCGAGCTGGCGGCGGATCGCCTCGCGCTGCTCGGGCGCGATGCCGTCCCACTTGTTGACCGCGATGATCAGCGCACGCCCGCGCTGCAGCGCGAGCCCAAGGACGCTGGCGTCCTGCTCCGCCACCGTGTCGTGTGCGTCGAGCATCATTATCACCACGTGCGCCTCGTCGATCGCCTGCAGCGTCTTCACGACACTGGCGCGCTCGACGGCATCGTCGACCCTGCCGCGGCGGCGCACGCCGGCGGTATCGATGAGCAGGAAACGGTGGGCATCGCGCTCGAAGGGCACCAGGATGCTGTCGCGCGTCGTCCCCGGCTCCTCGCTGACGATGACGCGCTCCTCGCCCAGCAGGCGGTTCACCAGGGTGGACTTGCCGACGTTCGGCCGGCCGATGACGGCGATGCGAATGGCGCCGGAGTCATCCGCGGCTGCCGGCTGCGGCGCCAGGCCCTCCAGCGCCTTCTCCATCAGTGTCTCGCAGCCTTGTCCGTGGCTTGCGGAGATGGCGAGCGGCGCTCCGAAGCCGAGCCGATGGAAGTCCGCGCCGGCGACATCCGCGTCGAGCCCTTCGGCCTTGTTGAGGGCCAGCGTCACCGGCTTACCGGCGCGGCGCAGCTCGCGAGCCACGAACAGGTCCTGCGGGGAGAGCCCGGCGCGCGCATCGGCCAGCAATATCAGCCGATCGGCTTCCTGCACCGCACGCTCGGTCTGAGCGCGCATCTGCGCCGCGAGCCCGACGGGGTTCTCCACCAGCCCGCCGGTGTCGATCACCACGCAGGGCACCGGACCGAGCCGTGCGAAGCCGTATTGCCGGTCGCGCGTCAGCCCCGGCACGTCCGCGACGATCGCGTCGCGGGTGCCGGTGAGCACGTTGAACAGGGTCGACTTGCCGACGTTAGGCCGGCCGACCAGTGCGATGACGGGCAACATGCGAGGCGCGTTGCGCTGCGCTGCGCACGCCGCTACTTGCCCTGCGCGCCGTCCGCCGCGGCCGCTGCGGGCTTGGCCCCGGGCCGCGGCGTCACGCGATAGGCGTTGATCTGGCCGCGATCGTTGACCACCACGACCAGGTTGCCGGCCACGAGGGGCGGATTGCTGATGCGCACCTTGCCCATCTGCACGCGTGCCGCGAGCGCGCCGCTCGCCCGGTCGAGCCAGTGGACGTAGCCCTGGAAATCCCCGGTCACGATGCTGTCGTCCATGAGGGCGACCGCGGAGAGTCCCCGGTGCAGCAGCGCCTTCTGCCGCCACACCTCCGCACCGCTGCGCGCCTTGAGCGCCACTACCTCTCCGTCGGCGGTCGACATGTAGAGGATGTCGTCATCGAAGACCAGCCCACGATAGCTCGAGGCTTCGTGGGACCACCAGATCTGGCCGGTGTCGAGCGCCAGCATGGCCACGCGTCCCTGGAAGCCGACCGCGTAGACGTCGCGCCCGGAGATACCGACCGCCGAATCGATGTCGACCAGGCGTTCGAGCTCGGTGCGCCCGTGCGGTGGCGTCACCGTCGCCTCCCACGCCACCGAGCCGTCACCCATGTTCACGGCGACGACCTTGCCGTTGTCGAATCCGCACAGCACCATATCGCCGACGATCAACGGCCGCGCCGTGCCGCGCAGCGACAGCCGCGGCACCGCCTGCTGCTGCATCCACAGCTCGTGTCCGTCGTCGGGACTGAGCGCGTGCAGCTTGCCATCGACCGTGCGCACCGCAATCAGGTGCGCGGCGATCGCGGGCGCGGCGAGTACTTCGCCGTTCAGGCGCACCTTCCAGCGGCTCTTGCCGCTCGCCGCCTCGAAGGCGAACAGCTGCCCGTCACTTGCGCCCACCAGCACCAGCTGCTCGCTCGCCGCGGTGCCGCCGGACAGTGGCGCGCGGGTCTTCGCGCGCCACGCCACGCGCCCGCTGGCGAGTTCGAGCGCCACGACGTCGCCGCGGTGACCGGCGGCGTACACGTGGTTGTTCGCCATCGAGATCCCCAGCCCGAGACGCAGCGCCACGGCCTTCTTGTCATCGACCTGCGCGCTCCATACCCGCTGCACGTGCAGGCTCGGCCGGTTGAGCGGGGTGAGCTTGGCCGGCTCGTCGACACTCTTGTCCTTGGAGCAGCCGACGAGGATCACCAGCGCCGCCAGGGCACTCGCGAGTAACGGGCGCGCCGGCACCATGCGCTGCTGCTGCTGCGGCGCGCGCATCGCGGTCACCGGGTCGCCGCCGCGGCTGGCGGCGGCGGCGCAGCCGCGGCCGGGGTGCCGCCGGCGGCCAGGTCGGCGATCTTCAGATCGAGCAGCGGGGCGGCGGCGCCCTCGCCGGCGGCGCGCGCGCTGCGATACTCCTTGAGCGCCGCCGCCTTGTCGCCCTTGGCGTACCAGGCGTCGCCGCGCACCTCGTGAACGCGCGCCGCGAAGGCACCCGCATCGCCCGTGCCGAGCGTGGCGAGCGCCGTGTCCGCTTTGCCCTGTGCGATCTGCACGCGTGCCAGGCGCAGCCGCGCCACCATCCCCAGGTCGCGATCCCTGGAATGCTCCGCGACCGCGGTCAGCTCCGCGGCCGCGTGGTCGAGCTCGTTGTCATCGACGTACACGCGCGCCGCCAGCAGTTTCGCCTGGTCGGTGTAGGGCGAACCGGCATATTCGCGCTCGAGCTCGCCGAGCAGCACCAGCGCCTGCGAGCGGTCGCCGCGCTCGAGCGCCTGCACCATCTGCAGGTAGCGGGCGCCGGCGGCGAGCCGCCCGGCGTCCAGGTGCTCCTGCCACCAGCGCCAGCCGAACACGGCCGCCGCCGCGAGCGCAACGGCCAGGATCAGCGCCGGTCCGTTCTCGCGCACCTGCGACTTGACCCATTCCCATTGCTCCCTCTCAGACAGGTAGTCTTCCACGCATCCTCCCCGACATCATGGCGGCGCGCCGGCCGCGTCGCGCACCGCGGCGAGCGCGGCATCGAGCCCGGCGGCGAGCTGCGCGAGCGGACACTCGCTCTGACCGCCGGTTGCGCGCAAAGGTTTCACTGCGACCACCCCGCGCGCCAGCTCGTCCTCGCCGAGGACCAGCGCCAGCACCGCGCCGCTGCGGTCGGCGCGCCGGAACTGGGTCTTGAAGTTGCCGCCGCCGGCATTCAGCTCGAAGCGCAGACCGGGGCGCTCGCTGCGCAGCCGCTCGATGAGCTGCAGCGCCCGCACCTCGGCTTCGCCGCCGCCGACCACCACGTAGACATCGGGCGGCGGGCGCGCCGCAGTGCCGCCGGCGGCCACCAGCAGCGCCACCAGCCGCTCCACCCCCATCGCAAAACCGACCGCCGGAGTCGCATCGCCGCCGAGTTGCGCGATCAGGCCGTCGTAGCGGCCGCCGGAGCATACGGCATTCTGTGCGCCGCTGGAGGACGTTATCCATTCGAACACGGTGCGGTTGTAGTAGTCGAGACCGCGCACCAGGCGCGGATTGATCTCGTAGGCAACGCCGACCGCATCGAGCATCGCGCACAGTCCGCTGAAGTGCTCGCGTGAGTGCGCATCGAGGTGCTCGGTGAGCAGCGGCGCAGCGCGGATGAGCTCCTGCATCTCGGGGTTCTTGCTGTCGAGCACGCGCAGCGGGTTGCCGCCGAGGCGGCGGTGGCTGTCGGCATCGAGCTGCCCCTCGTGTGCGCGCAGATACTCGAGCAGCCGCGCGCGATACTCCTGGCGGCTCTCGGGCGAGCCGAGGGAGTTGATCTGCAGTCTGAGGCCCGCTATCCCTAAGCGCTGCCACAGCCGCGCGCCGCACGCGATCAGCTCCGCGTCCACGTCCGGGCCGGCACAGCCGACGGCCTCCACGTCCACCTGCCAGAACTGGCGGTAACGACCGGCCTGCGGCGCCTCATGGCGGAACATCGGACCCAGGCACCACAGCTTGTGACGCTGCCCGCGCAGCAGGCCGTTCGAGATCAGCGCCCGCACGATTCCGGCGGTGGCCTCGGGTCGCAGCGTCAGGCTGTCGCCGCCACGGTCGGTGAAGGTATACATCTCCTTGCCGACGACATCGGTATGCTCGCCGATGGCGCGCTTGAAGAGCTCGGTGCGCTCGAGCACCGGCACGCGGATCTCCTCGTAGCCGTAGGCGTCGAGCAACTCGCGGGTGCAGCGCTCGAAGTGCTGCCAGGCACCGACCTGCGACGGCAGCACATCGTTCATTCCGCGGACCGGTTCGATCGGCGCCGGCATCTTCAGTCGCCGTGCGCCAGGCGCGCCGCCGCCGCGGTGACCTGCCCGTCGGCATCGATCAGCAGGCGCGCGCTGCCGTCGCGATGCACCAGCCCCGCAACGCTCAGCGGCCGGCCGTTCAGCTGCAACGCCACCCCCGGAGAATTGCCGAGCACCACGCGCAGCGGCGGCGTGCCGACCAGGGTACGCACCTTGCCCGCTTCGATCAGTCCGTGCAGCAGGCGTCGCCCGTCTGCATCCGAGATCTCGACCCAGCAGCCGGTATTGAAGGTGAGGTCGAGCTGCGCCTCGCCGCGACCCCTGACCAGGGCGGCGCCGGCGCGTGCGGGCGGCAGCGCCCCGGACGGGGCTGCCGCGGCGCCGTTGCTGCCCGTTCGCGGCTCGCTGTCCGCCGGAGCTGCGCCGGCCGGGGGCGCCGGCGCAAGCGGCCGCGCCTTCTCCCCCGGGAGGCTCAGGAACCACCACAGCAGCCCGGTCATCGCGCATCCCACCACCAGCAGCAGCGCGGGCAGCAGCAGGCGCGAGCGTGCGGGCGGCTCGCTGCGCGGAATGCGCGTCAGATCCGGACGCAGCGCCGCCGGGTGGCTGCCGGCGTACAGCTCCTGCAGCTCGCCCGGCTGCTCGCCGAGGAGTTCCGCATAGTGGCGCAGGTGTCCGCGCACGTACACGTCCGCACCGAGCGCGGCGAAGTCCTCGGTCTCCAGCGCCTCGAGCACCCGCGCATCGACGTGCAGCGTCTCGGCCGCCTGCAGCACGGTGAGTCCCTTGCGTTCGCGCGCTGCGCGCAGCCGCGCGCCGATGCCGCGGACGTCCGGGGCGGGAGCTTCGCTCGTCATGCGCTGTCAGCCGGGATTGTGATCGAGTCCCGCCAGGGCACGAGCCTGGTCGGTGTCGGGAAAATCGAGTTGCAGCCGGCGGGCGTAGCGCTGCGCGGCGAGGCGATCGCCCTGCGCACGGGCAACGCGCACCCCGAGCAGCAGCAGGTCCGGTGTTGCCGGGAAGCTGCCGAGAAAAGTGTCGATGGTGCTGCGCGCGCCGGGCAGGTCGGTGCGCTGCATCTGCAGGTCGGCGAGCTGATAGGCCGCTTCCGCGAAATTCGGCTTCACCTGCAGCGCGCGGGTGAATTCGGCGCGCGCTTCGTCGTCGCGCTTGGCCGCGCGCAGGCATACCCCGGCGTTGGTATAGGCCGCCTCGGGAGTGGCGTACAGCGCGTTGTGCGCCGCGTCGCGGAAGCGCTTGACGCCCTCGTCGGTGCGCCCGCTCTGGCACAGATACACCGCGTAGTTGTTCACCACCTTGGGGTCGTTGGGCGCCAGGCGCAGCGCAGTGCGAAACTCCTCGTCCGCCTTCTTGGTGTCACCCATGCGCTCGAACAACATGGCGCGCGCGCTGCGCACGTCCGGGTTGTCCGGGTCCTGGCTGAAGGCGCGGTCGAGCTTGTCCTTGGCGCGCGCCAGGTCCCCCTGGTTCATGTAGGCGATGCCCAGCTGCACGTTGTAGGTCGCAGCGTCGCGCTGCTTGGTGGCGTGCTGCGAGTGGCTGCTGACGCAGCCGCCGAGCAGCAGCGCCACTACTGCGCCGGCCACCGGGCGGCAGCGCGCGAAAAGCGGAGTGTCGTTCAATGGCTTGCTCATGGGTGGACTGCGACGCCGATGACCTTGTTGCCGAGCCGCACGGTAGTGCGATCGATGACCCGTCCGGCGAGCTGTCCACAGGCGGCATCGATATCCTCGCCGCGCGTGCGCCGCACCGTCGCGAGCACGCCGCGCTGCAGCAGCTCGTCACGGAAACGCTGGATGACGGCCGCGGGCGAGCGCCGGTAGTGCGTGCCGGGAAAGGGATTGAAGGGAATGAGATTCACCTTGGCCGGGTGGCCCCGCAGCAGCCGCGCGAGCGCCCGCGCCTGCGCCGGGGAGTCGTTTACGCCGTCGAGCATCACGTACTCGAAGGTGACGCTGCGGCCGTTTTGCTCATCGAGGTAGTGCCAGCAGGCTGCCAGCAGCTCGGCGATCGGATGCCTGCGGTTGATGGGCACGAGCTCGCTGCGCAGCGCGTCGTCGGGGGCGTGCAGCGATACCGCCAGCGCGACGTTGGCGACCTGCGCCAGGCGGTAGATCTGCGGGACGAGTCCCGAGGTCGACAGCGTCACGCGCCGCCGCGACAGGTCGAAGCCGAAGTCATCGAGCAGAATGCCGAGCGCGGGCACGACGTTCCTGAAGTTAGCCAGCGGCTCGCCCATCCCCATCAGCACGACGTTGGTGACATGGCGCGGGTCAGCGGTTGCGTCTGCGGTCCGCGGCGCCTCGCGCGCCAGCTCGCGCACCGCGAGCCACACCTGGCCGACGATCTCCGCGGTGCTCAGGTTTCGATTGAAGCCCTGCTGCGCGGTCGCGCAGAACGAGCAATCGAGCGCGCAGCCGACCTGCGAGGAGATACACAGCGTGCCGCGATCGGGCTCGGGGATGAACACCATCTCGAAAGCCTGAGCGGCGTCCGCCCGCAAGCTCCACTTGCAGGTGCCGTCGGCCGAGCGCTGCACGCTCGCGATGTCCGGGGGGCGCACCTCGGCCGCCTGGGCGAGGCGTGCGCGGAAGTCCTTGGCAAGGTCCGTCATGTCGGCGAACGAGCTTAGCCCGCGCTTGTAGATCCACTGCATCAGCTGGCGCGCGCGGAACGGCCGGCTGCCGAGCTGCGACACGAACTGCTCGAGCGCCGCGCGCGGCAGACCGAGGAGATTGGTGTGCTCGGTGGCGGCGGTCATGGTGTCAGCGACACGCACTCAGGCGCGCCCATGCAGCTGCGTGGTGCTGAAGAAGTAGGCGATCTCGCGCGCCGCGGTCTCCGGGCCATCCGAGCCGTGCACCACGTTCTGCTCGATGCTGCTCGCAAGATCCGCGCGGATCGTGCCCGGCGCGGCCTGGCGCGGATCGGTCGCACCCATGATGTCGCGGTTGCGCGCAATAGCTCCCTCGCCCTCGAGCACGGTCACCATGACGGGACCAGAGGCCATGTAACGCACCAGATCCCTGAAGAACGGACGCTCGCGGTGCACCTCGTAGAACCCTTCCGCTTCGCGCTGCGACAGCTGCAGCATGCGCGCGGCGATGATCGACAGTCCTGCCTTCTCGAAGCGGCGTAAGACCTCGCCGACGTGATTACCCCTCACGCCGTCGGGCTTGACGATGGACAGGGTGCGCTCAAGCGCCATGCGCGTGGACCTTTCGAATGTAAAACGGGAGATACGCCGGCGGCGTGCGTGCACCGCCTTCGCGGCAAACGTGCCAGTTTACCTTGGGTGCGGCGGCTGCGGCAATTTGCCGTAGGACGGAAGTGCCGGTGCCGTAAGGACTTTTTTGCGCCTGCTCGGGCGCTGCCGCCCTGGCGGTTGTGCGCGCAGGCCCGCTTCAGGGCTCAGACGGAGAAGCTTTCTCCGCAGCCGCACTCGCCCCTGACGTTCGGGTTTCTGAAGCGGAAGGCCTCGTTGAGGCCCTGCTTTACGAAGTCCACGATCGTTCCATCGATCAGGGTCAGGCTCGCCGCATCGACGAACACGCGCACGCCCTGGTCCTCGAATTGGGCATCACCCGGCTCGGGAGCATCGGCGTAGTTGATGACGTAGGCAAAGCCCGAGCAGCCGGTCTTGCGAACTCCGAGCCGCAGCCCGATGCCGTGCCCGCGGGTGGCCAGGAAGCTCTTGACCCGGGTGGCCGCTGATTCAGTCAGGGAAATGCCCATCGCTCCTCGCATTGTAACGCCTTACAACCAGCGTGCGCCGCAGGCGCGCAACGCATCCTCGATCAGCAGCAGCCGCCCGAGCTTCTCTGCGGGGATGCCACGGGCGGCGGCCCATTCCGCCGGCGCGCCGGGGATCAGCTCTCGCGCCCTCCGCCCGCGCAGCTCGCCGCAAAGCCAGGCGGCTACCTCCATAGTATGGGGGCACGCAAACGCCTTAAAACGTGCATCCTTCACAATGTCACCGGCGATGAGCAGATCGAAGCGGATCCAGGTGTCCTGGCCGGCGGCACCGGCTTCACCGCTGATCACCCGCTCACCGCGACCGCGTGCACCGCTCCAGGCGTCCCCCGCGGCACCCGGCTCCTCACCGCCGGCGGGGGACAGCGCCCGCAGGCGCATCAGCGCCCCCTGCACGGCCGTAATCGCGAGGTCGATTTCGTCCGCCTGCGTAAAGCGGCCGAGGCTGAAGCGTAACGAGCTTTGCGCCAGCTGCACGTCGCGCCCCAGGGCGCGCAGCACGTAGGAAGGATCGGGCGAGTCGGAACTGCAGGCCGCCCCGGTGGAGACGGCCAGCTCCCCGAGCGCCGCGATGAGACTCTCGCCCTGCACCCCCTCGAAGGACACGTTGAGGATCCCGGGCAGGCGCGGCACCGCGCCGCCATTCAGGTGCACGCCGCCGCAGGCCGCCAGACCCCGCCACAGCCGCTCGGCGAGCTGGGTGAGACGCAGGCCCTCGGCGGGCAGCTCGCGCAGCGCCAGCTCGCAGGCGGCGCCGAAGCCCACAATCTGGTGGGTCGGCAGCGTCCCGGGTCGCAAGCCGCGCTCCTGGCCGCCGCCGAACAGCAGCGGCTGCAGCAGGCCGCGCGCGCTGCGCCGCAGGTAGAGCGCGCCGATGCCCTTGGGCCCGTAGAGCTTGTGTGCCGTGAGCGAGGCGAATTCCAGTGGCAGCGCCGCGAGCGCCAGAGGTACCTTGCCCGCCGCCTGCGCGCAGTCGCTGTGCAGCGCGATGCCGCGCGCGCGGCACAGCGTGCCGAGTGCCGCCAGGTCTTCCAGTACGCCGGTCTCGTTGTTGGCGTACATGACCGCGGCCAGTACCGTATCGGCGCGCAGCGCCGCGGCGAACGCCGCCGGGTCGAGCCTGCCGGAGCGCGCCGGCGTGAGCCAGCTGACGCTGAAACCCTCGCGCTCGAGGCGCCGGCACGGATCGAGCACCGACTTGTGCTCGGTGCGCACGGTGACGATGTGGCGCCCGCGGTCGGCATTGGCGCGCGCGCAGCCGAGGATAGCGAGATTGTTCGATTCGGTGGCACCGGAGGTGAACACGATCTCCTCGGGCTGCACGCCCACCAGGGCGGCGACCTGCGCGCGTGCCTGCTCGATGCGCGCGGCGGCGCGCGCGCCTGGGGCATGCGTCGAGGAGGGATTGGCAAAGTCGCCGTCCGCCGTGAGGCACTGGCTCATGGCCTGCGCCACGCGCGGATCCACCGGCGTCGTGGCCGCGTAGTCGAGGTACACCGGTGCGCCGCTCACTGCGCACCGCCCGCCGGGCGTCGCCGGTTCTGCACCGCCGTCAGTATGCCGCGCAGGATGTGCACCTCGTTGTCATCGAGCTCGGCGCGCTGCAGGAAGCGGCGGATGCGCGCCATGAGGTGCGTGCCGCTCTGGGTACGATCGCGGAAGTCGATCTCCTCCAGCACCTGCGCGAAGTGCGTGTACAGGCGCTCCAGCTCCTGCGCGGTAGCGAGCGGGGCGTCCGTCGGCGCGCGCGTGACCGCGGCGCTGCGCGCGCGGAACAGCTCGTACGCCACCAGCTGCACCGCCATGGCGAGATTGAGCGAGGCGTAGGCGGCGCTGGCGGGAATGCGCACCAGCGCGTGCGCGGCCTCGAGCTCCTCGTTGCTCAAGCCGGTGCGCTCCGGACCGAACACCACCGCCGCCGGGCGGCGCTGCGCCTCGGCCACGATGCGTGCCGCCGCCGCGCGCACGTCGACGACGCGGAAGTACTGATCGCGCTCGCGCGCGGTGGTCGCGGCGACGTAGCCGCAGCCGGCGAGCGCCGCCTCGAGCGACGGCACCACCCGCGCCCGCGCCAGCACGTCGTCGGCACCCGAGGCACGCGCGGTCGCCTCCGGGTGGGGGAACTCCCGCGGCCGCACCAGCAGCAGCGTGCCGAGCCCCATGTTCTTCATGGCGCGCGCCACCGCACCGATGTTGCCCGGATGCGAAGGCGCCACCAGCACAATGCGGATGTCAGCAGAATCCATCTGTTACGCTAAGCGTCGTCCCGGTCGACAGGTGAGCTTAAGGACCGTGCAGCCGCTTCTCAATATCGCCGTGCGCGCCGCGCGCCGCGCCGGCGAAGTCATCGTCCGCAGCATGAACCGGCTCGAGTCGCTCACCATCACCTCCAAGGGACGCAACGATTTCGTCACCGAGGTCGACCGTGCTGCCGAGCAGGAGATCATCGCCATCATCCGCCGCCACCACCCGCAGCACGCATTTCTCGCCGAGGAGAGCGGCCGCAGCGGCACGCACGACACGCTGTGGATCATCGACCCGCTCGATGGCACCACCAATTTCCTGCACGGCTTCCCGGTGTTCGCGGTGTCGATCGCCTGCCAGATCCGCGGGCGCCTCGAGCACGCGGTGATCTACGATCCGCTGCGCCAGGAGCTGTTCACCGCCAGCCGCGGCGCGGGCGCGCACCTCGACAATCATCGCATGCGCGTCAGCAAGGCGCGCACGCTCGAGGGCGCCCTGGTCGCCACCGGTTTCCCCTACCGCGCCAACATCCGCTATCTCGATGCCTACCTGCTTATGTTCAGGGCGGTCACGGAACAGGCCGCGGGTGTGCGCCGCCCCGGCTCCGCGGCGCTCGACCTGGCGTATGTCGCCGCCGGACGCGTCGACGCCTTCTGGGAGATCGGGCTGTCGCCCTGGGACACCGCCGCCGGGACGCTTCTCATCCAGGAGGCCGGCGGCCGCACCGGCACGCTCACCGGGGCGGAGTACGCACAGCAGGGGCACATCGTCGCCGGCACGCCGAAGGTGTACGCGGCGCTGCTCGAGCTGCTGGCGCCGCACGTACCGGCGGAGCTGCGCGCTTAGCGGCAACGCGCGTTGCCGCGGCCGCAGCGTGCGCGCTCCGCGCCTCGCTTTCGTGAGGTCGCTTGTGTAGAGTCCGGCGGGAAAAATCGGGGGTCCCATGGCGAGCCAGCTTCTTGCGACCAAGTCAATCGCCGAACTGCACGAGCAGGAATCCACCGGCAACCAGCTGCGGCGCGCGCTCAACGCCACGCATCTCACGCTGCTCGGCATCGGCGGCATCATCGGCACCGGGATCTTCGTGCTCACCGGCACCGCGGCCGCCAACCACGCCGGTCCTGCGCTACCGCTGTCGTTCATCGTCGCCGGACTCGGCTGCACCTTCGCGGGGCTGTGCTACGCGGAATTCGCCGCCATGATCCCGGTGTCCGGCAGCGCCTATTCCTATTCCTATGCCACGCTCGGCGAGGGCATCGCCTGGTTCATCGGCTGGAATCTGGTGCTGGAATACCTGTTCGCCGTGGCCACGGTGTCGGTGGGCTGGTCGGGCTACGCCGTCAGCCTGCTCGACCAGCTGCACCTGCACATACCCGGCGCGATCTCCAAGGCGCCGCTCGACCAGGGCGCAGATGCACTGCACTGGGTGCGCACCGGGGCGCTCGTCAACCTGCCGGCCATACTGATCGTCGCCGCGATCGCCACCATCTGCTACATCGGCATCAGGCAATCGGCGGCGTTCAACTCGGTCATCGTCGCCATCAAGGTGACCGTGGTGGTGCTGTTCATAGTCTTCGGCGTCAGTTACATCAATACCGCCAACTGGCACCCGTTCGTGCCAGCCAATACGGGCGAGCGCGGAGTCTTCGGCTGGAGCGGCGTGATGGCGGCGTCAGGCGTGATCTTCTTCGCCTACATCGGCTTCGATGCCATCTCGACCGCCGCGCAGGAGAGCAAGAACCCGCAGCGCGACATGCCGATCGGGATTCTGACCAGCCTGGTCATCTGCACCATCCTCTACGTCATCGTCTCGGCGGTGCTCACCGGCATGGTGAACTACAAGGAGCTCGATGTGTCGGCTCCCGTGGCCCTCGCCCTCGACAAGTACCCGGGGCTGCACTGGCTCGGGATCCCGGTGAAACTCGGGGCGGTGTGCGGCATGACCTCGGTCATGCTGGTGATGACCATCGCGCAGGCGCGCATCTTCTTCGCCATGGCGCGCGACGGGCTGCTGCCGCCGTTCTTCGGTCGCGTGCACCCGCGCTTTCGCACCCCTTCGACCGGCACGATCGTGACCGGGACGGCAGCCGCCGTCGTCGGCGGACTGTTCCCGGTGAAGATCCTGGGAGAGCTGGTCGCGATCGGCACGCTCGCGGCCTTCGTGACTGTGTGTATCGGCGTGCTGGTGCTGCGCCGGACACGCCCCGACCTGCGCCGCCCGTTCCGCACGCCGTGGCCGTGGTTCACCTGTATCGCCGGCGCCCTGGTCTGCGGCGCGATGATGGTATCGCTGGGACCTGAGACCTGGGCACGGCTCGTGATCTGGACGGCGGTGGGTGTCCTCATCTACGTCTTCTATGGCTACCGCCACAGCTGCGTGCGCAAGGCCGCCAACGGTGCGGCCGCCATCCCGCGCACTGCCTGAAGTCGCGCGCGGCGGCCGCAACAGCCACGCCTGACGGCGCACCTGGCGCCGCGCGCTCTGAAGGCCCGCGCGGCGGCTACGGCAGGTGGTCGAGCGCCGCCTTCTTCACCGACGGAAACACGTGCTCGGCGGTCAGGCCGCAATCGAGCGCAATGGCGCTGGAAATGTAGATCGAGGAGTAGGTGCCGGCGATGATGCCGATCAGCAGCGCCGCCGAGAAGCCCTTGAGCACCGGGCCGCCGAGGAACAGCAGCGCCACCACCACGATCGAGGTGACCTCCTTGGTCATGATGGTGCGCGACAGCGTCTGGTTGATCGACTGGTCGAGCACCACTTCGGGTGGCGAGCGCCGGTTGGTCTCGAAACGCTCGCGGATACGGTCGAACACCACCACCGTGTCGTTCAGCGAGTAGCCGATGACCGCGAGGATCGCCGCGACCACCGCCAGATCGAACGACATCTGCGTCAGCGAGAAGAACCCCAGCACCAGGATCGGATCGTGCAGCACCGCCAGGATCGCACCAAGCGACAACCGCCAGGTGTGGAAGCGAAAGGCGATGTACAGGAATATCCCGAGCAGCGTGAAGAACAGCGCCCACATGGCGCTCATCTTGAGCTCGGTACCCACCTGCGGCCCCACCACCTCGAGCTGCGCGACCTGGGCGCGCGGGTCGATGCCGCGCAGCGCCTCCTCCAGGCGGGTGCGGATCGCACCGGCGCTTTGCTGCGGATCCGGCGGCAGGCGGATGGCGATGTCGCGCGCCGAGCCGAAATTCTGCACCTGCGGCTCGTGGAAGCCGGCCGCCGCCAGCCGCGCGCGCACCGTGTCGACGTTGACCGCCTGCGGGAAGCTCACCTCGGCGCTCACGCCGCCGGTGAAGTCGATGGCGAGGTTCAGCCCGCGGGTGAAGAACGAGGTCAGCGACACGATCATCAGCAGCGCCGACAGCCCGTACCACACGCGGCGCGTCGCCATGAACGGGAAGTTGGTCTGGTGGCTGAAGAATTCCACGGCGGATCCCCTGGCGTATGGCGACGCGGCGGCGCTCAGATCGACAGCCGCGCGAGTTTGCGCCGGCCGCCGTACATGAGTGTCAGCAGCGCGCGACTGCCCATCAGCGCGGTGAACAGCGAGGTCACGACTCCGAGGGTCAGCACCACGGCAAAGCCGCGGATCGGGCCGGTGCCGAGCACCCACAGCACCACCCCGGCGATGAGCGTGGTGACGTTCGAGTCGGCAATGGCGGAGAAGGCCTTCTCGAAGCCGGCGCGGATGGCGGCCTGCGGCGAGACTCCCTTGCGCAGCTCCTCGCGGATGCGCTCGTAGATCAGCACGTTGGCATCGACCGCCATGCCGACGGTGAGGATGATGCCGGCGATGCCGGGCAGCGACAGCGAGGCGCGCATCATCGACAGCAGCGCGGTGAGCAACACCACGTTGGCGAGCAGCACCAGGTCGGCGACCAGGCCAAAGGTCTTGTAGTAGATCGCCATGAAGACGAACACGCCCAGCATGCCGACGATCAGCGCCGTCACCCCTTTGTCGATGTTGTCGCGCCCGAGGCTCGGACCCACCGCGCGCTCCTCGATCGGGTAGAGCGGTATCGCGAGCGATCCGGAGCGCAGCAGCAGCGCGAGTTCGCGCGCCTCGCCCGCCTGCAGTCCGGTGATCTGGAAGTTGTTGCTGAACACCCCGCGGATGGTGGCGTCGTTGATGACCTCCTCGTCGGTCACCTCGTGCCCCACCTTCTTGCCCTCGACCTCGCTGGTCTCGCGCCGCTTGTCGATGAGCACCACCGCCATGCGCTTGTTGAGGTTCGCCCGGGTGGTGCGCAGCATGTTCTCGCCGGCGCGCGCGTCGAGCCGCACGTTCACCGCCGGCCCTTCCTGCGACTGGCTGGTCGTGGCGTTAGTGAGCTGGTCACCGGTAGCGATCACCTCGCGCTTCAGCAGCACCGGATGCCCGAAGCGCGTGTGCGTATAGAGCTTCGAGCCGAGTGGCACGCGGCCGGTCTGCGCGGCCTCCACCGGCTTGTGCTGCATGTCCTCGAGGCGGAACTCGAGCGTCGCCACGCGGCCGAGGATGTCTTTCACCTCGGCGGAGTTCTGTACGCCGGGCAGCTGCACGTTGATGCGGTCGACGCCCTGGCGCTGCACGATCGGCTCCGACACGCCCAGCTCGTTGACGCGGTTGCGCAGCGTGGTGATGTTCTGCTGGATGGCGTAGTCCTGGCGCTCGCGGATCTGCGCGGTGCTCATGGCGGCGGTGATCGCCGCGCCGCTGGCGAGGCTCTCGGTGCTGATGGTGAGTCCCTGGAACGTCGTGCCCAGCGCACTGCGGGCCGCGTTGACGTCCGCCTCCGGCGGCAGCACCACGCGCACCGCGTTGGGACGGTCGGCGCCCACCGCCGCGATGGCAACGTCCTTCAGCGGGATGTTGGCGGCCGCCAGTGCGCGGCGCGCATCCTGGGCGTAGCCTTCGAGCGCCTGGCTGACCGCGGCGTTGACGTCCACCTGGTACAGCAGGTAGAGGCCGCCGCGCAGGTCGAGACCCAGCGGCATCGGCCGCAGCCCCAGCGCCCGCAGCAGCTCCGGGGTGCGCGGCGCGAACGACAGCGCGGTGATGTAGGTGCCCCGGTACTGCTCGTTGACGGCGTCGCGCGCCGCCAGCTGATCGGCCACGCTCGCAAAGCGCACCATCAGGCGGCCGCTGTCGAGATAGCTCCTGACGAAGTGCGCGCCGCGCTGGCGCAGGAAGCCCTCCAGCGCGCGCGCATCCGTGTCGCTGATCGCGGCGTGATCCTTGCGCGCCGCCTGCAGCGCCGGATCCTCGCCGAAGAAGTTCGGCAGCGCGAACAGCAACGCCAGCAGCAGCACCGCCGCCACCAGCAGGTATTTCCAGCGCGGGTATTCGAGCATCGCTCAGGCGCTCTTCAGCGTGCCCTTGGGCATGAGCTGCGTGACCTGCACCTTCTGGACCTTGACACGCACCCCGTCGGCCACCTCCAGGGTGACGAAGGTGTCGCCCACCTCGGTGACCCGTCCCAGCAGGCCGCCCCCGGTGACCACCTCGTCGCCCACCGCCAGCTTCGACAGCAGTGCCTGGTGCTCCTTGGCGCGCCGCTGCTGCGGTCTGATGAGCATGAAATAGAACAGCGCAATGAACGCCGCCATCAGCAGCGCGAACTGCAGCTGTCCGCCGGGTGCGCCCGGGGCGCTCTGCGCCCAGGCGTCGGAGATCAAGCCGTGCATAACTTAGGTCCGGGAGGCGAAAAGGGCGGCATTATGCCACAGCGTCGGCGCTGCGCCGGGCGGCGAGGAAATCCCGGGCCCACGGCGCGAGGTGGCCGGCGGCGATCGCCTGCCGCAGCGCACGCATCAGGCCGATGTAGTAGTGCAGGTTATGGATGGTGTTGAGCCGTGCGCCGAGGATCTCGTTGCAGCGGTCGAGGTGGCGCAGGTAGGCGCGGCTGTAGTTGCGGCAGGTGTAGCAGTCGCAGCTGCCATCGATGGGTCCGAGGTCGGAGGCGCAGGCGCTGTTGCGGATGTTGATGACACCGCTGGCGGTGAACAGGTGGCCGTTGCGCGCGTGGCGCGTCGGCATCACGCAGTCGAACAGGTCGATGCCGCGCAGCACGGCGGCCACGATGTCCTCGGGGCGGCCCACTCCCATCAAATAGCGCGGCCGGTCGGGCGGCATGTGCGGTGTCAGCGACTCGAGCACCGCGAGCCGCTGTTCCTCGGCTTCGCCCACCGCCAGGCCGCCGACGGCCAGGCCGGGCCACTCCAGGCGCAGCAGCGCCTCCAGCGAGGCGAGCCGCAATGGCGCGTGCATGCCACCTTGTACGATGCCGAACAGGCCGCCGGGCGCGGGCGCGTCGCCGCGGTAGTAATGCGCGTGGCTGCGCACCGCCCAACGCATGGAGCGCTCCATGGAGGCACGTGCCTCGCTCTCGCTCGCCGGATACGCGGTGCAGTCATCGAGCGCCATGGCGATGTCCGAGCGCAACGCGCGCTGCACGTCCATCGAGTCCTCGGGAGTCAGGCGCACCTCGCGCCCGTCGACCGGCGAGCGAAAGCGCACCCCCTCCTCGCTGATGCGCCGCAGGCTGCGCAGGCTGAAGACCTGGAAGCCGCCGGAATCGGTGAGCAGCGGGTGTGCCCAGTGCATGAAGTGATGCAGTCCGCCGTGGGCGGCAATGATCTCCGGCCCCGGCCGCAGCAGCAGGTGGAAGGTGTTGCTGAGAATGATCTGCGCGCCGAGCCCCTCGAGCTCTTCGGGGGTCATCGCCTTCACGGTGCCGTAGGTGCCCACCGGCATGAATGCCGGAGTCTCGACCACCCCATGCGCGGTGGCGATGCTCCCGAGGCGCGCGGCGCCCTCGCAGGCGTGCACGCTGAACAGCGGGTTCAATCAACAGCTCCGCGTGTGAGCAGCATGGCGTCGCCGTAGCTGAAGAAGCGGTAACGCGCCGCCACCGCGTGGCGGTAAGCGGCCAGCACCGCACTCTGCCCGGCGAAGGCGCACGCCAGCATCAGCAGCGTCGACTCCGGCAGGTGAAAATTCGTCAGCAGCAGCTCGCTCACCCGAAAGCGGAAACCCGGGGTGATGAACAGCCGCGTCTCTCCCGACCAAGGCGCGAGCGCTGGGGCAGTGCGCGAGTTCTTCGGCGCGAGCGCTGGGGCAGTGCGCGAGTTCTTCGGCGCGAGCGCCGCCTCCGGGCCGCTGCCGCTCGCGGCAGCCGCCGCGGACTCGAGCGCGCGCACCACGGTCGTGCCGACCGCCACCACGCGGCCGCCGTGCGCGTGGGTGCGGGCAATGGCCTCGCAGGCGGCCGCTCCGACGCTGGCGCGCTCGGCATGCAGCAACTGGCCTTCGAGGTCGTCGCTGCGCAGCGGTTGAAACGTGCCCGCCCCGACGTGCAGCGTGATGAAGGTGCTCGTCACGCCGCGCGCGGCGAGTGCCGCCATGAGCGGCGCATCGAAATGCAGGCTCGCGGTCGGCGCCGCCACCGCGCCCGGCTCGCGCGCGAAGATGCTCTGGTAGCGCTCGCGGTCGGCGGCCACCGGCGCGCGGCGGATGTAGGGCGGCAGCGGCACGGCGCCGAACCCGGCGAAGAATTCCAGCGCCGGCGCGGGCAATGCCACGTGCCACAGCTCGCCCTCGCGTGCCAGCACCTGCACCGGTCCGCCGGCGGTGGCGATTCCCAGCCCGGGGCGGATCGGCTTGTTCGCCGCGAGCTGCACCAGCGCCCCGTGACCCCCGAGGGCGCGTTCCAGCAGTATCTCCACGCGGCCGCCGGAGGGCTTGGTGCCGAGCAGCCGGGCGGCGACGACCCGGGTATCGTTCAGCACCAAAAGGTCGCCCGGTTGCAGACACTGCGGCAGCTCGCGCACCGCGCGGTCGCCGATGGCGCCCGTGGCCCCATCGAGCACCAGCAGGCGGCCGGCCGAACGGGTGGCGGGGGGCTCCTGAGCGATCAACTCGGCGGGCAGCTCGTAGGCGAAGTCCTGGCGGCGCACGCGCGCATGTTACACGGCCGCTACGGCGGCGCGGCGCGCGCGCCCACTCATGCAGGCGGCGCTGACGCCGGGCGCTTATACTGGCCGCATGCCCGAGTGGCGGAATTGGTAGACGCAGCGGACTCAGACAACCAACTTGAGCCCTCGCGGAGAAATCCGCGGGGTGAAGCCCGTCAAACTCGGTGAAGGCCCGGGCGCTGCCGCCCGAGCTAACGCCGAGCCAAGCCTTCGCCGGTGCGAAGGAAGGTGTAGAGAGCAGACGGCGGGCACCTACGGCCGCGTGGCTACGGTGAAGGCGTGCTCCAGACCACGAACCCGGAAGAGCGTGTACTCCCGGGGCAGCGCAAGCTGAAGTGGCAGGAAAATCCGCCGCCCTTAAAAGCGTGTCGGTTCGACTCCGACCTCGGGCACGAGCTGTATAGCGGGAGCGCACGCCGCGCGTATGCGCGCATCCGATCAGGGCAGCGGCGTCGACAAGCCCGGAACCTGCCCGTATCCTCGCCGCAGCTCATGAAATTCTGTACCCAATGCGGCGCGCCGCTGCAGCTCGCCGTTCCGCAAGGCGATCACCTGCCGCGGCACGTGTGCGCCGCCTGCGGCACCATCCACTATCAGAACCCGCGCCTGGTGGTGGGCTGCGTGCCCGAGCACGCCGGCAAAATCCTGCTGTGCCGCCGTGCCATCGAACCGCGCCGCGGCTACTGGACGGTGCCCGCCGGGTTCATGGAGAACGGCGAGACGCTGCAGCAGGGCGCGGCGCGCGAATCGCAGGAGGAGGCACACGCGGCGGTCGTCATCGGCTCGCTGCTGGCGGTGGTGCACGTGCTGCATGCCCAGCAGGTGCACGTGTTCTTCCGCGCCACGCTGCCGGAAGCCCGCTACGGCGTCGGCGAGGAGAGCCTGGAGGTGGCGCTGCTGTCACCTGCCGACATCCCCTGGGCCGACATCGCCTTTCCGAGCACCGACTTTGCCCTGCGCCGCTACCTCGAGGACCGCGCTACCGGGAGCGCGGCGCATCACTTTGCCACCATCGACCGGCGCTGAGGCGCGCCCGGCGCTCGCGCGGCGTTCGCGCGGCGCGGATTGAGCGCCCGCGCCGGCCTCATGGCACAATGCGCGCCCCGCCCGCCGCCGGTGCGCAACAGCACCGCCGCCGGCGTGCCAGGTAAGCGGCTCAGGATTGCGCATGACTTTTGTCGTCACCGAAAACTGCATCAAGTGCAAGTACATGGACTGCGTGGAGGTCTGCCCGGTCGACTGCTTCCACGAGGGACCGAACTTCCTCGCCATCGACCCCGAGGAATGCATCGACTGCACGCTGTGCGAGCCGGAATGCCCGGTGGAGGCCATTTTTTCCGAGGAGGAGCTGCCCGCCGGTCAGGAGCAGTTCAAGCAGTTGAATGCCGAGCTCGCCAAGCAATGGCCGGTAATCACGGAGAAGAAAGACGCGCCCGCCGACGCCAAGGAATGGGAGGGCAAGCCCGGCAAGTTACCGCTGCTCGAGCGCTGAAATTCGCCCCGCTCCCCGGCGCACTCAGGGGTGGGTTCCCTTCAGATGCTCCACCAGCACGTCGGGCGGCACGTAGCCCGGGAGCATCTCGCCGTCCGCCATGATGATGGCGGGCGTGCCCTCCAGCGCGAAGTCCTTGCCGAGTGCGTAGCTGCGCGCCACCGGGTTGTTGGCACACGGCTTGGCCTTGAGCTCCTGGCCGAGCTTGGCGCGCGTGAGCGCGTCGTTGCGGTCGGCCGAGCACCACACCTGCTCGGCCTTGGTCCAGGAAGTGGTGTTGGGACCGGTGCGCGGGTACAGCAGGTAACGTACCCGCACACCCAAACGGTTGTACTCCGCGATCTGGCTGTGCAGCTTGCGGCAGTAGGGGCAATCGACGTCGGTGAAGACGGTGACGGTGTACTTCGGCTCCCTGGGACCGAAGATGAGCATCTCGCTTTCCGGGAAGGCGGCCACCGCTTTGGCGCGCAGCTCGCGTTTGTGCTGCTCGGTGAGATTGTTGTTGCCGTTGAGCTCGATCAGGTCGCCGGTAAAGGCATACTTACCGTCGGCAGTGACGTAAGCGATGTCCGAGCCGCGCGTGAGCTCGTAGATGCCGCTGATGGGCGTGGCGCGCAGCTCATCGGACCGCGCGCCGATCTGCGTGGCGAGCTCGGCACGCGGATCGGTCTTGTCGGTCTTCGCCGGCGTCTGCTGGGCGGGAACGCTGCCCGCCACGGCGCTCAGCGCCAGCAACATCACCAACTTCCGGGTCACCATGGGGAACTTCCGCTCTGCGGTGGGATTTCGACCGCCCGGTGCGCGCAAGGTTCGCTGCAGCGCGCACCGCACGCCGCCGCAGGCGAGTTTATCACGGCCTTGCGGCAGCGCCGCGGGATGGGCGGGGGCGGAGCGGGAACGGGCGCGGGGCGCAGCGAAGCGCGCGGCGCGTTCAGCCGCGCGGATGATGCAAGGCGTGCAGCTCCTTCAGCCGCTCGCGCGCCACGTGCGTATAGATCTGGGTGGTGGACAGGTCGCTGTGCCCGAGCAGCATCTGCACCACGCGCAGGTCAGCGCCGTGGTTGAGCAGGTGGGTGGCGAAGGCGTGGCGCAGCGTATGGGGCGAGAGCTCCTTGGCAATGCCGGCCTTGCGCGCGTAGCGCTTGATGATGTGCCAGAAGGCCTGGCGTGTCATGCGGTCGCCGCGACGCGTGGGAAACAGATAGTCGGTCTGCCGCTCGAGCAGGATCTCGCCGCGCGGGCCGCGTGCGAACTCCTTGAGCGCACGCATCGCCTCCTCGCCGAGCGGAATGAGCCGCTCGCGGTCGCCCTTGCCGAGGATGCGGATCACGCCCTGGTTGAGGTTGACCTGGCCCTGACGCAGGTTGACCAGCTCCGACACCCGCAGCCCGGTGGCATACAGCACCTCGAGCATGGTGCGGTCGCGGTTGCCGAGCGGGTCGCTCAGCAGCGGGGCCGACAACAGCGACTCGACTTCCTCCTCGGTCAGCGAGCGCGGCAGCGAGCGGCCGATCTTCGGCATGGCGATCTGCGCGGTGGGATCTTCGCGAATCACGCCCTCGCGCAGAAAAAAGCGGAAGAAGCGGCGGAAACTGGACAGCTGCCGCGCGGTGGAACGCGGGCGTGCCCCGGCACGCACCCGCCAGGCAATGAAATCCTGCAGGTCCGCGCGCGAGGTGCGCATGATCGGCACACTGCGCTCGGCGAGCCAGCGGGCGAGCGCCGTAAGGTCAGCGCGGTAGGCCGCCAGCGTGTTGGGCGACAGGCCGCGCTCCATCCACACTGCGTCAAGGAAGCGCGCTACCGCGGGATCTGCGGAGTCGGTGCTGGCGGTCACGGCGATGGCGGGATTGGACAAATCTTCGGTCTCGCTGGAAGTCTTCGGCTCAGCGCGCCTGCACTGCGCAGCGCACGGGGTGAGCCTCGCCTTCCCGGTAATGTGCTGAGCGCAGTATGGTGAGCGCGGGGCCGCGATCGACGTGACCACCTTCACATCTGCAACCCGGCATTAACATAAAGAGAACCGGTTCACACTTCCCCTCGTGAGCACACACGCACCCGCCCATGGCTGACGAACCAACGTGAAGCGCTTCGTTCCGCGCACCCTGGTGCTGCCGCCGGCGCGCACCGCCTACGCGCTGTGGGCGCTGCTGTGCTTCGTCGCCATCGGCATCTGCGCGCTGACGCTGCTGCTGGTGCTGCCGCGGCTGCGCTGGCGGCGCGGCGCCGCGCGCGCGCTGGCGCGCGCGTTCCTCACCCTCGCCGGCATGCCGCTCAGCGTGCGCTTTGCCGAACGCCTGCCGCCCGGACAGTGCGTAGTGGTGTGCAATCACGCCAGTTACCTCGATGGCATCGTGCTCACCGCGGCCCTGCCGGCGCGCTTCGGCTTCGTCATCAAGCGCGAGATGGCGGTGGTGCCGCTCGCCGGGGGGCTGCTGCGACGGCTCGGCGCGCAGTTCGTGGAGCGCTTCAACCGCGCGCGTGGTGCCGTGGACGCGCGGCGCATGCTGCGCAATGCCCGCGAAGGCGGCTCGCTGGTGTTCTTCCCCGAAGGCACCTTCACGCGCACTCCCGGGCTGCTCGCCTTCCACAGCGGCGCGTTCGCCGCCGCCTGCCGCGCCGGCTGCGCGCTGGTGCCCGCGGTGGTGCGCGGCACGCGCCGCGCCCTGCGCCCGGGCGGGGGCTGGCCGCGGCCGGGAGCGATCGAAATGGAGATCCTGTTGCCGCTCACCCCGGCCGCGGACGCCGGCGAGCGCTGTGCTGCGGTGCTGCGCGAGCGGGCGCGCACCGCGATGCTGGCGGCGCTCGGCGAGCCCGACCTCACATGTTGCGGCGATACTGGCCGCCCACCTGATACAGCGCCTGCGAGATCTGCCCCAGCGAACAGACCTTGACGCATTCCATGAGCTCGGCAAACACGTTGCCGCCGGCGGCCGCCGACTGCTGCAGCGCGGCGAGGGCCGCCGGCGCACGCGGCGCATTGCGCGCCTGAAAGGCGTGCACCGCGGCGACCTGGTCCTGTTTTTCCTCCTCGCTGGAGCGGATCAGGTGCGTACCCTGGTGCTCGCTGGCGGCATCGGCGCCCGACAGGAAGGTGTTGACTCCCACCAGCGGCAACGAGCCGTCGTGCTTGCGCGTTTCGTAGTGCAGCGACTCCTCCTGGATCTTGCTGCGCTGGTACATGGTCTCCATCGCCCCGAGCACCCCGCCGCGCTCGGACAGCGCCTCGAATTCCTTGTAGACCGCCTCCTCCACCAGCTCGGTCAGGTACTCGAGGGCGAACGAGCCCTGCCAGGGATTCTGGATCTTGTTGAGACCGAGCTCGCGGTTGATGATCAGCTGGATCGCGACCGCACGGCGCACGCTCTCCTCGGTGGGCGTGGTGAGCGCCTCGTCGTAGGCGTTGGTATGCAGACTGTTGCAATTGTCGAACAGGGCGTACAGCGCCTGCAGCGTGGTACGGATGTCGTTGAAGGAGATCTCGCGCGCGTGCAGGCTGCGGCCCGAGGTCTGCACGTGGTACTTGAGCATCTGGCTGCGCGCGTCGGCGTGGTAGCGCTCGCGCATGGCGCGCGCCCAGATGCGCCGCGCCACGCGGCCGATGACCGCGTACTCCGGATCCATGCCGTTGGAGAAGAAGAACGACAGGTTGGGCGCGAAGTCGTCGATCTTCATGCCGCGCGCCAGGTAGTACTCGACGATGGTGAACCCGTTGGCGAGCGTGAAGGCGAGTTGTGACAGCGGGTTGGCGCCGGCTTCCGCGATGTGATAGCCGGAGATCGACACGGAGTAGAAGTTGCGCACGCGGCGCTCGATAAAGTACTGCTGCACATCGCCCATCATGCGCAGCGCGAACTCGGTGGAGAAGATGCAGGTGTTCTGCGCCTGGTCCTCCTTGAGGATGTCCGCCTGCACCGTGCCGCGCACCGCCTGCAGCGCCTGCTCGCGGATACGCTCGTAGGTCTCGCGCGGCAGCAGCTGATCGCCGCTCACCCCGAGCAGCGCCAGTCCGCTGCCGTCGTGGTGCGGTGGCAGCGGCCCCTTGTAGACCGGCGGCGGCGCGCCGCGCGCCGCCGCGGCCGCATGGATGGCGGCGATCTGCTGCTCGGCGGCCGGCCAGTCGCCGCTGCCGCGCAGATAGCGCTCGACCTGCTGGTCGATGGCGGTGTTCATGAACATCGCCAGGATCATCGGCGCCGGGCCGTTGATGGTCATGGACACCGAGGTGGTCGGCTGACACAGATCGAAGCCGGAATAGAGCTTCTTCATGTCATCGAGCGTCGCCACCGACACCCCGGAGTTGCCGGTGCGGCCATAGACGTCGGGACGGGTGTCGGGGTCCTCACCGTAGAGCGTCGTCGAGTCGAACGCCGTCGACAGGCGCGGCCCGTGGCCGTGCGCCAGGTAGTGGAAGCGGCGGTTGGTGCGCTCCGGCGGCCCCTCGCCGGCGAACATGCGCGTCGGATCCTCCTCCTCGCGGCGGTACGGATACACCCCGCCGGTATAGGGGTAGGAGCCCGGCAGGTTCTCGGTGAGGAGGAAATGCAGCACCTCACCCCAGTCGCGAAAGCGCGGCAGCGCGAGCTTCGGGATCGGCGAGCGCGACAGGCTCTCGGTGTAGTTCTCCCCCTTCACCAGCCGCTCGCGCACCGGGTAGCTGTAGGTCGGGTGGGCCGCTGCCTGCACGCGCGCCGGCCAGGCCTTGAGCTCGCCCACGCCTTCCGCCCCGACCGCATCGAGCGCCTGGTGGTAGGCGGCGCGCAGCTCGCGCCGCGTGGCATCCGCCCCGCGGTCGGCGAGCGCCTCCGGCGCGTAGCGCTCGAGCGGCGCGGGCAGCGGCGCATCGTGCAGCCCCTTGAGCGACTCGTACAGGCCGAAGGCGCGCCGCGCCGCCTCCACCTGCGATTCGATGCGCGCCCGCGTGGCGCGCCCCGCCTGGGCGATCTCGGCGAG
Source organism: Steroidobacteraceae bacterium (assembly GCA_035481975.1). Lineage (GTDB taxonomy): Bacteria > Pseudomonadota > Gammaproteobacteria > Steroidobacterales > Steroidobacteraceae > 13-2-20CM-66-19. The sequence goes on from DATHRC010000016.1 coordinate 67,541, forward strand.
ATAGCGGGTGCGCGCCGCCGGAATGAGCGGCGCCGCCGCGCTCGGTGCGGTGGGCCCCGGGTCGGTGAGTTTCCAGGAAGAATTGCCGATGTGCCGTTCGGTGAGCGCCGCGCACAGCGCGGCGAACAGGCGATTCACGCCCGGGTCGTTGAAGCGGCTGGCGATGGTGGGAAACACCGGCAGCTGCGCGTCCGGCAGCTGCGCGCGCTCGGGGTGGTTGCGCCGCCACTGCTTCCTCACGTCGCGCAGGCTGTCCTCGGCGCCGCGCTTCTCGCTCTTGTTCAGCACGATGAAGTCGGCGTAGTCGAGCATGTCGATCTTCTCGAGCTGGCTGGCGGCGCCGTATTCGCCCGTCATCACGTACAGCGACAGGTCGACCAGATCGACGATCTCGGTGTCCGACTGGCCGATGCCCGCGGTCTCGACGATCACCAGGTCGAAGTGCGCCGCGCGGTACAGCGCGATCACCTCCTTGAGCACCGCCGAGGTGGCAAGATGCGCCCGCCGCGTGGCGAGCGAGCGCATGAAAATGTTGTCGGCCGCCAGGCTGTTCATGCGGATGCGATCGCCGAGCAGCGCCCCGCCGCTGCGCCGGCGCGTCGGGTCCATCGCCACGACTGCGACCTGCGCGCGCGGGAAGTGCCGCACCAGCCGCGCCAGCAGCTCGTCGCTGAGACTCGACTTGCCGGCCCCGCCGGTGCCGGTGATGCCGATGACCGGCACCTTGTGGCGTGCGCGCGCCAGCGCCCGGCGGATCGTGTCCGCCTGGTCGTCCTCACCGTCGGCACCCTCGAGCACCGAGATGGTGCGGGCGATCAGCCCGTGGTCGCGCGCATTGAGGGGACGGAACTCGTAGGCGGGCTTGCGCACTGCGGCCACGCGCGCGAACACATCGTCGATCATGCCGGCCAGTCCCATGCGGCGGCCGTCCTCGGGCGTATAGATCTTCTCCACCCCCTGGGCCTCGAGCGCGGCAATCTCGGCGGGGGCGATGGTGCCACCCCCGCCGACCACCACGCGCACGTGGCCGTAGCCGCGCTCGCGCAGCATGTCGATCATGTAGGTGAAGTACTCGTTATGGCCCCCCTGGTAGGAGGTGACGGCGATGGCGTCGGCGTCCTCGTCGATGGCGGCGCGCACGATGTCGGCGACGCTGCGGTTGTGGCCGAGGTGCACCACTTCCGCGCCGCGCCCCTGCAGCAGGCGGCGGATCATGTTGATAGCCGCGTCGTGACCGTCGAACAGCGAGGCGGCCGACACGAACCGCACCGGCCGTGTCAGCGCCTGCGCGCCATGCGGCAGTGCCGCACCGCGCTCGAGCCCGGCATTCATGTGCTCACTTCCTGCGGGATGAAGTCGCGGCCGCGCCTGGCGCGCATCTTTACCCGCGAGTAAGATACGTTACTCATCAGTATCATAGAGTGCTCCGACCGCGGTCAACGCGCCTGCGCCGCCTGCACCGCGCCGGCGGGCAGCGCGCACCGCTATAATACCCTTAGCCCATGAACCATCGACGCATCAGCCCGCCAGCCGCGGGTAAACCCCTGCCGCCGGGCGGCGGCTCCCCCTGGCGGGCGAGCCGCGAGCGCCTGCGCGACCGCGAGCTCAAACGCGATGCCGTCATCCGCGCCGCGGCGCGCGAGTTCAACCGCAAGGGTTACCACAATACCTCGCTCGATGACATCGCAGCGCGGCTGGAGGTGACCAAGCCCACGGTCTACTACTACGTGACCAGCAAGGAGCAGCTGCTGTTCGAGTGCTTTGTAGCGGGCGTGGAGCAGATCCGCGCCGCGTTCCGCGACGTGCGCCAGCTGGCGGCGCCGGCGCGCGAGCGCCTCAACGCGGTGCTGCGCCACTACGGCGAGGCGGTGGCCGCCGAATTCGGCTGGTGCATGGTGCGGGCCGAGGACCAGGATCTGCCCCCGGCAATGAGCCGCCACATCAAGGCGCTGAAGTCCGAGATCGATCACGGCATCCGCCGCCTGCTGCGCGAGGGCGTGCAGGACGGCTCCATCGAGCCGTGCGATCCGAAGATGACCGCATTTGCCCTCGCCGGAGCGCTCAACTGGATTGCGCACTGGTATCGCGAGGACCGCTCGCTGAGCGGCGCGCAGATCGCCGCCGCATTCGTCACCCTGTTCGAGGGGGGGCTGCGTCCGCGCGGCAGCACCTCCCGGCTCGTCGCGCGCGCGCCGCTGCGGCGGCGGGCGCGCACTGCACTGGCGCGCTGATCAAGACGTTCAGATCAAAGCGAGGCCTCACATGTCCGGTCCAGAAGTCGTCATCGTATCCGCCCAGCGTACCCCCCTCGGCGCGTTCCTCGGCGCGCTCTCCCCGCTCACGGCCGTGCAGCTCGGCAGCGCCGCCGCCCGCGGCGCGCTCGAGGCGTCCGGCATCCTCCCCGGCGACGTGCAGGAGGTGATCATGGGCTGCGTGCTGGCGGCCAACCTCGGCCAGGCTCCGGCGCGCCAGGCCGCGCTCGGCGCCGGTGTGCCCCAGGGGGTTCCGGCCACCACCATCAATAAAATGTGCGGCTCAGGGCTCAAGGCGGTAATGCTGGCGGCCGATCAGATCCGCGCCGGCAGCGCCGACATCGTGCTCGCCGGCGGCCTCGAGTCGATGAGCAATGCCCCGTATGTGCTGCCGAAGGCCCGCAGCGGCTACCGCATGGGTCACGGCGAAGTCATCGACCACATGCTGCGCGACGGGCTGCAGAGTCCGTTCGACGGCAAGTCCATGGGCCACTTCGCCGACAGCACCGCGAGCAAGTACGGTTTCACCCGCGCGCAGCAGGATGCGTTCGCCGGCGAGTCGGTGCGGCGCGCCCAGCACGCGCTGCAGGCGGGTGAGTTCGACGGCGAAGTCACCCCGCTCACGGTCAAGGGACGCAAGGGCGAGACGGTGATCACCCGCGACGAGACCCCCGGCACCTGCGACATCAGCAAGATCGCCGGCATGAAGCCGGCCTTCAACAAGGAAGGCACCGTGACCGCGGCGAGCTCCTCGTCGATCTCCGACGGAGCAGCCGCCCTGGTGGTGATGAGCGCTCAGACGGCCGCGGCGCGCGGCCTGAAGCCCCTCGCCCGGGTGGTGGGCTACGCCAGTCACGCGCACGAGCCGGAGTGGTTCACCACCGCCCCGGTGGGCGCGATCCGCAAGGTGCTGACGCAGCTCGGCTGGAAGCCCCACGATGCCGATCTCTACGAGATCAACGAGGCGTTCGCGGTGGTCGCCATGGCGGCGATGTGCGACATCGATATCGATCACGCGCGCGTCAACGTCAACGGCGGCGCCTGCGCGCTCGGCCACCCGATCGGGGCCACCGGTGCGCGCATCCTCACCACGCTGTTGCATACGCTGCGGCGGCGCGGCGGCAAGCGCGGCATCGCCTCGCTGTGCATCGGCGGCGGCGAAGCGGTGGCGCTCGCGGTCGAGATGCTGTAGCCGGCGCGCACATGCGGATCCAGGACGCTCGCGCCGTCATCACCGGCGGCGCCTCCGGTCTCGGCCTCGCGGTGGCGCGCCATGTGGCCGGCGCCGGCGGCAGGGTGGCACTGCTCGACGTGCAGGAGGGCCCGGGTCGCACCGCCGCCGGCACACTCGGCGCCCACGCGACGTTCCTGCGCTGCGACGTGACCTCGGAGGCGGAGGTGAACGCCGCCATGGATGCCGCTTACGCGCACCTTGGCGGCCTCAACCTGCTGGTGAACTGCGCTGGCGTCGTCGGCTCCGGCCGCGTGCTCGGCAAGAACGGGCCCATGGCGGGTGAATTCTTCACCCGCGTGGTGCACATCAATCTCATCGGCACGTTCCTGTGCGACAAGGCCGCGGCGGCACTGATGCAGAACAACGTCCCCGCGGACGACGGCGAGCGCGGAGTGCTGATTCACACCTCCTCGGTAGCGGCCTACGAGGGGCAGATCGGGCAGGCCGCCTATTCCGCCACCAAGGCTGCGGTCGCGGGCATGGCGCTGCCGATCGCGCGCGAGCTGGCGCGCTTCGGCATCCGCTGCGTCGCCATCGCGCCGGGCCTGTTCCACACGCCGATGATGGACGGCATGCCGCCCGAGGTGCAGGCCTCGCTCGCCGCGCAGGTGCCCTTTCCGGCGCGCCTCGGCAAGCCCGAGGAGTTCGCCCGGCTGGTAGCGAGCGTGGTCGAGATCCCGATGCTGAACGGCACGACCATCCGTCTCGATGGGGCGATCCGCATGCAGCCGAAGTAGTGCGCCCGTGAGCGAAGCGAGCAGCGCATCCACCAACATCGAGCGCGAGGTCATGAACTATGACATCGTTATCGTCGGCGCCGGTCCCGCAGGTCTCGCCTGTGCGATCCGCCTGAAGCAGCTCAAGCCCGCGCTGCAGGTGTGCGTGCTGGAAAAGGCCTCGGCGGTGGGCGCGCACGCACTGTCGGGCTGCGTGCTCGAGCCCGGGCCGCTCGAGCAGCTGCTGCCCGGGTGGCGCGAGGAATACCCCGGCATGAAGGTGCCTGCGACCGAGGACGACTTCCGCATCCTCACGCCGCGCGGCTCCTTCAGGACGGTACCGGACTGGCTGGTGCGGCTGTTGCCGCGCTCCATGACCTACTCGACCCCGTTCAACAACCACGGCAACTACATCGTCTCGCTCGGGCAGCTCACCGCCTGGCTCGCCACCCGCGCGGAGGCGCTGGGGGTGGAGGTCTTCGCCGGCTTCTCGGCCGCGGCGGCATTGTTCGACGAGCACGGCGCAGTGCGCGGGGTGCGCAGCGGGGATATGGGGCGCCAGAAGGACGGTGAGCCCGGCGCGAACTTCACCCCGGGCGTCGACATCCATGCGCCGCTCACCGTGCTTGCCGAGGGCGCGCGCGGCTCGATCTCCAAGGAGCTCATCGCGAAATTCGAGCTGGCACGCGGGCACTGCCCGCAGACCTTCGCGCTCGGCTACAAGGAACTGTGGCAGCTGCCCGCCGGGCGGGTGCGCCCGGGGCGCATCGAGCACGGACTCGGCTGGCCGGCGGACCGGCGCACCTACGCCGGCAGCTTCCTCTATCATCTCGACAACGACCGCGTCTACGTCGGCTACATCGTCGGCCTCGACTACCAGGATCCGCGGCTGGCGCCGTTCGAGGCGTTCCAGCAGTACAAGCATCATCCGAGCGTCAAGGGGCTGCTCGAGGGCGGGGAGATCGTCTCGGCGGGTGCGCGCGCCATCGCCGCCGGCGGCTGGCAGTCGACACCCACGCTGGAGATGCCAGGCGCGATCCTGGTCGGCGATGCCGGCGGCACCCTGAACTTCGCCAAGATCAAGGGCGTGCACCAGGCGCTGCGCTCGGGCACGCTCGCCGCCGAGCACCTGGCGCACAGCGGCAGCGGCGCCGGCTTCGACGCCCGGTGGCGCGCTTCTCCCGGCGGCCAGGAGCTGCACCGGGTGCGCAATTTCAAGCCCGCGTTCAAACGCGGCCTGTGGGTCGGACTGCTGAACGCGGCCTGGGAAACTGTCACCGCCGGCAGATCTCCCTGGACACTCGCCAACAGCGCCGACTGGTCGCGCCTGGAGAAGCTCGCCGAGTTCCACCCGCCCGAGCGCCACTGGGTGGAGCGCACGCTGCCGCCGCGCGATCGCGTCTCGTTCGTATTCTTCGCCGGCAATGCCCACGAGGAAAACCAGCCGGTGCACCTGAAGGTGGCCGACACCACGATCTGCGCGCAGCGCTGCGGCAGCGAATACGGCCATCCGTGCGAGCGCTTCTGTCCGGCGGGTGTCTACGAGATGGTCGCCGACGGCAACGGCGGACAGCGCCTGCAGATCAACGCCGCCAACTGCGTGCACTGCAAGGCCTGCGACATCAAGGACCCGTACGGCATCATCACCTGGACGACGCCCGAGGGCGGCTCGGGACCGAACTACCAGTCGTTGTAGCAGCATGACGGAACTCTGGCGCCCCTCGGCGGCACGCATCGCGGATGCCAACCTGACACGGTTCATGCGCTGCGTGAATGCGCGCCGCGGCACGCGGCTGACGGCGTACGAGGACGTGTATGCCTGGTCGCTGAGCGCGCCGGAGGAGTTCTGGAGCGAGCTGGCTCGCTTCGCCGACATCCGCGCCACCTGGGGCGAGGGTCCGGTGATCGAGAATCCGCGCCGCATGCCCGGTGCGCGCTTCTTCCCCGCGGCCCGGCTGAACTTCGCCGCCAACCTGCTGCGCTACGATGACGGCAGTGAAGCGCTGGTGTTCCGCAACGAGCGCGGCACGCGCCGCACGCTGTGCTATCGCGAGCTGCGGGCGGAGGTCGCGCGCGTCGCCGCCGGGCTGCGGGCCGCCGGCGTGGCAGCCGGTGATCGCGTGGCCGGCTTCCTGCCCAACCTGCCGGAAACCGCGATCGCGATGCTCGCCACCGCCAGCCTGGGGGCGATCTGGTCCTCGTGCTCGCCGGATTTCGGTGTGCACGGGGTGCTCGACCGCTTCGGGCAGATCGCGCCCAAGGTGCTGTTCACCGCCGACGGCTATTTCTACGCCGGCAAGAAACTCGACTCGCTGCAGCCGATGGCCGAGGTGCTCGCGAAGCTCGGCAGCGTCGCTCACGTGGTGGTGGTCCCCTATGTCGAGGCGCAGCCGCAGCTGGGCGCGCTCGGCGCTGCGGCGGCGCGCGCGACCTTGTGGCAGGAGTTCGGTACGCCGGGCGCGGCGCTCGCCACCGTCGACCAGTCCTTCAATCATCCGCTGTACATCCTCTATTCCTCCGGCACGACCGGTGTGCCCAAGTGCATCGTGCACGGCGCCGGGGGCACACTGCTGCAGCACCAGAAGGAGCACCTGCTGCACACCGACCTCAGGCGCAGCGACCGGCTGTTCTACTTCACCACCTGCGGCTGGATGATGTGGAACTGGCTGATGAGCGCGCTGGCGACCGGTGCCACGCTGGTGCTGTACGACGGCAGCCCCTTTCACCCCGGCCCCGGCTCGCTGTGGCAGATGGCGGCGGAGGAGCGCATCAGCGTCTTCGGCACCAGCGCGAAGTACCTGTCATCGCTGCAAAAGAGCGGCTTCGTTGCGGCACGGGCCGTCGACCTCACCGCGCTGCGTGCGGTGCTGTCCACCGGCTCGCCGCTGCTGCCGGAGGGTTTCGACTACGTTTACGAGAACGTGAAGTCGGACCTGCAGCTCGCCTCGATCTCGGGAGGCACGGATATCGTGTCCTGCTTCGCACTCGGCTGTCCGATCCGTCCGGTGTATCGCGGCGAGATCCAGTGCCGCGGCCTCGGGATGGCGGTGGACATTTTCGACGAGGCCGGCCGGCCGCTGCGCGGTGAGCGCGGCGAGCTGGTGTGCACTGCGCCCTTCCCGTCGATGCCGCTCGGATTCTGGCAGGATCCGGGCGGCGAGCGTTACCGCGCCGCCTACTTCGAGCGCTTCCCCGGCGTGTGGCATCACGGCGATTACGCGGCGATCACCGCGCACGACGGGTTGGTGATCTATGGCCGCTCGGATGCGGTCCTCAACCCGGGCGGCGTGCGCATCGGCACCGCCGAGATCTATTCGGCGGTGGAAAGTCTGTCGCAGGTCGCCGAGGCGCTTGCGGTCGGGCAGGACTGGCAGGGCGACGTGCGCGTGGTGCTGTTCGTGCGGCTGCAGCCGGAGGTGAGGCTGGACGAGGCGTTGAAGAAGGAGCTGCGTGCCACCATCCGCGCGCATACCACCGCGCGGCATGTACCCGCCAAGATCATCGCCGTGCCGGACATTCCGCGTACGCTGTCGGGCAAGATCACCGAGCTCGCGGTGCGCAACGTCATCCACGGCGTGCCGGTGAAGAACGTGGATGCGCTCGCCAATCCGCAGGCGCTCGAGCACTTCCGCGATCTGCCCGACCTCAAGTTCTGACGGCGCGTGAGCGACGCACCCGAGAGCGCCGCGGCAGCACAGGAGCTGCGGCAGCGCTACCAGAGCCAGCTCGCCGCGCGCCACCTGCAGCGCGACCCCGCGCAGCTCGCCGCGCTGGCGCGGCTCGAGGAACTGCGCACACGCGTCCTGAGCGCCCCGCTGCCGCACCTGCCGCGCTGGGTCGCAGCATTCGCGCGCCGCCGTGCGCCGCGCGCACGCACCGGTCTGTACCTGTGGGGCGGCGTGGGGCGCGGCAAGACCTTCCTCATGGACCTGTTCTACTCGAGCCTGCCGCCCGGAGTCGGGCGGCGCTGCCACTTTCACCGCTTCATGCACGAAGTACACCTGCGGCTGGCGGCTCTCGAGCCTCAGCGCTATCCGCTCGACACGGTGGCGGGCGCCATGGCGCAGAACCTGCGCGTGCTGTGCTTCGACGAGCTGTACGTCGCCGACATCGCCGATGCCATGATCCTCGGCGGGCTGTTCGCCGGACTGTTGCGGCGCGGCGTCACGCTGCTGGCGACCTCCAACTTAGCGCCGCGCGAGCTCTACCGCGATGGCCTGCAGCGCCAGCGCTTCGTGCCGGCGATCGACCTGCTCGAGCAGCACCTTGAGGTGCTGCGCCTCGGCGGCGATACGGATTACCGGCTGCGCCAGCTGACCGCGGCCGGCACGTACCTGCCGGCCGGCGCCCCCGACAGCGCCGCGCGCCTGGCGGCGCTGTTCGAGCAGCTCGCGGGCAGCAGCTCCGCGGGCGGCGGTCGCATCGAGGTCGCCGCACGCGCGATCGAGGTGATCCGCGTGGCGCCCGGCGTGGTGTGGTTCGACTTTGCGGCACTGTGCGGCGGCCCCCGCAGCCCCGAGGACTACATCGAGATCGCCCGCGAATACCAGTCGCTGCTGCTATCACAGGTGCCGGTGTTCGACGCCGCGCACGAGGACGAGGCGCGCCGCTTCATCGCACTGGTCGATGAGCTCTACGACCGCAACGTGAACCTGGTGCTGTCGGCGGCGGCTGCACCGCAGGCGCTTTACCGTGGCACACGGCTCGGCGCGCTGTTTGCGCGCACCGCGAGCCGCCTGACCGAGATGCAGAGCGAGGAGTACCTCGCGCGCGAGCACAAACCGTGACTACAACACCCCGCGGCGGATCTGGTCCTGCTCGATCGATTCGAACAGGGCGCGGAAGTTGCCCTCACCGAAGCCCTGATTGCCCTTGCGCTGGATGATCTCGAAGAAGATCGGCCCGATGACGTTGCGGGTGAAGATCTGCAGCAGCACACCCTCGCCCTTCGCCGGATTGCCGTCGATGAGGATGCGCCGCGAGCGCAGCGCCTCGAGCGACTCGCCGGAATCCGGCACGCGGGTGCTCACCGCATCGTAGTAGGTGTCGGGCGTGTCCTGGAAGGCAACGCCATGGCTGCGCAGCACATCCACCGTACGGTAGATGTCCGCAGTGGCGAGCGCGATGTGCTGGATACCCTCGCCATGATATTCGCGCAGGTACTCCTCGATCTGGCTCTTGTCGTCCTGCGACTCGTTGATCGGAATGCGGATCTTGTCGCAGGGACTGGTCATGGCGCGCGACAGCAGTCCGGTGTGCTTGCCTTCGATGTCGAAGTAGCGGATCTCGCGGAAGTTGAACAGCTTCTGGTAGAAGCCCGCCCATACGTCCATGCGGCCGCGGCCGACGTTGTGCGTGAGATGATCGATCAGTGAGAGCCCGGGGCTCTCGGTCACCGCCGGCGCGGCTACCGGGCGGAAATCCACGTCGTAGATCGAGCGCTCGCCGTACAGATCGACCAGGTAGATGAGCGAGCCGCCGATACCCTCGATGCAGGGGATGTTCAGCTCCATGGGACCGGCGCTCTGCGGACCGGGCTTCGCGCCCAGCGTCAGGGCGCGGCTGTAGGCGCGGGCAGCGTCGCGCACGCGGAATGCCATGGCACAGGCGGACGGTCCGTGCAGCCGCGCGAACGCCTGGGCGAAGGAGTCGGCCTCCGCATTGATGATGAAATTGATCCCGCCCTGGGCGTGCAGGGTGACGTTCTTCGAGCGGTGGCGCGCCACCACCGGAAAGCCGAGCCGCTCGAACAGCAAGCGCAGCAGCTGCGGATCGGGCGCGGTGTATTCGACGAATTCGAACCCGTCCGTGCCCATCGGATTGTCGTGCAGGTCGCTCATCGCAAGCTCCCGGGTGCGCCGTCGCCAAAGTCGTTGCGCGGGCAATCATTATAGCCGCGCCGCCGTGCCGGCCTTGGCGCCGCAGGACCTGCCGGCGTGGCGCAGGCGGGCCGTAACCGCCCGCATGTATAATCGCGCGCCCGCAGCATGAGGGCTGCGGCGGCGTTCGATTGCACAATATGCGCCACGCGCACGCGACACCGCCGTGGTGTCCGGCAGGATGATCGGCATGCACGCGCCAGTTGCCGTTGAAGATAGCCGTCTGCTGCACAGCATACCCGCGGCGCGCGTGGCGCTGATCGGGCGCATTGCCCGCGCTGCGGCTGCCGGCCGCGGCGGCCGGCAGCGGCTGAAGCAGCGCTTCCTGCGGGCATACTTTCACGGCGTGGCGGAAGAGGATCTGGCGGCACGCGCGCCGCGCCAGCTGGCGGGCGCGGCGCTGGCGCATCTGTCGTTCGGCACCCACCGCCGCCCCGGCCGCTCGCTGGTGAGGGTCTTCAATCCCGAGGCGCGCGCGGACGGCTTCGAGTCCGCGCACACGCTGGTGCTCACGGTCACCGACGACATGCCCTTCCTGGTCGACTCCCTCGGCATGGCCTTCGGCCGCGCCGAGCTGGCGGTGCACCTGGTCGTGCACCCGGTGCTGCAGGTGCGCCGCGATCGCAGCGGCACGCTGCTCGACCTCGGCAGCAACGGCGCCGAGGCGACGCATGCGGAGTCCTGGCAGCTCTACGAGATCGACCGCGTCACCGACGCCGCCCAGTTGCAGAAGCTGCAGCAGGACCTGGAGGTCACGCTCACCGACGTGCGCCTCGCGGTGAGCGACTGGCGCGCGATGCGCGCGCGGGTGCGCGAGATCATCACGCGCCTGGAGAGCGATCCGCCGCCGCTGCCGGCGCAGGAAGTGAGCGAGGGCGCGCACCTGCTCGACTGGATGGAAGCGCGGCACTTCGTGTTCCTCGGCTACCGGCACTATCGCCTGGAGCGCGGGCGCACGGCCGACCGCTTGCTGCCGGAGGCGCGCTCCGGACTCGGTCTGCTCAGCCCGCGGCGCGGTGGCAGCCGGCCGACGGTGAAGGTGCTGCGCGGCGATGTGCGCGTGCGGGCGCGCGAGCCGGAACTGCTGGTCATCACCAAGGCGAACTCGACCGCCACCGTGCATCGGCCGGAGTTGCTCGACTACGTCGGGGTCAAGAGCTTCGATGCGCGCGGGCGCGTGGACGGTGAGCACCGCTTCCTGGGACTTTGGACCTCGACCGCCTATCACGGCAGCCCGCGCGACATCCCGGTTCTGCGGCACAAGGTCGAGCGCGTCATCGAGCATTTCGGCCTCGATCCGGCCGGGCACGACGGCAAGGCAGTGCTCAACGTGCTCGAGACCTACCCGCGCGACGAGCTGTTCCAGGCGGGTGTGGCGGATCTGATCCGTATCGTGCGCGGCGTAGTCAATCTCTATGAGCGGCGCACCGTGCGGCTGCTGGTGCGCCGCGACCCGTATCACCGCTTCTACTCCTGCCTGGTATACGTGCCGCGCGACCGCTACAACACCGAGGTGCGCCAGCGCATCGAGCGCATCGCGCTCGCTGGCTTTGCCGGTACCAGCGTCGAGAGCAACGCGCAGATCTCCGGCGCCAGCCACGCACGCCTGCACGTCGTGGTGCGTACCGACCCCAACCGCCCTCACAAGGCCGATTTCGCCGGCATCGAGCGGCGCATTGCCGCCGCCGCGCTCACCTGGACTGACAGCCTGTGCGCGGTGCTCATCGAGGAGCGCGGTGAGGCGGCCGGGCTGGCGCTCGCCAGCCGCTACCGCCATGCCTTCCCGCTTGCCTACCAGGAGGACGTGACGCCCGCCGAGGTCCTCGGCGACCTCGCCGACCTCGAGAGGCTGCGCCAGCAGCCGCGCGCCCTGCAACTGCGCCTGCACCGCCCGGCCGGGCAGAAGCCGCAACGCGTGCATCTGCGGATGCTGCGGCTCGCCGAGCCGGTGCCGATCTCCGACGTGCTGCCGATGCTGGAGAATTTCGGCCTGCGGGTGATTTCCGAGCGGCCCTACCAGCTTGCCTGGCCCGAGGGCGGCGCGGCCTGGATCCAGGACTTCGAGCTCGAGCATCGCGATGCCCTGGGCCTCGATATCGCCCGCGTCGAGCAGAACTTCCGCGAAGGATTCGCCGCCGCCTGGAGCGGCGCCGTCGAGAACGACGGCTTCAACCGGCTGCTGCTCGCTGTCGACCTCAGCCCGCGGCAGATCGTGGTGCTGCGGGCTTTCTGCCGGTACCTGCTGCAGACCGGCGTGCCCTTCAGCCAGGCGTACATGGAGCGCGCCCTGGCCGCCAATGCGGCGATCGCCCGACTGGTGGTGCGCCTGTTCGAGACGCGCTTCGATCCGGCGTCCGCCGGCGCGCGGCGCGGCGAGCGCGGCGCCGAGCGCGCCGCCGACACCATCACCGCGCAGATCCGCACCGCACTCGACGGCGTCGGCAGCCTCGACGACGACCGCATCCTGCGCGCCTACCTGACACTGGTGCAGGCGACGTTGCGCACCAACTACTACCAGCGCGGCGCGGACGGTGAGCCGAAGAGCTACCTGTGCTTCAAGCTCGACCCGGCGAAGATTGCCGATCTGCCGTTGCCGAAGCCGAAGTTCGAGATCTTCGTCTACAGTCCGCGCGTCGAGGGAGTACACCTGCGCATGGGCGAGGTGGCGCGCGGCGGCATCCGCTGGTCCGACCGGCGCGAGGATTTCCGTACCGAGGTCCTCGGTCTCATGAAGGCGCAGAACGTCAAGAACACCGTCATCGTGCCGGTCGGCGCCAAGGGCGGCTTCGTGCCCAAGCGGCTGCCCGCCGCCGGCAGCCGCGACGAGGTGCAGACCGAGGTGGTCGCCTGCTATCAGACATTCATCCGCGCACTGCTCGACCTCACCGACAACATCGTCGCGGCGCGCATCGTGCCGCCGCCGCAGGTGCTGCGGCGCGACGGCGACGACCCGTACCTCGTGGTGGCGGCCGACAAGGGCACCGCCACCTTCTCCGACATCGCCAACGCCATCTCCGCCGACTACGGCTTCTGGCTCGGAGACGCGTTCGCTTCCGGCGGCTCCGTCGGCTACGACCACAAGAAGATGGGCATCACCGCGCGCGGCGCGTGGGAGTGCGTCAAGCGGCATTTCCGCGAGATGGGCATCGATACGCAGAAGATGCATTTCACGGTGGCCGGTGTCGGCGACATGTCGGGGGACGTCTTCGGCAACGGCATGCTGCTGTCGCGGCACATCCGCCTGCAGGCCGCATTCGACCATCGCCACATCTTCATCGACCCGGACCCGCACACGGTGGTGAGCTTTGCCGAACGCGCACGGATGTTCGCGCTGCCGCGCTCGAGCTGGGACGACTACGACCGCAGGAAGCTCTCGCGCGGCGGCGGCATCTTCGCGCGCTCCGCGAAGTCGATCCCGCTCTCCAGCGAAGCGCGCGCGCTGCTCGGGCTGGACGCCCCGAGCGCTGCGCCCAACGACGTCATCCGCGCCATTCTGCGCCTGCCGGTGGATCTGCTGTGGAACGGCGGCATCGGCACCTACGTGAAGGCGAGTGGTGAGCGCAACGCCGAAGTCGGCGATCGCGGCAACGATGCGCTGCGCATCAATGGCCGCGAGCTCAAGGCCAAAGTGGTCGGCGAAGGCGGCAATCTCGGCTTGACCCAGCGCGGCCGTATCGAGTACGCCCTCGGCGGCGGTCGCCTCAATACCGACTTCATCGATAACTCCGCCGGAGTGAACACCTCCGACGTGGAAGTCAACATCAAGATCCTGCTGAACCCGCTGGTGGCCGAACGGCGCCTGACCCAGGCCGACCGCAACCGGCTGCTGGTGCGCATGACCGCGGAGGTGGCGGCGCTGGTACTGCGCAACAACTACCTGCAGGGCCAGGCGATCAGCACGCTCGCGCTGCAGGCGGCGGCACGGCTGCCGGAATTCCAGCATCTCATCCGCGCGCTGGAGCGCTCCGGCGACCTCAACCGCGCGCTCGAATTCCTGCCGAGCGACGATGAGATCGCCGAGCGGCGCAAGAACGGCGCCGGCCTCACCCGTCCGGAGCTCGCCATCCTTCTCGCCTACAGCAAGATCTGGCTCTACAAGCACCTGCTGGCCTCCGACGTGCCGGAGGATCCGTACCTGTCGACCGAGCTCGAGCGCTACTTCCCGGCGCCGGTGCGCGAGCGTTTCCCGCGCGCCATCAGCCGTCACCGCCTGCGGCGCGAGATCATCGCCACTGCGACCACCAACAGCCTGGTGAACCGCATGGGCCCGAACTTCGTGCCGCGGGCGCAGGAGGATCTGGCCGCGGAGCCGGCGCAGATCGCGCGCGCCTACACCGCCGCCCGCGAGATCTTCGCGATGCGCGAGGTGTGGGAGCGGATCGAGGCGCTCGACAACATGATTCCGGCGAAACTGCAGTACGAGGCCGCCTTCCAGACGAGCCGCCTGCTGCGGCACGCCACCTACTGGCTGCTCACCGCGCGCAGCCGCGGACTGCAGGTCGACGCCGCGGTGCGTGAGTTCGGTGCCGGCGTACGGCAGCTGCAGGCGGAGATCGCCGGGCTGGTGACCGGTGCGGAGCTCGAGCGCTTCGCGGAAGGCTGCAAGCACTACGGCACCGCGGGGCTGCCGCCGCCGCTGGCGACGCACATCGCGAGCCTCGAGGCGCTCAATGCCGCGCTCGACATCGTGGAGATCGCGGCCAGCCATCGGGTGAGTGTCGTCGAGACCGCGCGCGTGTATTTCGAGGTGGGCACGCGGATCGGCTTCGACTGGCTGCGGGCGCGCATCGAGAAGCTCGCCGTCGACGGCCCGTGGCAGGCGATCGCCCGCACCGGACTGCGCGATGCGGCGCTGCGGGTGCACCGCCGGCTCACCGAGCGGGTACTCGCGCGGCGCGACCGCGGCAGCGCGCAGGCGCGCGTCAACGCCTGGGTCGCGACCGCCGGCAAGGACCTCGCCCACTGGCAGCGCACCCTCGCAGACATGCGCGCCGCCGGCGCGGGTGACTTTGCCACGCTGACCGTCGGTGTCGAGGCGGTCCGCAAGCTCGCCGGCTGACCATGGTCGGTAAACTGATCCTGGTCCGCCACGGCCAGAGCGTCTGGAACGTCGAGAACCTGTTCACCGGCTGGACCGACGTGGACCTTGCGGCCGCCGGCCGCAGCGAGGCGGCCCAGGCCGGGCGTGAGCTGCTGGGGCAGCAGTTGGCGGTGGACATCGCCTTCACCTCGGTGCTGAAGCGCGCGATCCGCACGCTATGGATCATGCTCGACGAGATGGACCGCATGTGGATCCCGGTGGAGCGCAGCTGGCGGCTGAACGAACGGCACTATGGCGCGTTGCAGGGCCTCAACAAGGCGCAGACGGTGGCGGCGCACGGCGAGGCGCAGGTGCAGATCTGGCGGCGCAGTTACGACATGCCGCCGCCGCCGCTGGCCGCGGATGACCCGCGCCATCCACGCTGCGACCCTCGCTACGCGCAGGTTGACCCGCGCGAGCTGCCGGCCGCCGAATCCCTCAAGGACACGCTCGCCCGCGTGCTGCCCTGCTGGCACGCGCGCATCGCTCCGGAGCTGCGCTGCGGACGCAATGTCATGGTGGTGGCGCACGGCAACAGCCTGCGGGCCATGGTGAAGATGCTCGACGAGGTTTCCGAGCAGGACATCGTCGGGCTCAACATTCCGACCGGGGTGCCGTTGCTGTACGAGCTCGACGCGGCGCTCAGGCCGACCGGCAGCCGCTATCTCGGCGACCCGGCCGCCATCGCGGCGGCCGCCGAAGCCGTGCGGCGCCAGACCGAGAAGCGCTGACTCACGCCGCCCAGCCGTCGTAGCGCCCGCTGAGCTCGGTGGCGAGCGCCGTCAGGCGCCGGGTCACCTCCTGCATATCCGGCACGATGAGGCGCATGCTCTTGGTGGCGTGCAGGCTGAAGGCGAGCTCGGGGTCGTTCGGCAGCGGCTTGACGTCGACACTGAATTCCGGCTCGAGCCGCGCACGAGCTCCCTGGCAGGCCGCCTCGTCCGGCAGGGCGAGGAAGAAATCCACGCGGTAGTCGTTGAACGGCGCGTAACCCTGCGAGCGCAACCGCCCGATGATCTGCTCGTCCCACGACTCGGCGCGCGACTGGCGGACCGAGCGCAGCTTGACGTAGATGCGCGCTACGATGACGCCCAACGCCGCCAGCAACGCAAGGAAGAACCAGCTCATGACGCCGCGGCAGCCTTCAGCGCGATTGCGGGCCGGAAAACCGCGGCTTGCGCTTCTCCAGGAATGCGCCGATGCCCTCGGCCCCTTCCGCACTGACCGCGTGCGCGGCGATGGTCTCGCTCTCGAGCACCATCTGCGACTCGAACGCGCCGAGCGAGTGCGCGATCAGCCGCTTGGTGGCGCCCAGCGCGGCGCGCGCACCCTGCGCCAGCTGCTCGGCCAACTCCAGCGCGCGGCCGAGCAGCTGCTCATCGGGCAGCACCTCGTTCACCAGTCCCCACAGCAGCGCCTCATCGGCGGGGAGCGAGCGGTTGAGCAGCAGCAGCTCCATGGTGCGCTTGGTCCCCAGCGTGCGCGGCAGCAGGAAGGTGGTACCGGCGTCGGGCGTGAGCCCGGCGTTGGTATAGGCGAGGTTGAAGCGCGAGCTGCGCGCACACAGCGCCAGGTCGGCCATCGCCACCAGTCCCACGCCCGCGCCGGCGGCAGTGCCGTTCACCGCGGCGATCACCGGCGGGTCCATGCGCACGAAGTGCGATATGGCCGCGTGCAGGTAGGTAGTGAGCTCGCGGATGTAGTCGGCACCGGCATCGTCGCGCGAGGCCATGGCGCGCAGGTCGCCGCCGAAGCAGAAGTTGCGCCCCGCGCCGCTCAGCACCACCGCGCGCACCGCGGCGTTGCGCGCGCAGGTCATGGCCGCGGCCAGCAGATCCATGGCCATCTGCAGGTTGAGCGCGTTGCCGCTCTCGGGACGGTTGAGCGTCACCAGCGCTACCGCGCCGCGCGTCTCGACCTGTACGGTGGGTGCGGACATCAGCTACTCGTCGGGCGCGATCTGCACGCGCAGCCCGGCGAGCTCCGCGGTAAATTCCACCTGGCAGGAAAGGCGCGAGTTCTCGCGGTAGTGCGTGAGCTCCGACAGCAGCTCGCGCTCGTCCGACATCATCGCCGGCAGACGCGCCAGCCAGCCCGCATCGACGTACACGTGGCAGGTGGCGCAGGAGCACATGCCACCGCAGATGGCCGCCACGCCGTAGTCGAGCTCGCGCAGGTTCTCCATCACCTTCATTCCCGTCCGGGCGTCCACCTGGTGCTCGACTCCGTCACGATCCACGACACGCAAGAGCGCCATGCAGTTAACCTGGGTGACCCTTTGAATTGTTCGAGGCGCACGCGCCCGGGATCTGCTAGTTTGCCGCTTCGCCCAGCGGGCCGCCAGCTCAGTGCCGGCGGTGCGCTTCAGGCCGCCGACAGGGGTCCGAGCACCTTCATCACGAACACGGCCTTGTCCGAACGACTCCCCAGCGCCTCGAAGGTCGTGCGCAGCTCACGATGCAGCGCCGCCATCACCTCCTCGTACGCGCCGAACACCTGCGTGCTCATGCTGTTGGTCACGATGCGCAGCCGCGGCACGCGGTTGAGCCGCTCGAGGAACTCCCGAATGATGGGAACGAAGTCCGCGTGCAGCGGATACAGGCTGATCTCTACCCCGATGTCCATGTCCGTCGCCTCCGCCGGCAGCTGCGCGCCAGTATTACACGCCGGTGCGGCTATGATCGTGCCCGGCGCTAGAATGGGGTACCGGGCGCAATTGGCGGACTTCAGCAGATGACGCGCAAGATCCAGGTCCATCAGGTCGATGCCTTCACCCGCGAGCCGTTCACCGGCAACCCTACCGGCGTGGTGCTCAACGCCGATGCGCTCTCCGAGGCGCAAATGCTCGCCATCGCGCGCGAGCTGAACAATGCGGAGACCGCCTTCATTCTCGCGCCCGACGCCGACGATCACAGCGTGCGTGCCCGCTTCTTCACGCCGCGCAGCGAGGCCGGCTTCGTCGGTCACGCCACCGTCGCGGCGCAGTACGTGCTGTCGCGGCGGCACGATGCGCCGCGCTGGCAACGCCAGAAATCCAAGGCCGGCATCGTCGATATCGAGGTGCGCGGCAGCGACGAGGACCGGCGCATCGCCATCCGCCGCAGCCCGCCGCCGCTCGGGCGCGAGCTCAACGACCGCGAGCGCCTCGCGGTGCTCGACGCGCTGGCGCTCGCCACCGAGAGCCTCGACACGCGCATTCCACTGCGCATCGTGGGCGCGGTCGGCACGCGGCTGCTGATCGGCGTACGCGGCCCGGAACCGCTGAAGCACCTGAAACCCGATCTGGCGCGTCTCACCACGCTGTCGGCACAGATCGGCGCCGCCGGCTACTTCGTCTTCACCCTGACCCCGGACGCAGCCGATCACCTCACCGAGTCGCGGATGTTCTGTCCGGCGCTCGGCATCGCCGAGGATCCGGTGAGCGGCAACGCTCACGGGCTGCTCGGGGCGTATCTGGCACGGCTCGGCCTGCTGGCGCGCGCCGGCGAGCGTGCGCGCTTCTCCGGAGTCCAGGGGCACTCGCTGCATCGGCCCGGGCGCGTCGAGGTGGAGCTGGAGTTCACCGGCGATGATGTGGCCGGGGTGTGGATCAGCGGCCAGGCGGTGTCGATCTTCCAGACCGAGATTGTGCTCTAAGGGCGCCGTGGCGCAATTCACCGCGGTCCTGAAGCTCAGCGAGCTCGCGCCCGGAAGCATGCGCGCCTGCATGCTCGGCGATCACGAGATCGTCGTGTGCCACACGCGCGAAGGCGTATTCGCACTCGACAACATCTGCACCCATGCGCACGCGCGCCTGTGCGAGGGGCGGCTGCGGGCGACGCGCCTGGTGTGCCCGCTGCACGGCGCCTGTTTCGATATCCGCGACGGACGCGTCCTCGGACCTCCCGCGATCGCGCCGCTGCGGGTGCACACGCTGCGCGTGGTGGAGGGCACAGTCGAGGTGGCGCTGAGCCCGGCCGCCGCGGCGCCGTGAAGACCTTACGCCGCGGCGCGGCGTGCCCTGCGCACCAGCCACGCCGCCGGCAGGGTCACGCACGCGCCGACCAGGAACGGCGCCGACGGGCCGAACGCGACGTACAGGAAACCCGAAGTGAAAGGACCCAGCACGCGCGCGAGGCTGGCGCTCGCCGCGTAGGTGCCGAGCACCGCGCCGCGCTCGTGCGGGCCTGACTGCCGGGAGGCGAGCGCCGCGGCGCTCGGGTTGTAGGCACCGAGCCCGATTCCGCACAGCAGCAGCCCGATCACCGTCCCCGGGAACACCGCCGCACAGCCGAGCGTGACCAGGCCGGCAACGTAGAGCAGCGCCCCCGCGCTCGCCAGCCGTGCTTCGCCCACGCGCGGGGCGAGCAGCCGCACCACCCCGCCCTGCATGAGCAGCGCCGGCAGCGCGATGGCGAACAACAGCAAGCCGACCGTGCGCGGCCCGAAGCCGTAGCGGTGCAGGGCCCAGATCGCGAAGATCGACTCGAGGATCGACTGCGAGTAGGTCACCACCAGCGTGGACGCGGCGAGCAGTGCGAGCGCCGGGCGCTCGTGCAACAAGCGCCACGAGCGGCTGCGCGGCCCATCGGCCGGCGCGCGCCGCTGCGCGGCGCCATGACTTTCCGGCAGCACCCAGCGTACCAGCATGATGGCGCTCAGGCTGGTGCACACCGACACCAGCGCCGGCACGGTGAAGTTCGCGGTGTGCGGATCCTTCCCCGCCAGCAGCCCGCCGAGCGGCGGCCCGAGTGTGAAGCCGATGCCGATGGCCGCGCCCACCAGGCCGAGCGTCGCGGCGCGCTTCTCCGGCGCGCTGACGTCGGAGGCGTAGGCGAAGGCTGCGGCAATGTTGCCGGCCATGCAGCCGGCGAGCATGCGCGAGGCGAGCAGCCACCAGATGTTGTGCGCGCCGGCGAGCAGCAGGTACGACAGACAGGCACCGCACAGACTGCTCATGAGCACCGGCCGGCGCCCGTAACGATCGCTCAGGCGTCCCCACCACGGCGCCGCCAGCAGCTGGCACAGCGAATAGCTGCCGAGGAGCGGGGTGATGAACTGCGGCGCGGCGCCGAAGCGGTCGGCCATGTAGGGCACCAGCGGGATCAGGATGCCGAACCCGAGCGTGTCGATCACGCAGAAAACGAACAACGCCGCGAGCCGGGGCAAGTTCGCGGGCCGCGTCACCTAGTGACCGGGCACCAGCGAGGACACGTCACCCGGCTGCGGCGGCGCGGGTACGTAGTCGCGCGCGGCGCGCATCACCAGGTTGGGGATGCGGCTGTCGTCCCATTGCGGGTCGCGCACCGTAACGGCGGCGGTACGCAGGATCGCGATCTGCAGCGATGGCACCAGCCACAGGCGGTTGCCGCCACCGCCGGCGACGAACACGTCGCGGGAGGCATAGGGCTCTGCGCCGGGCGGGCCCTCGAGGGCGAGCTGCAGGTAGGCTCCATAGCGCGCATCGGCGCTGGACGGCGCGCGCATCAGCTTCACCCAGCCGGGGCGGATCACTTCGGCGCCGCGATAGTTGCCGTCACGCAGCAGCAGCTCGCCGATGCGGATCCAGTCGCCCTGCCGCGCGATCATGCAGCAATCCGCGTGCGCCGCGCCTCCGGGCCGGTCGAGCCACAGCCACGCGTCAGCCGCGCCGATGCGTCGCCACAGCGCCTGCGACAGGTAGCTCGCATAACGCTGCCGTGTCGCGCGCTCGACCACGAGCGCGAGCAGCTGCGGATCGGCGGGCTGGGCCACACGCAGCGTGCCAGGCTTTGCCGCGAGCGGCGCATGCAGCGCGGCCGCGAGCGGCTCGGCGCCGGCGGCAAGCGGCGGCGCAAGTCCGCTCGACATCTGCATGAGGTTGCGCACCGTGATCGCACCGCGCGGGTCCTGTGCCCACTCGCCGATGAAGGCGCCCACCGGCTCGTCCGGCCAACCGATCAGGCGGTGCGACATCGCCGCTCCAGCAGTGAGCGCCGCGAGCAGCGGCGTGAAGGACTGCGCGTCGGCAAGCGTGTCGAAGCTGCTGCCCTGCCAGTAGCGCTCGAAGACGATGTGGTCGTGGCGGCTGACGATCAGCGCGCGCGAGCCGTGCGCGGCGGCATAGGCGGCCGCCGCTTCCAGCCCGGGGCGCTCGAGCTGCTCGAGCTCCGGCGCCACCCGCGGCGCGGGCGGCTGATCGCCGCCGCGGACCCGCTCGCGCGGCTCGTAGGCCGCATCACTCGCCGCAACTCGCGCGCCATGCCACGATCGCCACCAGCTCAAGGCGCCGAGCAGCGCCACGGCTGCGAGCACCGCCAGGGCGAGGAGCGCAAGCTGCGGGCGCCGCGGCGAAGCGCTCACGGCCTTGCTCCGCCATCCCGGCAGGCGCGCGCCGGACGCGGCCGCAGCGGTCCGCAATACAGCGCGCGCCCGGCGCGCAGTTGCACCTCGTGGGTGGCGCAGCCGGCCCATTCCTCCGGACGGTGCGTGGTGAGCACGACCGCGCGCTGCGCGGCGCGGTGCGCGGCGAGGCGCAGCGTGAGGCTGTGGCGGGTCGGCGCGTCGAGCCCCGCAAATGGCTCATCGAGCAGCAGCAGCGGCGGTGCATTCACCCAGGCGCGCGCGAACAGCACGCGGCGCGACTGCCCGTAGGAGAGCTCCGCGAGCGTGCGTGCCGCCAGCCGCGTGAGACCGAACGTCGCCAGTGCCACGCGCGCCGCTTCCCGGTCGGCCGCCGAGGGTGCGCCCTGCAGGCCGATGCTTGCGTGCCTGCCCGACTGCACCACCGTGGCCACGCTCAGCTCACGCGGGTAATCGGCCTGCAGATGCGGCGCGACCAGTCCGATGCGCTTCCTGAAGCTCTCCAGCGGAACCCCGGGTGTGATGCCGGCGCGCTCGATCGTGCCTCCGGCGGCGACGCCCTGATCGCCATACAGGGTGCGCACCAGTGTTGTCTTGCCCGACCCGTTGGGCCCGTGCACGATCCACCAGTCCCCGCGGCGCACGGTGAGCGAAATGCCGGCGAGCACGCGGCGCTGCTCGAGGTACACCGCCGCGTTGACCAGTCTCACCAGCACGCGGCCGCGGCGCTGAGCGCCGCGCCGCTGGCGCCGCGCCGCCAGGGGCCGCGCAGGTTCGCGCTGCGCGGGCGTGCCCAGCCAGCGCGCCAGGGGTGCGCGGCGCACTGCTCCCGCGTAGGCGACCCGCCCGCGATCGAGGAGCAGCGCGTGCGTCGCCCCGGCCGGCACGTCCTCCAGGCGGTGCGTCGCGAGCACCCACGGCAGCGCGCGCGTCGAGCGCGCCAGCCAGCGCAGGATGCGCCCGCGGCTTGCGGCGTCGAGCCCGTTCAGCACCTCATCGAGCAGTAGCAGCCGCGGCCGTGCGACCAGCGCCCGCGCCAGCAGCACGATGCGCCGTTCGCCGTAGGAGAGCGACAGCAGCGGGCGCGCCGACAGATGCGCGCTGCCCAGAGCTGCGAGCACCGCGCCGATGCGGCGCAGATCCGCGGCGCTGAGCGCATCGAGCGGGATGTCGCTGTGGTAGAGGCCGGTGCCGACGATGCGCGCGGCACTCACGTCCCAGCCGTAGCGCTGATACTTGTCCTGCCGCTCCGCGCCGAGGTAGGCAATCACGTCCTTGAAGCCGAAGGGCGTGGTGCCCGCTTGCCGCCCCAGCCGGTACTGCAGCACCGGCCGCGCGGCGGGCACGGGCCACACCAGGCCGGCCACCAGTTTCAGCAACTGCGTCTTGCCCGCACCGTTGGCGCCCGCGAGCAGCCAATGCTCTCCCGGGCGGATTCTCCAGTTCACCGCGTGCAGGATCTCACGCTCGCCGCGTCGCACGGCGGCGGCCTCAAGGCGCACTTCGAGATAGCGTCGCGCGGCGCGGCTCATCCGCGGCATTGGATCACAGTTGCCCCGAATGCGTTATTCTCGCCGCATCAGGCCGGCCTGCACGCAAGACCTTGAGGGGGTCCCCATGCAATTGCGCCTGCTCGCCCCGCGTTACTGGCTGACGTGGGCCGCGCTTGGTGTGCTGCGTCTGGTGGCGCTGCTCCCCTATGCCGCCATCGTGCGTCTCGGACGCGTGCTCGGGGCGGCGCTGCGCGCGCTGCCGAGCCGCTTCGTGCGCACCGCGCGCCGTAATATCGAATTGTGCCTGCCGGAGTTGTCGCCGCAGGAGCGCGCACGGCTGCTCCGGGAACACTTCGCGAGCCTGGGGGTAGCACTGCTGGAGGTTCCGTTCGCCTGGTGGAGCTCGC
The DNA here is from genome assembly GCA_035481975.1 of Steroidobacteraceae bacterium. GTDB lineage: Bacteria > Pseudomonadota > Gammaproteobacteria > Steroidobacterales > Steroidobacteraceae > 13-2-20CM-66-19. The sequence goes on from DATHRC010000016.1 coordinate 90,923, forward strand.
CGGCGCGGCTCACGAAGCTGCTGCACATCGAGGGCATCGAGCACCTGCGTGCCGCGCAGGCGCGCAACCGCGGCGTCATCCTGCTCACCGCCCACTTCACCTCGATGGAGATGGCCGGTCGCGCGCTGCTGTTCGTCGCCCCGGTAGGCTTTCTGTATCGGCATACGAAGAACGAAGTGCTGGCGTACGCGCTGCGGCGCTTCCGGGTCGGCTACGGCGGACATCCCATCCCCAGGGATGACATCCGCGCATTCATCTCGGCGCTCAAGCACAATGAGTGTGTCTGGTACGCACCCGACCAGAGCTACCGCAAGAAGGGTGCGGAGATGGTCCCCATGTTCGGCATCCCCGCCGCCACCAACACCCTCACCTCGCGACTGGCGGGCATCACCGGCGCCCCGGTGCTGCCGTATTTCTTTTATCGCCTGCCGGGCGCGCAGGGGTATCGCGCCGTGATCCACCCGCCGCTCGAGAACTTCCCCAGCCATTCCCCGGCGGCGGATGCCGAGCGCTTCAACCACATGATCGAGGCGCAGGTGCGGCTCGTCCCCGAGCAGTACCTGTGGATTCACCGCCGCTTCAAGGGATTGTCCGAGGACTATCCCGACTACTACGGCCGGCACGCGCCGCGGCGGGCGTGACCGCAACGGCACCTGCCAGCCTCGTAGATCTGCTGGTCGTTGGCGGGGGCGTCAACGGCAGCGGCATCGCGCGCGACGCCGCCGGGCGCGGGCTGTCGGTGCTGCTGTGCGAGCAGGACGACCTCGCCGCGCACACCTCCTCGGCGAGCACCAAGCTGATCCACGGCGGGCTGCGCTACCTGGAAGAGTTCCACTTCGCCCTGGTGCGCAAGGCGCTGCAGGAGCGCGAAGTACTGCTCGCCGCGGCCCCGCACATCATGCGGCCGCTGCAGTTCGTCATGCCGCACGCCGCGCACCTGCGTCCGGCCTGGATGATCCGCGCCGGACTGTTCCTCTACGACCACCTCGCCACCCGTGGGCGCCTCGCGCCCTCCTGCGCCATCGACCTGCGCAGCCACGTCGCCGGCGAGCCGTTGCAGGGGGACTATCAGCGCGGCTTCGTGTATTCGGACGGTTGGGTGGATGATGCGCGGCTGGTCGTGCTGAATGCCCTCGACGCCCAGGCGCACGGCGCGACCATCCTGACCCGAGCACGCTGCGAGCGCCTGACCGCGCAGCCGCCGGGGTGGAGCGCCACGCTGTGCGATGGCGGCGGACACTTCACGGTGCGGGCGCGCGCCGTGGTGAACGCGGCCGGCCCGTGGGTCAGCAGCTTTGTCGCCAACGCGACCCCGGTGCGCGCCCGCGATCAGGTGCGGCTGGTAAAGGGCAGTCACATCGTGGTGCCGCGGCTGTTCAGCCACCACTATGCCTACATTTTCCAGAACGACGACCGGCGCATCGTCTTCGCCATTCCGTACGAGCACGACTTTACGCTGCTCGGCACTACCGACGTCGACTACCGCGGCGACCTGCGCCACGTCGCCATCGACGCGGACGAGGTGTCGTACCTGTGCGCGCTCGCCAATCGCTACTTCCGCCGGCAGCTGGCGCCCCACGAGGTAGTGTGGAGTTACTCGGGCGTGAGACCGCTGCTCGCCGACGACGCGCGCGACCCGATGCGCGTCACGCGCGACTACGCGCTCGAGCTCGATGCCGATCCGGCGCCGCTGCTGTCGGTGTTCGGCGGCAAGATCACGACCTACCGCCGCCTCGCCGAGGATGCGCTGACGCTGCTGGCCAAGCCGCTCGGGGTGCGCGGCGCCCCCTGGACGGCGCGCGCCCGGCTGCCCGGCGGCGACCTGCCGCAGGGCAGCTTCGCGGTGTTCCTGGGCACGCTCGAGCAGCGCTACCCGTGGCTGCCGCCGGCGCTGCGGCTGCGCTACGCACACGCCTACGGCACGCGCATCGAGAACGTCCTCGACGGCGCCGGCAGCCTCGCGCAGCTCGGCGAGGAGCTGCTGCCGCAGCTGTACGAGCGCGAGACCGCGTACCTGTGTCGCGTGGAATTCGCGCGCAGCGCCGCCGACATCCTGTGGCGCCGCTCCAAGCTCGGCCTGCATCTGCTGAACGTGGACCCGAGCCCGCTCGAGCGCTGGCTGGCCGCCAACTGCAGCGAGCCGCGCGCCCGTCGCGAACTGCCGACACCGGGCGTGTGATCCACATCGCGTTTTTCAGTTGACGGGCGTGCAGCGCGGCAACGGTCGCACGGCGCCGTGCTAGCGTGACGACCGAGCTTGCCGCCGCCGCGCACCCTATGCTGCTGTCCGACTCAGTCCTTGCTGCCATCATCGCGGGAACCGCGACGCTGTCCGCGTCGCTCCTGCAATTGCGCTCGGCCCTGCTGCGCGAGGCGGCGGGTCGCAGCGCCGCCGGAGGCTCACGGCGCAAGAAGCGTCTGCAGCTGATCATTCTCGTCGTCGTCGTCGGTGCGGCGGGCGTGTCGGGCTTTGCGCTCTCGCAGTGGCTCACCAACGGTGAGCGGGCGGCGCAGAGCGTGATGCAACGCGAGCTGCAGGCGCGCGTGGCCGAGCTCAGCCGCACCGCCAACGAGCTCGAGCTCACCCGCGGCAGCGAACGTGCCGAGATCGAGAACGGCGTACTGCGCAGGATTGGCGCCGAGGGCGTCGCGGTCATGGCGAGCGTGCCCGCATGCCGGCCGGCGCTGCTGAGCCCCATACCGGGTGCCACCACGCTGCCGGCCGGCGGCGTACCTGCGCCATCCGTGAGCGGGTGCAGCGAAGCCGAGGCGAACGCGGTGACGCTGTGCGCGACCCTCCCCGGCAACGCCTCGGTTACCGAGGTGGCGCTCTTCAGCCGGGCCGCCGACTCCGATGCCGCCTGGAGCACGAGCCGCTTTCTGCCGGGGCAGGAGTCCGGACAGGCGCGCTTCGCGGAGAAGTACACCGAAAGCGCCCCCGAGGCGGGCGTGCGCCAGGTATGCCAGGGATTTGCCCACTGGTCCGAGCACGCCCGCGCCGTGCGTGTCATCGTCCGCTACTCTCTGCAGGGGTGAGCTGCGCATAATTGCCCCCTGCGGGCATCGACCCCGAGGGGAGCTGTTGATATCAACGCCGCGTTCGTCCGCGCCTGCGCGCTCAGCGGCCGTGCTGATCGTGCTGGCGCTCGCGCCGCTGTGGCTGATCGGCATGTTCGGCCGCGCGCTGTGGACTCCGGATGAGCCCCGTGAAGCCGACATCGCCTGGCGCATGAGTCTGCAGAGCGACCATACGCTGCCGTTGCTCGCCGGCGTGCCATTCCTCGAGAAACCGCCGCTGTCGTACTGGATGTCGGGCGGCGCCATCGCGCTCGCGGGCGATTCGCCCGGCGCGGCGCGTGCGCCGAATCTGCTGTACGCACTGATCGCCGCGCTCGCCGTCGGCGCGCTCGCGCTCGGCCTGCAGGCGGACGGGGCCGCCGCCGTCATCAGCGCGCTCGTCGCGCTGAGTGCGCTCACCGCATACCGCGTGAGCATCTGGCTCGCGCCCGATGCCGGCCTGCTCGCCGGGTGCGCGCTCGCGCTGCTCGGTGCCTGGCACGGCTACCGCGCGGCGCGTGGCTGGCGCAAGGCGCTCGGCTACACGCTCATGCATGCCGGCGCAGCCGTGGGCTTCATGGCGAAGAGCGCTCCGGGCTGGCTGATTCCGGCGCTGGCGCTGCTCACCCTCATCGCCTGGGAGCGGCGCTGGTCGGAGCTGCGCTGCTGGGAGCTCTATGCAGGCTTCGCGCTGCAGGCGTTCATCATCGGGCCATGGCTCGTCGCGGTTGCGCACACCGCCGCGGGCATGCAGGCGCTGCGCACCCTGTTGTGGAACAACGTGGTGGGGCGCTTCACCCGCATCGCGGCGCCCAGCGCACTCGACTACACCACCGGGCACCACAATGTGCCGGGCAAGTACTTCCTCGAGCTGCCGGTCTATCTGTTTCCGTGGACGCTGCTGGTGGCAGCGGCGCTGGTGCGCGCCGGCCGCCGCGCCCGCGCGACCGGCCCCGCCGCAACGCCCTGGCGCTTCGCGCTCGCTGCGAGCCTGCCGTTCCTGATGCTGCTGTCCCTGGCTGCCACCGCGCGCGATATCTATGCGGCGCCGGCGCTGCTCGGTTTCGGGCTGCTGACCGGACTGTGGGCGCACGAGGCACGCGCGACGCCCAGCGCGCTCGATGTGCTGCTGTTGCGCCTGACGCGCTGGCTGGTGCTCGCCTTCGCCCTGCTGGTCGGCGCGGCGCTCGTGGTGTTGGCGGCCGCCGGCGCCGGTTCGCGACCGCGCTGCCTGGCGGCGGCAGCCGCGGTAATCGTCATCGCCTCGGCCGCGGCGCGCGGCGGCAGCCGGGCGCAGCGACGCGGCCACCTGCTGGCGAGTTGCGGCTGGGCCTACGCCGGCTACGCGCTGGCCGTCTCAGTGGCCGCGCTCGCAGCGCTGCCCAGCGTCGATCGCTGGCAGGATCTGCCGGCACTGGCGCGGCGCATCCACGCCGACACCGCGCGCCAGCCGCTGGCGCTGCTCGACCCCGACGAGACCACGATCGCCATGCTCGATCACGGACTCGACACCCGCTTCACCCCGCTGGTGAGCGGCACTGACGGCGCCCCGGCCCAGCTCGTGGCGCGCTGGTTCACCGCGCAGGGACCGCAGGCGCGCGTGCTGGTGCTCCTGCCGGGCCATGCACCCGGCCGACTGACGCACTGGCTCGAGCGCTTCCACCCTCTGCAACCGCCCGGCGACGGCACCGCCGGGCAATTGCTGGCATGCGGAGCGGCGCAGCTCGCACAACGCTACGAGCTGCCCGAGGGGCGCCGTTACGCCCTGCTCGCTCCGCCCGCCAGCCCATTAATGAAAGGGCTATGAGATGACCTCCATGTCGCCCGCCGCCGGCCACCTGGCGCGCAACCTGCGCAGCCGTCACATACAGCTCATTGCGATCGGCGGAACGATAGGTGTCGGCTTGTTCCTTGGCTCCGCCAAGGCGATCCACAGCGCCGGCCCGGGACTGCTGCTCGCTTACGCGGTCGGCGGCGTGGCCATCTTCTTCATCATGCGCGCTCTCGGGGAGCTGCTCACCTACCGCCCGGTCGCCGGCTCCTTCGCCACCTACGCGGACGAATTCTGCGGACCCTTCCCGGGCTTCGTGACCGGGTGGTCCTACTGGTTCGCGTGGGTCACCACGGTCATGGCGGAGATCACCGCCATCGGCATCTACGTGCGCTACTGGCTGCCCGGGGTGCCGCAATGGCTTCCGCCCTTCATTGCCCTGCTGGTGCTCTATGGCGTGAACCTGCTCGCGGTGCGGGTGTTCGGCGAGCTCGAGTTCTGGTTCGCGCTCATCAAAGTCGTGACCATCATCGCCCTGATCGCCGTGGGGCTGTGCACCATCGTGTTCCACGTCGGAGCCCTCGGCGCCACCGCGAGCTTCACCAACCTGTGGTCGCACGGCGGCTTCCTGCCCGGCGGAATGCTCGCGGTGCTGCTCGTGCTGCAGATCGTGATGTTTGCCTACGAGGGCGTGGAGTTGATCGGGGTCACCGCGGGCGAGTCGGAGAACCCCGCGGTAGTGCTGCCCAAGGCCACCAACGGCATCATCGCCCGCATCCTCATTTTCTACCTGGGCGCACTCCTGGTGATCATGTCGCTCGTGCCCTGGACCGAGCTTGACCCCAGGACAAGCCCGTTCGTGTTCGTGTTTGGGAAACTCGGCGTCCCCGGCGCCGCGAGCGTCATCAATCTCGTGGTCATCACCGCGGCGGCCTCATCGTGCAACAGCGGACTCTTCAGCACCGGTCGCATGCTGTGGTCGCTCGCCGAGCGCGGGCAGGCGCCGCGCAGCTTCGCCGTGCTCAGCCCGCGCCAGGTGCCAGCCACCGCCATTCACCTGTCGGCCGCGGTGATGCTGCTCGGGGTGGCGCTGAACTACCTGGTGCCGGAGCGGGTATTCACGATGGTGACCAGCATCGCGCTCATCGGCACGCTGTGGACCTGGGGCATCATCCTGGTGGCGCACGCGAACTATCGGCGCGCGGTGGCGGCGGGCACAGCGGCGGCGGCGCCGTTCCGCATGCCGGGGGCGCCGCTGGCGAACTGGCTGGTGCTGGCGTTCCTGCTGCTGGTGACGGCCATGCTGGTGCGCGACCCGGACACGCGCGTTGCGCTGTACGTCGCACCGTTCTGGTTTGCGCTGCTGGCGGTCGGCTACCGGCTGCTGCAACGGCGCGCGGCGTCCGCGGCGCGCACCGCGCCCTAACCCATCTCGGCGACTGGCGGGCGCATAGTAGAATCCGCGCTCCGCGCCCGTAGCTCAGTTGGATAGAGCATCAGGCTTCGAACCTGAGGGTCGGGAGTTCGAATCTCTCCGGGCGCGCTTGATATCTCAATGACTTGCGTCTTTCTAACTTCGGTCTGTTTGGCGTCTGCTACCGAAATGCTACCGCTCGCCTCGAGCAGCACTGTCGACACCTTCTCGCCGGCCTCTTCCAACTGCTGCGGCACCGCGTCCGCGTACTGATCGAGCGTGAAACTCGCGGAGTGATGCCCTGCGAGTGACTGCGCGACCTTCGCGTTGACTCCCGACTGAATGAGCGCCGTGACGAAGAAATGCCGCAGCGTGTGGAACGTGCCGGTGACGCCGGCCTTCTTCAGGAGCGGCGCCCAGACCCGCGCGCGCCAGTTGTGATAGTCGATCGGCTTACCGGCAGGACCGGGGAACACGAGAGCAGAAAGGATGTCGGTTTAACGGGCTCACGTTTGATTCTGGCGGGTATCACGTGAGCGAGTCGGGACGGCAACGAACACACCGTCTGTGATTGAGCATCACATCACCGCTAGAGGGCTTGCGGATGTGACCGAGCGCGCGGTGCGGGGAAAGGATGGGCGGCACTATTTAACACCGTGCTTAGAACCGCTTATAGGTTTACCGTCCTCGCGGGTTTCTTCGCAATCGCCTGGGGGTTGCTGTACGCCCTCGTTTGGATATTCGTTTGGGCATTGCACGCCCTTTGGCGCGCAATATGAACGCGCCGGGGAATCTTCGATGTCCCGAAGTGCGGATCAACTCGGGATGCCACGCGGCCTTCTAAAGGGTAGCGCTTGACTGCGCTACCTCGCCCAACTTGAGGAGATGGCCAGGCGGTTCTTCGCAACCGCGCTGCGGTCTGGCTTCGAGGCGACATGGGACGAGGTGCTCCGCCGCGGATTCGGCTCAATGGACGCAGTTACTCTCGTACTCCTCATGCGCCGGGCGCTCAAGGAGGCGATCGCTACCTCGCCTTTCGCCCGCTTTTCCAAGTGCAAGCCATGAGCCGCCGCTGGGCGGTGTGCCGGGTGTGCGGGGAGGGTTTCGCTCCCCGCACGGCCAGCCAGGACGTCTGTCATCTGAGCTGCGGCTAGCGCGATCCGCGGCGGCGCGTCGGGCATCCCCTGAAAGCGCTGCAGGCGGTGCGGAAGCGGGAGCACACACGCAGAGCAGCGTGACAGGTCGCCGTGACGCGCATCGCAAACTTGCGCGTCCTCGCTCCATGCACACTACAGAATGTGAACACCAGCGAACGTTCTGACAAGAAGGTGGTGATGCTGAGCCGAGTTTGTGGATAGGACGTCGTTACTCATGGTTTCAGACAGACCCGAGAACCGGTACAGCGGGGACGCTTACGCAGCCATGCTCGTCTGGGGTGCGGCCGTCATCCTGGCTGTCATCACGCTGGGCATGGACCTGGCGTTGCTCCTCTAAGCCCTAGTGCGGGTTCTTCGGTACGCCCCGCGGCCGAGGCCTCGCGACTGCCACCACTTCCGCGGCTTTCTTGCCGCACTTCGAGCAGCGCAGCCGGAGCGCCAGAGCCTCGAGCGTCGTTGACCAACCCACCAAGCGCGCCATAACGGGTTGCCCTTATTGTCGTTGGGCTGATCCCCGCTCGACCTGCTCAAACTCTGCCTGCTCTCGTTCGTGAAACTTATAGACCGGATGCTCGCAGACAACTCCTGCGTCACTTATTCTGCTCTCACCCTCACGATCAAGCATGCGGGGCCGCGCTACCTCGCACTTCTCATACACTCGAAACGCTTCGCCGCAGTCGGCGAACTGGGCGCTATCGCTCTTCCACGGAGCGCATTCGCGATCGATCGCCCGAAGCACGCTGCGTTCAATTTCGAGATTGTGCGCTGTCTGCTGCTCGGGCGCCCTTTCAGCGACGCTAAGATATAAGACAATCCACAAGAGTCCGACGACTGCGACAGCCAACAGAGGAGGGAACTTCAATTGCATATCGTCCTGATCCTTCGCGGTGTCTCCAGATCATGACCGCAGCAACGAGCGTGGTTTACCAGCTTCAGCGTTTGCCGAGACTCCTCACATTAGGCACCTCAAATTCGTTATAACTGGCTGCGTCCGTGAAAGAATTCTTCTGCTCCTGCGCGAGGAATGCTTGATAGGTCGTTACGAACTGCTTGTATTTTGTTTCTTTGGACACGGTGCCTATCCTCCCCGCGAGGAGACTGATGATACGCCTCGCGGGCATGGCCGCCCAAAGCCTAGGAATGTGGCTTACACTCTCTTGCGCGCCGCCTCGCGCGAGGCGTCCAACCAGTGTTGCGCGACAACGGATGCTGTATGCGGACCCCAACCCGCCGCGTCGGTCGTAGCTTCAATGCCGCCGCGCTCGCGGCCGCAGCCCCTGCGATTTCCTTAGTCAGCGTCGCCCTCGCAGCAGCGTCCGGATGCAGTACAACTCGCAGTGCGCGACGCGCAGGCGCTGCCCAAGCTGCATGCGACCTGCCCTGCTGCGCGCCTGCAAACTGAGCTTCTTCAACCGCGCCGCGAGCCGCTTCGCGCCAAGCCTGGCGGCCGGCTGCGAGCGGTATCTCGAATGGCGCAGGCCGCAGACCTTCACCTGCCACCAGCCGGCGCGTTCGACCACTTCGATCTTGATTTTCATCGCGGGATACGGCTCACGGTGGCGATTGTACCGCCGGGCGGCCTCATCCGGCCGCCGGCCACGCAGCACGGCCGCAGCCAAGGTCGCGGCACCTGCGCCCGTGGTTACGCCGATGTGGCGGGGCGGTGAATGCCGGCTCAGTCCTTTGGCTCGAAGGTGCCGCCTGCGGCACTCTCGGCGACCTCCAGCCGGTCGAGCGCTCGTTCGATGTCGTCGACCGCTTCTCGCAGGCAAAGGCGGACCTGGCGCTTGACCTCCGGGTTCGGCGACTCAATGACTTCGAGCAGTGCGGTCAGGTCCGTGGTCGCGTCTTCAAGCCGCCACCGAAGCTCGCTGATGCGGTCGAGAATCGCCGGACCCAAAAATTCGGACTTGTTGGTCATATTCGACTGCGCATTCAAGCTAAACGCAATGTGTGCGGGCGGCGTAGCCGGCTGCGAACCGTAAATGGCGTAGGAAGCGTCCCACCTGGCCGTCGGTGCCGAAGCGCTCACGCGCTTCGGCTAGCCTTTGAGCTTGCCGCGCCCGCTGCTCCACCAGCGCCACATTGCGAGGCTGAGGCCACCCAGCGCGACTAGAGTCGCGAGCGCGCTTCGAGCGTAGGCGCCGGGATGCAGGGCGCTCACAAAGAGCCAATACACACTCGCGGGTATCGCGATCGCGTTGATCAAGAACAACTTCCAAATCTGTTTGTTGAATTCCATGGCCGCTCCCGCTCGGGCTCTTGTTCTTGTGGTCAACCTACGCGCACATCAGCTGTGCAGCAATCCGACATAATTCTGCAGCTACGCCGCAGGCGGCCGGTACAATGCGGGGCGCGCGCCTGCGGACCCGGCCGCGATATCCGTCCGCTGCGGGAGGTTTCCGATGCGTCTCTGGCCACTTGCAACTCTGACGTGCGCGATGTCGCTCTGCGCTCCGCCGGGTATTGGCGCCGCCGAGAGCCTCCCGCCGACGAGCAGCATCCTCGTGGCGCATCCGGCGCTGCGCTTCGATCCGTTGTCGCGCTGCCCCGAAGTCCGCCAGGCTTCGTTGGACGAGGCAGGTGCCGCACTGGTGCTGTTTCTGGTCGGCCCTACCGGAGTTCCCTCGCATGCCTCCGTCAAGTCGTCGCCATCGTCCGATGGACTCGACGCGGCCGCCGCCAGTTGTGTGTTGAAGCTGCGCTTCCAGCCGGCGACGCGCATCGGCGATGGCGCTGCGGTCGAGTCATGGCAGGAGATCGCATGGAAGTGGGCGCCTGCACCGCCGCCGCACAACATGCCCGCGCCCGCTACCACGGCGGCGGCGACCGCCCCGGTGGCGAGCGTGGCGGCCGGCAATAGCGCCGCGGACGCGACGGAGGTGCGCGTCTGCATCGACGAGACCGGCAGAGCGCGGGAGCCGACGCTGGTTCATTCGTCCGGAGACAGCTCCTTCGATGCGGCGGCCCTCGCCTTCGCCGCGTCCGGGGCGCGCGCCAAACCCGTGCCCGGCTGCACGCGCGTGAGAATCAATCGCGAATAAAAAATGCGGCCGGCGGTCGCTCGCTCGCACCGGCGGACGGTTGCTTTTCACTTGCTGCGGTGCGGCGCCCGGCCAGCGGAACCCGGGCGTCAGCCGTCTTGACACCCCCGGGGTGCAGGCGTAATTGAAACGACACCCGCGACAGGGGAACACCGAACAGGCGCCGCTCGAGGGCGGCACTCGGCGGCGCTCATAACAATTCCGCCGACGAGACAACAATAACGGGAGGGATGTCATGAAAACCCATTCAGGTGCGTCGCTCGCTCGATTCATGCTCATCGCGCTGAGTCTGCTGCTCGGCCCCGCGTCCTCATGGGGGGCACCGCACGCGATTCTGCGGGAGCGCCTCAGCAGGGACGTCACCCCGCCGACGGACGCTCAGTGCCGCGCTGCGGTCGGCGGCTCGCCGTGTTACTCCCCGCAGGAAATGCACACCGCCTACGGCCTGAACGGGCTGATTGAGGCCGGCATGGTCGGCGCCGGGCAGACCATCGTCATCATCGATTCCTACGGCAGCCCGACGATTGCGGCAGATCTGCAGACATTCGATCAGGGTTACGGACTGCCCGATCCGCCCTCGTTCACGGTGCTGGCGCCGCTCGGTGCCGTGCCCTGGAATCCGACGCTTTATCCGGACCAGCCGGGTTGGGCGGCCGAGACCACGCTCGATGTGGAATGGGCGCATGCCATGGCACCCGGCGCAGCCATCGTGCTGCTGACAAGCCCGGTCGATGAGACCGAAGGTGTCCAGGGACTGCCGGAGTTTCTCGAGCTGGAGAAGCACGCGCTCGATCACCATCTCGGCAAGATCATCTCCCAGAGCTGGGGCGCGACGGAGAACACCCTGTTTCTCAACACGGCCGGTGCGCAAGGCCCGAAGGTGATCAAGGATTACTCCGCCTTCTATCGGCGTGCGGCCGCCGAGCGGGTCACGGTGCTGGCCGCCGCGGGCGACAATGGCAGCAGCAATGTCGAAACCGATGGCGTGACCTTCTATCCTTTTCCGACGGTCGGCTTTCCGGCTTCGTCGCCGTGGGTCACCGCCGTCGGCGGCACCACGTTGTACGCGAACACCTCCGGCCACTACCAGTACGAGACCGTCTGGAGCAATCCCGGCTGCTGTGCGGGCGGCGGCGGCATCAGCCAGATTTTCTCCGCGCCTGACTATCAGCAGTTCTCGCTGCCGCGAAGCGTGCGCCGGGAGCTCGGCGGCATGCGCGGCCTGCCCGACGTCTCCTACAACGCCGACTGCAACAACGTCATCCTCGTCTACCTGAGTTATTTTGGGCCGGACAGCGCCGGTTACTACGGCATCTGTGGAACGAGCGAAGGCTCGCCGCAGTGGGCGGGCATCGTCGCGGACCTCAACCAGTATGCGGGGCGGCCGCTGGGTTTTCTGAATCCCGCCCTCTATGCGGTAGGCGGATTGGGGCGTTTCAGCAGCTTTGGCCGCGATATCACCGTGGGCAACAATGCGCTGCTTGACGTCGCGGGAGCGGTCGCCGCGGGCTACTCGGCGACGCCCGGCTGGGATCCGGCAAGTGGCTGGGGTACTCCCAACTTCGTGGAATTGCCCTTGCAGCCGTCGGAGTTTCTCGAGCAGTCTGACGGCGGGCAGAAATAACGGCATCGGCCCCGGCCCTGCGCCGGGGCCGTTCTCATTCGGCCAATGTGCGCCCGTAGTTGCTGAGCAGAATCTGGATGCCCAGATAGCCCATGAACTCCACCTGGCCGGGGGAGTTGCCGCTCACACTGCGGCCCGCCATGAACAGCAGGATGAGCCCGCGATGCAGCTTGTAGCGGCCGCCGATGTCGAGCGTGGTGACGTCGGGCGCAGCACTGCGCACATGATCGTCGTAGATCTCGGCATCCAGCTCCAGCCCTGGGGCGACCTGGCGCCCGGCGACCAGCCCGAGTATGTGTTCGTGGTCGCCGTGCCAGGGAAGGTAGCTGCCCACTTCCAGATCGAGGCTGAGCGGACCGACCTTCCTCGCCACCTCCAGCGGCAGGAACAACCGTGGACCCTCCGCCGCGATGCCGTTGTGCCGCGCCGCCTCTGAGCCGGTGGTCTGATACATCGGAAACGTCGATACCTGCCAGCCGTCCTCGCCCTGATCGATGAAACGCCACTTAACGCCTGGATTGGCGTTACCCCAGCCGCTCGCCCGCGACTCGCCGCTGCGGGTCTGCACGACGTAAGGGGCCTCCCAGGTCAGCTGGAGGCGCTCTCCCACCCCGTAGTTCACATCGAGCTGCGGGAGCTGCCAGGACGCGATGCCGGGAAGAGTGGTCTGCATCGCGGCGATGTTGATTTCCCAGTTGCCGTTTCCCGGCGTACCGGGATCATTGCTGAGGAACGGCGGACCGGCCTGCGCGCAGACGCGCATCGGCGCGGCGGCAGCGGCGCACAATGACATGCAGGCAATGGCCGGGGCGATCTTGCGGCGCGGTTTCACCATTGCATTGCACTGGTACCATGCACGACCTGCCTTGAACAAGCAAACCACCCGGGCGGCTATGGGACAGCGTCGATCACGTACGGGCGCCGCGCGCGGCAGGCTTCGGGAGTTACGCCGCTGTCGCTGGGCAACCGGCGCCGATGAGGACATGCAGCGCTACCATGACGAGGAATGGGGGCAGCCGCTGCACAACGACCAGCGGCTGTTCGAGATGCTCACGCTCGAGGGCGCGCAGGCCGGGCTGTCGTGGTCGACCATTCTGCGTAAACGCGCCGGCTACACCCGCGCGTTCGCCAACTTCGACCCGCGCCGCGTAGCGCGCTTCGATGCGCGGCGTCGTGCGGCGCTGCGCCGCGACAGCGGCATCGTGCGCAACCGGCTGAAGATCGACTCCACCGTGAGCAACGCGCGGGCCTTCCTGGCGGTGCAACGGGAGTTCGGCTCGTTCGACCGCTATCTGTGGTCGTTCGTCGCCGGCCGTCCGCGGGTGAATCGCCCGCGCGGCGGTCAGCTGCCGGCGCACACGCCCCTCAGCGATGCGGTGGCGCGCGACCTCGCCCGGCGGGGGTTTCGCTTCGTCGGCAGCACCATCGTCTATGCCTTCCTGCAGGCCGTCGGGGTGGTGAACGATCACTCGCGCGACTGCTTTCGTTGTCCACCGGCGCGGCCGGCCGAACGCCGCCGCGGCGGTCGCCGCGGGCGCGCGCCGCCCAAAGTAGCCTTGAAGCGCGGCCGGCTCTTAAGATAGCGGTCCGAATCAACCGTTCCAGGACTTTGGCTATGAAGGCATTGCTTGCGATGGCGTTTACCGCCGCTCTCACGCTCGGGCCGGTGTACGCCGCCGATTGCCCCTACCCGGCGGCCCCGGCGAAACTCCCCGACGGCGCCACCGCAACGCTCGAGGACATGCTCGCCGGACAAAAGGCGGTCAAGGAGTACGAGAAGGCGGTCAACGAGTACAACGCCTGCATCGACAAGGCGCTCGATGAGGCGATCGCCAAGGGCGGTGATCAGCTCAAGCCACAGCAGAAGGCCGACATGCAGAAGATCGAGGCGCAGAAGCACAATGCCGCAGTCGACCAGCTGCAGAGCGTCGCGGACCGCTTCAACGAGCAGATCAAGGTCTTCAAGGCCAGGACCGCCGACAAGAAGGGCTGAGTGTTGACCCCGGCCGAGGCCGACCGGCTGATCGGCCAGCATCTGCAGTGTCTACCGGTAGAGTCGCTGCCGCTGGCGCAGTGCGCCGGCGCAGTGCTGCGCGAGAACATCTATGCCGAGCGCGATCAGCCGCCCTACGATCGCGTCGCCATGGATGGGGTCGCGTTGCACAGTCAGGCGGCGAGCGCCGGCGTGCGGTCGTTCCGCATTCAGGCGACGCAGGCGGCGGGGGATGCGCCGCTGGCGCTTGCGGACGCGGGCAACTGCATCGAAGTGATGACCGGCGCGATGCTGCCGGCGGGCTGCGACAGCGTGGTCCCGGTGGAGGAGCTGACGGTCGAGCAGGGACAGGCGACCCTCACCCCGCAGGTGCGTGCAGAGCCGTGGCGCAACGTGCACCGTCGCGGCACCGACACCCGCCAGGGAACGCTGCTGGTCTCTGCCGGGCGGCGCCTGCGTCCGCCTGAGATCGCGGTCGCCGCCGCCGCCGGCATGGCGCGCATACGCGTCAGCAGCCAGCCGATGCTGGCGGTCATCTCCACCGGCAACGAGCTCGTCGAGCCCGGCGAGCCGGTGCTCGAACACCAGGTGCGCCGCTCCAATGCCTACGCCCTGGTGAGCGCGCTGCGCGAGCATGGCTTTCAGCGCGTGGCGGACGATCACATCGCGGACGACGCCGCGGAGCTGCGCGAGCGGCTGCGCTTCCATCTCGAGACCCACGACGTGCTGGTGCTCTCGGGCGGCGTCTCCATGGGCCGCTTCGACCTGGTTCCCGCGGTGCTGCAGGAGCTCGGCGTGCGCGCCATTTTTCATAAGGTGGCGCAGCGTCCGGGCAAGCCGTTGTGGTTCGGCATGGCCCCGGGGGGAGCCGCGGTGTTCGGCCTGCCCGGTAACCCGGTGTCGACGCTCGTGTGTTTCACGCGCTACGTGCTGCCGGCGCTGCGCAGTGCGCTCGGCGAGACCTTCGTGCCTGCGCGACGCATGGCGCTCGCCGCACCCCTGACCGTGACCCCGCCGCTGACGCATTTCATTCCCGTGCGCCTGGAGCAGGATGACTGGGGGCGGGACTGGGCCGTGCCGGCGCCGACCAACGGCTCGGGCGACTTCACCGCGCTCACCGGCACCGACGGGTTTGTCGAGCTGCCACCCGGACCGAATACCTACCCCAAGGGGTTCGTGACGCGGCTGTATCCCTGGTGAGGCTTGCGGGTCGCCCCGCAGCCCCCATGGAACCCTGGGGCGGCGGTCCATCTCCTTGGTGGAATAGCCATTTACACCCTGCGGTGCCCATACTTGACGACATCATGACCCGCGAAGTCATCGTTCCGCTGAAGGCCCTGCCCGCGCCCCGGGACGCGCTGGCGCGACCGATGCGCGACCTGCGCATATCGGTCATGGACCGCTGCAACTTCCGCTGCCCCTACTGCATGCCGCGCGAGACCTTCCACGAGCGCTACCGCTTCCTCGGCTCGCACGAGCGGCTGTCCTTCGACGAGATCGTGCGGCTCGCGCGGCTGTTTGCGCGGCTCGGCGTGCGCAAGCTGCGCCTTACCGGCGGCGAACCGCTGCTGCGTGCCAACCTGCCCGACCTGATCGGCGACCTGACCGATATTGCCGGGATCGAGGACGTGGCGCTCACCACCAACGGCATCCTGCTGGCGCGTTACGCCGCCGAGCTCAAGGCGGCGGGATTGCAGCGCGTCACCGTCAGCCTCGACAGCCTCGACCCGCAGGTGTTCGCGCGCATGAGCGGCGGCTTCGGCGGAGTCACGGACGTGCTGGACGGTATCGCGCACGCGCAACGCGTCGAGCTCACGCCCGTCAAGGTGAACGCCGTCGTGCAGCGCGGCGTGAACGATCACACGGTGCTCGATCTGTTGGAGCACTTCCGCGGCACGGGCGTGATCGTGCGCTTCATCGAGTACATGGACGTCGGCAACCGCAACCACTGGCGCTCGGAGCTGGTGGTGCCGTCGAAGGAGCTGATGGCGCTTATCGGTGCACGCTGGCCGCTCACGCCGCTCGAGGCGGGTTACCGCGGCGAAGTGGCGCAGCGCTACGCCTTCGCCGATGGGCAGGGCGAGATCGGTTTCATCTCCTCGGTGTCGCAGCCGTTCTGCGGCGCGTGCTCGCGCGCCCGGCTGTCCTCGGACGGCATGCTGTTCACCTGCCTGTTCGCCACGCACGGCACCAGCTTGCGTGATGCGCTGCGCGGCGGCGCGAGCGACGATCACCTGCTCGAGCTCATGCGCGAGGTGTGGACGCGGCGCATCGACCGCTACAGCGAGCAGCGCGCCAACCTGCGCCGCGTCGCTTCCGATGAGCGCAAGGTCGAGATGTTCTACATCGGTGGCTGATGGCGCAGCGCGCCCTGACACACCTCGATGCGCGTCACAAACCCGCCATGGTGGACGTGGGGGGCAAGGAGGTCTCGCAGCGGGTGGCGGTCGCCGAGGCGCGCCTGCTGTTGCCGCGCAGCGTCGGCCGCGCCTTGCGCGCGAGCGGTCACCGCACCCGCAAGGGCCCGGTGTTCGACACCGCCGTTATCGCCGGAGTGATGGCGGCGAAGCGCACGCATGAGCTGATCCCGTTCTGTCATCCGCTGGGGCTGGAGAACTGCCAGTTGCGGATCGAGCAGCGCCGTGAGACCGAGATCGTGGTGCGCTGCGAAGTCTCGGTGCATCACCGTACCGGCGTCGAGATGGAAGCGCTCACCGGAGCCGCGGTGGCGGCACTGACCATCTACGACATGTGCAAGGCGCTGTCGCACGACATCGCTATCGCCAGCATCCGGCTGCTGGCGAAGGCCGGCGGGCGGCGCAGCTTTGCGCGCCGCACGCGGCGACGCCGGCCATGAGCGTCCATCCGGCGCCCCGAGCGGACGCTGCGCCCCTCTACGGGCTGCTGCTCGCCGGCGGGCGCAGTACGCGCATGGGGCGCGACAAGGCGGCGCTCGCCTACGACGGCAAGCCGCAGCTCGAGCGCGCCATGGCACTGCTGCAGCGGCACGTGGCACGCGCCTTCGTTTCGGTGCGCGCCGACCAGTCGGCCGACCCGCTGCGTGCGCGCTATCCGCAGATCGCCGATACCCGTGCCGACATCGGTCCGGTGGCCGGGCTGCTCGCCGCCCAGGAGCGCCACCCCGGGGTTGCCTGGCTGGTGCTGGCGTGCGACCTGCCGCTGCTCGATGAGAGCACCCTCGCGCAGCTGGTGCGTGAGCGCGCACCGCAGCGCACCGCCACCGCGTTTCGCTCCAGCCACGACGGCCTGCCCGAGCCGTTGTGCGCGATCTACGAACCACACAGCCACGGGCCGCTCGTCGCCAGCGTCGCCCAGGGTCGCCACTGCCCACGCAAATTCCTGCTGAGCGCCGACGTGCGGCTGCTCGATGAGCCCAACCCGCGCGCGCTCGACAACGTCAACACTGCCACGGAGTATGGTGCGCTCATGAACGAGGTGCGGCCGCAGCCCGGCGCTGCCGACAAGCGGATCACGGTACAGTACTACGCGCTGCTGCGTGAGCAGGCGGGTCGGCGTGAGGAGGCGCTGGCGACCGCCGCGCGCACGCCGCGCGAGCTGTACACCGAGCTGTCGGGACGCTACCGCTTTACGCTCGCGCCCGAAATGCTGCGGGTGGCGATCAACGCCGAGTTCCGCGACTGGTCGACGCCGCTTGCCGAAGGCGATGCAGTGGTGTTCATTCCTCCGGTCGCCGGCGGCTGAGGGCAATGAGCACCTTCCGTTTCGTCCGTGCGCCCATCGAAGCTGAGCGGCTGCGCGCACAGCTCGCCGATCCCGCCTGCGGCGGCTATGCGGCCTTCGAAGGCTGGGTACGCGATCACAACGAGGGTGCGGCCGTGCGGCACCTCGAGTACGAAGCCTTCGAAGCGCTGGCGGTGCGCGAAGGCGAGCGCATCCTGGCGGAGGCGCTCGGCCGCTTCGGCGTGGCGCGCGCCGCCTGCGTGCACCGGCTCGGTGAGCTTGGGGTCGGCGAGCTGGCGGTGTGGGTGGGCGTTAGCGCGCCGCACCGCGACGCGGCCTTCGCTGCCTGCCGTTACATCATCGACGAGGTCAAGCACCGTCTGCCGATCTGGAAGAAGGAGCACTACCTGAGCGGTGACTCCGGCTGGGTCAATTGCGAGCGTTGCGCGCCCGGCGCGCCCGGCGCCGCGGCGCACGCGCACCCGCATCGCGACTGAGGCCTCGGCAGTTGCGCCGCGCTCACGGGCGCACCTGTCCGCTGCCGCGCACCAGGTACTTGTAGCTGGTGAGCTGTTCGACCCCCACCGGGCCGCGGGCGTGAAAGCGGTCGGTGGAAATGCCGATCTCCGCTCCCATGCCGAATTCGCCGCCGTCGGCGAATTGCGTCGAGGCGTTGTGCAGCACGATGGCGCTGTCGACCCGCTGCAGGAACGCTTCCGCGGTGGCGGTGTTCTCGGTGACGATGCACTCGGTGTGTGCCGAGCCGTAGCGCGCAATGTGCGCCACCGCGGCATCCACCCCGTCCACCAGCCGGGCGGCGATGATCGCGTCCAGGTACTCGGTGTACCAGTCCTGCTCGCTCGCGGGGCGCACGCGTGCGTCGACCTTGCGCACCGCGGCGTCGCCGCGTACTTCGCAGCCCGCATCGAGCAGCGCACGCACCACCGGCGCGAGGTGCGTTGCGGCGCAGGCGCTGTCGACCAGCAGTGTCTCGGCCGCGCCGCAGATGCCGGTGCGGCGCATCTTGGCGTTCAGTGCGATGGTGCACGCCATGCGTACATCGGCATCGCGGTCGATGTACACGTGGCAGTTGCCTTCGAGGTGGCCGATCACCGGCACGCGCGCCTCGCGCTGCACGCGCTCGACCAGCGACTTGCCGCCGCGCGGCACGATGACGTCCAGGTACTCGCTCATGCCCGCCAGCAGGTAACCGACCGCCGCACGGTCGGTGACCGGCACCAGCTGGACGCAGGCGGCGGGCAGCTCGGCTCTCATCAGACCGCTCTCCAGGCATTCGTACAGCGCGCGGCTCGAGTGCCGGCTCTCCGAGCCGCCTCGCAGAATGGCCGCGTTGCCGGACTTCAGGCACAGCGCGCCCGCATCGCTGGTGACGTTCGGCCGGCTCTCGTAGATGATGCCGACGACGCCGAGCGGCACCAGCACGCGCTCGATGCGCAGCCCGTTGGGCCGCTGCCACTGCGCCACCGCGCGGCCGATCGGGTCCGGCAGCGCGATCACCTCCTCGATGCTCGCAGCGATGGCGGCGATGCGCTGCTCGTCCAGCCGCAGCCGCTCGAGGCGCGGCCCGCTCAGGCGCACCTGGCGCGCCGCCGCCAGGTCACGCTCGTTGGCGGCGAGGATCGCCCCGCGGCGCTCGCGCACCGCCGCCACCGCCGCCGCCAGCGCGGCATTCTTCTGCGCGGTGGGCGTCCGCGCCAGCACTGCCGCAGCCGCCACCGCCGCCCGGCCGATCCCCTCCATCAGTTCTGTGATCGCGGCGTCCACGGTTCTCTAAGGTACCGGCTGCGCCAGCGGCGCCGCGGCGGCCGCGCTGGCCTCGCCTGGGTGCAGCAGCACCAGGTCGTCGCGGTGGATCATCTCGTCGCGGCCGCGGAATCCGAGCAGCGCGGCGAGCTCCGCGGATCTGCGCCCCATGATGCGGGCGGCGTCGGCATCGGAATAAGCGATGATGCCGCGGGCGACCTCCGCCCCTTCGGCACTCAGCACGCTCACGGTGTCGCCGCGGTCGAAGCGCCCGCGGGCGCCGGTGACCCCGGCCGGCAGCAGGCTGCGCCCTTCGCGCAGCGCCCGCAGCGCCCCCGCATCGATGGTGATGGCGCCGGCGGGGCGCAGCGTGCCGGCAATCCATTGCTTGCGCGCCGCGGCCGGTGTGGCGGTTGGCACGAACCAGGTGCAGTCCGCGCCCTCCTCGATACGGCGCAGCGGATGCTTGTGCGCGCCGGCGGCGATGCACAGGTGACAGCCGGCAGCCACCGCGATGCGCGCGGCGGCGATTTTCGCGCTCATGCCGCCCGAGCCGAGCTGCGAGGCGGAGCGGCCGGCCATCGCCTCGATGTCCGGAGTGATCTGGCGCACCTCGCGAATCAGGCGCGCGCCCGGGTCGCGGTTGGGATCGGCGCTGTACAGGCCTGCCACGTCCGAGAGCAGCACCAGGCAGTCCGCGCCGGCCATCTGTGCGACCCGCGCGGCGAGCCGGTCGTTGTCGCCGTAGCGGATCTCCGCGGTCGCCACGGTGTCGTTTTCGTTGATCACCGGCAGCGCACCGAGCTCCAGCAACGACTCGAGCGTGGCGCGTGCGTTGAGATAACGGCGGCGGCGCTCGCTGTCGTCGAGAGTGAGCAGCACCTGCGCCACGGTCACATCGTGGCTCTCGAGCAGCTCCTTGTAGGCGTGCGCCAGGCGTATCTGTCCCACCGCCGCTGCGGCCTGGCTGTCCTCCAGGCGCAGAGTTCCGTGCTTGAGACCGAGGCGGCGGCGACCGAGCGCAATCGCGCCCGAGGACACCAGGATCACGCGCTGCCCGCGCTTGCGCAGCCGCAGCAGGTCCTCCACGAGGGTCTCGAGCCAGGCGCGGTTGACACGCCCGCTGTCCCCGTCAACCAGCAAAGCCGAGCCTACCTTCACGACAACGCGCCGCGCCTGCGTCAGGGGCGCTGCGGAATCGGGGCGTGGACCGTTCATGAGGAAAACTATACGCATTCCGGCCGCGTTGCCCAACCCGACGGCAGCCCCTACACTTATCGGGCGGTGAAATGACGACAGGGTGGCGATCGCGGTGAGCAGAGATTACGAGCCGGTGCCCGGCCAGTGGTACGAGAACCTCGAAGAAGAAGAATCGTTCCGCGTGCTGTCGGTGGACGAGGATTCCGAGCTGGTGGAGATCGAGTACCTCGACGGCGACATCGAGGAAATCGACCTCGAGACCTGGCACGAGATGGACCTCGAGCGCATCCAGGAGCCCGAAGGCTGGTCCGAATCCGACGACGAGGATGAAACGGAGGAGGACGAGGAGGACTGGGAAGAGGACGAGGATGAGGATGACGACGACCTTGACGAGGACGATGACGACGTCGATGAAGAGCGGGATGAATATTGACCGCATCCGGCCTCGATAGCTGGTACCACGAGAAAGAATCGGCGTGGCTGTACCGCCACGTCGCCGCCGCCGAGCCCGATCCGCGCAAGAGCACCCTGTTCCTGAAGCTCGCCGCTGCCGCCGAGGAGCAGGCGGCGAAGTGGTCCAGTGCCGCGCAGCGCAGCGCGGCGGCTGCTGCGGCGCGCGAGTTCATCCCCAGCCGGCGGGCGCGCATCGTCGCGGCGCTGCTGCGGCGCTTCGCGCCGCGCTCGCTGCGTCCGGTACTGGCGGCCATGAAGCTGCGCGGCCTGTCGGTCTACAGCGCGCCGATGGTCAACACCGGACACGCGATGCCGACCTCGCTGGCGGAGGTCGGCGCGCGCCACCGCAGCGCGCTCGGCGGCAGCCTGCGTGCCGCTGTCTTCGGGATCAATGACGGGCTGGTATCGAACGCCAGCCTGGTGCTCGGCGTCGCCGGCTCGGGTGCTGGCGGCAACTACGTGCTCACTGCGGGCATCGCCGGGATGCTCGCCGGCGCGCTGTCCATGGCGGCCGGGGAATATGTGTCGGTGCGCACGCAACGCGAAATGTACGAGTACCAGATTGCGCTCGAGCGCGCCGAGCTGGCCGAGTACCCCGAAGAGGAAGCCGAGGAGCTGGCCCTCATCTATCAGGCGCGCGGCGTCGAGCTCGGCCAGGCGCGCGCGCTCAGCCACGCACTGCTCGCGCAGCCGCAAGCCGCCCTCGATGTGCTGGCGCGTGAGGAGCTCGGGCTGAACCCGGACGATCTCGGCTCGCCCTGGCGGGCAGCCAGCGCCTCCTTCGTCGCCTTTGCCGTCGGCGCCGCGGTGCCGCTCGCCCCTTTCCTCGGCGGGGCGACCACGGCACACGCGATTTTCGGCACCGCGCTCGTCAGCGTAATCGCCCTGTTCGCCGTCGGGCTGGGGCTGTCGCTGTTCACCGGCCGCGACGCACTGCGCGGCGCCCTGCGCATGGTGCTGATCGGCGGCGGTGCGGGTGCCGTCAGTTTCCTGGTCGGCCGGGCGCTGGGCGTGGCGCTCGGCTGACAGCGGGCCGCACAATGGCCCTTGAAAAGCCACCGCGCCAGCCCCACGGTGGCGAGAATTGGCCTTCCGACGGTAGGCTTACACAGCAGGCTTTGCGCTCATGAAACGTATCGTGTTGTTCCTGGCGACCAACCTCGCGGTGGTGCTGCTGCTCTACGTGGTGGCCGAAATCACCGGCCTCAACGCGTGGCTGGCGATCCACGGCGGCAGCCTCGGCGGGCTGCTGGTGTTCTCGGCGTTCTTCGGATTTGCCGGCTCCTTCATCTCGCTGGCCATGTCGAAGACCATCGCCAAGGCCTCGATGGGGGTGCGTGTCATCGGCCAATCGGCCGATCCGACCGAGCAGTGGCTGCTCGGCGTGGTGCAGCAGCACGCGCGCGCCGTCGGCGTCGGCATGCCGGAGGTCGGCATTTTCGATTCCCCCGAGCCCAACGCCTTTGCCACCGGCGCCAACCGCAACTCCGCGCTGGTGGCGGTGAGCACCGGTCTGCTGCAGCGGATGAACCACCAGGAGATCGAGGCGGTGCTCGGGCACGAGATGACCCACGTCGCCAACGGCGACATGGTGACGCTCACGCTGCTGCAGGGAGTGGTCAACACCTTCGTCATCTTCCTGTCGCGGGTCATCGGCAACATCATCGACCGGGCGGTGTTCCGCTCGGAGGACGGCCGCGGCATCGCCTCGTTCGTCACCGTGATCGTGCTGCAACTGGTGCTCGGCATTCTCGCCAACCTCATCGTCATGTGGTTCTCGCGGCGGCGCGAGTTCCGCGCCGACCGCGGCGGGGCGGAGCTCACCGGCAAGGGCAACATGATCGCCGCGCTCGAGGAGCTGAAGCGCGTGCACGAGCCGCTGCCTTCGCAGCAGTTCGCCGCCTTCGGCATCGCCGACGGCAGCGTGGCTGGCGGCCTGAAGCGGCTGTTCATGAGCCATCCGCCGCTCGATGAGCGCATCGCCGCGTTGCGCGCTCTCGAGATACGTTGACGCCGCAGGCGCGGGAACTGCCCGGCCGGCTGCGCGAGATCCTCGACGCGGACCGCGTACTGCTCAGCCCCGAAGCGTGCGCTGCTTACCTCAGTGACCACCGCCGGCTCTATCACGGGCGCGCGCTGGCGGTGGTGCTGCCGCGCTCGGTCGCTGAAGTCTCCCAGGTGCTCGCCCTGTGCGCCGCGGCGCGCGTCGCGGTGGTGCCGCAGGGCGGCAATACCGGCTACTGCGGCGGCGCGACTCCGGATGCCTCCGGAACCCAGCTCGTGCTCGCGCTCGGCCGCCTCAACCGCATCCGCAGCGTCGCTACCGACAACAACGCACTGGTCGCGGAAGCCGGCTGCATTCTGGCGCAGGTGCAGCAGGCCGCGGCCGCCGCCGGGCGCTTCTTCCCGTTGAGCCTCGGCTCCGAAGGCAGCTGCCAGATCGGCGGCAACCTCTCGACCAACGCCGGCGGCACCAGCGTGCTGCGCTATGGAATGATGCGCGACCTGGTGCTGGGGCTGGAGGTGGTGCTGGCCGACGGCCGCGTGCTCGAATCGCTGACGCAGCTGCGCAAGGACAACACCGGCTACGACATCAAGTCGCTGTTCCTCGGCGCCGAGGGCACGCTCGGTGTCATCACCGCCGCGAGCCTCAAGCTGTTCCCGCGCATCAGCACCCATGCCTGTGCGCTCGCGGCGGTGCCGGACGTGCGTGCGGCGGTCGCGCTGCTGGCGCAACTGCGCGAGCGCAGCGGCGACCGCGTCAGCTCCTTCGAGCTGATTCCGCGCATCGGCATCGAGCTCAGCGTGCGACACGTCCCCGGGATCAGCGACCCGCTCGAGCGGCCCTACGAGTGGTACGTGCTGTGCGAGCTGTCCTCGTCCGCCGCCGCCGAGTCGCTCGATACGCTGCTTACGGAAGCGCTCGCCGCCGCGCTGTCGCAGGGCCTGGTGCTGGATGCGGCCGTCACCCGCAGCGAGCGCGAGCGCGCCGCGCTGTGGCGCTTGCGCGAGAGCATCCCCGAGGCGCAACGCCGCGAAGGCGCTGGTCTCAAGCACGATATCTCGCTCCCCATCGGCGCGCTGGCGGATTTCGTGGCGCGCGCCGCACAGTGGCTCGCCGCCCACGTTCCCGACGGGCGGCTGATCGCCTATGGCCACGTGGGCGACGGCAATCTGCACTTCAATCTCACCCAGGCGCCGGGCAGCGATGCGTCGCGCTTCCTCGCGTGCGCCCCGGCCGTGCAGCGCGCCATTCACGACCTGGTGCGCGAGTTCGGTGGCAGCTTCAGCGCCGAGCACGGCATCGGTCAGCTGAAGGTCGCCGAGCTCGAGCGTTATGCTTGCGGCGTCGAGCTCGAGCTGATGCGGGCGGTGAAACACGCGTTCGACCCGCTCGGCCTCATGAACCCGGGAAAAGTGCTGCGCGGACCATGACGAAGGAGCGGCGCGTGCCTCAAGAGCGGACCTGCCTGTGCTGGCTGCTGCTGCTGGTCGCACTGACGGCCTGCGGTCAGCGAGCGCCGGCCAGCCACGGCCGCCAGGCTGCCGCCAGCGCAGCCGCCACCGCCACCGCGCCGGGCGCTGCGGCGGGCATCACCGACACCGGTCCGCGCATCACACTCTCGCCCGACAACGTGCACATCGAGTACCACGTCTATGGCAGCGGCGATCCGGGCATCGTGCTGGTGCACGGTTGGGCCGCGGACGCCAATTACTGGAACGCGCAGCTACCGGTGCTCCAGGCCCACTACACCGTGGTCGCCGTGAATCTCGCCGGTCACGGAGCCTCGGGGAGCAACCGCAGCGACTGGTCGATCGCCAACTACGCGCAGGACGTGGTTGCAGTGGCGCGCGAAATTCCCAATCGCGAGCTGATACTGGTCGGGCACTCCATGGGTGCCGCCGTGGCGCTCGCCGCCACACCGCTGCTCGGCTCACGCGTCCTCGGCGTGGTGGCCGTCGAGGCGTTGCGCTCGGTCGGGCAGCCGCCGCTTGCGGCGCGCGAGGTGGAGCGGCGCCTCGCGCCGTTCAGCACCGACTTCATCGGCAGCACCCGCAAGCTGGTCAGCGCCTCGCTGTTCCGCAGCGATGCGGATCCCACGCTGGTGCAGAAGGTCGCGTACGACATGTCGCTCGAGCGCCAGTCCATCGGCCTCGCCAGCATGCGCGCGCTGCTGTCGCTCGATCTCGACGGGCTGCTGCCCGCCATCCACGTGCCGGTATACGCGATCAATTCCGATCTGTCGCCGACCGACGCCGCGCGCATCCGCAAGGCGCTGCCGGACTTCACGCTCGACGTGCTCGATCACAGCGGGCACTTCCTCATGCTGGAGGATCCGGCGCGCTTCAATCCGCTGCTGCTCAAGGACCTGGCCGCCATCACCGCGCGCGCCGCTCACTGAGCGAGCTCGTCCGAATCCGGGGCGATCGACCCGCAACGCACCGCCAGCCAGCCGATCTCCAGCCCGATCTGCTGCGCATCGAGTTGTGCCCAGGCGGTGGCGAGCGGCCGGCCGGCGTCCTGCTCCTGCAGCGACAACAGCAGTGCATCGCGGTCCGCGGCGAACGGCCAGTCGCGTCCGTGCAGCGTGACCGTCAGCGCGCGGCCGTCCGGGGTCACGAACTGCCCGCGTCCGCCCTGCTCGTATAGATCGAGGGTGAGCAGCGGACGCAGCTCGCGCGCCTGGCCGCTCGCGGACCAGGAGACGCGGCAGGCGTACAGGCGCGCCTCGTTGGGCTCGAAACGGTTGAAGCCGATCACTTCCTGCTGCAGCTCGCCGTCGCTCTGGCGCAGCGTGCGCCAGCGGTACCAGTAGAGTTCCGCGCCGATCACCAGCTGGTAGTCGAGGTAGCGCTCGACCCCGCTGCGGTCATCGAGGCAGCGGTGGCCGACGGTGCCGCCGTGGAACTGGTCGCCGGCGCGCGTCAGGGTGAGCTCGCAGCCGGCCGCGGCGACCACGTGCTGCGGCCCGAGGGTGGCGGCGAGCTGCGGGCGATTGTTGAGGTGTGTCCAGCGCGCCGGGTCGACGAAACCGTAGAGGCGGGCGCGGACCGTATGCGCAGCGCCCGCGGCCTCCAGCTGCAGCAGCAGCTGGCGCCGCGGCTCCTGCGGCTCGTCCTCCAGGAATTCCTCCAGGTACAGCACGTGCGTGCCCAGCCAGGCTGCATCCACCGGCGCCACGATGGTGCGCACACGCTGCTCGGTGGTCTGCGGCCACCGCCGCGTGCCGCGGTCGAGCGTCATCACCACCTGCTCGCTGGAATCGCGCACCCCGGACCATAGCCGCGCCAGCGCGCCCACATCCGTGTCCGCCGCCCCCGCGGCCGCCAGCGACACGAGCCATAACGCCACCATCGGGCCCTGCGCGTCCGTGTGCCGCCGCTAGGCGTCCTTGCGCATGCGCACCAGGCCCTCCTGCGCCGCGCTCGCCACCAGCCGGCCGTCGCGGGCAAAGACGCTGGCGCGGGCGAAGCCACGTGCGCCGGACGCGCTCGGGCTGTCCATGGCATACAACAACCAGTCGTCCACGCGCAGCGTGCGGTGGAACCACATCGCATGATCGATGCTGGCCATGACTACCGTGGGCCGCAGCAGCGAGTTGCCGTGCGGCAGTGTCGCGGTGTCGAGCAGGAAGAAATCCGACACGTACGCCAGCAGCCGGCGGTGCAGCATCTCGTCGTCGGCGAGCGGCGCCACGGCGCGAAACCAGATCTCGCGTGCCGGCGCCGTGCGCCGCGGCTGCAGGTAATCGAACGCCTGCACGGTGCGAAATTCGAACGGCCGCGGCTGTTCGAAGAAACGCCGCACGCGCTCGGGGAGCTGCGCCAGCAGCTGCGCGGGCGGAGCGCTCGAGTCGGCCAGGCTCTCCGGCGCGGGGACCTGCGGCATGGTGATCTGGTGATCGAAGCCGCTCTCCTCCACCTGGAAGGAGGCGGTCATGTTGAAGATCTGCTGGCCGTGCTGGATGGCGACGATGCGCCGGTTGGAGAAGCTGTGTCCGTCGAGGCTGCGGTCGACTTCGTACACGATGGGTGCATTGCAGTCGCCGCGGCGCAGAAAGTACGCATGCAGCGAGTGCACCACGCGCCCGTCGACCGTGGCGGCGGCGGCCGACAGCGCCTGCCCCAGCACCTGGCCGCCGAACACCTGTGGACTGCCGATGTCGCGGCTCGCGCCGCGGAACAGATTGACCTCGAGCTGCTCGAGCTCGAGCAGCTGCAGCAGGTCGGCGAGTCGCTGATCCATGCCCGCGTGCCGCCCGCTTTAATCCGGAACCCCGAGCCGTTGGTGCATCACCGGGCTGGTAGTGGTGTATTGCAGGAACTGCTTCTTCTGCGGATACAGGTGGTGCTGGATCGCGAATGCGGCCAGGGCCGCCTCGTGGAAGCCCGACAGGATGAGCTTCTTCTTGCCCGGATAATTGTTTATGTCGCCAACCGCAAACACGCCCGGTATGCTCGTCTGGAACTTCTCGGTGTCCACCTGCAGCGCCTTCTTCTCCAGCGCCAGTCCCCATTCGGCGATCGGACCGAGCTTCGGATGCAGCCCGAAGAACACCAGCAACCGCTCGGCAGACAGCGCCTGTATGGCGCCGTCGGGCGCGCGCACGCTGACGCCGCGCAAGCTGTCCTCCGCCACCAGCAGCGCGTGCGGCAGCGCCTCGAGGCAGCGCATGCGCCCGGCGGCCTGGTGTTCGCGCATGCGCGCCACCGAGGCGGGCGCGGCGCGGAACTCGCGCCGCCGATGCACCAGTGTCAGGCTCGCTGCCCGCGGCAACAGCTCGAGCGTCCAGTCAAGCGCCGAGTCGCCGCCGCCGAAGATCACCAGGTGCTTGCCGGCGAGCTCTGCGGCGTTGCGGACGCGATACTGGATGGCTCCCCCCTCGAACGCTTCCGCGCCCGCTACCCCTAAGCGCCGCGGCTGGAACGAGCCGAGTCCCGCGGCAATCACCACCGCGCCGGCATCGAAGCTCAAACCTCCGGAGGTCCGCAAGCTGAAGCGCCCGTCGGCGCGCCGCGAGAATTCCGCCACCTCCTGGCCCAGATGCAGCTGCGGCTTGAACGGCTTGATCTGCTGCAGCAGTCGGTCGACCAGTTCCTGCGCCCCGCACACCGGCAGTGCCGGGATGTCGTAGATCGGCTTGTCGGGATAGAGCTCGGCACACTGTCCCCCCGGGTGCCGCAGTGAATCGACCACATGGGCGCTGATGCCCAGCAGGCCGAGCTCGAACACCTGGAACAGCCCGCAGGGGCCCGCGCCGATGACCACGACTTCGGCGCTGATCGGTGCGGTGAGGTTGGAGGCAAGCTCGTTCAAGACGATGACTTTCACATGACGAGGGGGACAAACCATTGTAGAGGGTCTGCCGCCCGCCCGCATGGCGCGCGCTGGCGCGCTGCGCCTGCAGCAAGTGCGCGCCACGCACGACCGCTACGCACGCCCGGCGCTAAGGTCGTATAGTAGGCGGGCCGGCAGGCGGCGCGCCGCACAGCGCGCCTCGTTCCTGACCGCATGCACCACAGAGGAACCGACTTGAGCTCCAATGCCGAACTGCACGCGCGGCGCCAGCTCGCCGTGCCACGGGGTGTCAGCAACTCGCTGGCAGTGTATGCCGAGCGCGCCGCCAACGCGGAGCTGTGGGACGTCGAAGGACGCCGCTACATCGACTTCGCCAGCGGCATCTCGGTGCTCAACACCGGTCACCTGCATCCGAAGGTGAGCGCGGCCATCGCGCGGCAGCTGGAGAAGTTCACCCATACCTGCTTCCAGGTGACGCCGTACGAGAGCTACCTCGCGCTCGCCGAGGCGCTGAATGGCCTGGCCCCCGGGCCGACGCCGAAGAAGACCATCTTTCTCACCACCGGCGCGGAGGCGGTGGAGAACGCGCTGAAGATCGCGCGCTTCCACACGCGCCGCTCGGCGGTGATCGCTTTCGGCGGCGGCTTTCACGGGCGCACCCTCGCCTGCATGAGCCTCACCGGCAAGGTGCACCCCTACAAGGCCGGCTTCGGACCGATGCTGCCGGAGACCTTTCACGTGCCCTACCCCATGCCCTACCACGGCGTGACGCTGGAGCATTCGCTGCAGGCACTCGAGCAGCTCTTCAAGGCCGACGTCGATCCGGCGCGCGTCGCCGCGATCATCATCGAGCCGGTGCTCGGCGAAGGCGGTTTCTACGCCGCACCTGCCGAGCTGCTGCGGCGGCTGCGCGGCCTGTGCGACACACACGGCATCGTGCTGATCGTCGATGAGATCCAATCGGGCTTCGGCCGCACCGGGCGCATGTTCGCCGTCGAGCACTCCGGCATCGAGCCGGACCTGATCACCATCGCCAAGAGCGTCGCCGGCGGCCTGCCACTGTCGGCGGTCACGGGCAAGGCCGACATCATGGACGCACCCGCCGCCGGCGGACTCGGCGGTACCTTCGCCGGCTCGCCGCTGGCGTGCGCCGCCGGGCTGGCAGTGCTGGAGGTGATGCGCGAGGAGCAGTTGCTGACGCGGGCCCAGGAGATCGGCCGCTTCATGAGCTCACGGCTCAAGGGACTGCAGGTGCGCTTTTCCTGCGTCGGCGAGGTGCGTGCCCTCGGCGCCATGGTGGCGGTCGAGCTGGTCAAGAAAGGCCGCGCCGAAGCGCCGGATGCCGAGCTCACCCGGGCACTGGTGCAGGCGGCGGCGCGCCACGGGCTGATCATCCTCTCGTGCGGCGTCTACGCCAACGTGATCCGGTTTCTCGCGCCGCTCACGATCCCCGACGCGGTGCTCAAGGAGGGGTTCCGGCTGTTCGAGCTGGCGCTCGAAGAGGCCGCGGGTGGCGGTGTGCAGGTGAAGGCCGCGAGCTGACGGCGGCGGCGCTCGCGGGGTGAGCGCCTCAGGCGCGCCCGGCGTTGGCGTCGGTTGGCGTGTGAAAGTACTCGCTCTCGGAGGCGAGCTGCTCGATGAGACGGTTGAGCTCCGCCATGCGCCCCTGCGCGGTGCTGATCGGCATGCAGTCCTGACAGCGCGGATCCCCGCAGGGCTGACGCGAGTACAGCCAGTACTGGATTGCCCCGGCCAGCAGGCCATCGGCGATGTCCCACAGATCCGCGTCCTTGTCCTTGTCCGCGATGCGGTTGCCAAGGTCGACTGCCTTGGAGAAGGCAGCATCGAACGTATCAGCGAGCTCGGTCATGCTTTCCGCCGCCCTTCATCATTAAGCACCTAGTATAGGACAAAAGTACCCTCTCCCCGGCCCCGCGGCCCGGCCCGTTCCCCCCTGCGGGGCCGCCCACAACGCTGCGCTGGCGGCGCCATCGCCGCCTCCCGAGGCACCCCTCCGGGCCGTAGTGGGATGTCCACCACGGAAGCGCTGCGGCGTCGTCGCGCATCATGGTGGGAACCTTCCACCGGTTGCGGCTTATGTCGCATGCGTAACACCTATGTCTGAGAGTCGGCCGTCGCCGCCCCGTGACAGCGTGGCCAAACGGACACGCTGGCGGCTGCGCGCGCCGCGGTTCGGCATCGGCTGGCGCCTGCTGCTCGGGCTCGCTGCCGTGGCCGCGGTGCTGGTTGCCGGCGAGGAGCTGGCGACCCGCACCACGCGCGCCGCCCTCGAGGCACTGAGCAGCATGCAGCACGAGCACCAGCCGCTCGCCCGCAGCGCAAACGCGGTGCTCGAGAAGCTGGCGGCCTTCGACCGCGCGGTCGGCGAATACGTACAGGCGCACAACGGCGCCGACCCAGGCACCGTCAGCGCGGCCGGCACGGCGGTCGAGAGTGCCGTCAACGCCTATTTCGATCGTGCACCCGGCAGCGCGCCGGCTACGGCGTCCGACCTGCACGCGCAGATCAGCCGCCACATCGAGGGCGCCCGCGAGCTTGCCGGCCGCGCGGCGCAGCGCGCGCAATGGGCCGATGCGCGTCAGGCGGCGCTCGACCGCGTCTACCAGCGCATCGCCGGCGCCGGCGGCTCGGGCCTGGCCATCAACGGCACGCAGGTGGTCGCCCGCCGTTCGCTCGCCGAGCTCGCACTGGCCATCAACGCGGTGCGCGGCAGCGTCGACAGCCCGGCGGTCATCGTGCGCCGCGAGCGCGACTTCATGGCCGTGCTCGATGGCCACGAGGCGGAGTTCCAGAGTTCGCCGGGAAAGGCCTGGCTGGGCCTGGTGCGGCAGGATTTCAAGCAGGCTGCGCGGCTGCGCCTGCAGATGGAGCGCTACGATGCGCAAAGCGGCCCCGAATGGCATCGACTGTTCGAGGACAGCGCCGCGATCACCGAGGCGGTGCAGCACCAGCTGCAGCAGCCGGCGGACCGTGCGCTGCTGCTGGCGGCGGAACGTGCCGGCACCGCGGCTGCCTGGGCCGAGCGCACCCTGCGCAACACGGCCGCCGTCGTGCTCGCGCTGCTGCTGGCGGTCTGGGCGCTGCTGGCGGCGAGCATCAGTCTGCCGGTACGGCGGCTGACCGCCGCCACGCGGCAGTTCGCCGGCGGCGATCGCGCCACGCGCGCGCGCCGCGGCGGCTCGGCGGAGATCGACGAGCTCGCCGAGTCCTTCAACACCATGGCCGACCGCATCGCGGGGGCGGAAGCGGATCTGCGGGCGCATCAGGCGGAGCTGGAGCGTCATGTGGCCGAGCGCACGCAGCAGCTGCACCACCTGGCGCACCACGATCCGCTCACGCAGCTTCCCAACCGCCGCAAGCTCGCCGCCCATCTCGAGAGCGCGCTGGCGCGCGCCGGGCCGGGGCAGCGCCTGGCGCTGCTGTTCGTCGATGTGGACAATTTCAAGTCGATCAACGACACCCTCGGCCACAGCTTCGGCGATCGCGTGCTGCAGCACATCGCGCAGCGCCTGCACGCCGCCACCGGCAGCTCCGGACTGCTGGCGCGGCTCGGCGGCGACGAGTTCACGGTGCTGCTCGAGGACGTCAAATCGGGTGAGCAGGTCGAGCGCCATGCCACCCAGATCGTCGCCACGTTGCAGCAGCCGCTCATGGTCGACGGTCGCGTGCTCACCACCAGCGCCAGTGTCGGCGCCAGCCTCTACCCGGACCATGCCGCGGACGCCGAGGGCCTGCTGCGCGCCGCGGACGTAGCGCTGTTTCGCGCCAAGGAGCTGGGGCGCAACCGCTATGCGCTCTACAGTCCCGCGCTCTACGACGCCGCGGCGCAGCGCTTTCGTCTCGAGCAGTCGCTGCGCCGCGCGGTTGAGGGCGGCCAGCTGCTGCTCATGTACCAGCCACAGGTGGCGTTGCACACCTTCGAGACCAACCAGGTCGAAGCGCTGCTGCGCTGGCGCAAGCCCGACGGGCACATCGTCCCGGCCAAGGAGTTCATCCACGTGGCCGAGAAGACCGGACTCATCCAGGACCTCACCGACTGGATCCTGCGTACCGCGGCGGCATCCGCCGCGGCCTGGCGCGCGCAGGGCTGGCAGCACGCGACCGTGGGCATCAACGTCTCGGCGCCGCAGTTCTTCGAGAGCGACTTCGTCGACCACGTGGCGCGCACCCTGGAGATGACCGGCCTGCCGCCGAGTGCCCTCGAGCTGGAGATCACCGAGACGGTGTTCCAGACGGGGCCGGGAACGATCGAATCGCTGCGCCGCCTGCGCGCGCTCGGTGTCGCGATCGCACTCGATGACTTCGGGATCGGTTACTCCTCCCTCACCTCGCTGGAGCAACTGCCGATCACACGCGTGAAACTCGACCAGCAGCTGGTGGCGGGCGTGGACAGCAACCCGCGCTCCGCCGCGATCGTGCGCTCGATCGTGGCGCTGTGTCATGGACTCGGACTTCAGGTGGTCGCCGAAGGCGTGGAGCGCACCGCACAGCTGGAATTCCTGGCGCGCTGCGGGCCGATCGGCGTACAGGGCTTTCTGCTGGGGCAGCCGGTGGAGGCGGCGGCCGCCGCCGCCGAAGCGCAGGCGGCCGGAACCCGCGCGCGGCTGGCGCTGGATGCGGCGGTGCATGCGCCGCGACGCGAGGGCGAGGAGGCGCTGGTGTTCGTAGGCGCTTCCGGGCGGCGCCGCGCACCTTAGCCGCGCAGCCGCGCGCACCAAGCGTGTGCTCGGCACCGATGCTGCCGCACGGCCGCCGACGCCCGCCGGCCGCGCCGCAGCGAAGCGGTGCGGCATACGGCGCAGCGCAGCGCTTGCTAGAATTTCCCGGTGCTGCTGACCGAACAAGACATCTATCACTTTCGCGAGGGCACCTACTTCCGGGCATACGAGAAGCTTGGTGCCCATCCGCTTCCCGCCCAGCGCGGCAGCGCCGCTGGCACCCACTTCGCAGTGTGGGCTCCCAACGCCACCGCGGTCTCGGTCATCGGTGATTTCAACGGCTGGCAGCGCGGCAGCCATCCGCTGCGCGCCCGCAACGACTCCTCGGGAATCTGGGAAGGGGTGGTGGCCGGCGTGGGCGTCGGAGCGCTCTATAAGTACCACGTGAGCGCCGCGGCTGCCGGCTTCGCGGCCGACAAGTGCGACCCTTATGCGTTTCGCGCCGAGGCGCCGCCGCGCACCGCGTCGGTCGTGTGGGAGCTCGACTATCAATGGAATGACGCCAACTGGCTGGAGGGGCGCGCGCGCAGCAACGGCCTCGCCGCGCCCTGGTCGATCTATGAGCTGCATGTCGGCTCGTGGCGGCGTGTGGCTCAGGAACACAACCGCTACCTGAGCTATCGCGAGCTGGCGCACGCGGTCGCCGA
The DNA here is from genome assembly GCA_035481975.1 of Steroidobacteraceae bacterium. Lineage (GTDB taxonomy): Bacteria > Pseudomonadota > Gammaproteobacteria > Steroidobacterales > Steroidobacteraceae > 13-2-20CM-66-19. The sequence continues at coordinate 124,788 of DATHRC010000016.1, forward strand.
CTACGTAACCGAGCTCGGCTTCACGCACGTGGAGCTGCTGCCGGTGATGGAGCATCCCTTCTACGGCTCCTGGGGCTACCAGGTGACCGGCTATTTCGCGCCGACCGCGCGCTACGGCACGCCCCAGGACTTCATGTATTTCGTCGACCACCTGCACGGGCGCGGCATCGGCGTGATCCTCGACTGGGTGCCGTCGCATTTTCCCAGCGACGCGCACGGGTTGGCGCGCTTCGACGGCACGCACCTCTACGAGCATGCCGACCCGCGCCAGGGATTTCATCCGGAGTGGAACAGCTCGATCTTCAACTACGGCCGTGCGGAGGTGCGCAACTTCCTCGGCAGCAGCGCGCTGTTCTGGCTCGACCGCTACCACCTCGACGCGTTACGCGTCGATGCGGTCGCCTCGATGCTGTACCTCGACTACGGTCGCCGCGCCGGAGAATGGATCCCGAACCGCTTCGGCGGACACGAGAATCTCGATGCGGTGGAGTTCCTCAAGCAGCTCAATCTCGCCGTGTACCGGGATCACCCGCACACCCAGACGATCGCCGAGGAATCCACCGCCTGGCCGATGGTGTCGCGGCCGACTTACCTCGGCGGCCTGGGATTCGGACTGAAGTGGAACATGGGTTGGATGCATGACACGCTCGAGTACTTCCAGCACGATCCGGTGCACCGCAAGTACCAGCACAGCCGGCTCACCTTCAGCCTCTGGTATGCCTTCACCGAGAACTTCGTGCTGCCGCTGTCGCACGATGAGGTGGTGCACGGCAAGGGCTCGTTGATCGGCAAGATGCCCGGCGACGAGTGGCAGCAGTTCGCCGGCCTGCGGCTGCTGTTCGGCTACATGTGGACGCACCCGGGCAAGAAGCTGCTGTTCATGGGCGGGGAGTTCGGCCAGCGCCGCGAGTGGAATCACGAGGCGAGCCTCGAGTGGCACGTGCTGCAGTACCCGCTGCACGCCGGCGTGCAGCGTTGGGTGCGCGACCTGAATGCCCTGTACCGCAGTACCGCGGCGCTGCACGAGCTCGATTTCACGGCGGCCGGCTTCCGCTGGCTGGACTGCGTGGATGCGCAGCTGAGCGTCATCTCCTTCCTGCGCCTGGACAGCTCGGGCGCCGCGGTGCTGGTGGCGTGCAATTTCACCCCGGTGCCGCGCAGCGGCTACCGTCTCGGCGTGCCGCACGGCGGCCGCTGGCGCGAGTGCCTGAACAGCGATGCACTCGATTACGGCGGCAGCGGCCAGGGTAACCTCGGCGGACTCGAGGCCGTCGACAGCGCCGCACACGGACACCCATGGTCGCTGCTGCTGCACCTGCCGCCGCTCGCGGTGGTGGTGCTCGCGCCGCAGTAATCGCAGCCGGCGCGCATGCGGGCGCAACGCAGACCCAGCGGCGGCGATCCGCTGTGGTTCAAGGACGCGGTGATCTACGAGGTGCACGTGCGCGCCTTCTTCGACGCCAACGACGACGGCGTCGGCGACTTCGCCGGGCTCACGCGCAAGCTCGAGTACATCCAGGACCTCGGCGTCAATACCATCTGGCTGCTGCCATTCTATCCGTCGCCGGGCCGCGACGACGGCTACGACATCGCCGACTATCACAACATCCATCCGCAGTACGGCACGCGCGCCGAATTCCGCGCCTTCGTGCGTGAGGCGCACCGGCGCAACCTGCGCGTCATTACCGAGCTGGTACTCAACCACACCTCCGATGCGCATCCGTGGTTCCAGGCCGCGCGCCGCGCCGCGCCCGACTCGGTGAAGCGCGACTACTACGTCTGGAGCGATACGCCGCAGCGCTACGCCGGCACCCGTATCATCTTCCGCGACACCGAAACCTCGAACTGGGCCTGGGATGCAGTGGCGAAGGCCTACTATTGGCATCGCTTCTTCGGTCACCAGCCGGACCTGAACTTCGACAACCCGCACGTGCTGCGCGCGATGCTGCGCGTCATGGATTTCTGGCTGCGCTACGGCGTGGACGGCTTCCGCCTGGACGCGATCCCCTACCTCGTCGAGCGCGAAGGCACCAACAACGAGAACCTGCGCGAGACGCACGAGATCATCCGCCTCATCCGCCGCACGATCACCGCCAAGTATCCCGATCGCATGCTGCTCGCCGAGGCCAACCAGTGGCCGGAAGACGTGCGCGACTACTTCGGCGACGGGCGCGATGAGTGCCAGATGGCCTACCACTTTCCGCTGATGCCGCGCATGTACATGGCGATCGCCCAGGAGGACCGCCACCCGATCGTGGAAATCATGGAGCAGACTCCGGACATCCCCGACAGCTGCCAGTGGGCCATCTTCCTGCGCAATCACGACGAGCTGACGCTGGAGATGGTGACCAGCCGCGAGCGCGACTACATGTACCAGTCCTACGCGGCCGATCCGCGCGCCAAACTCAACCTCGGCATCCGCCGCCGTCTGGCGCCGTTGCTCGACAACGACCTCGAGCGCATCAAGCTCATGAACAGCCTGCTGCTGTCGATGCCCGGCGCACCGATTATCTACTACGGCGACGAGATCGGCATGGGCGACAACGTATTCCTCGGCGACCGCAACGGCCTGCGCACGCCGATGCAATGGAGCCCCGACCGCAACGCCGGCTTCTCGCGAGCCGACCCGCAGCAGCTGTACCTGCCGCCCATCATGGACCCGGTGTACGGCTACCAGGCGGTCAACGTCGAGGCGCAGGCGCGCGACCGCTCCTCACTGCTCAACTGGATGAAGCGGCTGCTGCAGGTGCGCCGCAGCAGCCAGGCGTTCGGCCGCGGCACGCTGCGCTTCCTGCGCCCGGGCAACCGCTGCGTGCTCGCTTACCTGCGCCAGTACGGCACCGACACCATCCTGTGCGTGGCCAACCTGGCGCGCTCGGCGCAGCCGGTGGAGCTCGATCTCGCCGAGCACAGGGGCAGCGTGCCGATCGAGCTGCTGGGCCGCGCCGCCTTCCCGCCGATCGGCGAATTGCGCTACCTGCTGACGCTGCCGGGCTACGCCTTCTACTGGTTTCGTCTCAGCCGCGAGGCGGCCGCGCCGCCCTGGCACGACGAGCGCGGCGCGCCCGATGCTCTGCCGGTGCTGGTGCTCATCGAGGGGTGGCCGAGCTTCTTCCCCGAGCGCGTGGCGCCCTGGCGTGCCAGCCTCGCCGGCGCCCTGCGCCGCCAGCTGGAAAGCCGCGTCGTGCCGGGTTACCTCGCCGCGCAGCGCTGGGCACCGGCGGCGCTCGCGCTCGACGCGCAGCCGGCGGCGCGCGGCAGCGGCATCAGCGGTGCCACGCTCGCCGACTGGGTACTGCCGCAAAGCGTGCTCGATCGCTGGCTGGTGGCGCTGTTCGACATCGCCAGCGGTACCCAGGCGGGCCGCTACTTTCTGCCGCTGGCGATCGCCCTCGAGGACAGCGAAGAGGCACGCTACCGCCGGCTGCAGCCCGCGGCGCTGGCGCGCGTGCGCCAGCAAGCGGCCACCGGGGTGCTGGCCGATGCTGCCGCGGACGAGGACTTCTGCCGCGCCATCGTCGATGTGATCGGCGCGGCGCGCGAGCTGCCCATGCAGCACGGACTGCTGCGCTGCGTACCCACGTCCGCGTTCGCGGCACTGCGCGGCAGCCCCGACACCGAGTTGCCGGTGGTGGCCCCTCCCGGCGCACAGGGCCGCGACACCACCGTGAAGGTCGGGGCCAGCATCTTTCTCAAGATCTGCCGGCGGCTGCATCCGGGTACGAATCCGGCGGTGGAGATCGGCCGTTACCTTACCGAGGTGGTGCACTTCCCCAACACCGCGCCGCTCGGCGGATATCTCGAGTACCAGCCCGCCGCGGGAGAGCGCTGCACGCTGGTACTGCTGCAGGCGTTCGTCGCCAACCAGGGGGACGGCTGGGATTACACCGTCAACCACCTGGTACGCGTGCTCGAGGAGCGCGTCACGCGCGCGCCGCTGCCGGCCGATACTCACGGCCTGTACCTGTCCCTGGTGCGTACGCTCGCCACGCGCACCGCGCAGCTGCATTGCGCACTCGCCGCGGCACAGGAGCCGCAGCTCGCCCCGCAACCGCTCACTGCGGCCGACGTGACCGCCTGGCGCGCCCGGGCGCGCCGCGCCGCCACCGCCGCGCTCAAGTTGCTCGGCGAGCGCGCCGCCCAGCTGCCGCCGCCGGCCGGCGCGCACGCCAGCACGCTGCTGGCGCGACGCAGCGCGCTGCTGCGCAGCCTCGCGGGCAAGGCAGCCACACCGCGGGGCCTGAAGACCCGCTGCCACGGCGATTACCAGCTGCGACGCGTGCTGTTGAAGCGCAATGACTTCGTCATCACCGCCTTCGAAGCCGCCGTCAGCGAGGGCGCGCTGGGTACGGGGCGCTGCGCGCCGCTGTGGGATGTGGCCACCATGCTGCGCTCGTTTGCCTACGCACGGCGGATGGCGTTACAACAATGCTCCCTGATCCCGGCCGACGAGCGCAGCCGTTGGCAGACGGCGCTCGATGACTGGGAGCAACAGACGCGCGACGTGTTCGTATCCGTATACGATGAGCTGGCGCGCGCGGGTGGCCTGTACGCCTCGTTTGCCGCCGTGCAGCCGCTGCTGCGCGCGTTCGAGATTCAGGCCGCCTGCGGCGAGCTGCAACGCGAGTTGCTCGGCCGCCCCGACTGGGCCAGCGTGCCGCTGCGCAGTCTGGCGGCGCTGACGACCTGAACGGCTGTGACACGCCCGGAATTTCCGGGGAGCGAGTGGCATCTGGACGATCGAGAGCGTGACGGGCCGCCGCTGCGCCGGCGGCATCCCATGCCGTTCGGCGCGCAGCTCGCCGCCGGCGGGGTGCGCTTTCGGCTGTGGGCCCCGCAGGCGCAGCGCGTCGAGCTGCTGTTGGTGGAAGCGCCGGCGCCGCGCGTCATCGCGATGCCGGCGCGCGGCGAGGGCTGGTTCGAGCTCGAAACCGACGCCGCCCGCGCCGGCACGCTCTATCGCTTTCGCATCGACGGCGGCCAGGAGGTTGCCGACCCCGCCTCGCGCTGCAACCCGCAGGGCGTGCACGGTCCGAGCGAGGTCATCGATCCGGCTGCCTACGCGTGGAAGGATGCCGACTGGCGTGCGCCGCCGTGGCCGCGCGCCGTGCTCTACGAGCTGCACGTCGGCACCTTCGACGCGCCGGGCACCTACGCCGCGGTCATCGCGCGGCTGCGGCACCTGGCACGCCTCGGCGTCACCGCGATCGAGCTCATGCCGCTCGCGGCCTTTCCCGGCACGCGCGGCTGGGGTTACGACGGCGTGCTGCCCTTTGCGCCGCACGCCCCCTACGGCCGGCCGGACGACCTCAAGGCGCTGGTCGACGCCGCGCACGGCCACGGCCTCGCGGTGGTGCTGGACGTCGTCTACAACCACTTCGGCCCCGAGGGCAATTACCTGCCGCTGTACGCGCCGCAGTTCTTCAATGCCGCGCACCATACCCCGTGGGGCGCGGCCATCAACTTCGACGCTCCCGGCAGCCGCACGGTGCGCGACTTCTTCATTCATAACGCGCTCTACTGGCTCGAGGAGTATCACCTCGACGGCCTGCGGCTCGATGCGATCCACGCGGTGCGCGATGGCAGCAAGCGGCACATCGTCGACGAGCTGGCGGGCACGGCGCGCGCCAGCGCCGGCCAGGGGCGCAGCATCTATCTCACGCTGGAGAACTTCGACAACGCCGCGCGCTTCCTCGGGCCCGCGGGTGCCGCTGACACCTGCGATGCGCAGTGGAACGACGATGTACACCACTGCCTGCACGTGCTGCTGACCGGCGAGCTGCAGGGTTACTACAGCGATTACCGCGACGACCCGCACGCGCTGTTGTGCCGCGCGCTGGCGGAGGGCTTCGCCTTTCAGGGCGAGTTGTCGCGCCACACCGGCGCGCCGCGCGGCGAGCGCAGCGCGCAGCTGCCGCCGAGCGCGTTCATCAACTTCCTGCAGAACCACGATCAGGTGGGCAATCGCCCCCAGGGCGAGCGCCTCGTCTGCCTGGTGCGCGACGCGGCGGCGCTGCGCGCCGCGAGCGCGGTGCTGTTGCTCGCGCCGGCACCGCCGTTGCTGTTCATGGGAGAGGAGTGGGCGGCGCGCGAGCCGTTCCCCTGGTTCTGCGATTTCGAGCCGCAGCTGCTGGCGACGGTGCGCGCGGCCCGCGAGCGCGAATTCCCGGGCGGCCCCGACCCGGGCGCCGCGGCCACCTATGCGGCGGCACGGCTCGACTGGAGCCGCCGTCGCGACGAGTGGCAGGCACGCGTGCTGCTGCACTACCGGCGGCTGCTGGCGATCAGGCGCCGCGACCTCGCGCCACTGCTGCCGCAGCTCGGCGCCGGACATGCCACGCATGCGCCGGGCAGCACGGCGTTCGCGGTCGCCTGGAGCGCGCCCGATTCGATCCTGCACCTGCTCGCCAATCTCGGCGCCGCCCCCGCGCCGCTGCCGGCGCGGGCCAGCGGCCGGGTGCTGTTCGCCACGCATCCCGGAGTGCGCGCTACGCTCGCGCGCGGCGAGCTCGCGCCCTGGAGCGTGCTGTGGCTGCTGGAACAGCGCCATGAGCGAGCCTGAGGGGCGCCGCGCCGCGCGGCGGCGCGGCGGCGGTGGCCCGCCGGCGCTCGCCGAGCCCGGGCCGGCGATTCCGCGCGCCACCTACCGGCTGCAGTTGAACGCCGGCTTTACTTTTCGCGACGCGACCGCGCTCGTCCCCTACCTCGCCGCGCTCGGCATCAGTCATGTCTATTGCTCACCGTATTTCCGGGCGCGCTCGGGCAGCATGCACGGCTACGACGTGATCGACCATAACTCCTTCAATCCCGAGATCGGCGAGCGCGCCGACTTCGAGCGCTTCGTGGCGGTGCTGCGCACTCACGGCATGGGCCACATCGTGGACCTGGTCCCCAACCACGTCGGCATCCTCGGATCCGACAACGAATGGTGGATGGACGTGCTGGAGAACGGCGAGGCCTCCGCCTACGCCGCGTTCTTCGACATCGACTGGTCCCCGCCCAACCCCGACCGCGCCCACAAGGTACTGGTGCCGGTGCTGGCCGAGTCGTACGGCAAAGTGCTGGAGCGCGGCGAGCTCGAGCTGCGCTTCGAGCCCGGCCGCGGGTCGTTCGCCGTCTTCTATCATACGCACCGCTTCCCGCTCGATCCGCGCAGCTATCCGCGCATCCTCGACCGGGTGCCGGCGCTGGTCGCCAACACCGAGCTGGAAAACATCCGCCGCTCGCTCGCGGCGCTGCCGGAGCGGCGCGCGCTCACCGCCGAGCAGGTGGCGGAGCGCAGCCGCGCCAAGCAGCTGCAGCAGCAGCGCCTCGCCGCGCTCGCCGCCGCCAACCCCGCGGTGGCCGCGGCCCTCGAGGCCGCGGTGCGCAGCTTCACCGGCACCGCCGCGGAGCCGGCGAGCTTCGACGCGTTGCACGAGCTGCTCGAGCTGCAGGCCTGGCATCTGGCCAACTGGCGCGTGGCGGCCGACGACATCAACTACCGCCGCTTCTTCGACGTCAACGACCTCGCGGCGCTGCGGGTGGAGAACGCCAGCGTTTTCGCAGTCACTCATCGCCTGGTGCTGCAACTGGTCGGGGCGGGCCTGATCGACGGCCTGCGCATCGATCACGTGGATGGCCTTTACGATCCACACGGCTACCTGTGCCGCCTGCAGCAGCGCATCGGCGAGGTCACCGGGCAGCGCGGCACGCGCGCGCTGTACGTGGTGGTCGAGAAGATCACCGCCTCCTTCGAGCATCTGCCGCCGGACTGGCCGGTGCACGGCGAGACCGGTTACCACTTCGCCAACGTGGTCAACCGCATGCTCATCGACTCGGCAACCCGCACCCGCATGGACCGCGTGTACCGCGCGGTGACCGGCGAGGCGCTCGAGTGGCGCGAAGTGGCGTATGCCTGCCAGCAGCTGGTGTTGCGCCGCTCGCTCGCCTCCGAGCTGAACGTCGCCACCAACCAGCTGGCGCGCATTGCCAGCTCCGATCGCAGCACGCGCGACTTCACCTTCAACGCCCTGCGCAATGCGCTGGCCGACGTCATCGCCTGCTTCCCCGTCTACCGCACCTACGTCGCCGAGGGCGTCGCCGACAGCGACCGACGCTACATCGAGTGGGCCATCGCCACCGCCCGCCGCCGCCAGGCGGCGAGCGAATCCTCGGTGTTCGATTTCGTCCGCGCCGCGCTGCTGCTCGAGCTGCCGGCCGCCGGCGAGGCGCAGCTGCGTGCCATGCGGGCCTTCGTGATGAAATTTCAGCAGATCACTGCGCCGATCACCGCCAAGGGCATCGAGGACACCGCGCTCTACCGCTTCAACCGGCTGATCTCGCTCAACGAGGTCGGCGGCGAGCCCGGCGGCTACGGCGCCGGTGTGCGCGCCTTCCATGCGGACGCGGAATATCGGCTGCGTCACTGGCCGCACGAGATGCTGGCCACTTCCACCCACGACACCAAGCGCTCGGAAGACGTGCGCGCGCGGCTCGATGTGCTGTCGGAGATGACCACCCCGTGGCGCGACGCCGTGCGGCGCTGGATGCGCATCAACCGCACGCGCAAGCGCGACGTCGACGGGGCGCCGGCGCCCTCGGCCAACGACGAGTACCACTTCTACCAGACGCTGCTCGGCAGCTGGCCGCTCGGCGCCGCCGACGCCGACGCCGACGCCGGCTACCGCGAGCGCATCGAGAACTACATGATCAAGGCGGCGCGCGAGGCCAAGGTGCGCACCAGCTGGACGGAGACCAACACCGCCTACGAGGACGCGCTGTTGCAGTTCGTACGCAGCGCGCTCGAGCCGCGCGACCACAATCTGTTCCTCGCCGATTTTCTCGAGTTGCAGCGGCGCGTGGCGCGCTTCGGCCTGCTGAACTCGCTGTCGCAGCTGCTCTGCAAGCTGACCGCCCCGGGGGTGCCGGACATCTACCAGGGCAACGAGCTGTGGGATTTCTCCCTGGTGGATCCGGACAATCGCCGTGCGGTCGACTACCCGCAGCGCAATGCGCTGCTCGCCGAGCTGCAGCGCGAGGTGGCGCGGCCGCCGCTGCGCGAGCTGCTCGCCAATCTGGAGGACGGCCGCTGCAAGCTGCTGCTCACCTGGAAAGCGCTGCAGCTGCGGCGCGAGCAACCGCGGCTGTTCAGCCACGGAGATTACCGCCGCCTGACGGTGCACGGCGCGCGCGCCCACCATGTGTGCGCGTTCGCGCGCCGCTGCGCCGGGCAGTCGCTGCTGGTGCTGGCGCCGCGCCTCTACCGGCGGCTGCTCGATGATCCCGCACGGCTGCCGCTCGGCAGCGAGGTCTGGCAGGACACCATCGTCGAGCTGCCGCGCGAGGAGCGCTCCCGCCGAGCCTTCCGCAGCGTTCTCGATGGGACGCTCATCGAGCCGCTGCGTGACGGCAATGCCATGGGCGTGAGCGTGGCGCAGGCGCTGAGCGCGTTCCCGGTGGCGATGCTGACAGGGGGCGCGGCGCCGTCCGCCGCCGGGCGGTCGCCGCACTGAAGCGGCGACACGGACCGGCCGACTGGCGCGCCGCTCGCCCCCGGAGCAACATCGTGCCAACAGCAAACATCCGGCTGGAGCAATCGGCATGCGCGTCAATTTGCCGCCCGCGATCAGCGCCACTCTCCTCGCCCTGCTGGGCGGCTGCGCGGCGGCGCCGCACCCGAGCGCGCCACAGACCCCCAGCCCCTACGAGGCGTATGCCGGTCCGCCGATCGATCAGTTCACCTGGCTGGGAAATTTCTACAGCTGGCAGGCGCTCGGCAAGGACAAACTGGTGGTGTTCACCACACCGAACGCTGCCTATCTCCTCAAGGTGTGGTCCTCGTGCGATCTGCGCTGGGTCGTCAACACCATCGGGGTCACCGCGACCAGCGGCACCGTGAACGCCCACGTGGATGCCATCAAGATCGATTCGCCTCCCACCGGACGCATGACCTGCCCGATCGAGGAGATCCGCCAGATCGATTACCCGCGCATGCGCGCAGAGCAGCGGGCACCGCCGCCCGCCCAGCCGCAACCCTAGATCAACGCGTCGCACCCGGCGCGGCCGCGCTAGCGGTAGCCCGTGCGCTGCGATCCCTACGGAGTGCCCGGCTCAGCGGTAGCCCGTGCGCTGCGATCCCTACGGAGTGCTCGGCTGGTGAGGTGAGTTGTTCAGCAGTCAGCGGTAGCCCCGCGCCTGCAGCGTGAAGAGCTGCGCGTAATGCCCGTTGAGCCGCATGAGCTCCTCGTGGGTGCCGCGCTCGACGATGCACCCGCGGTTGAGCACCACGATCTGGTCCGCCATGCGCACGGTGGAGAAGCGGTGTGAGATCAGGATCGTGATGCGATCGCGCGCCAGCTGGCGGAAGTGCTCGAATACCTCGGCCTCCGCCTGCGCGTCCATCGCCGCGGTCGGCTCGTCGAGCACCAGGATATCGGCGCGGGTGCGCATGAACGCGCGCGACAGCGCAATCTTCTGCCATTGTCCGCCGGACAGCTCGCGGCCATCGCGGAACCACTTGCCGAGCTGGGTCTGATAGCCGGCGGGCAGGGTGTCGATGAAGTCGCTGGCGCGCCCCTTGTGTGCCGCCGCGCGCCAGCGCTGCTCGTCCTCGAAGTAGCGCTCATCCCCCGCGCCGACGTTCTCCCCCACCAGCATCTGGTAGCGGGCGAAGTCCTGGAAGATCACCCCGATGCGCTGCCGCAGCGCGCCTTCCTCCCAGGCGGTGAGGTCCTGACCATCGAGCAGAATGCGCCCGGCGGTCGGCGCGTACAGCCGCGTCAGCAGCTTGATGAGCGTGGTCTTGCCGGAGCCGTTCTCGCCCACCAGCGCCAGACTGGTGCCGGGCGTCAGCTGCAGCGTGATGTGCTCGAGCGCCGGCTCCTCGGCTCCCGGGTAAGTGAAGCTCACATCCTCGAACCGCACCCCGTCCTCCGGGTGCGGCCCGCGCAGCGCCGTGCCGCTCGGCCGCGGCACGTGGGTGTCGAGATACTCGTACAGCGTCGACAGATACAGATTGTCCTCGTACATCCCCCCGACCGCCGCCAGCATTGCCGAGACCGCGGACTGACCCTGGCGGAACAGCGCTACGTACATGGTCATCTGGCCGAGGGTGATGATGCGCCGCACGGCGGTGATCGCGATCCATGCATACGCGGCATACAGCGCGGCGGTGGCGATCAGTCCGAGCGCAAAGCCCCAGACGTCGCGGCGCATGGTGAGGGCGCGATCCTCCGCATACAGACGCCGGAAGATGTCGCGATAGCGCTCGAGCAGCCGCGGCCCGAGCCCGTAGAGCATCACTTCCTTGGCGTGGTCCTCGCGGGCGATGACGGTCTCGAGGTAGATCTGCATGCGCGTCTCGGGCGAGCGCCAGCGGAACAGGCGGAACGCGTCGCCGGAGAATTTCGCCTCGGCGACGAACGCCGGCAACCCCGCCAGCAGCAGCACCGCCACGGCCCACGGCGAGAAATGCGCCAGCAGCACCGCGTAGCTGCCGAGCGAAATCGCGTTCTGCACCAGGCCGAAGGTGCGCGTCACCAGGCTGAGCGGCCGCGTGGACGCCTCGCGCCGCGCGCGCGTCAGTTTGTCGTAGAACTCCGAGTCCTCGAAGTGCTGCAGCTCGAGAGTCAGGGCCTTCTCGAGGATCATCACGTTGACGCGCTGCCCGAGCTGCGCGCGCAGCAGCGACTGGCACAACGACAGGCCGCGTTGTGCCGCGGCGATGGCCGCGACCAGCACCCCCTCGAGTGCCACCAGCTGCACCACGTGCAGCGCGCTGCCGCTGCTGCGCATGGCGGCGACGACCGCATCGACGATGAGCGCGCCGACATAGGCGACCGAGGCCGGCAGAATTCCCGCCAGCAGCGTCAGCAGCGCCAGGGCGACGGTGAGCGCGCGGTTGGTGCTCCACACCAGCTCGAGCGCCCGGCGGCTGTAGCGGAACACGCCGAAAAAGCCGCGCAGCGTGAGCTTGTCGCCGCCGGCGGGCGCGAGCGGGCTATGCCGCGGAGGATGGACAGGCGTTGCCATCGTGCGGATGTGGGGGCAAACGGTCCGCTATTCCAGCTGCCCTAACCCCGCCGCCGCAGGCTTGCGATCCACGACTCGCACAGCGCGATGGCCTCGGCGGGACGGAAGGTGCCGGGCTCGAGGCACCAGGCGAGCCACAGTCCGTCGAGCAGCGCCGAGAGGCCGACCGCCGCCATCTTCAGATCCACGCCGCTGCGGCGCGGGCGCTGGCCCCGCGGCCCATCCTCCTCGGCGAGCAGCTCGTCGAGCATGCCGCGCAGCAGCTGCACGTAGCCCTGGTAGGTCTCGCGATGCACCCGCTGGATGGGACGCGAGTGGCGGTACAGCCCCCAGAACACCACCCATACGGTCAGCGTATCGGCATCGAGATTCGGCGCCGAAAAGGAGGCTTCGAGGAAGGCGCGCATGCGCGCCTCCGGGGAATCCGGCGCGCGCGCCACCGCTGCCTGCATGCCGCCGACCAGCTCGGCGTTGAACTGCCGGTAGGCGGCGGCCACCAGCTCGTCCTTGTTGGGAAAGTGATGGTTGATGAGTCCCACCGACACGCCCGCCTGCGCACTGATGGTGCGGATCGAGAGTCCCTCGTGCCCGTAGCGCTTCAGGCACTCGATGGTGGCGGCAATGAGCGCCTGGCGGCGCTGCTCGGGAAGCTGGCGCTCGAAGCGCGGCTTGCGCGCAGCGCGGGCCATATCTTCAGGCGGCGCGCCGCAGGCGGCCGCGGCGGAAGTCGGCGAGGATCTCGCGCGCCGCGTTGTGGCCGGGCGCACCGGTGACGCCGCCGCCCGGATGCGTGCCCGCACCGCACATGTACAGACCGCGCAGCGGCCCGCGGTAGTTGCCGTAACCGAGCATCGGACGCGCGGAGAACAGCTGATCGAGGCTCAGCGCGCCGTGGAAGATGTCCCCGCCGACCAGCCCGAAAGTGCGTTCCAGGTCGAGCGGACTCATGATCTGGCGGCCGAGCACCGCCGCCTTGAAGTTGGGCGCGAAGCGCGTGACGGTCTCGATCATGAGGTCCGCCACCTGCTCGCGATGCGCATCCCAGGAGTCACCGTTGGGCAGCGTCGGCGCCACGTGCTGGCAGAACAGGCTCGCCACGTGCCGGCCAGGGGGCGCGAGCGTCTCGTCGAGCGTCGAAGGAATCACCAGCTCCACGATCGGCTCGCGTGACCAGCCGTAGCAGCGCGCATCGAAGTAGGCGCGCTCCATGTACCCGAGCGTGGGCGCGATGATGATGCCGGCGGTGTGATGATCCCCGGCGGTGCGGCCCGGCAGGCAGGTGAAGTCCGGCAGCTCGCTCAACGCCACGTTCATGCGGAAGGTGCCCGAACCGCAGCGCCAGTGGCTCATGTGCTCGGACACCTCCACCGGCAGGGTGCCGGGGGCGAACATGCGCGTGTACAGCAGTTTCGGATTGAGATTGGAGATCACCGCGGCCGCCCGCAGCGTCTCGCCGGCCTCGGTCACCACGCCGACCGCGCGGCCGTCGGCGACCAGCACTTCGCGCACCGCGGTCGCCACGCGGATGACGGCGCCGCGCGCCGCGGCGGCCCGCGCCATGGCCTGCGTGATCGCCCCCATGCCGCCAACGGCGTGACCCCAGACGCCGCGCTTGCCGTTCACCTCGCCGAACACGTGATGCAGCAGTACGTACGCGGAGCCGGGAGTATAGGGGCTGGCATAGTTGCCGACGATGCCGTCGAAGCCGCACACCGCCTTGATCGGATCGCTCTCGAACCAGTTGTCGAGATAATCGCCCGCCGACATGGCAAACAGCGCCAGCAGCTCGCGCCGCGGCCGCATGTCGAGCCGCCGCAGCCGTCCGCCGACGCGTGCCGCGCGCAGCAGCTCCGGCAGCGCCGCGCGCCAACTGCCCGCGAGCGCATTCGGCGGCGTGGTCAGTACCAGGTCGCGCAGCACGTCGGCGATCGCCTCGAGCCGCTCGCCGTAGGCCGGCAGGCGGGCCGCATCGCGCACCGAGAAGCGCGCCACTTCGGCCGCGGTGCGGCCGGCGCCGGTGAGCAGATAACGTCCGTCGGCGGTGGGCAGGAAGTTGGCGCAGCGCCGCTCGACGATGCGCAGCCCGTGAGCCGGCAGATCCAGGTCGCGGATCACCTTCGGGTTGAGCAGCGACACCGTGTAGGATGCGACCGAGTTGCGGAATCCCGGGTGAAACTCCTCGGTGACCGCCGCACCGCCGACTACCGCGCGCCGCTCGAGGACGGTGACCTTCAGCCCCGCGCCGGCGAGGTAAGCGGCGCACACCAGACCGTTGTGGCCGCCGCCGATGATGAGCGCGTCGCTGCTGCCCTCGCCGCGGTGCGCCGCGTCAGCCATGACTCCAGCCCCGCGCGGGCGGCTGCGCCAGGGCACTTTCGGGGATCAGGCCGCGCATGCGCCGCGCGAAGCTGCGCAGGCACACTTCGTTGTTCCCCAGCGGGCCGAAGCTGTAGCTGCTGGAGGCCATACCCTGCTGCACCCGCTCGATCAGCGCCTTGTCCTCGATACTGACGCGGCGGTTGATGCGCCAGTTGAGATAGCGCGCCACGTGCATCTCGCGACGCGTGTCGGGGTGCACGTAGGCGATCTCGCGGATCATGGTCTCGGTGGGCGACAGCGGCAGGAACTGCATGAAGTCGATCTGGTCCGGATAGATGTCGAAGGCGACGTTCGGCCAGAGCTTGAAGTAGGTCCACAGCCGCTGGCGCTCGGGCGGCAGGTGCTCGACCTTGGGCAGCAGCCGCTGATAGGCGCGCTCCGACCAGTTGCTCGAGGGCGTGTCGCGCATCGTGCCCCACATCTTGTCGATCCACGGGCGCGCCTCGATGCCGTAGCCCTTGCCGAACAGCCGCGTCAGTCCGGGGTGGGCCACGTTGATGTGCAGCCCATCGGAGAAGTTGTCGGCGACGTTCTTCCAGTTGACCGGGCGCGGCCGCAGGCTGACCCGCCCCATCGGCACCAGCTCCTCCATGCGGTACGGGGCCAGCTCGTGCAGGTAAGGCGCGGCCATCTCGTGCACGCTCGGCAATCCGGGCGCGAGACGTACAAAAATGAAGCCGAGGAACACTTCGTGCTCGAGCGTCGCCAGCCCGTGGCGCGCGGTATCGAGCCCCGGGAAGGATTCGCGGTTGGGTACCGCGACCAGTCGCCCGTCGAGCGCGTAGGTCCACGCGTGGTACGGACAGGTGATGCGGCGGCCGCAGTGACCGTGCGCGCCATCGAGCAGCCGCGCGGCACGGTGGCGGCAGACATTGTGGAATGCCCGCACACCGCCGTCCTCGGTCCGTACCACCGCCAGCGACTCGCCGAGGAACTCGAAGGTGTGGTAGTCGCCGGGCCGCGGGATGTCGCTCAGGTGGCATACCACCTGCCAGCTGTTGCGGAAGATCGCCTGGCGCTCGCGCTCGAAGAATTCCGGATCGCGGTAGATCCAGCCGGGCAGCGCCAGAGCGTCCTGGTCGGCGGGTGCGGCAGCTTCCAGTCGATGCAGCGAGGCAGGCTTCATGGGGCACCGGGCGTGTGTTGTTGAACGATCGTACAATAACCACCGGAAGCCCGCAACCGCGCAACGCCGGTGCGCCCCGCGGCAGCGCATCCGCCGCAGTGCAGCCGCCGCAGCGCAGCCGCCGCAGCGCGCACCGCGTCATGCGGCGCTTGTGATAAAAAGAGCGCCCCGCGGCGGGCATACCCCCGCCGCCGTCGACCTTCAGCTGCAGGATGTCGCCCGTCATGGAATTCGTCCGTTTGGAAATCGCCCACCTGATCCAGACTGCGATCGCGCCGGTGTTCCTGCTGACCGGTGTCGCCAGCACGCTCGCCGTGCTCACCAACCGGCTGTCGCGCATCGTCGATCGGGCCCGCATCCTGGAGGAGCAGCTCGCGGGCCACCCGGGCAAGGCACCGCAGCTGCACGGCGACCTGGCGGTGCTCGCGCGACGCGCCCACTACATCAACGTGGCCATCTCGCTCAGCACCATCGCCGCTCTGCTGGTGGCGCTGGTGGTGGTCACGCTGTTTGCCAACGCTTTCTTCCGCTCGGAGCTCGGCCTGCTGATCGCGCTGCTGTTCGTCGGTGCGATGGTGTGCCTGAGCGCGGCATTCATCAGTTTCTTCATCGAGGTGCGGCTCGCGGTGGCGTCGCTGCGTATCGGTCTGCCGCACGCCTGAGGCCCACCAGCGGCGCTGCGCGCCGCGGCCGGCGCCAAAACCGGGCGCTGCCGGGGGGAATCTGCTACCCTGCGCACCCTTTTTGGACTGCGCCCGCGGCACCGCGGGACTTTCGGCCGCAGGCCCCCACCCCCACTCAAGCCAGCTATGCATCGCCCGATTCGCAACATCGCCATCATCGCGCACGTCGACCACGGCAAGACGACGCTGGTCGACTGCCTGCTCAAGCAGTCCGGTACCTTCGCCGCGCACGAGCGGCTCGGCGAGCGCATCATGGATTCCAACGACATCGAGCGTGAGCGCGGTATCACCATTCTCGCCAAGAACTGCGCCATCGAGTACGGCGGCACGCGCATCAATATCGTCGACACGCCGGGGCACGCGGACTTCGGCGGCGAGGTCGAGCGGGTGCTGTCCATGGTCGACGGGGTGCTGCTGCTGGTGGACGCCGTCGAGGGCCCGATGCCGCAGACGCGCTTCGTGACGCGCAAGGCGCTCGCGCAGGGGCTCAAGGCGATCGTGGTGGTCAACAAGATCGACCGTCCGGGCAGCCGCCCGGCGTGGGTGGTGGATCAGACCTTCGACCTGTTCGACCGACTCGGCGCCAGCGACGCGCAGCTCGACTTCCCGGTCATCTACGCATCGGCGCTGCAGGGGTGGGCGAGCACCGACTACACCGAGCGCCGTCCGGACATGTCGGCGCTGTTCGAGGCGATCCTCACGCACGTGTCGCCGCCCGCCGCGCACGCAGATCGGCCGCTGCAGCTGCAGATCTCGACGCTCGACTACAACTCCTACGTGGGCCGCATCGGTATTGGCCGCATCCGCTGCGGCATGGTGCGTCCCGGCGAGAACGTGGCGCTGCGCTTCGGCAGCGAGGATCGGGGCGTTGCCAGGATCGGCCAGGTGCTGGCCTTCACCGGCCTCGAGCGTCACCCCGTCGAGGCAGCCGGCGCCGGGGACATCGTCGCCGTCACCGGCATCGAGGAAGTCAACATCGGGCTCACCCTCTGTGACCTGCAGTACCCGGAAGGTCTGCCGCCCATTGCCGTGGATGAGCCGACGCTGGCGATGAACTTCCAGGTCAACACCTCGCCGCTCGCCGGCCGCGAGGGCAAATTCGTCACCAGCCGGCAGCTGCGCGAGCGCCTGTACCGCGAGCTGCAGAGCAACGTGGCGCTGCGCGTGGAAGACACCGACGAGCCGGATGTGCTGCGCGTCGCTGGCCGCGGTGAGCTGCACCTCACCATACTGATCGAGAACATGCGGCGGGAAGGCTACGAGCTCGCGGTGTCGCGCCCGCAGGTGCTCACCAAGATCGTCAACGGCGAGGTGCACGAGCCGTACGAAGCCCTCACCGTCGACATCGAGGAGGATCATCAGGGCGCGGTCATGGAGGCGCTCGGCGCGCGGCGTGCGGAACTCGCGGACATGAGCCTGGGCAATGGCCGCGCGCGCCTCGAGTATCGCGTGCCGGCTCGCGGGCTGATCGGCTTCCAGGGCGAGTTCCTCACCCTCACCCGCGGCACCGGGCTGATCAGCCACATCTTCGATGGGTTCGCGCTGGTGAAGGGTGAGATTCCCGACCGCCACAACGGCGTACTGGTGAGCAACGAGAATGGCGAGGCGGTCGCGTACGCGCTGTTCAACCTGCAGGAGCGCGGCCGGCTGTTCATCTCTCCCGGCGAGCGGCTCTACGAGGGCATGGTCATCGGCATCCACAGCCGCGACAACGACCTGGTGGTGAACCCGATCCGCACCAAGAAGCTCACCAATATCCGCGCGGCCGGCAAGGACGATGCCGTCCTGCTGACTCCTCCCATCCAGCTCACCCTCGAGTACGCGGTGGAGTTCATCGCCGACGACGAGCTGGTGGAGGTGACTCCGCTGTCGATCCGCATCCGCAAGCGCTTCTTGAGCGAACAGGAACGCAAGCGCGCCGCGCGCACCGAGGCCGCCGCCACGGTGTGAGGCGCGGACAAAACAAGTCCGCGACCGTTACACCTCGTGCGCGCCGGAGATGCCGATGAAACTCAGGAATTCGCCGCGGGTGCGGGCATCGCTGCGGAAGCTGCCGGTCATGCGGCTGGTCACCATCGAGACATTGCGCTTGTGCACGCCGCGGGTGGTCATGCACTGGTGCACCGCGTCCACCACCACTCCCGCCCCGCGCGGCTTGAGCACCTCGGTGATGCAGTCGGCGATCTGCGCGGTGAGCTTTTCCTGCACCTGAAAGCGCCGCGCATAACCGTCGACCACCCGTGCCAGCTTGCTGATGCCGACGACCTTATCGGCCGGCAGGTAGCCGATGTGCACGCGCCCGATGATCGGCGCCATGTGATGCTCGCAATGCGATTCGAAGGAAATGTCGCGCAGCACTACCATCTCGTCGTAGCCGCCGACCTCTTCGAACGTGCGCCGCAGGTAGGCGGCCGGGTCGATCTGGTAACCGGAGAACCAGTCGCGATAGGCATCCACCACGCGCTGCGGGGTATCGAGCAGCCCCTCGCGGTCCGGATCCTCCCCCGCCCAGCGCAGCAGCGTGCGCACCGCGTCTTCCGCGGCACGCCGCGACATCTTCGATTTTGCGCTCGCCATTGCGTTTCTCCGCGCCCCCGCTGCGCCGCGCGCTGCCGGCTTGTAGCGCGCAGTGTAACGTGCGGCGCACGGCGCCGCGCGTAGCCGCTCAGGCCGCGAAGTGCAGCAGGGCGCAGGTGAGCAGCAGACTGCAGCCGCCCACCAGCGTGGCGACGATGAGGCCGGCGGCGAGCGGACGCCAGCCAATGCGCCACATGTCGGTGAACGACACCGACAGTCCGACCGCCGTCATCCCGCAGCTCAGGAACACATCCGAGGCGGTGTAGCCGCGGTTGACCAGTGCCGGCCACAGCGCTCCGTGCGCAGCAAACAGCGCGTCCCCGGCGGTGCGCACGGCGATGAAGCCGATGAAGGCCAGCACGAACAAGGGCACCAGTGGCACGGGCGCCGCCGCGAATGCCGCGGTGCCCTCAACGTCGGGGGTGGCCACCTGCCTCGCCTCGTGACGTTGAGTCAGCCAGGCCGCCAGCGGGATGAGCACCGCGATCGAAAGATTGCGCAGCAGCTTCGCGACACTCGCGGCGGCGAGCGCCGCGGGAGCGGCCGCCTGCTGCGAGTAGATGAGCGCGGCGCCGATGACCTGCGAGGTGTCGTGAATGGCGGTGCCGAGGAAGATACCGGCGTGCACCGGCGAGGCGGCGAAGAAGTGGCCCGCCACCCACGGATAGAACAGCATGGCGAGGCAGCCGAACAGCACCACGCAGGTGACGGCGAAGGCGGTCTCGGCGTGGCGTGCGCGGATCACCGGTGACATCGCGACCACCGCGGTGCAGCCGCATACCGCGGTGCCGATCGCCAGCAGCAGACCCAGCCGGCGCGGCACAGACAATAACCGCGAGAGGGCGACGCCGGCGCCGAGCGCAACCAGCAGGCAGCTCACCGCCACCGGCAGCGCCGTGGCCGCGATGGCAGTGGCGCCGGAGAGCGTGAGGCGCAGCCCGACGAGCGCAATGCCGATACGCAGCAGCCGATGCATGGCCCAGTTCAGCCCGCGGGTCGCCCACAACGGCACGCCGAGCGTATTGCGCCAGAGCATGCCGAGCAGCACCGCGCACATCACCGGACTCAAGGGGAACTTGGGCAGGCCGCCGACGCCGTCCGCCAGTGACGCCGCCATGCCGCGGGCGAAGACGGCCAGCGCGACCGCCAGGGCCAGGCCCGGCGCCGCAGCGCGCAGCGCGGTCCAGCCGAGAAGCGAGACCCGCTGCAGCGAGCGCACTACAGCGTGAGCCGCTTGTCGCTCGCGATGGGTGTGGGCAGCACGCGCCGGTTCGCGACCATGCGGTCGTTCAGCTCGGCAATGGCCCGGCTGCCGGTGCGCTCAAACAGAAACGGGAAAATGCCGTGCACCAGGCAGGCAACTCCGGCGAACATCATGCGCGTGCCAAAGCCGGCGGCGCGCAGCAGATGCTCCCCATAACTCTCCCCTACAGAGGCCGGATGCTCGCAGAAGGCGCGGGTGAGGTTCATTCTCATCATGCTAGCCCTGCAGGGCCGCTACGCGGTTGCAAAGAGATGGCAAACCTCGCCGTATTGCGCAACAATGTTGCGCAGCTGAAGCGATTTAAGGAATTTAGTTGCATGGATAAGCTCGATGCCAAAATCCTGCACCTGCTCCAGACCGACGGCGTGCTGAGCGCCGCCGAGATCGCCGACCGCATCGGACTGTCGAAAGCGCCCTGCTGGCGGCGCATCCAGAAGCTGCAGCAGCAGGGGGTGATCCGCCAGACCGTGGCGCTGCTCGATGCGCACGCGCTCAACGTCGGCACCACCGTGTTCGTGACGCTCAAGACGGGCAATCACAGCGAAGCGTGGTTTCAGAAGTTCGTGCACGCGGTGCGCGAGATTCCCGAGGTGACCGAGATTCACCGCATGAGCGGCGATGTCGATTACCTGATCCGCATCGTGGTGCCCGACATCGACGCCTATGACGTGGTGTACAAGCGGCTGATTTCTGCGATGGAGTTCCAGGACGTCAGCGCCAGCTTCGTGCTCGAGACGATCAAGTCCACCACCGCGCTGCCGCTGTGTTACGTGAAGCTCGACTGAGCCGCCGGCTCAGTGCGCTGCGTCGTCGCCGCTGCCGGCGCGCATGTTCTCGGCGATGATCGCCGCGATGCGGGCCTTGATAGGCCCGCGATCGATGTCGTAGGCACGCGTCGACAGCACCGGCGCGGCGGGCGGGCGTTGCGGCAGCTGCAGCCCGGAGGTGTCGTGCACGTCGACGCTGGCGTCGGTGGACAGCCCGATGCGCAGCGGATGGGCCCGCACCTCATCCAGCTGCAGCCCCACCCTCACCGGCACCCGCTGCACCACCTTGATCCAGTTGCCGGTGGCGTTCTGCGCCGGCAGCAGCGCGAACGCGGCGCCGGTGCCCATGCCGAGGCCGAGGACGCGGCCGTGAAACACGACGTGGCTCCCGTAGAGGTCGGACACCACCTTCACCGGCTGACCGATGCGCATGCGGCCGAGCTGTACTTCCTTGAAGTTGGCCTCCACCCACAGCCGCTCGAGCGGCACGACGGCCATGAGGGGCGTGCCGGGAGCAATGCGATCGCCGAGCTGCACGCTGCGCCGGGCCACGTAGCCGCTCAGCGGCGCACGTACGCTGGTGCGCACCAGACTGAGCCAGGCGCGCTCCACCTGCGTGGCCGCCGCCTGCACGTCCGGGTTGTCGGCGACCCCGGTGTGCCCGACGAGCGCGGTGCTGGCGGCCAGATTCTTCTCCGCCGCCGTGAGCGCATCGCGCGCCGCGCGCAGCTCATCGCTCGCGTGACCGAGCTCTTCGCCCGACACCGCGCCGCTGACCGCCACGCCGCGGCGGCGGTCGTAGTCGGCCTGTGCCCTGGCGAGGTCGGCGCGGCGCTGCGCGACGATTGCCAGCAGCTGGTCACGGTTGGCGAACACGGTGCGCGTCTGGCGCACGGTGCGCGCCAGCTGCTCCTCGGCCTCCTGCAGGGCGATGCGCGCATCGGTGTCGTCGAGCCGTACCAGCTCCTGCCCGGCCTGCACCCGATCATTCTCGTCGGCGCCGATGGCGACCACCGTACCGCTCACCTGTGACATGACGCTCACCAGGTCGCCGGCGACGTAGGAGTCATCGGTGCTCTCGTAATAGCGCGCGTACCACAGCCACCAGACGAGCACCGCCAGCGCGATGACGATGAGCGCCAGGGCCAGCGCGGCGAGCCATACGCGGCGCCGCTGCCGCAGGCTGGCGACCGGTGATGCAGCGGCTTGCACGGAAGCGTCCATGAGAGCTCAGCTCGCGCCGTAGCCACCGCCGAGGGCGCGCACCAGGTCGACGCTGAAGGACAGCCGGTGCGCCTGCAGCTCTGCGCGCAGTCCCTGGGCCAGCAGCACCTGATTCTGGCTCGACAGTACGCTCAGGTAGTTGTCGAGACCGGCGCGATAGCGGTCGGTGGTGAGGTCGTAGGAGCGCTGCGCGTCATCGAGCGCGAGCTGCTGCTCGCTGCTCTCGCGCTCGAGTGCGCGCCAGTTGGCGATCACGTCGGCGACCTCGCGGACCGCATCGAGCAGTGTCTGGTTGTACTGACCGACCGACTGATCGAGCTGCGCCTGGCTCACGTACAGCGCGCCGGTGAGTGCGCCGCGGTTGAAGACCGGCAGCGACAGCGCCGGACCGGCGCCTACCACGCGGTCGGAGGCGTTGAAGAGCTGCGCCAGGCCGAGGCTCTGAAAACCTGCAAACGCCGTGAGGTTCACGTTGGGGTAGAAGTTCGACTCCGCGGCGCGCACGCCGCGCGCGGCGGCCTCGACCTGCGCCCGCGCGGCGGCGACATCCGGACGCCGCCCGAGCAGCTGCGCCGGCAGCACGCTCGGCAGCGCGATGCCCGCCGGGGCGTTGAGCTGCGGGCGCTGCAGGGTCTGGCCGCGGTCGGGGCCGGCGCCGACGAGATCGGCGAGCTGGTCGCGCGCCAGGTCGATGCTGGCCTGCACTGCGGCCACGCCGGCGCGGGTCAGCGCCAGCATCCCCTCCGATTGCTTCACGCGCGCCGTGTTCTCCAGTCCCGCCGCGACGCGCTGCTGCGTGAGGTCGAGAATCGCCGCCTGCTGCTTGAGGTTGTCGTTGGTGACGTCGAGCAGCGCGTAGTTGAGATCCAGCTGGATGTAAGCACGCACCACCGCGACGCTCAGCGCCAGACGCGCGGCGGCACGGTCTGCCTCCGCCGCCTGCACACCCGAGTGCGCCGCCGCCGCCAGGGCGCGGTTGTGGCCCCAGAAATCCAGGTCGTAACTGAAGTCGAGCGTCACCTGGCCCTGGGTCCAGTAGCTGCCGGCGTAGGGCGGTGGATACAGGCCGTTCTCGGGAAAGCGCTGACGCACGACCGAGCCGTCGAGTGCGCCGGCCGGCAACCGCGCGGCACGCGCCGCGACGGCCTGACCCTGGGCAGCGCGCAGCCGCGCCTCGGCGATCTGCAGCGACGGACTTCCGCGCAGCGCTTCGCCGACCAGCTCATCGAGCTGCGGGTCGCCGTAAGCGCGCCACCAGGCGTCGTCGGGCCACGCCGCGGGCTCGACCCGCGCCGTGGCGAGCGTGCGATCGGCGGCGAGCGCCTGCGGCTGCAGCTGCGGCGCGGGCTTCCAGCCGCCGCGGTCGATGCAGCCGGCCAGAGCAAGCGTCAGCGTAGCGAGCAGGAATGGGATGCGTGTGGTCATGACTTACCGCCCGTTGCCGTGTGATTGTCCCCCGGGTGCGTGCCGTTATCGATCATCCGTCCGAGGTAGCTCCTGAGGGTGTCGATTTCCGCCTGGCTGAAGCCGGCCAGGTGCGCTTCGAGCACCCGCGCTCCCGCCGCCAGCAAGCGCGGCAGTTGCGCGCGCCCGCCACGGGTGATGCGCAGGAACACCACGCGCCGGTCCTCGCGGCAGCGCTCGCGGCGTACCAGCCCCTGGTGCTCCAGCCGGTCGAGAATGCGCGTCATGGCGCCGGTGTCGTAATGCATGTGACGGCACAGGTCCGCCGCGGTATCTGCCGCACCCTCGGCGAGATGCTTGAGCACGGCGAACTGCATGCCGGAAAGTCCGAACCGCTCGAGCTGCGCATCCAGCCCGGCGAGCAGCGAAGTGCGGGCGCGACCCATGAGGTGCCCGACGCCCAGCCCCTGTTCGCGGGGTGGCGGGGCGCGGCGCGGCGCGGGCATGACCGCTTTGCGGCCTGGGGCGCTGCGTGACGCGGCGGGGCTGGAGGCTCTGCGGCTCATGCGCGTGCAGCTTGCGGGTCGTGACATGGCTGTCGGAAAGATTGCTGCCGAGGATGTTACTGCCTGGGCAATTATTTTTCCAGTCCCCAGGCCCGCCGCTCAAGCTGACGTCTGCCGGCGCGCGCGCTGCGCTCTCAGGGCGTGACGGCGCGCGGCGGCGGGGCGTAAGCGCTGAATACGTCGCGGCCGAACCCCTGCAGATCCGAGTCCGCGGCGTAACCGAGATAGCGCAGCCCGAAAAGCGCCTCGATGGTGCGCAGCAGCGCGTAATGGTTGTACGGCACATCCGACAGCGTGCCGGGCCTCACGAACTGCGACAGCACTACTGCCCCGATGCGCCCGCCGCCCGGGCCGTTGAAGCCGGGCGGATATTTCGCCCCCGGCAGCGGCTTCTCCGCGCAACAGGCGCTCGAGCCCGTCGGTCCCGCGTGGTCGGACTCATCGAAGGTCACGATCAGCATGCCGTCGGCGCGGAAGGCCGCGCTCTGCTCGATCAACGGCACCCATTTCCTCAGGAACAGCTCGATGGTCTGGAGGCCGCCGCTGCGACCATCGACGCACGGCGTGTCGTGACCGTCCTCGCACAGGTTCGGCGTGATGAACACATAGTTGGGCGTGGTTGCGGCGCTCGCGAGGTCCGCGGGCAGTTGCGCGAGATTCACCACGTGGCGGTCGCAGCGCGGCTGATCGTCGATGATCGAATGAAAGTAGACGAACGGGTCGTGCTTGGCGGCGTACTGATCGCCGACCTGCGCCAGCTCCGTACCCTCCGGCTGCCCCAGCGGCACGTGGCCGCAGGTGGCGGGTTCGCGCGCCGGGTTGTTGCCCATGTCCTGCATGTAGGCTTTCCAGGTGAGACGCGCCGCCTCGAGCTGATCGGGCAGCGTTCGCACCGAGCGCGGATAAACACACCCCGAACCGGGCAGCTGGCCGTGGGCATCGGCTGCGCTCGCCGTGGGCAGGAAGTCCGCAAATGTCGGACAGTCGAGCTGCGTCTGCTCGTTCGGGGCCTGGCCGCTCACCATCGCGACGTAATTACCGAGGCTCGCGTGGCCGATGCCGTAGTACTGCCTGAGCAGCGCGCCCTTAGCCGGCAGCGTGCGGGCGAGATAGGGCGCCGGTGAGTCGTTGCCGAAGGTGCGCTCGTAGGATTCATTCTCGAACACCAGCACGAACACGTGTCGGATGGGCGGCAGCGCTGACTCGGGTGCGGACACAGCCTGCGCGGCGGCGGCGAGCCCCAGCAGCGCCCAGGCACGGCACGGCGCGCGCGTGGACATCAGGCCTCGGGCGCCGCGGCCGGGAGCTGCGCGGCGGTGTGCGCGGCTTTCAGCCGCTGCGCCTTCATGAACAGCGCGGCACAGCCGACGGTGAGCACCGCCGCGCTGACAAAGGCGGCCCCGGGAAAGTGCAGCGGCGCGCGGCGCGAGGAGAAGTAGCCGAACACCAGCGTCATCAGCGGCGGCCCGAAGATGGCGCTCAGGCTGTAGACGCAGGCCACGGCTCCCTGCAGCTCGCCCTGCGCGTTGGCCGGGATCTGCTGCGAGGCGAGCGCGTTCATCGAGGGATAGGTGAGCGCGAATACGAAAGTGGTGAGCGAGAACAGGTACATCATCCAGCCCTCGCTGGCGAAGGCATAGCCGAGGTAGGCGATGACCGCGGCGGTCATGCCGGCCAGGGCGGCGCGCCGCTCACCACCGAGCGAGGGAATCAGCACTCGGGTGAGCAGGCCCTGGGCAATCGCCATCACCAGGCCGACCCAGGCGAGCGACCAGCCCACCTGCGCACTGCTCCAGTGGAACTTCGAGATGGTGTAGAACGCCCAGGTGCTCGGCAGCACCTGGTGCGCGACCTGCCAGAGCAACAGCGCGCCGAGCATCAGCAGCACCACCGGGTAGCGGCGCATCTGCGCGAGCGTGCCCAGTGGATTGGCGCGCGCCCAGTGAAATGCCCGGCGCGACTCGCGCGGCAGCGATTCGGGCAAGGCGAAGTATCCGAGCGTTGCGTTGGCGAGCGCGATGGTCCCGGCGGTGAAGAACGGCGCGCGCGGCCCGAGGCTCCCGAGCAGCCCGCCGATGGCGGGGCCGACGATGAAGCCGATGCCGAATGCCGCGCCCATGAGGCCGAAGCGCTGCGCCCGCCGCTCCGGCGGGGTGATGTCGGCAAGATAGGCATACGCGGGCGTGAAAGAGGCTCCGGCGACGCCCGCGATCGCGCGCCCCAGGAACAGCCAGCCGATCGTCGGCGCGAATCCCATGACGAAGTAGTCGCAGCCGAGGGCCAGCAGCGCGAACAGCAATACCGGCCGGCGGCCGTAGTGATCGCTCAGGTTTCCCAGCACCGGCGCGCAGAAGAACTGCATCAGCGCGTACACGAACGACAGTCCGCCGCCGTAGGCCGCCGCCCGGTCGATGGTAACCCCGGTGAGCTGCATGATCAGCCCCGGCAGCACCGGCAGAATGATGCCGAAGCCGATCGCATCGACCAGCACCGCGATGAACAGAAATACCAGGGCGCCGTTGCCGGCGCTGCGCGCGCTCATGGGGTCTCTTCGTGGGGCGCGCTATCTTATACGAAGCCGCCGGGAGCTCGCGCGCGTCCGCCACCAGAACACCGGCACGCCGGTGAGAATGATGGCGAAGGTGATGCCGGTGTTGCGCGGATCGGTGAGCAGCGCGTTGCCGATCATGAACGCGGAAGCGAGCAGGAAGATGGCCGGTACCAGCGGAAAGCCCCACACGCGATAGGGCCGCGGCAGCTCGGGGCGCCGCCGGCGCAGCACGAAAACCGCCGCGACGCTGAGGGCGTAGAACGGCCAGATGCCGAGAATGAATTTGTCGGCGAGCTGCGCGAAATCGTTCTGCAGCACGTAGGCCACGCCGAGCGCGGTGGCCAGCCAGATAGCCACCGCAGGCGTGTGGAAGCGCGGCGAGACGCGGGCGGCGAGCGCCAGGAACAGCCCGCGGTCGGCCATGGCGTAGAAGATGCGCGATCCGGTCATCATCGAGGCATTCAGGCCGCTGAAGGCGGAGATCACCACCGCCGCCGCCACCACCGCCGCGCCGGTGCCGGCGAGCAGCGGAATGCGCGCGGCGACATCGGCGGCGATCAGCTTCGCGCCCGCCATCTGCGGCGGCGCCAGCGCGTAGATGAAACCGACGTTCACCACCAGGTACACCAGCATGACGCAGGCCGCGCCGGCGATGAGCGCGAGCGGCAGGTTGCGCTGCGGGTTGCTGATCTCGCCCGCCATCGATGCCGGGTCGGCCCAGCCGTCATAGGTCCACAGCACCGGGATGAGCGCCGTGGCGAGCAGCGAGGGCCGTGCCGTGGCCGACCAGGCCGGAGTGAAGTGCGCACCGCTGCCGCCGGTGGCGGTGAAGGCGAGCAGTCCGAGCGCCAGCAGCACGACGTACTTCACCGCGGTAGTGGCGCTCAGCACCGCTGCGGCGCGCTGCACGCCGAGATAGTTGATGGCGCCGATGAGGACGATGGCGAGTGCCGCGCTATAGCGAACCTGCGCGGTGCTCAACGGCACGAAATACCCCAGGTACTCGGCGAAAATGGTGGCGATCGCCCCGAGTGCTGCCGCGCGGATGACCACGAGCTCCGTCCAGCCGAACAGGAAAGCCGGCAGCGGGCCGTAACTCTCGAGCAGCCAGGCGAAAATGCCCCCGGAGCGCGGCAGCGCCGCGGCCAGCTCGGCGACGGTCAGCGCACCGCACAGCGCGATGATGCCGCCGATGACCCAGCACAGCAGCATCGGCCCGGGCGCCTGCAGCTGCGCCGCCACAGTGGCGGGCACGCGGAAGATGCCGCTGCCGATGGCCACGCCGACGGAAACCGCAATCGTCTGCAGCAGCCCGACCGAGCGCGGCATGCGCTCGCCCCACTGGTCAGGCATCGGTGAGGCTCGACGCCAGCAACTCCACCCAATGACGCACCGGCACGGCCGTGGCGCTGGCGATGTGCACCAGGCAGCCGATGTTGGCGGTGGCGATGACCTCGGGACCGCCCGCCTCCAGCGCGGCGACCTTGGCCCGCAGCAGCTGCCCGGCAAGCTGCGGCTGCAGCAGCGAATACGTTCCCGCGGAGCCGCAGCAGCGATGGCCGTCGCTCACTTCAGTGAGTGTGAAGCCCCCCGCGAGCAGCAGCGGCTCGACCACGCCCTTCACCCGCAGTGCGTGCTGCAGCGTGCAGGGCGCCTGAAAGGCGACCCGCACCGGCCGCCGCGCACTGCCGGCGGCGAGCGCGGCGCGCAGCGCCGGGCCTTCCGCGTGCATTACCTGGCTGATGTCGCGGGCAAGCTCGGCGATCCGCGCGGCGCGCGCGGCGTAAGCCGGATCGTGCTGCAACAGCCGGCCGTAGTCGCTCACCATCGCCGCGCAGGCGCTGGCGGTGGCGACCACCGCTTCGGCGCCTGCGTCCACGTGCGGCCAGAGGAGATCGACATTGCGCCGCACCTGCGCGAGCGCCTCGGAGTGCGCGGCGAGGTGATGAGCGAGCGCGCCGCAGCAGCTGGCGCGGGGGCGGACCGCGCCGATGCCGAGCGAAGCGAGCAGCCGCGCCGCCGCCGGGTTGATGTGCGCCGCCAGCGCCGGCTGCACGCACCCTTCCAGCAATACCACATGCCGTGCGCGCGGCGCGGCGCCACGCACGCGCCGCGGCGGGGGCGGCGCGGAGGCTGGCGCCGGCACGCGTGCCTGTAACGCGCGCGGCAGCAGCGGGCGCACGGCGCCGGCGAGGGTGAGCAGCGCCGTGACGCGCCGCGGGTACGGCAGCAGCTTGCGCAGCAGGTAGCGGCGGATCCACGCAGCCGGCGCGCGGCGCACGCGCTGCTCGGTCAGCCCGCGACCGATGTCGAGCAGCCGCCCGTACTGCACGCCCGAGGGACAGGCGCTCTCGCAGGCCCGGCACGTGAGGCAGCGATCCAGGTGCAGCTGCGTGCTCGCCGTGGCCGGCTCGCCCTCGAGCACCTGCTTCATCAGGTAGATGCGGCCACGCGGGCTGTCGAGCTCATCGCCCAGCAGCTGGTAGGTCGGGCACGCCGGCAGACAGAAGCCGCAGTGCACGCAGCTGCGCAGGATGGCGTCGGCCTCCCTGCCGGCCGGCGTATCCTTGATGAAATCGGCGAGCGCGGTCTGCATAACCTCCCGATTCCGTCAGCCCCCGCGGGCGCGAAGTCGTGAAGGCGGCAATTCTACCCGCAATCGCCCGGCGGCAGCGGCGCTCGCCGGGCGCAGCGTGCCGCGCGGCGCGCTAGCCGGTGATCACCTTCAGGCGCTGGGTACGCGAGGCATCACCGATCTCGTTCACCCGCCGCAGCAGCTCGCGCGTGGCATCGGCCTGCAGCGGACGGCTGAGCAGGAAGCCCTGCGCGTCCTGACAGTCCTGCTCCTGCAGGAAGGCGAGCTGCGGGAAGTTCTCCACGCCCTCGGCGGTGACGTTGATGTGCAGCGAGCGCGACATGGCGATGATGGCCGCGGCAATGGCGCGATCGTCGCTGCAATCGGTGATGCTGGTCACGAACGAGCGGTCGATCTTCAGGCGGTCGACGGCGAAATGCCGCAGGCGTCCAAAGCTCGAGTAGCCGGTGCCGAAGTCATCGATGGCGAGCGAGATGCCGAGCGCCTTGAGCTGGTTGATGGCCTTCTCCGCCCACTGTTCGTCGGCCATGACCACCGACTCGGTGATCTCCAGCTCGAGCACCCCCGGGTCGAGTCCCGTTTCCTTGAGGATCGCGGCCACTTCGGCGGCAAACTCCGCCAGTGCGAACTGGCGCCCGGAAACATTGACCGCCATGCGCTGCAGCGGCAGGCCTTCGCTCCGCCACGCCTGGGCCTGCTGGCAGGCGGCATGCAGCGCCCACTTGCCGATGGCGAGAATCAGACCGGTCTCTTCGGCGACCGGAATGAACTCAAGCGGACTCACGGCGCCGAGCTCGGTGTTGGTCCAGCGCAGCAGCGCCTCCACTCCGGAGATCCCGCCGGTGCGCACGTCGAATTGCGGCTGGTACTGCAGCGAGAACTCCTGGCGCTCGAGCGCACCGCGCAGCTGCTCCTCGATGGTGAAGCGATGCAGCGCCGTCGCATTCATCGACACGTCGAAGAAGGCGCACGTGCCCGGGCTGCGCCGCTTGGCGAAGTACATTGCCAGGTCGGCATTGCGCAACAGCGTGGCGGCGTCGGTGCCGTCCTGCGGGTAGATCGCGATGCCGACACTCGGCGTGACTACCAGCGAGCTCGAGGCGAGCCGCATCGGCTCGCGCAGCGCCAGGATCAGCCGTTCGGCCACCCCGCCGGCATCGACGGTGCTGCGCAGACTCGGCAACAGCACCATGAACTCGTCGCCGCCGAGGCGTGCGATGTCTCCGGGCCGCGCGGGGGTCGCGGCGTTGGCGTCGACGTTGGCGTCGCTGCCGTAGCGCAGCGAGTTGCGCAGCCGCTCGGCTACCACGCACAGCAGCTCATCGCCCACGGCATGGCCGAGGGTATCGTTGACACGCTTGAAGTTGTCCAGATCGAGGTACAGCACCGCGAGATTGCCGCCCTTGTCCTTCGCGGCCGCCAGCGCCCCGACCAGGCGGTTGTGCGACTGTTCGCGGTTCGGCAGCCCGGTGAGGGTGTCGAAGTAGGCGAGCCGCACGATGCGCCGCTCGGCGCGCCACTTGCTGCCGAGCGCGATGGTCATCTGACGCACTTCGTGCGGATGGAACGGCTTCTGCAGGTACGACAGCTTGTCCTCGGGCGGCACGTAGCCGCCGATCTCTCCCGGGTCGGCGTCGGAATAGGCGGTGCAGATGACGATCTCGACCGCGGGATCGAGCTCGCGGATCTGGGTCGCTGCCCATAGGCCGTCGGGGCCCGGGGGCATGCGCATGTCGAGAAACACCACCGCGAACGGCTCGTTGCGCGCCAGCGCCTCTTTCACCGCCGCCACGGCGGCGGTCGCCTGGTCGCAGAACACCGCCTCGAACACCGTGGTGCGCGCGGCAGCGCGCGTGCGCTGGCCGTCGCTCGGCGGCTTCCTGAACAGGCGGCTGCGCAATTCGTGAAAACCGGCCATCTCGGCGCTGGCCTCGCTCTCGAGCAGGATCTGCCGGTAGGCATCGCGGATCTCGGCTTCGTCGTCGACGACGAGCACACGGATCGCAGTGGGATTCACTTCAGGCATGGCGACCTCAGGCGGCTCCGGCGAGCGGAGCGGTTTCACGGGCGGCGAGTGGCACGAGCACGTGCAGCGCGGCGCCATGACCCGGGCCGTCGCTCACGGCCCAGATCCGCCCGCCGAGTGCGTTGATGGCATTGGCGCACCAGTGCAGGCCGATCCCGTGGTTGGTTTCCGGGGACTTGGTGGAAAATCCTTTTTCGAACACGCGCTCGAGATTCTCGGTGGCGATGCCGACGCCATCGTCCTGGCACTGCAGGTGCAGCTGCTGACGCTCCGCGTCGCTCGTGATCTCGGCGCTCACGCGCAATATCCCGCGTTCCTTACCGCCGTCGCGGATCGCGTCGGCGGCGTTGATGATCAGGTTCTGCAGCACCAAGCGCAGCACCGTGCGTGCCAGGCGTACCACGCCGACGCGCCGCAGGCTGTCGTCGGCATTGACCGTGAGCCACTGCCGTGCGGCATCGGGCACGATCTCCAGCGCCTGCGTCAGCAGCTCGCCGAGCCGCACCTGCTCGATGACGTGGTCGTTGCTGCGTGCCGTACGCATCTGTTCGGCGAGGGTCGACTGCACCACGGTCGTCTGTCGCGCCATGACGGCGACGTCGGCGCGTGCCTCGGTAACCGTGATCGCCAGCTCGCGGCATGCGAGCCGCAGGAATTCCTCGAGATCCGCGTGGCGCTGCGGATCTACCCCGCGCTGCTGCAGCTCGGCAACGGCCTGCTGCGCGTCCTGCGCGGGTGCGGCGCGCAGCCGTTCGCCGAGCCGTGCCAGCCGCACGCCGATCGGCGTCATGGCGTTGCCGAGGTTGTGCAGCACACCCTTGGCGAGCTCGGCGAACCCGGCCTGGTAGGATTGATCGACGAGCGCGGTGCGCGACTGCGCCAGCCGATCCACCATGCGGTCGAATTCGCGCGCCAGCACCCCGAATTCGTCGCGACGCTGCAGATCGAGCCGGGTGGTGAGGTCCTGATCCTTGCCGAGCGCCACCGCATGGCGCGTCACGGTGGCAAGCGGGCTCAGGATCGCGCGGTTGAAGACCATGACCAGGAGAATGAGCACGATGACCGCCGCCAACGTGAGGCAGCTGGACGCGTAAGCCACGGCGGTGCGGCCGCGCGCGGTGATCTCGCGCGGCACGTCGACGCGCAGGGTCATGATCGGCTGGCCGTAGATGTCGCGGCAGGTGCGGAAGACACGCGTCACCCGGTCAGTCTCGACCAGCTCGTCGGCCGAGCCGCCCGCCCCCGGCGCCAGCATGGTGAGCTCCGATTGCGCCTGCGCGCCAATGCTGCGCACCGCCGCTGGGGTCAGCAGTCGGCCGAGCATGACCATGCCGTGGGTCGGCCCGTTGCCGTTGCCGTCGAGTATCGGCGAGGCCGCCAGCATCAGGATGCCGCGGTTGGTGCGCAGCAGCCCGTGCACCGGTGCGCCCTCGCGCAGGTGCATGCGCCAGGGAAAATCGGCCGGCAGTGCGCGGCGCGCGGCCAGGTCCAGCCTCAGGGGATGATCCGACTTCAGATCCAGCTCATTGGCCTGCACGAACCTGCCGTCGAGATCGACGATCAGCAGCAGGTTGATGTTCAGCTGCCGTAGCGCCAGGTCGCTGATGTTGGCGGCGGCGAATTCGCGGTTATGGTCCTGGACGAAACGGTAGGTGTCCGCCCAGTTGCCCCAGTCGACCGCCGACACCGCGATGCCCTGCAGCGTCATGTCGAGGGCATTGTCGATGCGGCGCATGGCGGTGTGGGCGTTGGCGCGCTCGAGCTCGGCGAAACTCGGCAGCACCACGCGCTGCTCGACCAGAACCTCGGCGACGCCGAGAATCAGGAAGATAGCCGCGATCAGCGCGATGACTTTGGAGCGTATATTCACCGCGGTACCGTAAGGCGAAATAGCGTTTTCTTTGTGTCCTGGCCTCTCAAAATCGAGGCCCGTGCCCGCCCCATGCAGGCCAGGAAGTGACGGGCGTCACATAAGACCCGCCGCAAGGTGCACCGAGTTGGCGCTGTGGCCGCCGCCGCAGCCGCGGCGTTGGGGGTGGGGTCAGCGGCGCGCTACTGGGCGAGCTCCTTTCTGAGCTGCGCCACGTCAATGACGCTCCATTCCTCCGCGATCCGCCCGGCGGCGAAGCGGAAGAACGTCATTCCCTCGATGCCGAGCCGATCACCCCTGCCGGGCAGCGCTCCGAGCGCGACCGTATTGGTGCCGCTCGCCATCCAATGCACGGCGACCATGTCCCTGTCGGCCACGGTGCGCTGCACCGTCACCTTCAGATCCGGCATGGCGGTGCGCCACGAGGAGGTCGCGGCCGTGTCCTGTGCCAGGGTGTAGCTGGCGGCGGCGCCGTGCGCGATGAAGTTGGGTGCGAACATCGCGTCGGGGTTCGCGAAGCGCCCGGTGGCCATATTCTCGAGGAAGTAACGCGTGGCGAGCCGCACGTTGTCTGCCGTGCCCGCCGCAGCCACGGCGCACAGCACCAGCGCCAGCACTGTGATCAGCAGGGTGGCGATGCGCATGCGTCATTCCTGGTTCAGCGCGCGGCGGTAATGCACGCGCGGGCTGCGGGGCGACCGGCGTCAGCGGTCACGGTTGTTTGTGCTGCGCGACGGTGGCCTGCAGGTCGAGCGAGCCAGGGTCGAGCACCGTGTCGATGTCCTGGCACTGCGCCAGCGTCGCGCCCCGGTAGCTGCGCGTCGGGAAGTATTTTTCCTCCCAGGCTGCGAACCCCCAGACGTCCAGCCCGGCCTTGAGATACCTGGCGGCGCGATCGGCAGTTTCGCAGTCGTATTGTGAGCGATGCACGTGCTGCTGCGTCTCGCTGAGCAGTTCCGCACGCGCCTTGACCTCGGAGCGCTGCAGCAACGCGTCCTTGAGGCTCGCCGCGGCGTCCGCCCGGTGCGAGCGGCGCTGCACCTTGAACGCCGCGTCGGCGTAGGGATCGACGCCTTCAATCGTCGCAGCGTCGGCCGCCCTGGCGTCGGCAACTGCGACCGCCTCGTTCGCGCTGCTGCGTGGCGTCGGCAGCGGCGACGGGGCGGGGGCCGGGGCGTCGAAGGTACTGGCCAGCGCCGCGCCGCGGGCGGATCTCGCGGCCAGGTAATCCCCGAGAGCCCACACACCGAGAGTGATGACGGCGGCACCGGCCGCCAGCGGGCCGGCGTACTTGATGAAGCCGCCGAGGAAGCTCGACCAGCGCGCCGGAGTCAGCTTGCCGCGACGCCGGCGCAGCTCATCCCGCTGCAGCCAGCCCGCACCCTGCCTCACAGCGTAGAGCGCAGTCTGGGCGATGACGAATCCCAAGGCGCTGCCGATGACGAGTTGGCTCATGCTCATGACTGCGACCGTGCCCGCGCATAGCTCATCCCAAGCCCGCATTCTGCGATTCCCCTCACCGCTCAACCGTGAGCAGGATCACGTGATCGGCGCTGATTCCGTGCACACGGCACGCAATTGGCCGCGAGCGCCGACTGACCAGCGAAAAGCCCGGTCGTTCCGGGCGAAAATGCCGGGCCACCCGACCGGAACGCAGTAGCATCGGCCGCCATGAACGAGAGCATCCGCGATTACCTCAAGCGTCGGGTCCGCTGGTGCCTTGCAGTCGCCTTCGCCGGCTGGCTCGTCTTTGCCTTGTCTGCGGCAGCGGCTCACGGCAAGCCGGACCCCGCGCTGATCGCACTCGGCTTTATCCTGTTCGGTGGCGCAATTGCGGCGATGCAATGGACGATCAGATGCCCGAAATGCGGCGCGAAACTAGGTCAGACGATTGCCATGCAAGTTGCCTTCAGTTGGGGTTCCGGCCCGCAGGTCAGCTATTGCCCGTTCTGCGGCGTCAGCCTGGATGAGCCGTGGCCGCAACCTGCGGGTCCTGCAGGTTAGCCGCAAGAGCGAGTTGATTCGCGACTGAGTTAGGCGCCGAATACGCCGGGCCCCCGACCACTGGCGGATGAGACACCGTGACCGAGGTAATTCGCGGCTACACCAGACTCACGATCCGGGAATACTTCCGGGGGCGCTCGCAGCGCGCACGCCTGCTCCTGGGAGTAGGCGCCATCGTTGCCGTGGTGGCTGTGGCTGGCTTTGCGATGACCGGCAGCCTCAACCCCGCCTACTCTTACCTGGCGATGACCGCGGGCGGCGTTGGTGTGGGCATCGTGTTCGGCGCGCTGCTGTATCTTGATCGTACGAGATGCCCCAACTGCAGCGAACGCCTCGGCATCCAGATTGCCAACCAGTACAGCGTCGGCCGCCGGGTCGCCTTCTGCCCGTTCTGCGGCGTCAGTTTCGATAACTGCGAGATCCGCAACCCCTGACGATTACGCGGCGATGAGCGAGAATATGAGGAAGCTCAAACACGAAGGAGAATTGTTCAAGGCAGCATTGCTCGCGGGCATTCAGTATGCGGAAGGTCGCAAGGCGGTTGAGTTCGAGTCCACGGACTCGGTGAGCGATAAGGCGCTGTACGTCTATCGCCTGCTCGTCCATGACAAGCTCATTGCACCAATGCCGGAGCACCAGGTCGGCGAGAAGACCATTCGCCATCGTCTCGCCGCCTGGTATGCGCATCAACTGCCCGCGGGCCACCCGTTGCTGGAATAGAAATCGGCCCGCGGCAGAGCTGTTTTTCTGTCAACAGTCCAATCGGCAGAGTCCCAACGCGGCGTGGAGGTCAATATGAGCAAGGGTATGGATAGGAAGAAGGAAGCGAAGAAGAAGCCGGCAAAGTCCGCGAAGGAGAAGCGCGCCGCGAAGCGGGAGAAGAAGCAGAGTCGAGGGTTTCTCTGAGACGTCGCGCCGCCCACGACTGCAGGTGAAACTCAGCGGATTCGAGCCTGCTGGAGTGCTCGCGGGCTGCGCGCGCTCGTCCACCTCGCCTAACCGCCGGCAAAGATCAGAGCATTCGAACCAACTGGAGCCAATTGGCGGGCCGGCGGTGACGAATTTCCGGGCACTGGCATACCAGGATTTAAATTTCAAGGGCGTGATTCGTGCGAGGTCTCACGTACCCGCTGGGTGCCTGTCGCCAAAAGCGAACAGCTCCCTGGCTGGTGACGTTGAGACTGGCAAACACGGGCTGAGCGTAATTCAAGGGTAGGTCATCGCCGACGAACGATATCGGTGGTCGGGAGATAGCTTCAGTTGTTGGGAGGTCTAGCCTGCCGGCTGTACATTCGCGAAGGAGGTATCCCGTGAAACGAGCATCCGCACTATTCGCTTTGACCGCGATGGCTGCCGCAACCATCGCTCTGGCGCAGCAGGCAACCCCACAGACCCCCGCGCAACCGCCGGCAAGCGCTACTTCCGAGGAGCAGACAACTCCGCCATCAGACCCGAGCGCACGCACGAGCAGCGCCGACAAGCAGGCGCTAATGAAGGATTGCCTGACGCAGGTTCAAGCCGCCAACCCGAACGTGCCCCCGAAAGACATCCAGGCGTACTGTGACAAGCAGGTAAATAGCTCCTCATCCCCGCAGGACTGACTGCGGTCCTCGCCACCCCGCACGGCGCGCGAACAGCGGCCGCCGTGTTGGGGTCGGCTTCCACCTTCCCGCGAGCTTCGCTGCGCCGCATAGCGCATCGCGCACCCACGATGCACCGGTGCTCGGTCGGGGCCGCAGGTCATTCTCGCCGCGCCCGCCGCCGCAGGCTGTTCGGCTGCGTCTGGTTGCTTCGGCGCAGGCGGTAGCACGGTGCTAGCATCCTCCCGGCGTTCGGAGGGACAGTGCGCTCGACTCCACAGCGGCACGACGTGTCGATTGATCACCACGGTAAGCCCTATCGCGGTTTTTACACCGTTGAGAGCGGCGTGCTCTCGCTGTGGACGATGATGGAAGACGGCGCGATGCTTGGACCAATGGCCATCGTGCTTCGCGGAATGCCGCAAGAGGCAGCCGCGAAGATGCTCCTCCAACAATATGCCGACTCGCGGTCTGTAACGATACCCAGGGTCCGCTAAGCAGTTGCGCAGCCCCGACAGGGCTCAGCGGCGTCCCGAAGGTTCTCGGGCGCCCGGCCGAGCGGGGCGAGTACGACGAGCTGCACAAGACCATAAGGGCTACGGCGGCGGGCGCGGCGACAGCGACCCGCGGGCCGCGACAGGGCCGGGACCCTCATAAAAGTCGACTGAAGCATCTGGCATTTGACATTCGCTAAACGAGGACTACTGTGAACGGTAGTGCTTCGTCGTGACGCTGGCGGGTCGCTTCCGCCGTCGCGTCGGAACACTCAAAGCAGTGAGCATTTGTTCGTGAAGGAACGGACCACCTACCCCGCAAGGGTTCCTCAGCTCGGCCAACGAGCAGATCTGAACGTCGGATCATCAGAAACCGCTACCGACACCGGGATAGAAGTCCACGAAGAGGAATGGGGTAGGGTCACCGCCCAGCTCGTGTACAAGATGCGCTGCGAGTGTGGCCGCTCATGGTTCGAGCTCGAGCTTGTGAGGTTCGTGGAGTGCCCAGCCTGCCATAAGCTCGGCCTCGTCTACCATCTGGGCCAGATCTAGGAGATGGAACGCAGCACTGATCCGAGCTCGTGCTGCTCGCTCACATCAAGAAGCTGGACGATTGCTCTGCCTCACAGGCTAGACCCGTTTGGCGATCCCGGTACGTTCTTGGTCACTGATCGACCAAACCTCATTGCACGTAGCGCAATGCGCTTCGACCTCGCGCGCCGTACTGAGTAACTCGAGCAGAGCGCTCCGCGTATACCCGTCCTGTCGCTGCTCGCGCTTGCACTTCGGGCATAACGAGGTGAACGGTACGTACTGATCTACGAAGCCTGCACCCGGTCCGAGGGATGTACGACATGCCATGGTTCGACTTTGATCTGCGGCTCACGGGCATCTTTGCCACTCCGCCGCTGAACCGACGCTGAATCTTCCACATGGCGCGCCTAGGGGGTTTTGACAATAACGCTCAAGGAGCTTGCGCTATCGGCTACGCGCATATCGAGCCCGAAGCGCTCGCGCGAGCTACGTTCAGCCCGGAAGGGTAAGGCTGGGGCGCCGGATACGGGCCGTGAGCCAGGCGCGATGCCGGAAAGCCCAGAACACGAGTGCAATCAGGCAGCCGCCGGGAACAATCAGCGCAACCACGGCATACGGTCCGAGATCGCGCATCGAACCGGCGAGGTCGGCTAGTAAGTTCATGGGCCGAAGCAACATCGCAGCCTCTCGAGTGCGCATCCGACAATCGACCAAAGTCACTAATTACAGAGTCAGTGCTGAACGACACGTGAACTCACCACGACCGTCGCAGCGGCGCGACACCGAGCTCGCGCCGCGGCTGCGCGGACGCGCTACGCAGCGATCAACCGCACGGTGGTGCGCCTACATGCACGGATGACCGCACCGTGTTCTGCGCGCCGGAGGGCGGGCCGCTCGGTTACAAAGAACTTCCGCGATCGTGTGTGGGCTCCGCTCCTGGAGCGAACGGGACCCGACGCCGAGCATCCCAAGCGCGTTGCGGTCACGGACACTATGCACATGCTGTGGCACTCCTACGCGACCGCGGGCAATGGCCGTCTGCCGTCGAGGCCGGTGCTCTTGAGCTGGCCCAACGCCTGAGCTGGGAGATAACGAGAGCGTGCGGGCCTGGTTTGAGTTTCTCAGCTCAGTGCGGAAGATTGCGCGGATGGAGCCGGGTGAGTTTGAAGGAGCACTGAGGCTGGTGCTGCAGGAGTATTGCGACTGACGCGGTGTCAACGCCTCATCCCCCAAAGAAAAGCGGCCGGTGAGGAGTACAACACCGGCCGCACGCCGCGGTAGATCATCCTTGACGGGGTTATGCCGTCCCTGGCCCGCGACGCTTGATCTAACATTACGAATGCTGCGCTGCGATCCAACATCAGCGCCTCGCTCGTCCGCCTGTGGGAGTTGGCTTACCGCCAAGCCGTTATGTGGCTGTCGTTCGGATTGAGGCAGATAGCTGCGACGATGATCGGAGGAACGGCGCCCGACGGAGTCTGGCTAGAGCTGCCAGAGGCTAGCAGCCCGCTCCGCCGGAAGAGGTGCCGCTACGGCTGTAGTCATGGCCACTGAAGAAGTATTGCGGACGGCGCTCACTTCACTAGCTGAAGGACTGACATCGTTTCGTAGCCCGTGGCTATCTTGCACGTGGCAGTGCCCAAAACTTCCAGCACTTGCCCCAGTACGAATGCGCGTCTTGCCCTCTGACCCTGAAAAAAGAGGTAACCAAGCCTGCCGGAAAGACTTCCCGCAGCAGCAAGCTCGCTTCAACGCCTTCACTCGCGTCTACAACCACGAGCGGCCGCATCAGGCTCTGAACATGCACTACCCCGCAGAGTCTACAGGTCTTCCAAGCGCCCCTACACGGGCTTGCACTCCCTGGAATATCCCTTCCACGATTGCACCGTCATCGTCACGCAATGCGGCCGCCTGTGTTTTGGCCGACGCAAGATCAATCTCAGCCAGGTCTTTACCGGTCAGGCCGTCGGAGTGCGCGAAGTCTCCGATCACGTCTGGCTGATCAGCTTCATGCACTATTACCTGGGCTTCTTCGACGACCAATGCAATCGCGTCGAATGTGCCCCCAACCCCTTCAGTGCTAAGGTGTCAGCGATGTCCCCGGTATAA
>DATHRC010000017.1:0-16191 GCA_035481975.1 Steroidobacteraceae bacterium
GGTTACACCCAGGTCTCCGACGTGCTGCGCAATCTCGCGGCCAACGGCCAGGGGACCCTGAACCAGGGCTTCACCCAGGCCTTCGCCGCCGGCGCCTCGGGCATCGCGCTGCGCGGACTCACGGTGGGCGACACGCTCACGCTCATCGACAGCGAGCGCATGGTCGCGTATCCGCTGAGCGATGACGGTGAGCGCAGCTTCGTCGACATCACGGCGATCCCGTTCAATGTGGTCGACAGCATCGAGGTCCTGAAGGACGGCGCCTCGGCGATCTACGGCGCGGACGCCATCGCCGGTGTGGTGAACGTCAAGCTGAAGCAGAGCTACGTCGGCACTGAGCTGACCGCCGATGGCGGCGCGACCCAGCACAACGACGGCTGGACCTGGCATGCAGCCGGCATCGTCGGCTGGGGCGACCTGGCCAACGACGGCTACAACATCTACGTGGCCCTCGACTGGCATCGCCAGGAGCTGATTCTCGGCTCAAACCGCAACGGTCCGTGGACGCGCCTCGACTGGAGCGCGCTGCCGGGTGGCATCAACGAGAACCCGGGCTCCCCGACTCAGGGTCTGTTCACCTTCCCGGACACCATCCAGGGCTATGTGGTCAATCCGAACGGTTCGGGCGCGCGAACCTATCTGACCCCGGGGCCACAGCCCGGGTGCAACAGCACGGCGGCACAGAACGCCGGCGCGTGCGAGTTCTCGTTTCCCGGGCAGATCCAGCCGCCCACCGAGCAGACTAATTTCCTGACCAAGATGACCAAGGCGCTCGCCAACGACTGGAAGTTCACCGTCACCGGATCCATTTTCTCCAGCAGCGCGGAGCAGGTGGCGCCCGAAACGCCCCCGTTCGGACACGCGCTCAATCAGACAGGGATTAACAGCGGCTCCATTCAACTCACTCCCATCGGCCCGGGCGTGACACCGCACCTGGTGTCATTCCCAGTGTTCACGCTGCCGGCCAATTCGCCGCAGAACCCGTACGGAGCGCCGGCACAGCTGTCTTACAGCTTTCCGGACATCGGCCCGGCGGTGACCGACGTCGAGACGACCACCTACCGCCTGTTCGGTGATCTGCGCGGCACGGCCGCGGGCTGGGACCTCGATGCCGCCGTCGGCCTGATGTACGCCAAGATGAGCGATCACATCAACGGCTTCATCCAACCGGCCGTGGCGCAGGCGGATCTCAATAACCTCACCTACGTGCCGGGAGTCAGCACCAACGGCGCGCAACTGTTCGCACCGACCGAGGTCACCGACCCGTCAAGTACGCTCTACGTGGGCGACTTCCACGGCTCGCACGAGCTGTTCCAGATGCCCGGCGGACCGCTGACACTCGCCGTCGGCGTGCAGTACTTCCACAAGGCACAGAACTACGTGGATCCACCCACGGTGGTCGCGGGCACGCAGTTGGGCGCGTCCGCTTTCGCCGTTGGCTCCCAGGACGATACCGCTGGCTTCCTCGAGATCCAGGGCAAGCCCATCCGGCAGCTGGAACTCGACGCCGCGGTGCGCTACGACCACTACGACACCTACGGCGGCCAGGCCACGCCGAAGTTCGGCCTCAAGTACACCCCGATCGACATGCTCAGCGTTCGCGGCACCTGGGGTAAGGGTTTCCGCGCGCCCTCGATCGCCGAATCGGCCGTCGCGGGCTCGGCGTTCGGCGAGGGCAACATCAACGACCCGGTTCTCTGTCCCAACGGGGTGGCCAACGTAAAGGGCACCTTCAACTCGCTGTGTGCCTACCCGGCGATTGGCGTGTCATCCGCGAACCCGAATCTCAAGGCCGTCACCTCGAAGAACGCGACCTTCGGCGTCATCTTCGAGCCGGCGCCGATCTTCAACGCGTCGGTGGACTACTACTGGATCCGGCTCAACGACGACATCATCTCGGCCTCCGCGGCTGGCGGCCTGGGGGCGCCGTTCCTGCAGTTGGTGCGCGGAGCGCCGGCGCCAGGGTTGGCGGAGTGCACCGCGACGACCACCCCGAATCCCTGCCCCTTTATTCTCACAACGACACCCGTCGGCTACCCCGCATACACCATCGTGCCCTACGTGAATGCGGGTATCACGACCACCGCGGGCATCGACGTGGACCTGCGCAGCCGCTTCGACCTCGGCACCGTCGGCCGCCTGACCGCGGAGATCAACTACACGCGCATCACCGAGTACGAGTACGGTTTCCAGGGCACCACTTTTTACCTGGCCGGAACTCACGGACCCACGAGCATCTCGGGTGACACCGGCAATCCGCGCGATCGCGCTGTCGCCACGCTGACCTGGGACAAGGGTCCGGTGAGTACCAGCCTCACGGTGAACTACACCAGCTCGTTCTCGATCACCGACCCGTCAGCGGGCCTCAGCACCTGCCTCGCGGGTCTGCAGTCGGGTGCGCCCTCGGCCTATGGTCCGGCCGTAGCCGGGCTGAAGACGCTGCCCGCCGCCTGGCAATCCTACTGCTCGGTGGCGCACTTCACCTCGGCGAACCTCTACGTCAACTACGCGGCCACCGAGCACTTCTCCGTGCACGGCTCGATCACGAACCTGTTCAATTCGGACGCGCCGGTCGACCTGCAGACCTACGGCGGCGGCGCCGAGCTGCACTACGACGCCTCGCTCCACCAGGACGGGGCGGTGGGGCGCTTCTACCTGCTCGGTGCGACCTACCGGTTCTGACCGCGAGGCCGTACGTTCCGCCCAGGCGATCGGCCCCGTCGCGGGGCCGATTGCTTTTGCGCGACCGGAAAATGTTCAACGGCTGGCACACTCACCCGCGTGATTTCACACTGCGCCCCTGGAGGCGCTTCCCGTGACCATTCAGTGACATTCGCCCCCGCGAGCCGTGCAAATCTCGTCCCATGCACCAGATAGGGGTGGTCGGTCTGTCCTATCGCCACGCCGGAGTGGACGCGGTGGCGCGCCTGGCCCTGCCGCGGGCGGAAGTTCCGGCACGCCTGCCGGCGCTGCGTGCGCAACTGCAGGCGGGCGAGATCCTGTACGTCGGCACCTGCAACCGCGTCGAGCTGCTGTACGCCACTGCCGACGGCAGTCCCGCCCGGGACGCCCGTAACGAAGTGTTCCGCATACTCACCGGGCGCACGCCGCAGCCGGGTGAGGCGGCGCGCCTGCTGCGCGCCTGGACCGGTGAAGCCGCGGTCGAGCACCTGTTCCTGCTCGCCTGCGGACTCGACTCTGCGCAGACCGGGGAGCAGGAGATCGCCGCGCAGCTGCGCGGCGCGTGGGAGGAGGCGCGGAGCGCGCAGACCTGCGGGCCCGTCCTCGATCGGCTGCTCGGTGAGGCGCTCGCCATGGCGCGGCAGGTGCGGCGCCTGTGCGCCGGGGTGCGCACGCCGTCGCTTGCCGATCTGGCCGCCGAGCGCACGCAGCAGCACCTGACTGGCGCCGCCGGGCGCGTCGCGCTGGTGGGCGTCTCGCCCATGACGCGCCGCTGCGCACGGCTGCTGCACGCGGCCCACGTCCCGCTCCTCATCGTCAACCGTACCGTGGCCAGCGCCGAGGCGCTGGCGCAGACGGTCGCCGCGCAAGCGCTGCCGCTCGAGCGCTTCTGCACGCAACCTCCGCCGCTGAGCGCGGTGATCCTGGCCGCCGCCGGCGGCGAGCCGCTGCTCGATGCCGCGGTGCTGGCGCGGTTGCGCCGCGCGCACCCGGGCGGCGCCGCGCCGCTGCTGATCGATTTCGGCGTGCCGCCGAACGTCGATCCCGGCGAGGCGCAGCGCGCGGGGCTGGTGCGCCTGGGGATGAGCGAGCTGGTG
Organism: Steroidobacteraceae bacterium; assembly: GCA_035481975.1. Taxonomy (GTDB): domain Bacteria; phylum Pseudomonadota; class Gammaproteobacteria; order Steroidobacterales; family Steroidobacteraceae; genus 13-2-20CM-66-19. Next base: position 3,780 of record DATHRC010000017.1, read on the forward strand.
GAGATGGCGCAGGGGCGGCGCCTGGACCAACTGATGCGTCTCGCGCCGGTGCGCGCCGCGATCGATGCACACCTCACGCACATGCGCAGCGAGCTCGCCACGCGCGCCCTCGGTCCGCAGCTGGCGGAGCTGCGCGACGCCTACCAGCGCATTGCGGCCGAGGAAGTCGCCAAAGCGCTGGGACGCGAGCTGCGCACGCTCGATGAGCGGCAACGGGCGCTGCTCGAGCAGCTGGCACGCTCGCTGGCGCTGCGCCTGGCGCATCTGCCGCTCGCCGGGCTGCGTTCCGCCGCCGTGCTGTTGAGCCCGGAGGCGGTGGCGGCGTTTTTCGCTGGCGCGCAGACGCTGCCGCGTCAGCGGCGAGCCAGCGCCGCCGCCGCGCCGCGCCACGGACGCCGGCCATGACGCCCATCAAGGCGGCCGGAGATGCGGGCCCGCGCTCGAGCGCGCTTTACGAGCGCGCCTGCCGGGTCATCCCCGGCGGAGTGAGCTCGCCGGTACGCGCGTTCCGCGCCGTCGGTGGCACGCCGCTCTTCATCGCGCGCGGCGCGGGCGCGGAGATCGTGGATGCCGACGGGCGCAGTTACCTCGACTTCGTCGGCTCCTGGGGTCCGTTGATCGCCGGGCACGCTCACCCGCAAGTGATCGCCGCAATCGGCGCGGCGCTCGCGCACGGCACGACCTACGGCGCGCCGTGCGCAGCGGAAGTGGAGCTCGCCGAGCGCATCGTGGCCGCCTACCCGCAGGCCGAGCAGGTACGCTTCGTTTCCTCCGGAACCGAAGCGGTGATGAGCGCGATCCGTGTGGCGCGCGCCTTCACCGGGCGTGAGCTGATCGTCAAGTTTGCCGGCTGCTACCACGGACATGCCGACCACCTGCTGGTGGCCGCAGGCTCGGGACTTGCCACCTTCGGCCAACCCTCCTCGGCAGGCGTGCCGGCGGCCTTCACCGCCTGTACGCGGGTGCTGCCGCTCGATGACGAAGCGGCGCTGCGCCAGCTGCTGCAGCACGAAGGCGCACGCGTCGCCGCCGTCATCATCGAGCCGGTGCCCGCCAATCACGGCCTGCTGCCGCAACGGCGCGAATTCCTGCTCGCGCTGCGCGAGCTCAGCCGCGAGCACGGCGCGCTCTTGATCTTCGACGAGGTGATCTCCGGGTTTCGCCTGGCGCGCGGCGGTGCCGCTGAGCAGCTCGGGATCGCCCCGGATCTCGCCACCTTCGGCAAGGTGATCGGCGGCGGCATGCCGGTCGGCGCGTTCGCCGGTGCGCGGCGCATCATGGCGCGGCTGGCGCCGGACGGCGACACGTACCAGGCCGGCACGCTGTCCGGAAATCCGGTGGCGATGGCCGCGGGAGTGGCGACGCTCGCACTGCTCGAGCGCGAGGCGGGCTGGCAGCGCCTGGAAGAGCGCGGCGCGGAGCTCGAGCGGCTGCTGCAGCCGGTGCTCGCTAGCGCGCGCTTTCCGCTGCAGCTGGTGCGCGTCGGCTCGCTGTTCTGGCTGTCTCTGCATGCCGGCGGTGCGCCACGCACCGCGGCGCCGCTCACGCGCGAGGAGAGCGCGCGCTTCGGCGCGCTGTTCCACGGCATGCTGGCGCGTGGCGTCTACCTGCCGCCCTCCGCTTACGAAGCGTGCTTCCTGTCGCTTGCGCATGGCAGCGCCGAGCTCGCGCGTTTCGTGCAGGCGCTCAGCAGCACGCTCGCGGAGCTGGCGTGAAAGCGACGCGCGTCTTCCAGCTCACCGCGCTCGCCCTGGTGGTGGTGGCCGCCGTGCAGGTCGGCTGGTGGCTGTACGACCAGCACGCCTATACCGTCGAGAAGGTGCTGGCGGCCCGCGGCGCCTACCGTGAGCAGACCGCCGCGGCGCAGGCGCTGCTCGATGCGGGAGTGAGCCCGCAGCGCATCGCGCAGCTGCTTCCCGCGATCGTGGTGCGCGACGGACGCGCAGCGCTCGCTGCGCAGATCGAGCAGACGCTGACGAGCGAGGAGCGTCATCGCTACAACCAGTACGCCTGGGAGGGCTCGTTCTTCCTGCTGGCGCTCGCGCTGTGCATCGCGGTGATCGCGCGTGCGCTGCGTGCCGAGACGCGGGTACGCGAGGAACAGGAGAGCTTTCTCGCGCTGGTCTCCCACCAGTTCAAGACGCCGCTCGCCAGCCTGCAGCTCTCACTCGAGACGCTGGCGCTGCGCGCCCCGCCGCCGCAGACCGCGCGCACGCTCATCGAGCGCATGCTGGCGGATCTGGCGCGCATGGAGCTGATGGTCACGCAGATCCTCGAGAGCGCGCGCCTCGAGCGCGGCCGCGTGGAGCTGCGGCCCGAGGCGGTGCCACTGGCGGCCGCGGTGGCGCGGGTGCTGGCGCCGCTCGAGGAGCGCGCGCGCCAGGAGCGCATCGTGCTTAGCTGCGACATCGCCGCTGCGCTGTGCGTGCAGAGCGATCCGCTGGCACTCGACATGGTGCTGCGCAACGTGCTCGAGAACGCGCTGGCGGCGGTGCAGGCGGCCGGCGGCGGCCGCGTCGAGGTGCAGGCGCGCGCCGCCAACGGCGAGGTGCAGCTCAGCGTGCGCGACACCGGCGTCGGCTTCGCGCCCGCTGACGGCGCGCGTCTGTTCACCCGGTTCACGCGCCTGCACGGCAGCGGCGGCGGGCACTACGGCACGGGGCTCGGACTATTCATCGTGCGCCGCATGATGGAGCTGGCACACGGCCGCGTCAGCGCGCACAGCGACGGGGTCGGGCAGGGGGCGAGGGTCGAGCTCACCTGGCCGGAAGCGCCCGCAGCGCCCGCGGCCCTGCAGGGGAGCACGACGTGAGTCCGCCGGGAGCGCCGCACGTGCTGGTGGTGGAGGACGACCCGCACCTCGCCGCCGGAGTCATGGAGAACCTGCGGGCGGAAGGCTACCAGGTCAGTGCGGCCGCCGACGGCGCCCAGGCCCTCGGCTGGCTCGGTGGGCATGCGTGTGAGCTCATCGTGCTCGATGTCATGCTGCCCGGCATGGACGGCTTCAGCGTCTGCCGCGCACTGCGCGAGCAGGGCAACACCACCCCGGTGCTGTTCCTCACCGCGCGCGGCGATCCGGCCGACCGCGTGCGCGGACTCGAGGCCGGCGGCGACGACTACCTGCCGAAGCCCTTTCATCTGCGGGAGTTCCTGCTGCGCGTGCGCGCGATCCTCAGACGCTGGGACTGGTACCGCAGTGCGTCCGCCACCGTGGCCACCGCCGTGCTGCGCTTCGGCGGCAACGAGGTGGACTTTCGCGCGTTTCGCGCGCGCTCGTGGAACGGCGAGGCCCAGGAGCTCACCGAGAAAGAGGCGATGATCCTCAAGGTGCTGGCCGAGCATGCCGGCGAGATCGTCTCGCGCGAGGACCTGCTCGAGCGCGTCTGGGGCTACGATGTATTCCCCTCGACCCGCACCGTCGACAACTTCATCCTGCGACTGCGCAAACGCTTCGAGCAGGATCCCGCCAACCCGCGGCATTTTCTCACCGTCTGGGGAGTGGGCTACCGCTTCCTGGGCGAGGGCGAGCCGTGAGCACTGCGGTCGCGCTGCGCATCGGCACGCGCGCCTCGGCGCTGGCGCTGTGGCAGGCGCAGCACGTCGCGCAGCTCATCGACGCGCAACCCGGCGCACCGGGCGCGCAGCTCCGGCACATCCGTACCGCCGGCGACGTGCACAGCGAGGTGCCGCTGTGGCAGGCCGGGGGCAGCGCATTCTTCACCCGTGAGATCGACCGCGCCGTGCTCGATGGCGCGGTGGACGCAGGCGTGCACAGCCTGAAGGACATGCCGACGCAGCTGCCGGCCGGTCTCACGCTGGCGGCGGTTCTGCCGCGCGCGGATCCGCGCGACGCGCTGGTCAGCCGCGGCGGGACGAGGCTCGCCGCGCTGCCGCCGGGTGCGCGCATCGGCACCAGTAGCCTGCGGCGGCGCGCCTTTCTCGCTCGCCTGCGTCCGGATGCGCACCTGCTGGAGCTGCGTGGCAACGTGCCGACGCGGATCGAGCGGCTGCAGCGCGGCGACTACGACGCGGTGGTGCTCGCGGCCGCCGGGCTCGCGCGGCTCGGTCTCGAGCGGCACGTGAGCGAGTATCTCGATCCGCAGGACCTGCCGCCGGCGGTGTCGCAGGGGGCCATCGCCGTGTGTGCGCGCAGCGGCGACGCCACCACGCTGCGCTGGCTGGCCGCGCTCGATGACGCCCCGACACGACTCGCCGTGAGCGCCGAGCGCGCGTTGCTCGCGCAGCTGCAGGGCGGCTGTCAGGTACCGCTTGGCGCACTGGCGACGCTCACTGACGGCGTGCTGGCGCTGCAGGCGAGCGTGTGTGCCCTCGACGGCTCGCAGCGGTTGTCGGCCCGCGCGGCGCTCGCGGCCGGCAGCTGCGGCGCGCCCGAGGCGGCGGCGCTCGGGCGGCGCGTGGCGGAGGAGCTGCTCGCCCAGGGCGCCGCTGAGCTCATCGCCGGGCAGCGCGCGGCGCAGGCCGTGGAGGAGCCGTGAGCACAATTGCAGGTCGCAGGCCCGTGGTGGTCACGCGCGCCGAAGGCAAGGACGGCCCGCTCAGCCGCGAGCTGCGCGGGCTCGGCCTCACGGTACTCAGCTGGCCCGCGGTGAGTGTCAGCGCCGCGGACCCCGGCGCGCTGCGCGCGGCGCTCGCCGAGGTACAGTCCTTCGGCTGGATCGTATTTGCGAGCCGCCACGCCGTGGCGGCGGTGGTCGGGCAGCTGCCCGCTGCTCCGCCCGGCGTACGTGTCGCAGCGGTCGGGCAGGCGACCGCGCTCACTCTGCGCCAGCGCGGCTGGCCGGTCGACCTGCTACCGGACGAAGCCAACGCCGCGGCGCTGGTGGCCGCGTTCGCGGCGCGCTGGCAAGCAGAGGACGCCGGCGTGCGCATGCTCTATCCGGCGAGCTCGCGCGCGCTGCCCACGATCGCCGCCGGATTGCGGCAGCTCGGCGCGAGCGTGACCCAGGTCGAGGCTTATCGCACCGACAGCGCACGCCTCGATCTGGCCGAATGCCGCAACTGGATCGCGCGCGGCGAGATCGCGGCGGTGACCTTCGCCAGCCCCTCCGCGGTGACCGAGCTGGCCGACTCACTCGGCGAACAGGATTTTCAGCGGCTGCTCGCCGGCGCCGCGGCGGTAGCCATCGGCCGCACCACGGCACGCGAGCTGCGCGCTCGCGGCCACAACGCCGTCATCGCCGAGGCGGCCACGCTGCATGGCCTGGCCATGACCACTCTTCGCTTGCTGCAGACGAGAGACTGAAGTTATGGGATTTCCGCAACAACGTCCGCGACGCACCCGCGCTTCCGCCGCCTGGCGGCGTCTGGTGCGCGAGACGCGCCTGCTGCCGGACGATTTCATCTACCCGATATTCGTCGTACCGGGACGCGCCACGCGTCGCGCGGTGGCCAGCATGCCGGGCATCTGCCAGGTCTCGGTCGACGAGGCGGTGAAGGAAGCACAGGCCGCCGCGGCCGCCGGCGTACCGGGGGTATTGCTGTTCGCTGCGCCCGAGCGCAAGGATGCGCGCGCCAGCGATGCCGTCGATCCCCGCGGGCTCGCCGCCGCGGCCATCGGCGCGATCAAGTCGGCCTGCCCGCAGCTGCTGGTGTGGGCGGACGTGTGCCTGTGCGGCGCCACCGATCACGGCCATTGCGGTCACGTGACGCCCGGCGGTGTCATCGACAACGATTCCTCGCTGGAGACGCTCGCGCAGGTCGCGTTGAACTACGCGCGCGCCGGCGCGGACGCCGTCGCGCCGAGCGACATGATGGACGGACGCGTCGGCGCGATCCGCGCGCACCTCGATGCGCACGGCCAGGCGCACACGCCGATCGTCGCCTACGCCGCCAAGTACGCCTCCTCCTTCTACGGACCCTTCCGCGAGGCGGCCGAGTCGGCGCCGGCGTTCGGTGACCGCCGCTCCTACCAGATGGATCCGGCCAACGCGCGCGAGGCTTTGCGCGAGGTGCGGCTCGACATCGAGGAGGGTGCCGACCTCGTGATGGTGAAGCCCGCCGGCCCCTATCTCGACGTCATTCGCCAGGTGCGTGATGCGGTCACGGTGCCGCTGGTCGCCTATCAAGTCTCCGGAGAGTACAGCCTCATCAAGGCCGCCGCCGAGCGGGGCTGGATCGATGAGCGCGCCGCGGTGCTCGAGACGCTGACCGCGATTCGCCGCGCCGGCGCCGATCTCATCATCAGCTACTTCGCTCCGCAGGTGAGCCAGTGGCTACGGGCATGAATACCCCGCAGCCCGCGGCGCGCGCTCCGGCCGGGGCATTCCTCGCCGCCTGCCGCCGCCAGGCGGTGCCGCACCGCCCCATCTGGATCATGCGCCAGGCGGGACGCTACCTGCCGGAGTATCGCGCGCTGCGCGAGCGGGTCGACTTCGAGGCGCTGACGCGCACGCCGGAGCTCGCCGCCGAAGTGACGCTGCAGCCGCTGCGGCGCTTTGCACTCGATGCGGCCATTCTCTTCAGCGACATCATGACGCCGCTTGCGGGAATGGGGATTGCGCTCTCCTTCGAGCCCGGTCCGGTAGTGCGCGAGCCGATCCGCAGCCGCGCGCAGATCGAGGCGCTGCCCGCGCTCGTGCCGGCGCGCGACGTGCCATTCGTGCTGGAGAGCATCCGGTTGGTGCGCGCCAATGCCCCGGCGGGAGTGCCGCTCATCAGCTTCGCCGGCGCGCCGTTCACGCTGCTGTGCTACCTGGTGTGCGGCCGGCCTTCCAAGGAATTTGCCGCGGCCCGGACCTTCCTCTACGCACAGCCCGAAGCCGCGCGGCTGCTGCTCGGCCACCTGGCCGACGCGATGGCGGCCTATCTTGCGGCACAGGCGCAGGCCGGTGCGCAGGCGCTGATGCTGTTCGAGTCGTGGGCCGGACTGCTGGCACCGCGCGAGTTCCGCGAGTTCGCGCTGCCGGCCGTGCGGCGCGTGGCGGCGGCGCTCCACGCGAGCGGCGTGCCGCTCATCTATTACATGAACCAGGGCGCCGCGCTCACCCCGGCCGTGGCCGATCTCGACGTCGACGTAATCGGCGTCGACTGGCGCTCGGATCTGGCCCAGGTGCGCACGCAACTCGGGCCGGGCAAGGCGGTGCAGGGCAATCTTGATCCCGCCGCGCTGTTCGCGCCGCCAGTGGCCCTCAAGCGGCACGCGGATGCGGTGCTCGATGCCGCCGGCGATGCCCCCGGACACATCTTCAACCTGGGGCACGGCATCTGGCCCGACACCGACCCGGACCAGGTCGCGCGGTTGGTGGATTACGTCCATGAGCGGCGCTAGCGACTTCGCCGCCGCCGCGACCGCCTGTTTTCAGGATCTGCAGGAACGCGTGTGCGCCGCCTTCGAGGCGCTCGAGCCGCAAAGCCGCTTCGTCGCGCGCAGCTGGCGCAAGCCATCCGGCCACCGCCTGCAGGGCGGCGGCGAATCGCGCCTCATGCGCGGAACGGTGTTCGAGAAGGTCGGCGTCAACGTGAGCCATGTGTGGGGGGTATTGGCACCGGAGGCGCGGGCGCAGGTGACGGGTGCGGCGGAGTCGGGTGGCGAGTTCGTCGCCTGCGGCATCTCGCTGGTCGCTCACATGATGAATCCGTTCGTCCCCGCCGTGCATCTCAACCTGCGCTACCTGTCGACGAGCCGCGCCTGGTTCGGCGGTGGCACCGATCTCACGCCGACCTTCCCCTTCGAGGAGGACACGCAGGAGTTCCATCGCGCGCTGCGGCGCGCCTGCGACGCGTACCGCGCGGACGCGTACCAGGAGTTCAGCGCCTGGTGCGACCGCTACTTCTACCTGCCGCACCGCCACGAGCCGCGCGGCGTCGGCGGCATTTTCTTCGACGATCTGGCGAGCGGCGATGCGGCCGGCGACTTCGCCTTCGTGCGCGCGGTCGGCGAGGCATTCCTCGACGCTTATCCGCGCATCGTGGCCCGCCGCAAGGAGCTGCCCTACGACGAGGCGGCGCGCGAGCAGCTGCTGTACAAGCGTGGCCGTTACGTGGAGTTCAACCTGGTGTACGACCGCGGCACCCGCTTCGGCTTCAGTACCGACGCGGACCCGGAGGCGTACCTGATGAGCCTGCCGCCCGTCGTGAAGTGGTGAAGCGCACCGGGACCACGGTCAAGCTGGAGGGCACCTGGAGCCAGCTTGCAGGAGACGACCAGAACAGCTGCGCTGGCCGGCTCTTTGCGGCAGTGCGCCAATGCTGGCCCAGCACCGTGGCCATGGCCCCGAGAGTCTCCGCCGGTGGCCGCCACAGGCGGCGCAGTCCGCGATACGTCGCCACGGTGCAACTCCTTCACGCTGGCATTCGGTTCTAATTACAAAGAGTGGCGAACGGCGCCGGAGGTTCCGGTAAAGAGTGTTGCCCGCGAGTGACGGCAGATTTAAACCCCGCCCGCGACGCGCTTCTCTAAAGACTTGAATGACGCAAGCGCAGACCGGGAATACGCGGGTCGAGTGGGAGGGAGCGCTGGTTCAGCGGGCCTGCGCCGGGGATGCGCGCGCCTTCGAGAGGCTGTACCGCGAGCATGCGGGACGAGTTTACGGGCTGTGCCTGCGCATGACGCGCGATGCTCAGCTGGCGGAGGATTGTACGCAGGACACCTTCATCAATGCCTGGCGCGCGCTGTCGCGGTTCGAGACGCGCAGCTCGCTGTCGACCTGGCTGCACCGTATCGCGGTGAACGTGAGCCTGGCAAAGCGTCGCAAGAGCACGCCGGTGGTCGAGCCGGCGCTTGAGGAAGAGGAGCGCCCCGCGGCCGAGTGGACCCTGGAGACCCCGGTGGAAGTGGCGGAGATCGAAGATGCGATCGGCGAGCTGCCCGACGGGGCGCGCGACGCGCTGGTGCTGCACGCCCTGTACGGCTATTCGCACGGCGAGGCGGCGCAAATGCTCGGCATCGCCGAGGGCACGTGCAAGGCGCAGTTGCACCGCGCCCGCAAGCTGCTGCGCGAGCGACTGCGCGTGGAGGTGAACTGACATGACAGAGCCGCGCGATGAACGTCAGGTTCGCTCGCTGCGCGAGCTGCCGCAGGCTATCGAGCCGCAGCGCGATCTGTGGCCCGGGATCGAGGCGCGCATCAGCGCGCTGCCCGCCGCCGCGCCGCAGGCACCCGGTGCGCATCCGCTGCCGGTGCGCGGCGGCGGTGCGCGGCTGCGCTGGCTCGCCGCGGCTGCCATGCTGGCGAGTGTCGCGGTGGGCGTGTGGATCGGCCGCAGCCTGCTGCCGGCCGGCGGTCCGGGTGCGGCGGCCGCACCCGCCACCAGCCCGCCGGGCTTCGCGGCGCTGAGCGGTGCGAGCGCGCTCGATGCCGCGTACGTGAGCGATCCGCGCTATCAGCGCCAGCATGCGCAGCTGCTGCGCTCGCTGCCGGCCCGGCTCGCGGCACTGCCGCCGCCGGCGCGCGCCAAGGTCATGGCCAGCCTGGCCGCGCTGACCAAGGCCAAGGAGGATCTCGAGAGCGCGCTCGGCAAGGATCCGGGCAATGCGCTGTTACAGGAGCTGCTCGTGGACACTTACCAGGATGAGATGCGCGTCCTCAGCGACGTGCAAGCCAGCGACGCTGGCAGGGGGATATGAACATGCGTATGGCCTGCAGGCTGTCGATGCCACTGCTGCTGCTCTGCGCGAGCGCGGGGGCGGCCGCGGCCAGCGAGGGCACCTTCGAGCGCACGGTGCCCGCGCAGCCGCGCGGCGTGGTGGAGATTTCCAACGTCGCCGGCTCGATCGAGGTGAGCGGCTGGGATCGCCAGGAGGTGAGCGTGCACGCCGAGCTCGAGGGGAGCGTCGAGCGCGTGGACGTCAGCAGCGACGACGGCCGCACCACGATCAAGGTGGTGCTGTCGCACTCCGGCCATCACGGCGAGGCGAAGCTGCACGTACAGATCCCGAAGGACAGCGAGCTCGACGTATCGGCGGTGAGCGCCGATATCCAGGTCGGTGGTGTGCTCGGCGTGCAGCGACTCAACGCGGTGAGCGGCGATGTAAACGCGGAAATTGCCGCCGCGGACGTCGACGCCAAGACGGTGAGCGGTGAGCTGCGCCTGAAGGGCCACGGGCAGGCGGCGCGGCTGCATCTGAGCAGCGTGAGCGGCGATGTGCGCCTCGAGCACGGTGGCGGCGACCTCGAGGCGGGAACCGTGAGCGGCACCATGGTGCTGTCACTGGACGCGGCGCGCTCGGTGCGCACGCGCAGCACCTCCGGTGACCTGCACTTCAACGGCAAGCTCGCGCGCGGTGCTACCTTCGACGCGTCCTCGGTGAGTGGTGATCTCAACGTGCGCGCCGGCGCCGACGGCGGCTATGCCTACGAGGTGTCGACGTTCAGCGGCGACATCAGCGACTGCTTCGACGCCAAGCCGGAACGCAGCGGCAAGTACATGCCCGGCAGCACGCTGCAAGGCACCCGTGGCGAGGGCGCCGGCCACGTGCACCTGAAGACCATGAGCGGAGACATCCAGCTGTGCGATCGCCCATGAAGAGCGCGCGGCCGCTGTGTCCGGCCGCGGCGCTGCTCGCCCCACCGTTACCCGCGCCCGCCGGCTAGAATGCACGGGTGCCACCTAAGGCAGCCGCGCTCGCTCCCGCATTGCTCGCCTGGCACGCCCGGGCCGGGCGCCACGACCTGCCCTGGCAGGAGCAGCGCACCCCGTACCGGGTCTGGGTGTCCGAAGTCATGCTGCAGCAGACCCAGGTGGCCACCGTCATTTCCTATTACACGCGCTTCATGGCGCGCTTTCCCGACGTACGCACGCTCGCCGAGGCGCCGCTCGATGAGGTGCTGCACCTGTGGTCGGGACTCGGCTACTACGCGCGTGCGCGCAACCTGCATCGGGCCGCGCTTCGCATCCGCGATGAGCACGACGGGGAATTCCCGCCGACCTTCGCGCAGGTGGCGGCGCTGCCGGGCGTCGGCCGCTCAACCGCCGGCGCCATTCTCGCGCTGTGCCGCGGCGAGCGTTTCCCGATCCTCGACGGCAACGCGCGCCGCGTGCTGGCGCGCTACTTCGGCGTCGCGGCAGATCGTGGCAAGCCGCCGCCCGCGAGGCGACTGTGGAAGCTGGCCGAGGACTGCACCCCGCAGCAACAGGTAGCCGACTACACCCAGGCCATCATGGATCTCGGTGCGACGGTGTGCGTGCGGCGCATGCCGCTGTGCAGCGCCTGCCCGCTGAGCGCCGGCTGCGTTGCCCGCCGCACCGGCCGCCAGCACGAGCTGCCCGCGCCGCGCCGCGCACTCGTGCGGCGCAGCCGCCATGCGTTCATGGTGGTAGCGCTGGCAGACTCGCAGCAGGTGTGGCTCGAGCGGCGCCCCGCCAGCGGCGTATGGGGCGGCCTGTGGTGCCTGCCGGAGTTTGCGACCGCGACCGCGGCGGCCGCGTTCATTCGCAACAACCTCGCCGCTGCTCTCGAGCCGCAGTCTCTCGGCGCGTTGCAGCACGCCTTCACGCACTTCGACCTCACCATCACTCCGCTGCTGGTGCATTGCGCCCGTAGCGCGCTCGTCATAGAGGAGGGTGGCGGGCTCTGGTATAACCTGCGACAACCGGCGCGCATCGGCCTGCCTGCGCCCGTCACGGTGCTGCTGTCGCGGTTGACCGGCGAGAGCTTGTTCGAGGCGCGCGCGGTCTGAAGCGCAAACGGAGGTGGCATGGCGCGGCTGGTGCAGTGTGTGATTCTCGGACGTGAGGCGCTCGGCCTCGAGCGGCCGCCGTATCCGGGCGAGCTCGGCAAGCGTATCTACGAGAACGTCTCGAAGGAAGCCTGGGGCCGCTGGCTGCAGCAGCAGACCATGCTGATCAACGAGTACCGGCTCACGCCCATCGAGCCCAAGGCGCGCAAGTTCCTCGAAGCGGAGATGGAGAAATTCTTCTTCGGCCCGGGCTCGAAGGCTCCGGAAGGCTACCAGCCGCCGCCCGGCAGCAGCGCTTAGGAAGCCGGTGCCCGGCCGGCGCGCTAGAGATGAATCAATCCGCGCTTGTGGGCGACCGCCACCGCCTCGGTACGGCTGATGGCATCGAGCTTGGTGAGAATCGCCTTGACGTGCGTCTTGGCGGTCCCCTCAGTGATCGACAGCCGCCGTGCGATGTCCTTGTTGCTGCGCCCCTGAGCGACCAGCTGCAGCACGTCGAGCTCGCGCTGCGTGAGGCTCGGCTTGGCCATGCGCTGCAGCGCCTTGGCGGCCACCGTGGAGGAGGTGTACGGGCGGTCCTCGCTCACCGCACGGATCGCGGACAGGATCTCCTGGCGCGGTGCATCCTTCAACAGGTAGCCCTTCGCCCCCTGTGACAGGCACTGGAAGATGTCCTCATCGCCGTCGTAAGTCGTCATGATGAGGATGCACGCCTTGGGATTGATCTCCAACACCCGCTGCACCACCGCGACGCCATCGCGCTTGGGCATGCG
>DATHRC010000018.1:0-103249 GCA_035481975.1 Steroidobacteraceae bacterium
ACCGGCGTCCACGCTCACGGCGATCGCCGTGCCGGTGAGCACGATGAAGGGCATCACCAGGATCGCGATCGAGCTCATCTTCATCTCGAAGGACTCGATCTTCTTGCCGAGGTACTCCGGCGTGCGGCCGATCATGAGTCCCGCGATGAACACCCCGACGATGGCGAAGATCAGCATGGAGTAGAGGCCCGTCCCCACCCCGCCGAACACCACCTCGCCGAGCTGCATCTGGAACAGCGGCACGAAGCCGCCGAGCGGCGTGTACGAATCGTGCATGCCGTTGACCGCGCCACACGAGGTCGCCGTGGTCACTGAGGCGAACAGCGCCGAGGCGGCGATGCCGAAGCGCGTCTCCTTGCCTTCCATGTTGCCGCCGGCCTGGGCGGCACTCGCGGCCTGATCGACTCCGAGCCGCGCCAGCAGCGGATTGCCCTGCTGCTCGCTGTGCTCGACCACCAGCAGCAGCGCCACAAACAGGATCGCCATGGCGGCGAGCACCGCCCAGCCCTGGCGCGTATCCCCGACCGTGCGGCCGAAGGTATAGGTGAGCGCGGCCGGGATTGCCAGGATCGCCAGCATCTCCAGCAGGTTCGACAGCGCCGTGGGATTCTCGTAGGGGTGGGCGGAGTTGGCGTTGAGGAAACCGCCGCCGTTGGTGCCGAGCTCCTTGATACTCTCCTGGGAGGCAATCGGACCCATCGGCAGGGTCTGGGTGCGCGTGCTCTGCGTCTCCTGCAGGGGGTTGCCGGCGGCGTCGGTCTTAGGCTGCTGCCAGGTGAGGGTCTCGAGCGTGGTCACGTCCTGGTAGGCGCGGAAGTTCTGGATGACCCCCTGCGACACCAGCGCCAGCGCCAGCAGCAGCGCCAGCGGCAGCAACACGTAGAGCGTCGCGCGGGTGAGGTCGACCCACAGGTTGCCGATGGTGCGTACGCTGTGCCGTGCCAGCCCGCGCACCAGGACGATCGACACCACGATGCCGCTGGCGGCGGACAGGAAATTCTGCACCGCGAGTCCCGCCATCTGCGTCAGGTAACTCATGGCGGACTCGCCGGAGTAGCCCTGCCAGTTGGTGTTGGTGATAAAGCTCACCGCCGTGTTGAAGGCCGAGTCGGGCGACAGGTTGGAGAAGTGCTGCGGATTGAGCGGCAGCCATGCCTGCAGGCGCTGCAGCGCATACACCGTGAGCGCCCCGAGCGTATTGAACAGCAGCAGCCCGACCGCGTATTGCTTCCACTCCATCTCGCGCGCCGGGTCGATGCCGCACAGCCGCCACGTCCAGCGCTCGAACGGCGCGGCGGCGCGCAGCGCCCAGATGGGGCGCCCCGCGAAGACGTTCGCCATGTACAGCCCGAGCGGCTTGACGCACGCCAGCACCAGCAGCAGGAACACCCCGATCAGGATCCAGGTGGGCGCGGTCATCAGAACTTCTCTGGCTTGAGCAGCGCGTACAGCAGGTAGGCGAACAGCGCCACCGTCAGCAGCGCGCTCACGGCGTAGACGATGTTCATTCGGACCTCCCCAGCCGCCCAAAGGCCACCACCAGCCAGTGGGTGACCGCGTAGAGCGCCAGCACAGCGAGGATGAATATGAGGTCCACTTCGGGTAACCGCTACGTCAGGCGCGCGGGGGATCGAAACGTTACTGTCAGGGGTGTGAGTGCCGCGTGAGGAAACGCGCTGCGGCGAACTGTGACGGCTGCACTGTTGCCGGGCGGGGCTTTCGCGCGAGATGCTCGCCCGATGCACCGAAGCGCACTGACGCTGATTACGCTGCGTCGCGAGCTCGCCGCCCGCCATGCCCGCATTCACCGCCTGTGGGTGAGCGCGGGCAATGCCTACCGCCGCCTGCTCGCAGCGCCGGTGCAGAATCTCGCTGCACTGCGCGCGGCATCCCAGCGCCTGCAGCGGCTCGAGCGCGGCCGCGCGGCGCTGCGACGCGATCTGAAAGCGCTCGCGGACTGACAGCTGCGGCGCTGGCCGGCAACCGGCGGGCAAACTCGAGCGTCAGCTCGCCGCCGGGAGCGTTTCCAACCTGCTGAAGGTTGTGGCAGCATCAGGCGCTGAAGCAACGCACCGCTCTATACAGGGGACGTTCATGCGTGAGGGGACGTTCATGCGTGCCAGGCCCGTGGCCTCCGTTGGCCCGCTGTGCGTGACACTACTCGCACTTTCGCTCGCCGTGGGGGGCCCCGCGGCGGCACGCGCCGACGAGGACGATCCACCGACGCGCGCCGCGCGCCTGGCCTTTATCCAGGGATCGGTCTCGTTTCAGCCGGCGGGTGCCCAGGACTGGGTCGCGGCGCCCGTCAATCAACCGCTCACGACCGGCGATCAGCTGTGGAGCGATCGCGATAGCCGCGCCGAGCTGCAGTTGGGCGCCTCGGCACTACGGATCGGCGCGACGACTGCGCTGACATTTCTCAGTCTCGGCGATCATGTCACTCAGCTGCAGCTGTCGGCCGGAACGCTGCTCATTCACGTGCGGCGCTTCGATGACCAGGACACCTACGAGGTCGACACCCCGAATCTTGCCTTCACGGTGCTGCAGCCCGGCACTTATCGGATCGTGGTCGATCCGGACGGCGCCACGACCACGATCAACATCCGGCACGGTCAGGGCGAGGCGACCGGCGGCGGCACCGCCTACTCGCTCGACGAGGGCGAGGACGATGTGTTCTCCGGCACCGATGCGCTGGTCGAGACCGCGCAGTACGCAACTCCCGCGCCGGACCCGTTCGACACCTGGAGTGATGGCCGCGACGATCGCTGGGAGCACTCCGGCTCGGCGCGTTACGTCGCAGCTGACGTGGTCGGCTACGAAGATCTGGATGATCAGGGCACGTGGAGCGCCACCCCGCAGTATGGATACGTCTGGGTTCCGCGCGGGCTCGAGCCCGGCTGGGCACCCTACCGGAGCGGGCACTGGGCCTATGTGCCGCCCTGGGGCTATACCTGGGTGGACGATCGGCCGTGGGGCTTTGCTCCCTTCCACTATGGGCGATGGATATGGACGGGCAGCGCCTGGGGCTGGGTGCCCGCGCCGCCGCCGGCGCCGGGGGCCGTTTATGTCGCTCCGGTCTACGCGCCGGCGCTCGTCGCGTGGGTGGGAGCCGGCGCCACCATTGCCTGGTTTGCCCTCGGGCCACGCGAGGTGTTCGTGCCTTCCTACCCGGTCAGTCGCAACTACGTCCAGGCCGTGAATGTCTCGAACACCACCGTCAACACCACGATCGTGAATAACGTCTACAACACCACCATCGTGAACAAGACGGTGGTGAACAACATCACCTACGTCAATCGCACGGCGCCCGGCGCGATCGTCGCCACGACGACCACGGCTTTCGCTTCCGCAGCTCCGCTCGCGAGAAACCGGGTGACGGTCGATGCGCATGCGCTCGCAGCCGCGCCCGTCCATGCGGTCGCACCGCCGGTGGTGCCGACCCGGCAGGCGCTGCTCGGCGCCGGTCGCCCCGCCACGGCGAAGCCGCCCGCGAGCGTCGTCTCGCGGCCGGTCGTGGCGCGAACACCGCCGCCGCCCCCGCCGCCTTCCCTCGAGCAGCATCTGCAGGCGCTGCAGAAAAACGGCGGCCGGCCGCTGTCGCTGGCGCAGGTGCGCCAGATTCAGTCCCCGGCCGCGGCCTCACGCGTAACCCACGTAAAGGTGGCACCGCCGGCGAAGACATTGATCACGCCGCAGGCCGCCAGGGCCACTCAGGCCGCGGCACATAATCCGGCGAATCGCCCGGGCACCGTGCCAGCCACGACCGCGCCGGGGAATCGCCCGGGCACCCCGCCCGCCGCGGCCGCACACCCGGCGGCCCCCGCGACGCGTGTTGCCGAGACCGCTCCACCCGCGCGGACGCCGCCGCCGAGTCAGGCCGGTTCGGTCCTCGAGCGTCAGCACCTGCAGGAGCAGCAGCGGCTGCAGTCACAGCAGGACGCCGAACGCCAGCGGGTACAGCAGCAGCAGGAGGCCGAGCATCAGGCGCTCGCCAAACAACAGGCGGACGCGGCAAAGCGACAGCAGTCGCAGGCGGAGCTCGAGCGGCAGCATCAGCAGCAGACGCAGCAGCTCGAGCAGAACCAGGCACTCGAGCGGCAGCAGTTGGAAGCGCGCCAGCAGGAGCAGCACCGGCAGCAACAGGTTCGGGTGGTCGCGCCGAAGAAGGGTGCACCCCCGTCGCCGCCGCCCAAATCCCCGCAGCGCAAGCCCCCGGGGTAAAAACCCCTCGACCCCGCAGACCTGAACCGGCGGCGTGCGCTTCAGCGGCGCGTGCTGTGACCCAGGGCGCGCGCCGGAAACACGAGCAGCGCGCGCAGCAGCACGAACGCCCCGGCGATGGCGATGCCGGCCAGGCGAAAGGGCAGCAGCAGCAGCCACACCAGCGGGCAAAGCAGCAGGGCCAGCAGCGCGAGCGGCCAGCACAGCACCAACAACAGCAGCCACAGCAGCAAGGCGATCATTGACGATCCATTCGGCCCGCGCCTAGAGTCCGCGCCGACTCATCTTATCTATATCCGCAGCCGAGGCCACCGGTAGTTGAGCGTACCATTCCGTCCCAGCCCCCCACTGCACCCCGGGGATTGCGTCGCCATCATCGCGCCGGCGAGCGGCTTCGAGCGCGCCGCCTTCGAGGCCGGACTGGCGCTCGTCGAGGCCCGTTACCGCACCGTCTACGGGCCGGGTATCTTCGAGCGGCAGCGCTACCTCGCCGGCAGCGACGCGCGGCGCCTCGACGAGCTCACCACCGCGCTCGCCGACCCCGAGGTGCGTGCGCTGTTCTGCGCCCGCGGCGGTTACGGCGCCACGCGACTGCTCGCGCCACTGGCCGGCGCGGCCCCGGGAGGCGCGCCGAAACTGCTGGTGGGTTTTTCGGACATCACGGCGCTGCACCTGTGGATGCAGTCGCACGGCCGCATCAGCATCCATGGACCGGTGCTCACCCAGCTCGGACGGCTGCCGCCGCACAGCGGCCAACGTCTCTTCAGCCTGCTCGAGTCGCACTCTCCGCCCGCCGCGCTGCGCGGCAGCGCCACCTTCGTGGGCGGCGTGGCCGAAGGACCCCTGCTCGGCGGCAATCTCTCGGTGCTTTCCCGCATGCTGGGCACGCCGCGCATGCCGGCCATCGACGGCGCGGTGCTGTTGCTCGAGGACCAGGGCGAGCGGCCCTACCGGCTCGATCGCATGTGGACGCATCTGCAGCTCGCGGGCGTGTTCGCGCGGGTGCGCGGCATCGCGCTCGGCTCGTTCACCGATTGCGAGGAGCCGGCCGCCCCCTACACCAGCGCCGAGGTACTGCGCGAGCTCGCCGAAGCGACCGGACTGCCGTGCGCGGCGGGCTTTCCGATCGGCCACGGGGAGGTCAACGAGGCGGTGCCGCTCGGCGCCGCCGTGCGGCTCGATGCCGATGCCGCGACCCTCACGTTCCTGCAGGGCGCCGTTACGGACTAGCGAATATCGAGCCGCCGGCGCCCACCATCGCCTGCCGCACCAGGGGAATGGGCGGTCCGCCGTAGGACAGGAAGCGATCGTGGAACTCGCGCCAGTAGCGGCGCGGGTCGGCGGCCGTGGCGGCGCCGGGCTGCCGGGCAACCCAGTCCGCGCGCAGCTTGAGGATCATGAGCTTGCCCAGCGTGTACTTCAGGTACTCGGGGTCGAAAGTGCCGCGGGCCGCCTGCTGGCGCGCGCTGCCCGGATCGGCGAAGGCGCGGTCGCGGAACAGGCGCTCGGAGTCCGCAACCGTCATTCCCTGGGTGTGCATGCCGATGGCCGACAGCAGGCGCACGTCGCGTAACAGCGCGTCGAGAATCTGCCCGACGTGCTGCTCAGGGTCGTCCGCGCCCAGGCCCTGGTCCCACATCATCTCTTCGGCGTAGTGCGCCCAGCCCTCGGCGTACGCATAACCCACCCACAGTGCGGCGATCCTGGAGGGGTTGCGGTTGGAGTGCAGGAACTGCAGGAAGTGACCCGGCCAGACCTCGTGGACGCTGGTGTAGAGCAGCGTCGCCTTGCCGCGCAGGTACGCGCTGCGCTCCTGTGCGGTCCAATTCGGGTCTGGCGGCGCGATGTTGTAAACGTAGGCGACGCCCTTATCGTAGGGACCGGGAATGTTGATGTAGGCGAAGTTGGCGCGGTTGTAGGGCGGCGCCTCGGCCACCTGCGGCACCTCGTCGCTCGGGATGCCGACGATGTTGTTCGCCACCACGAAGGCGCGCAGTCCGGCGAGCTGCGCGCGGGCGCCCTCCACCACCCCGCCCCTGGGCTTGTCGGCACGCATCTTCTGTACGCACGCCGGCAGCGTGCCGCCCGGCAGGTAGCGACTGCAGGCCGCCTTGAGCGCCGCGGTGTTGCGTTCGAGGTCGGCGCGGCCAACGGCGAGCAGCTGTGCGATCGAAACGTCGACGCGCTCGGTGGTGCGCAGCATTTCCAGGAACAGCGGCTCACCGAGTGCGAACGCGCCGCCCGCGCGGCGGCGCTCGCCTGCGAGCCACGACTTCAGCCCGTCCATGGCGGCCGCGGCCGCGGCGGTCGCTTCCGCGAGCCCGCGCTGGGCGGCAGGGTCCGCCACCGTGGCAAACACCGCCGGGGCGTCCTTGCGGTAGAACGCCGCCAGGCCACCGAAGCCGCTGATGCCGCGCTCCACGAACGTCGGCGCCAGCGGGGTGCGCAGATTGGCACGTATATCGGCGGCGATCTGCGGGATCGAGCGCAGGTAGCCGATGTAGCCGCGCAGGCGCGTGGCGAGCGGCGCGTAGTCGCGGTTGAGGTAGACGTCCGGGTCGAGCTGGCCGATGTACCAGGCGGTGTTGTCGAAGGGAAAGCGCGCGCGCGCGAGCCAGAAGAGGTCGCCGTCGATCACCGTCAACAGGTAGTCGCGCTCGAAGCGCTCGCCCGCCGTCATGGCGGCCGGGTCGAAGGACTGCGCCTGGGTGCGCAGCGTCTGCAGGCGCGCCACCTCGCGGGCAATACCGGCGGCGCTCAGGTCCGGCATCCGGCCGTCGAACTCGTGGCGTCCTTTCTGCACCGCGAAGAACGGTTGGGCCTGGAAATAGTTGTCGATGAAGCTGGCGGCAAATTCCGGCCAGGGATCGTGCAGAGCCGGGGCGGCCGGCGGCGGAGGCGGCGGCGGCGCAGCGCCGCAGGAGGCGATCGTCAGGGCGAGTGCCGCGGTCATCCCGCGCAGGGTGAACATTTTTTCGCCCTCCCTTACTCCACCCGGCGCACCTCGAGCGCAAGCAATGCGCCGCGGGCATCGCGCTCGGGACGCAGCTCGATCGGCCGGCAGCAGACCTCGCAGTCCTGCACGTACCCCGGCTCGTCCGTCGTCAGGTCGACGCGGACATCGAGCCGCTCGCCGCACCACGGGCACAGCACGGCGACGAATTCCTCGAGCGCCACGCGCGGTCCGCTGGCGGGCTCCCACACCGGCTCCAGACCGTACAGCTCGTCGATGGCCGGCCCGTCGAGCCGCGCGATGCGCCGCCGCAGGCGGTCGAGCTCGGGAACCTTGCGTCGTTTGCTCATTGCACGGAAGCCGGGCGAACTGCGATGCTGCGCTCAACTGATCTGGGATCGTGAGGATACGCCAATATGCGCAGACCTCGTGCCGCGCAGGTGGTGCTCGCGGCCGCCGCGGCGGCGCTTGCCGGCTGCGCGGCACGCATGGCCGCCGAGCCGCCGGCCGGAGCCAGCCTCGCGGGCACGTGGAAGCTCGACCCTGCCGCCAGCGACGACCCGCAGAAGGTGCTCGACAAGATGCGCGCCGAAGCCTTCAAGATCCTGGCCCGTCAATATGCGCAGGCGCAAGCGCCGCCACCCGTTGCGCGCCCGGGAATGCGCGGGGCCACCGGTGGCGCCGCGGGGTCTCAGGATGCGGAGGAGGTCGCGCCGCCGCCGCCCCCCGGACCCGGGGGCCACCGTCCCGATCCGCTGCGACGCTCGCCTATGGCACACGTGATCCTCGCGGCCGTGGACCGCGGTGATTTCCTCACCGTGCACCAGGGTCCGGACGAATTCGTGCTCGATTACGGCAGCTCGCAACGCAGCTTCACCCCCGGAGCACACAGCGTGGTATCGGCCGAGGGCGGCGTCGGCGACCAGACCTCCGGTTGGAAGGGGCGTGCTTATGTCATACGGGTGCGCGCGCAGATCGGGCCGGACGTGACCGAAGAGTACGCGCTGTCGGCGGACGGCAGGGAGCTGATCGAGAAGCTGCACATCGGTTCGGGCGAGCTTTCCGCGGTGGATCTGACGCGGGTCTATCGCCCGACCACCGAGGCCGCACCGCGGCATCTGCCCGAGAACGACTGAGCTTCGCTGCGGACGAAGGCGGCCGGATGCCCCTCTGCAGGATTGCCGTGATCATCGTTGCGCTCGCCGCGCTGGCGACCGTGGCGCTGCGCCTCAACGCACAACAGCCGGCAAAGAGCGCGACCACCGAGAGCGCGACCACCGAGAGCGCGGCAACCGAAAGCGCCGCGCCTCCCGAGGTCGTCGTCGAAGGCCGCCACGAAGGGCCGCGCATGTGGATCGTACGCAGGGGCGATCACACCCTGTGGATCCTGGGTACGATCGCGCCACTGCCGAAGAAGATGGTGTGGCAGCCCGACGCGGTGCAGGAAGTGCTGCGTCATGTGCAGGAGGTGGTGCCCGCCTGGCCCACCTACGGCATCGGCGCCAATCCGTTCACCGCGCTGCGTGTGTACATCGAGTGGCGGCGCCTGCAGAAGCCGCCCGACCACATGCCGTTGCGCGAGGCGGTGCCGCCGGCGCTGTATGCACGCGTCACAGCGCTCGAGGCGCGCTACGACCCGCATGATCGCAAGCTCGAGCAGCTGCGCCCCATGCTGGCCGCGCGCGAGCTGCTCACGCGGGTGTTCGATGCCGCCGGTCTCGCGCTGCATAACGAGGTACAGGAGGAAGTCCTCACGCTTGCCCGCAGGCAGGGGGTGCGCATCCGCCAGGACAAGCTGCGGATCGACGACCCGGTGCACCTGCTGAAGGATGTCGGCGCCATGCCGCCCGCGGGCGAGGTCGCCTGCCTCGACGCCGTGGTGACGCTGCTCGAGACGGATCTCGGGGCCATGCAGTCCCGCGCCCGCGCCTGGGCGCTGGGCGACGTCGAAACGCTGCGGCGCCTGCCGCATGCCGATGACCGCGCCGCCTGCATCGCCGCCGTCTCGACCTCCGAGCGCGTGCGCAAGCTCATCGCTGCGGCCACCGACGACTGGCTGATCGCGGTGCAGGACGGACTGGCGCGCAATCGCGGCACGCTCGCCGTGCAATCGATGGATCGCCTGCTGGGCGAGAACGGCGCGCTGGCCGCGCTGCGTGCGCGCGGCTACGAGGTGACCGGTCCGTAGCGCCGCGCGTCAGCTGCGCAGCGCGCAGCCCCAGGCGATGCCGAGCGAGGCGAGCGCGGCGCCCCCGCTGAGCCATTGCGGCACGCGCTGTAACAGTGGCTGCATGCGCGGCAGCGCGGCAGCGGTGCCGAGCAGCGCACCGGCAGCAAATCCGCCGAGATGCGCGACCACGTCCACGTCGACATCGCTTCCCTCGCCGCCCGATCCGGTCCAGCCGAGCAGGATCACGCCGGCCACCAGCGGACCCCAGCGGCGCGCCCAGCGCTGCGGGAAGGCGAAGCGCTCGCGCCACGAGTAGGCCGACATCATCCCGAGCACGCTGAATACGCAGGTGGAAGCGCCCACCGCGCGATGCCCCGGCGGACCGCAGAGTCCTTCGATGAGATTGGCGGCCGCGGCACCGGTGGTGGCAAGCAGCCACGCCGTGCCGCTGCCCACCTGCCGCCCGGCGAGGTAGCCGAACCAGGTGCCGGCCGCGAGGTTCGCCGCCAGGTGCGGGCCGTCGAGGTGCAGCGTGAGCGCCGTCCAGGCGCGCCACCACTCCCCGGCCTGCACGCGGGCCGCATCGAGCTCGCCGAGCTCGAATGCATCGAGCCGCACGGCACCGCTCGATACCGCCCAGGCCACTCCGAGCAGTACCCCAACGTACCCGGCGCATCCGGCCCAGGCATGGGGATGCAGCGGCGGCGGCGGTGGTGGTGGCGGCGGCGGGCGGTTCTCGGACTCGTACTGCTGCAGATGCTGCCGGGCCTCAGCCGCCACGGCGCTTTCGACCTGCAGCCGGAATTCTCCCTCGGCGGGGGCCAGCACGCCGTCGATGCCGACCGCGGTGAGCACCAGCAGCCGCTCCTCGCAGGCGCGGCGGCGGCGCGAGCGAAATACCGTGACCAGCTCCGGCGAGTCGTCCGCGTGCACCTGTGGCTGAGCCTCTAAGTTGTCTGTCGGCGCAGGCGCAGCGCCGCCAGGACCCGCTGGGTGAGGTCGCCGAGCAGCTCGTAAAGCGCGCGCGTGGAAGTATCCAGCGCCGTCGCGTTCGGCACGTAGTGGATGAGACGGTGCCAGTGACGGCCGTACAGTCCCTCGGGGGCGGGCAGCACGCTCAGCCCCGTGGCCGCGAACTCCTGCACGGCGCGCCACTCGTGGTCGGCATCCGTCACCAGCACGATGCGCGTGACGCCCGCGGCCTTCAGCAGCGGCGCAGAGAACTGCGCGTTCTGGAAGGTATCCCGCGAGCGGCTCTCCACCCAGCGCGTCGCGACGCCGAATTCGCGCGCCAGCGAGGCCTGCATCGCGTGCGTCTCGAGGTCGGTACCCGTGACCAGCACCGGCAGCGCAGTGCGACGCGCAAGGTAAGCGCCGTAGGCGAGCCGCTCGAGCAGCACTCCGCCGGGCGCGGGGTCGCCGCCGTACTCGGGCGCCGCCTCGGTGGGCGAGCCACCGCCGAGAATGACGATCGCCTGCGCCTCAAGCGGCCGGGTGAGCTCGAGCGGCGGACAGCGCTGTGCGATGCGCGTCAGCTTGTCGGCCACGATCGGAGTGGCGAGCAGCCACAGCGAGCCGAGGCCGATGACCAGCAACGCCCAGCCGGTGCGCCGCGCCGCCGGCCGCTCATGCCGGACCAGCAGACCGGCGCCGAGGGCGGCGAGCAGCAGCGGCAGCGCCGGCGGCAGCAGCAGATTGTGCAGCAGAGTCTTGAGCGTGATGAGCATGGGTACGCTTTCACCAGCGGTCAGATGCGGATCGCCTGCCAGGCACCCGAACGCCAGCGCAGGAACAGGGCACTGCCCAGCACAATGACATAGACGAGCACCGCCACCCATCCGCCCACCGGGCCGAAGCCGAACTGCGGCAGGAAGCTCACCCATCCCTGGCCGGGCGCGAAGGTGAGCGCATGGGCGAGCGGCGCCAGCAGCAGCAGCGCCAGCGCCAGCACCAGCAGCGCTGGCACGCGCACGTCGGCCGCCCCGCGCAGGCACAGGCTGCTGCCGAGATTCAGTCCGTCGAAGAACTGGTACGCCGCCGCCAGCCACAGCAGCCGCATGCCGAGCGCCACCGCCGCGGCCGAGTCGGCATCGTGTGCGCCGGCAAAAAACGGCAACAACCACGGGCCGCACAGGGCGATCAGCAGCCCGATGCCGCCCATGTAGAGCGCGGCGAGCAGGATCACGCGGTTGCCGACACGCTGCGCCCAGGCGCGTGCGCCGGCGCCGATCGACTGCCCGACGAGTGTCGTACCGGCAGCGGCGATGCCGAATCCCGGCATGTAGGCGAGCGAGGTCAGCATCACCACCATCTGCGTGGCGGCACCACCGGCCGTGCCGAGACGCGTCTGCATCATCTGAAAGATCGCAAATCCCAACAGGTCCGCCGCCGGTGACAGTCCCATCGGCACACCGAGGCGCAGCTGCTGCAGCAGTCGCGCGGCGTGCGGACGCCAGGTGAGGTGCGAGTGGTAGCGCCGGCGGTAAGGGCTGCGCAGGAACAGCGTTATCGCGAAGCTGAGGCCCAGGAGCTGGGCGACGTTGGTAGCCCAGGCGGAACCGGCGATTCCCCATCCCAGCCCGAAGATGAACAGCTGGTTCAGCACGGCATTCGCCCCGGTGGTGAGCAGGGTGATCAGCAGCGTGACCCGCGGCCGGCCGACGCCGTTGAAGAAGCCGAACATCGCCCACACCGCCGCGCCCACGAACGCCCCGCCCATGCGCGGGAACCAGAAGGCGGCAGCGAGCTGCTCGATCCCCCGATCAAAGCCGAAGGGCGCCAGGATCAGGTGGCGCGCGGCGCCCACCAGCACGAACAGCGGTGCGGCGAGCGCCATCGCCCACAGGGCAGTCCATACCGCCTGGCCGGCGCGCGTGTAGCGGCGCGCGCCGAAGTTCTGCGCTACCAGAGTCTGCACCGCCATGCCGGCGCCGCCGAGCACCAGCACCACGGCGATGATCAGCCACTGGACTGCGCCCACCGCGGCGAGCGCCTTGGTGGAAATGCGCCCCATGAACCACATGTCGGTGAGATTGAGAACGATCTGCACTGCGCTGTTGGCCATGAGCGGCAGGGCGAGCGCCAGCACCGCGCGCTGATCCACGTGGGCGCGGCCGCAAACGTCGATGCGCTGGGCCGGCAACGGCGCGGCAGCGCGCGCTGACTGCTGGGGGAAATCCATGGCAACATCCCGGGTAATCGGTCATTCTCGCACAGCAACTGCATGAGCGAGAGGCAGCACCATGGCAACACGCAGTAAGAGCGCCGGCGGCGTGCGCGCCGGGCGCGGCAGTGTGCGCGGCCGTGGTCGCCTCGCACCCGGCAGGACGCGCCGCGGGCTCGATGCCGCCGAGGTTGCCATGTCGCTCGATCATGCCGACGTCGCCGCGCTGGTCGCGCTGGTGCACAGCGCCGGCGGCGCGCCGATCGGCGCCTACCGCGAGCCGCTCGGCGGACGCGCGCTGCTGCTCGCCGCGCTGCCGCTCGCCGCCGTGCAGCCCACCCCCTTCCAGCGCGATCTGTCGCCGACGCACGCCAAGCGTCTCGCGGCGCGGATCGACGAGACCGGAGCTTTCCTCGATCCGCTCATTGTCGTGCGCGGCCAGGACGGCGGGTTGTGGACCCCCAACGGCCGCCACCGGCTGGCCGCGGCCAAGGTTCTCGGTCAGAAGCAGATCACCGCGCTCATCTCGCCGGATGAGTCGCTCGCCTACCGCATCCTCGCCCTCAACACCGAGAAAGCTCACAATCTGCGCGATCGCAGCCTCGAGGTTGTCCGCATGGCGCGCAACCTCGCCGCGCGCCGCGCACGCGAGCCGGAGAACACCTTCACCGCGGAGTTCGAGGCGCCGGAGCTGCTGACGCTCGGCATCGTCTACGAGCAGTCCACGCGCTTTGCCGGCGGCGCCTACAGTCCCTTTCTGAAGAAAGTCGATCGCTTCAGCGAGCGTGCGCTCGCCGCGAGCCTGCGCCAGCGCGAGGATTACGCCGCGCGGCTGCTGGCGATCGACGCGCGCGTGAAGACCCTGATCGCCGCGCTGCAGGCGCGCGGCTTCAAGTCGCCCTACCTGCGCAACTACGTGGTGGCGCGCATCAATCCGGTGCGCTTCCACAAGGCGAAGAAGGGCGACACGCGCGCGCCCATGCCGCTCGGCGAGGCGCTGACGCGCATGGCGGCCGCGGCACGCTCCTTCAGCCTGAGCTCGGTCTCGAACTCCGATCTCGCCTGGGTGGCGGTGGGGGCGGGCTCGGCCGATAGCTGAGGCCGAACCCTGCGGCATATAGCGGGGCTTCGCCGCGCCCGTCGCCGAGCGGCCGCGGCGAGCGTGGCCAGGGAAACGGCAGCCGCCCGCGGAAGTCATACTGCACGGCACCGGCGGCGCTACGAAACAGCAGGTCGGCAACCCCGCCTCCCTCGGGACCGGGGAGCCACGCGGCCACGAAACTATCGGACGCGGCGAGCTCCGCGCCGACCCACAGCGGCCGCCCGGAGAGGAACACGCTCACCACAGGAATACGCTGCGCGTGCAGCCGGCGCAGCAGCGCGAGATCGTGCTTGTCCCCCGGGCTGTATGCGAGCGTGGCGACGTCGCCGGCGTACTCCGCATACGGGTGCTCGCCGAACACCACGATCGCGACGTCGGGGCGGCGCGTGAATTCTCCACCGGGGCTCAGGGTCACCGTACCACCGGCCGCGGCGACGCAGGCGGCGATAGCCGCGTAGATCGACTGGCCCTGCCGGAAGTCCTGATTCGACAGCGTGCCCTGCCAGTCGACGGTCCAGCCACCACTCTGCCGCGCAATGCTGTCGGCCGCATCACCGGCGACCAGCACGTTCAGCTGCGGTGACAGCGGCAGCAGCTGGCGGCGGTTCTTCAGCAGCACCAGCGATTCACGCACCGCCTGGCGCGCCACCGCGCGGTGCTCGGCGGAGCCGAGCAGCTCGTAGCGGCCGGCGAACGGGCGCGCCGAAGGCGGCCCTTCGCGATCGAGGTGCGCACGCAGCTTGACCCGCAGCACGCGCCGCACGGCATCGTCCAGGCGGGCAGCGGGGATCTGCCCGCTGCCTGCCATGCGCAGCGTGTTGGCGTGCAGCTCGCGCCAGCCGTCGGGCGCCATGAGCACGTCGATGCCGGCATCGAGCGCCGCGGCACAGCTTACCGGGCTGCAGCCGGGCAGCTGGGCGTGTCCGTTCCAATCGCCGAGCACCAGCCCGTCGAAGCCCATGCGGCCCTTGAGCACCTCGGTGAGCAGCGCGCGGTTGCCGTGCATCTTCACGCCGTGCCAGCTCGAGTAGGACGCCATCACCGCCTGGGCGCCCGCGCGCAGCGCGCCGACGTAGCCGGCGGCGTCGACCGAGCGCAGCTCGCTTTCGGCCACCGTGCTGTCCCCCTGGTCGCGGCCGCCGTGCGTAGCGCCGTCACCGAGGAAGTGCTTGGGGGTGGCGAGAACGTGCGCGGCGTCGAGGAACTGCGCGGTCCCCGGCTCACCCTGCAGCCCGGTCACCATGGCGGCGGCGTAGGCGTCCACCAGCCGCGGATCGGCAGAGTAGCTCTCGTAGGTGCGCCCCCAGCGCGCGTCGCGTGCCACGGCTACCGTGGGGCCGAACACCCAGTCGAGCCCGGTGACACGCACTTCGAGCGCCGTGATCTCGCCGATGCGGCGGACGAGCTGCGGGTCGTGAGCCGCTCCGAGGCCGATATTGTGCGGGAACAGCGTGGCGCCGACGAGGTGATCGTGGCCGTGCACCGCGTCCGTCCCCCACAGGACCGCGATGCCGCCCCCTGCGGTGGAGGCCTGGTAGAACCGGTCGGCGAGCCGCAGCCACTCACTGGCTGCCGCGAGCTTGTCATCGTTGGGCCAGGAGTTGCCGCCATTCAGAACGGAGCCGAGGGGATAGTGCCGCAGGTCATCGGGAGTGATGCTGCCGATGTCGGCCTGGATCACCTGGCCGACTTTCTGCTCCGGCGTCATGCCCGCGAGCAGCCGCTCGATATGGGCCTCGAGTTCAGGATCGGGCGGCACCGGCGAGGTGAGCTGCGGCCAGCGCAGCGGATGCACTGCGGCGCCGGGGGCGTCTTGCGCATTGACGAGCGCGGCGCCGGCGGCGGCGAGTGCCGCACACACGACGGCCGCGCAATAGGGCGACGGCCCTGCCGGTCTCCTGCTCATGCCGATCCTAGGATACACAGCAGAGGTTGATGCACATGCTGGAAACTCAGTCCTGCACCCTCGATAACGGCGGCACCAATGCACGGCGCCCCGCTAACCCCGGCGCGGAGCCCGAAGCGCTTCCCGACCTGCTGCTCATCGAGCGCGCGCGCGCCGCGGATGAGCGGGCGATCGAGGCGCTGCTGCGACGCTACTGCCGCCGACTCTTCCGGGTCGCCTGCAGCGTGCTCATGGACGAGGAACGTGCCGAGGCGGCGGTGTTCGACGCCTGCTGCGCCGGCTTCTCGGATCTGGGCCGTTACGACCTGAGCGGCAAGTTCGCCGCCTGGCTGACGCGGCTGGCGTACAGTCAGGCCCGCTCGCTGCGGCGCCCGAGCGCACGGCAGGCCCAGCCGCCGCTGTCGCCACCGCCGGTGCCGGTGGACGGCCTGTCCGCCCGGCAGGAGCTCGAGCAGCTCATCGGCCATCTGCCTGAGGCGTTCCGCACCGTGTACGTGCTGCGGATAGTCGAAGGGATCAGCGGCATCGAGACGGCAGCGTGCCTGGGACTGCACGAGACCACGGTGCGCACCCGGCTGTTCCGCGCGCATCGCCGGCTGCCCTCCGGAACGGCGCAGCGCCTGCATGCCACACCCGCAGTGCTCGAGCCCTCGGCGGCATGCAGCGAGCGCATCGTGAAGCGCACCCTGGCGCAGCTCGCTCAGGGTTCGATGCTGAGGATCTCCGCCTCGCCACCCTGAAACGGCACGCGCTCGCCGGCCTCGCGCCCGAGCAGCGCTTGTGCGAGCGGCGCCACCCAGCCGAGCAGCCCGTGCGCGGCATCCGCCTCGTCCTCGCCTACGAGGCGAAAGACCTGCAGCGCGCCGGTGCCCAGGCGCAGCGTGACGCGTGTACCGAAGCGCACCCGCGGCGCCGCGGCCGCCGGCTCGACGACACGCGCGCTCGCGCGCCGCGCGTTCCAGTAGCGCCAGTCGCGCTCGATGCGCGCGCGCTGCGAGGCATCCCCCGCTTCGCGCGCCGCGTGCCGCTGCGCTTCGAGGTCGCGCAAGCGGGCCTCGATGGCGGCCAGGCCGCGCGGCGTCACGAAGTTCGGGTGCGTGCTCACGGGCCGCTCGGGCAGCTCGCCGGCGTCGTCGTCCGACTCGCGCACGAACGCCCGGCTCACGCGGCACGCCTCGCAAGGCACGCGCGCTCGCGCCAGGCGTGCGACGCCGCGGCGCTCGCGCGGCCGATGCCGCGCGCCGCCCCGGTGACAACACAAATCCTGCCGTTCATACTGCTGCCAGGCCGTCCTTTGCACCGATGGTATATGAAAGGGATCAAAGGCATCGCGCTGCCGCTGCTGGCCTGGGCCGTGCTCACCAGCGCCGCGTCTCCGACCAAGCCGCCGGAGTTCACGCACCATCACGACAGCGACTGGATCAATTCCCCACCGCTGACGCTCGCCGCGCTCAAGGGCAAGGTGGTGCTGGTGGAATTCTGGGCGTTCGAGTGCGTCAACTGTCTCAACTCGCGTCCCTGGCTGGAGGCGCTCGAGCGTGACAAATCCGCCGCCGGGCTGGTGATCATCGGCGTGCACAGGCCGGAGCTTCCCTCGGAGCGCTCGCCCGCGGCGGTGCGCGATGCGGTGCAGAGGCTCGGTATCCACTACCCGGTGATGCTCGACGGGGATTCTTCCTACTGGAATGCACTGCACACCCGCTACTGGCCCACGTTCTATCTCATCGGCCGCGACGGCCTGATGTACCCCGGCATCCCGGGCGAGATGCACCTGGACGATGATCGTGGGGCCAAGATGAACGCGCTCATCGACCTGCTGCTCAAAGCGCCCGCGTCGTGAGCGCGGTGGTCAGCGCGTTTCTGCTGACCTTTGCCGGACTCTTTCCAATCGTCAACCCCATCGAGGGGGCACCCTTCTTCCTCGGCCTGACCGCGACACTGCCGAGCGCCGAGCGCGCGGTGCTGGCGCGCAAGGTCGCCATCAACGGCTTCGCGCTGCTGCTCGGCTCGATGGTGCTCGGTCCGTACCTGCTGGAGTTCTTCGGTATCCAGCTGCCGGTGGTGCGCATCGCCGGCGGCTTCGTGGTCGCGGCGCTGGGGTGGAAGCTGCTCACCCAGGAGCAGTGGTCCGATCACAGCAACGCGGCAGAGTCGCCCGGCGCGCCGCTGCGCAAGGTCGGCAGCTTCTATCCGCTCACCATGCCGATGACGGTGGGCCCCGGCTCGATGTCGGTGGCGATCACCATCGGCAGCCGCAAACCCTCCGGCATGCCGCGCCTGTCGGAGCTCGCCGAGCACGCCAGCGGCGCACTGCTCGGTGTGGTCGCAATCGCCATCACCATCTATCTCGCTTACCGCTTCGCCGAGAACCTCGCCCGGCTGCTCGGCGCCACCGGGCTCGAGGTGCTGGTGCGGCTGTCGGCGTTCATCCTCATGTGCATCGGCATCGAGATCGTCTGGAACGGGTACAGCGCGCTCACCACTGTGCATTGAGGGGCGGTGCTGGCTCGCCGGGGCACAGCACTCCCAGTTTCCGTGGCGCTGATCTAATATCCGTATGCCAGCCGCCCCCGCCCCTGCACCGAGGGGCCAGATAAGCTGGCCGTCGCGGTCGCCCGGCAAAGAACCAGGCGCGCCGTGCCCGAATAAACACAGGGGTCTACGACGATGAAAAACCTCGTGGTGGCAGCGATCTCGCTCGTCGGTTTCGCGCTAACGCCACCCGCAGCGAGCGCCTTCGACGCTGCAGCGGCGTTCGGGGCACGTCCGAGCGCCACCGACGTCAGTCTTTCCCCGGATGGCAACAGCATCGCCTACGTAGCACCCACCAAGGGGTTGGGTTCGGTGGTCTACACCGTGAGCCTCGAGGCGGGGGCGACACCGAAAGTCGCACTCGTCGCCAGTGGCAAGCCGGAGCGCATTGCCGGCTGCGGCTGGGTTTCCAACGATCGCGTGGTGTGCAGGATCTACGGCATCGTGAGTTCCGCGGACATATCCCTGGCCCCGGTCAATCGGCTGCTCGCAATCAACGCCGATGCCGGCAATCCAAAACTCCTGAGCAATACCCCGAACTTCTACACCCGCGACCTGATGCTGGGCGGCGGCAGCATCATCGACTGGCTGCCCGAGAGCGATGGTACCGTGCTCATGAGCCGCATCTATCTGCCCGACGAGCATCTTGGCTCCCACATCGGATCCTCGAAGGAGGGACTGGGTGTCGACCTGCTCGACACGCGCACCCTGCAATCGAAGATGATCGAGCCGGCGCTGTCCGAGGTCCGGGGCTACATCAGCGATGGGCAGGGCACGGTGCGCATCATGGAGTTGCATGCGACCCGCGGCTCGGGCGGCCAGTATACCGGGATCGTCCACGTTCGTTACCGGCGCGCCGACTCGCGCGAGTGGCAGACCCTCGGCGATTTCAACCTCGTCGATCACAGCGGCTTTATGCCGTACGCCGTCGATCGTGAGCGCAACGTGGCCTACGGCGTGAAGAAAGTCGACGGCAGGATGGCGATCGTCGCGGTCGCGCTCGACGGCTCGGCGCGCGAGGAGCTGATCTACGCGAGCCCGGATGTCGATGTGGAGCAACTGATCCGCATCGGCCGCCGTCATCGCGTGGTCGGCGTCAGTTACGTGACCGACATGAGGAGGTCGTTCTATTTCGATGCCGACATCAACAAGGTCGTCGATTCGCTGCAACATGCACTGCCGCTCAATCCGACAGTGGGGATAGTCGACGCCAGCATGGACGAGAACAAGCTGCTGGTATTTGCCAAACGCGACAACGATCCCGGCATGTACTACCTTTACGACCGCCGGGCGCACCAGCTGCGGCCGCTGCTGGCAAAAAGACACGAGCTGGAGGGGGTGACGCTCGCCACCGTGCGGCCGATCAGCTATCCGGCGCAGGACGGCACCCCGGTGCCGGCGTACCTCACGCTGCCGCCGGGAAAGGAGAGCGCCAAGGGACTGCCGGCCATCGTCATGCCTCACGATGACCCCGACGCACGCGACGAGTGGAGTTTCAACTGGCTGGCGCAGTTCTACGCCGCGCGCGGCTTTGCGGTGCTGCAACCGAACTTCCGCGGCTCAGGTGGCTACGGTGACGACTGGTATCAGCACAACGGGTTTAAATCCTGGCCCACGGCGATAGGCGACGTGCTGGACGCGGGGCGCTGGCTGATAGCGCAGGGGATCGCGGCACCCGGCAAGATCGGGATCGTAGGCTGGTCCTACGGCGGCTATGCGGCGTTGCAGGCAGCGGTCACCGACCCTTCGGTGTTCAAGGCCGTGGTCGCTATCGCGCCCGTCACCGACCTCGAGGCGCTGAGGGAGGAGCGGAGCCACTGGAGCACTTACGCTCTGAGGAGCGAATTCATCGGCGAGGGCCCGCAGGTGCGCGCCGGCTCCCCGGCGCGCAACGCCGAGAAAATCAAGGTCCCGGTACTACTGTTCCACGGCGCGCTCGACCGCAACGTCTCCATCAACGAGTCGCGCCTCATGGCGAAGAGCCTGCAGAGTGCGGGGGTGCCCCATGAGCTCGTGACGTGGGACGATCTCGACCATCAGCTCGATGATTCCAACGCCCGCGCAGAGATGCTGCGCAAGAGCGAGACTTTTCTGCGGCAGGCTTTCGGCGAGTGAGCGGCAGCGCGAGCAGCGCGCCCGCGCCGCGCCTTCACCCGCCGAGCAAGGCCAGTATGGCGGCGCGCGTGGCGGGGGCATGCACCGGCAGCGCAAGCACGTCGCCGGGGCGCGCCCAGTCGAGTGCGCAGTGCACCGCTTCCAGCTCGCTCATGCGCACCGGCAGCGCCGCGTCGGGCAAGCCTGCGCTGCGCAGCGTCGCGTGGATGAGGCGCGGGACTTCCCCGGGCGCGCGGCCGCGCAGATAGGTCTCATCTTCCTTGACCACTACGAGATCCGGGCGAAACTCCACCACGCAGCGCGCCAGGGCCTCTATCTCGCTATTGCGGCGGTTGCCGGCCTGACCGAGGACTGTGCCGAGGCGGCCGCCCGGGCGGCGCAGGTAATTCGCCACGCGCAGCAGCCCCTGCATGCCTTCCGGATTGTGCGCGTAGTCCACCAGGATGCGCACCCCGTCGCGCTCGAAGCGCATCATGCGCCCGAGGTTGTCGC
The DNA here is from genome assembly GCA_035481975.1 of Steroidobacteraceae bacterium. Taxonomy (GTDB): domain Bacteria; phylum Pseudomonadota; class Gammaproteobacteria; order Steroidobacterales; family Steroidobacteraceae; genus 13-2-20CM-66-19. Next base: position 20,655 of record DATHRC010000018.1, read on the forward strand.
CGGCGTGGGCGCCGAAGCGCGCGAACACCGCAGCCATGACGGCGGTGGGTATCCCAAGGGCGCTGCCCGCGAGCGCCGCGGCGGCGAGATTGGCGATGTTGTAGCTTGCGCTGCCCTCGACCGTGAGCGGCATGGCGGCCACTGACCCCAGGTCGTGATCGCGCCCGGAGCGATGCAGCTGCAGCCTGCCGTCGCGCACCCCGCAGGTGGCACCGCCGTGCAAGCGGTGCGCACGCAGGGAGGCATGATCTGCGTCGAGCGCAAACCAGCCGAGCGGCGGGCAGCGCCCGAAGCGCTGGGCGAGATGCGGCGCCTTCGCCGCCAGCTGGGCGTCCTCGGCGTTGAGCACCAGCAGCCCCGCGGGCGTGACCACCCCGGCGAGCGCGAGCTTTACGTCCGCGAGTCCCGCGAGATCGTCGATCCCATATTCGCCGAAATGATCGGCGCTGACGTTCGTGACCACCGCCACGCGCGCCTGCGAGATCGCCAGTCCCCGGCGCAGGATGCCGCCGCGGGCGGTCTCGATGATGGCCGCGTACGCGCGCCGCTCGCGCATGACTAGGCGCGCGCCTTCGGGGCCGGAGTAATCGCCGCTCACCGCGGCTGCGTTCTCGAAGAACACCCCGTCGGTGCAGCAAAAGGCGCTCGGCCAGCCGTGCGCACGCGCGCAGGCCGCCAGGAGCCGCACGGTAGTGGTCTTGCCGTTGGAACCGGTGACGATCGCGGTCGGGATGTCGTGCAGCTCGTGCCATGGCACGGCGTCCGGGGCGGGCAGCTGCTGCAGCGCGAAGTCGCGGCCGCCGCTGCCGGCGCCCAGCGTCAGCACCGTTGCGTCCAGCACGTGCGGCAGTCCGCGCTCACCGGCGGCAGCCAGCAGGGCCATGAGGCGCGGCTGCGCCTCGCGCGCGGCCAGTGTCGCAAAGCGCGCGAGCGCCCGGGATTCCTCCAGCACCGGGGGAATCACGGTTGCGGGATCCGCCGCGTCCTCGAGAACTTCAGCGAGCAGTGCGGCCTCGAACGCAGCCGTGCAGGCCGGATCGCGCGCCGCCAGCGTCGCGCACAGCGCCCACTCGTTGATTTCTGTCGCCACGAACAGCTGATCACAGGGCGCGGCCAGCGCCAGCGACACGCCGCTGGCGTGGGCCCGTGCCACCAGGCCCGGCGTGCGCCAGCCGAGGTGCGCACGGGCACGCTCGACGCGCGCGCGCCAGTCGGTGAGCAATGCCGCATCGACGACGATACCGGCGGTCTCGAGCTGTGCGCCGGTGCTGGTGAAAAAAAGGTTGGGACCCGTCAGACGCCGCGCGGCGTCAAACGGGAGTCCGGTCGTGGTGTTCAGTCGGCAGCCTCCGGAGCGAAGTGCACCCCGCGCTCATCGCGGATCAGCCCCTCGAGGCTGAAGGGCGCAGTGGCGGCCTCCACGCCGCGCGCGCCGCCGTCGCCTGGACCTTCAGCGAACAGCGGTGCCGGCGGCAGCGCCGCCGGCGCAAGCGCGATGGCACCCGCGGGCTTGAACTTGGTGACCTGTTTCCACGAGCGCACCAGCGCGTCCGCGAAGATCAGCAGCAGATCGCCGGGCTGCCCCATGTTGAGCGCGGCGTTGATGGCGTCCTGCTCGTCGGGAATGATGGAGATCGCCGCGTCGCTCACGCCGGCCGCGCGCAGCGCCGCCGCCTGGATGCGCGGCACTTCGTCGGGCTTGCGCTCGCGCAGGTTGTCGTCGCGCCGGCAGATGTAATGATCGAAGCGGCCGGCGACCGCGCCGGCGATGGCGATGAGATCCTCGTCGCGCCGGTCGCCGGGACCTGCCAGCACCACGATGCGCCGCCCCATGACGTCGAGCCGCTGCGCCAGGTCGGCCAGGGCCGCGACTGCGTGCGCGTTGTGCCCGTAGTCGAACAGCACCTTGAAGGGATGCTCGTTGAACACGTTCATGCGGCCCGGGGCCTGGAAGAAGGTCGAGTCGAAGGTGCGCAGACCCTGGCGGATCGCCTCCAGCTTGATGCCGAGCGAGAACGCCATCGCCGCGGCGAACATCGCGTTCTGCACGTTATGCGTGGCGCGCCCTTCGAGGGTCGCGGGGATCAGGTGCGTCCACAGCAGCGGGATGTGGCCGCTGCGGTCGTAGAGGGTAATCATGTGGCCGTTGACGCCCGCCTCCAGCGCGCACGCGCGCCCGCCGGCGCGAACGTGCTCGCGCACCAGTCCGTGCTGGGGATTCATCGTGACGTAGCAGATGTTTTTCGCCTCGGTGTAGCCGGACATGCGCAGCACCAGTGGATCATCCGCGTTCAGCACCGCGCAGTCGGTGGCGACTTCCACCACGATGCGCTTCACTTCCGCGAGCTGCTCGAGCGTGTCGATACCCTTCAGGCCGAGGTGATCGGGCTGTACGTTGAGCACCGCACCGACACTGACCTCGTTCACCCCCATGCCGGCGCGCAGCAGCCCGCCGCGCGCGGTCTCGAGCACTGCGATATCGATCTGCGGATCGGCGAGCACCATGCGCGCCGACACCGGACCGGTCATATCGCCCTGCACCGTGCGCTGTCCGTCGATGTAGACCCCGTCGGTGGTGGTCAGCCCCGGGGTGAAGCCGGCCATCTTGGTGATGTGCGCCAGCATGCGCGCGGTGGTGGTCTTGCCGTTGGTACCGGTGATCGCGGCGATCGGCACACGCGCCGCGGCCCCGGGCGGAAACAGCATGTCAATCACCGGGGCGGCTACGTCGCGGGCCGTGCCTTCGGAAGGCGCCACGTGCATGCGAAATCCGGGCGCGGCATTCACCTCGCAGATGCCGCCGCCGATCTTGCGGTAGCTCTCGCTGATATTCTTCGACAGGAAGTCGACGCCGCCAACGTCCAGGCCGATGGCGCGCACCGCGCGCTCGGCCATCTCGCGGTTGTCCGGGTGGATGATGTCGGTGACGTCGGTCGCCGTGCCGCCGGTGGACAGGTTGGCGGTGGAGCGCAGGTGCACCGTGGCGCCCGGCGCCGGCACGGAAGTCGCGGTGAGTCCGGCGCGCTCCAGCATCTTCTGCGCCTGCGCGTCGAGCTCGAGCCGCGTCAGCACCTTCTCGTGCCCCACGCCGCGGCGCGGATCGAGATTGACGATGTCGATGAGCTCGGCGATGGTGTGCTCGCCGTCTCCGACCACGTGCCCGGGAGTGCGGCGCGTGGCCGCGACCAGCTCGCCGTTCACCACCAGCAGACGGTGGTCGTCGCCCTCGAGGAAGGTCTCCACGATCACCGAGCGCGAGTGCTCGCGCGCGACCGTGAAGCCGTGCGCCACTTCCTCCTCGGTGGTCAGCCGGATCGAGATGCCGCGGCCGTGATTACCGTTATAGGGCTTGGTGACCACCGGGAAGCCGATGCGGCGCGCGGCGCGCACGGCCTGCGTCTCACTCTGCACCAGCTCCTGCTGCGGTACCGGCAAGCCGAGCCCGGCGAGAATCTTGTTGGTCTCTTCCTTGTCGCTCGCCAGCTCAACGGCGATGTGCGGCGTGCGCCCGGTGACGGTCGCCTGGATGCGCTGCTGGAACTTGCCGTGCCCGAGCTGTACCAGCGACTGGTCGTTGAGGCGCAGCCAGGGAATGTCGCGCGCTTGCGCCGCGCGCACCAGCGCAGCGGTCGAGGGGCCCAGCGCGCGCCGCTGCGCGAAGCGGATGAACTGGTCGCGCGCCTCCGCCCAGTTCCAGCCCTGCGGCACGCTGCCGGCCGGCCGCAGCTCATCCGGCAGCAGCGAGCACAGCAGCCGCAGACCGAGCTCGCCCGCGGCGATGCCCTCGTCGCGCTGCGCGTACTCGTACACCACGGTGTAGACCCCGGCGGTCTGCGCGCTGCGCGTTTTGCCGAAGGTAACCTCTTCGCCGGCTATGTTCTGCAGCTCGATCGCCACGTGCTCGAGCACGTGGCCGAGCCAGGTGCCGTCGCCTTCGCGCATGCGGCGGAAGAAGCCGCCCGGCTCGCGGTACGAGCAGCCGTGCTCGGCCAGGCCCGGCAGCGCGGTCGCCAGTTCGTCCACGAACGGCGCCCCGAGTCGCCCGGTCGGCCAGCCCTCGAGCTCGCCGAGATCGAGCTCGAGGCGGATGACCGGGAAGCGCGCGTACAGCGAGGGACCGACGTAGACGGAGCGATCGACGATACGCATGGGGTTGCTCGGAAATAGTAGTAGTTATGGGCAACTTGCCGATACGGTGCGCGACTGCCGGGGTCGATTACTCCTTCGCAACCAGCAGCGCAGCGGCAGTGGCGATACGCGTGTGCAGGTTGAAGGTGGTGCCCGCCACCAGCAGGTGCAGCTTCAGTCCCAGCATGCACACCGGCTGTCCCTCCTCGACGCTGTCGATGGAGGAGTAGGTCACATCGGCACCGTCGAGGATGGTTACGCCGCCGCTGCCTTCGACCTGGACCGTCTCGTCCGGACCGATGAATGCCGCGGTGTCCTCGTCGAGGCCGATGCCGACGGCGAACGGGTTGTAGGCGAGCGCGGTCAGCAGCCTTCCCAGGCGGTCGCGCTGGCGGAAGTGCTGGTCGATGATGAAGCGATTGGTAAGCCCCAGGCCCGGCGCAAGGCGCACGCTGCCGGCGATCATCGACGAGCCCTCATCGCCGGCGGCGATCATGTGCTCGGACAGGATGCTGGCGCCGGCACTGGTACCGCCAACGGTGACGCCGTGTGCGTTACGCAGGCGGATGAGCTTGGCGACCGGCGTGCCGCCGAGCAGCGTCGTGAGGCGCAGCTGGTTGCCGCCGGTGAAGAAGATGCCGCTCGCCTGCTCGATGCGCTCGAGCCGCCCCGGCTCCTGGCAATCGCGGCGTGTGTCGAAGTCCATCACCGTCACGCGCGCCGCGCCGAGCTCCCGAAACAGCTGCTCGTAGCGCGCGCCGGTCTCGTGGACGCGGCTGGCGGTCGGAATGACCACGATGTCGGCCGTATCACCCCCGGAGGTGTGCACGAAGAGCTCGAGGATGCGGCGGTCATTTTCCTTATTCTCCGCGCCGCCGATCGCCACGATCCACCCGCGCTCGAGGCCGTCGGGTACTTTGCTGGGCATCCGCTGCTGACTCCTGTTCGTGAGGTTCCGGGCTGCAAACTTACCACGCCGGGCGGCCGGCTGCTGCGCGCTGCCGGCAACGACCACGGCTTGAAATCGCACCGGCGGCACTCGACACTGCAGCGGTTCGGATGCACATCAAACGACGTCATTTCCTGGTCGCTACCACCGGCGCCGCCGGCGCGCTGCTCGTCGGCTGGCTGGCGATGCCGCCACGCCAGCGTCTGCTCGGCGCGCATCCTCTGCCGACGGCGCGTGGGCAGACGGCGCTCAACGGCTGGGTGAAAGTGGGCACGGACGACAGCGTGACGGTCATGATGTCGCAGGCGGAGATGGGCCAGGGGGCGCACACCGGGCTGGCGATGCTGCTCGCCGAGGAGATGGATGCCGCCTGGGAGAGCGTGCGCCTCGAGCAGGCGCCGCTCGACCGTATCTACAACAATCAGGCGGCGATCGTCGATGCCATGTTCGCTGCCGATGCGCCTGGCGTGCTGGTGCGCGCCGAACGCCGGGTGGCGCGCCGCATCCTGCGCGAGATCCCCGATCTCAGTGGCACCGGCGGCTCCTCCAGCATCACCGACCAGTGGCTGCCGCTGCGTGAGGCCGGCGCCGCGGCGCGCGCGCTGCTCCTGGCCGCCGCTGCGCAGCAGTGGCAGGTGGCGGTGGCGGAGTGTCGCACCGCAGCCGGGCGGGTACTGCACCCTTCCGGCCGGAGCGCCCGCTACGGCGAGCTCGTGCCGCTGGCCGGCCGCCTGCCACTGCCGCGCCACGTACCCCTGAAACACGGCGCGCAGTTCCGGCTCATCGGCCAGCCGCTGCTGCGTCTCGACAACGCCGCCAAGATCGACGGCAGCGCGCAGTACGCCATCGACGCACTGCCGCCGGATCTGCTGTACGCGAGCCTGGTGATGTGTCCGAGCGTCGGCGGCCGCGCCGCGCATTTTGATGCCTCGCGCGCATTGCAGCTCGCCGGGGTACGCAAGGTTGTGAAGCTCGATCCGGTCGCAGGCGGCTTCGGCGGCGCCGGCACGACCGCAGGCGCTGTCGCCGCGATCGCCACCACGCCGTTCCAGGCCATGCGGGCGCTCGAGGTGGTGCGCATCGAATGGGATCACGGGCCGGCGGCAGCGGGCCTCTCGAGCGATAAACTCCTCGGCGAGCTGCGGCACGCGCTCGACACGCATGCCGGGCACACGCGGCTGCAGCACGGTGACGTCGACGCCGCGCTGCGCGCCGCCCCGCGCACCTTGCGCGCGGAATACCGCGTGCCATTCCTCGCCCATGCGCCGATGGAGCCGCTGAATGCCACGGTGCAGTTCCGCGACGGCTCGGCCACGGTGTGGGCCGCAACGCAGGCCCCGGGCGCCGCGCGCGCCGCGGTGGCCCGGGTGCTGGGCATACCCGCGCAGCGGGTGCAGATCCACGTGCCGTTCCTCGGCGGCGGATTCGGCCGCCGCTATCTCACCGACTGTCTGCAGCAGGCCGCGGCGCTGGCGCGCGAGACCGGCGGTGCGCCGCTGCAGCTGCTGTGGCCGCGCGAGCAGGACATCGCGCACGACTATTTCCGTCCGGCCTTCCTGGCCCGCTGCGAGGCGGGGCTCGATGCGACCGGGCGCCTGCTGGCGTGGAAGATGACCACCGCCGGCTCGAGCCTCGGGGCGCCGTCCTTCGCGGACATGGCCAGCGACGGTGCCGCCAACACCGCCTACGCCTTCCCGAACGCGCGCGTGGCCCACCAGGGCGTCGAGTCGGCGGTTCCCGTCGGCATCTGGCGCTCGGTGAGCCATTCGTACAACGCCTTTTTCGTCGAGTGCTTCATCGACGAGGCCGCGGCGGCGGCCGGACAGGACCCGGTGCGCTTCCGCGCCGGCCTGCTGGCCGACAATGCCCGCTACCTGCGCGTGCTCGAGCGCGTGGCGCAGCTGTCGGAATGGGCGACGGCGCCGGCCGCAGCAGCGGACGGGGCACGCTGCGCCCGCGGCATCGCCGTGCACGGCGCCTTCGGCAGCATCGTGGGCCAGGTCGCCGAGGTATCGGTGACGGCGGACGGGCAGATCCGCGTGCACCGGGTGGTGTGCGTCATCGACTGCGGTCTCGCCGTCAATCCCAACCTCATCCGCCAGCAGATCGAGGGCGCGGTGGCGTTCGGACTGTCCGCGGTGCTGCACGGGGAGATCACACTGGAGAATGGCCAGGTGCGCCAGAGCAACTTCCACGACTACGTGCCGCTGCGCATGTTCGAATGTCCGCAGATCGTCACCGAGATCATCCAGGGCGCCGATACTCCCGGCGGTATCGGCGAATGCGGTACGCCGCCGATCGCGCCGGCGGTGGCCAACGCCGTGTTCGCGCTCACCGGGCAGCGGCTGCGCTCGTTGCCGCTGAAGCTGACATGAAGGAGACGACCGTGACGACGCTCAGGGTCAACGACCAGCAGCGTGAGGTGAGCGCCGCGCCGGAGACGCCGCTGCTGTGGGTGCTGCGGGCGGAGCTGCGACTCACGGGCACCAAGTACGGCTGCGGCCGGGCCCTGTGTGGGGCGTGCACCGTCCACCTCGATGGACAGGCGATACGCTCGTGCGTCACGCCGCTCGCCGCGGTGGGCGCGCGCGCGGTGACCACCATCGAGGGACTGGGCGGCGAGCCGGCGCAGTCGCTGCGCCGCTGCTGGACCGAACTGGACGTGGTGCAATGCGGTTATTGCCAGAGCGGGCAGCTCATGGCCGCCTGCGCGCTGCTCGCCGCCAACCCGCACCCGAGCGATGCGGACATCGACGCCGCCATGAGCGGCAACATCTGCCGCTGCGGCACTTATCCGCGCATCCGCGCGGCCATCCGCCTGGCCGCCGCGCGGCTCGCGGCGCACAAGTCCTGAAACGGCTCATTCGTCAGCGCGGCAGCCGCTTCGCGCCGCCACGGCCGTAGCGCCAACCGGAAGTGCCGCTGCGTGCTGTCCGCGCGCCCATGACTCCTTATAGACTGCGATGGCGCAGACACGTCGCCGCCGAACCGGCAGCGTGGCGGGGCGCCTCAACATGCCGGGACCTCTGTCGGAATATCAGCGCAAGCGCGACTTCGCCGCCTCGCCCGAGCCGCGCGCGGCGCGCACCGGTCGCGCCAGCCGCGCCGGCCGAGCGCACTTCGTGGTCCACCTGCACCATGCGCGCAGCCGGCACTTCGATCTGCGCCTGCAGGTCGGCGACGTGTTGCGCAGCTGGGCGGTGCCGAAGGGCCCTTCGCTCGATCCGCGCAAGCGCCGCCTGGCCGTCGAGGTCGAAGATCATCCGCTCGACTACCGGGATTTCGAGGGAGTAATCCCCGCGGGGCACTACGGTGCGGGCGAAGTGCGCATCTGGGACCGGGGCTATTTCCGCCCCGAGGGCGATGCGCGCCAGGCGCTGCGTGCGGGACACCTGCGCTTCACGCTGCACGGACAGCGTCTGCACGGCGCCTGGTCGCTGGTGCGCACCCGCCTGAAGGGTCGCCAGCCGCAGTGGCTGTTGATCAAGGTGCACGATGAGGCCGAGCGGCCGGGCGATGAGGCGGACGACACGCCGCTGTCCGCGTGGCGCCCGCGGGCACCGAAGCGCCCCCGTGGTGCGCGCCCGGCGCGCGCCCCAGCGGCGCGCACCCGGGGGCGGGCGAGCGCATGAAGCGCGCCACGGTGAAAACCGCCACGATGAAGCGCGTCGCCAGGAAGCGCGCCGGGCCGCCCGGCGCCGCCCTGCCGTCGCGCGTGGGACTGCAGCTCGCGCGGCTGGTCGACGCGGCGCCCGCGGGCGAGGAGTGGCTGCACGAAACCAAATTCGACGGTTACCGTGTACTCGCCTGGCGCGATACGCACAAGGTACGCATCACTTCGCGCGGCGGCCAGGACTGGACCGCGCGGCTGCCGGCCAGCGTGCGCGCCGTACGCGAGCTGCCGTGCCGGCGCTGCATCCTCGACGGCGAGCTCATCACCCTCGATGCGCACCGTCGCAGCAGTTTCGCCTTGCTGCAGCAGCGCTTCGGCGAGCCGCAGTGCGAGGCGCAGATGCGTGTCATGGTGTTCGATCTGCTGTACCTGGACGGTGAAGACCTGCGGCCGCTGCCGCAGATCGAGCGCAAGCGCCGGCTCGCCGTCCTGATGAGGCACGCGGCGCGGCCGCTGCAGCTCACCGCCTACGCCATCGGCAACGGTGCGCGCGCAGCGCGCGCGGCCTGCAAGGCCGGGTTCGAGGGCATTGTGTGCAAGGCGATCGCCGCGCCCTATCAGGACGGCCGCGGTTACGCGTGGCTGAAGGTGAAATGCATCCAGTCCGATGAATTCGCGATCATCGGCTACACCACCGGCAAGGGCGCGCGCGTTGAGCTCGGCTCGCTGTTGCTGGCGAGCGCCACGGGCAACGGCGGCTGGCGTTACCGCGGCCGGGTCGGGACCGGCATGGACGAGCAAGCGATCGCCACGCTGCTGCGCCGCCTGCGGGGCGCGCAGGCGGCGCCTGCGGTCGCCGTGGAGAAGGCTCCGGGGCGCGCGCAGCTGCGCGGCGCCACGCCGCTGTGGGTAGCGCCCCGCGATGTGGTCGAGGTGCAATTCCGCGGCTACACCGCCGATGGCCTGCTGCGGCAGGCGAGCCTCAAGGGACTGCGTGAGGACCGCACGGTGAAATCGCTGCAGCCCGCGCGGCGCGCCGAGGCCCGGGTGCGCTCGCCATGAAGGCGCCGCCGCGAGCGCGCGCCCGCCGCCCGCGAGCGGCAGCCGCGCTGCCGCAGCTCACGCATCCGGAGCGGCAGCTGTTCGATGATCCGCCGATCAGCAAGCAGCAGCTCGCCGACTTCTACCGCAGCATCGCGGACTTCATCCTGCCGGGGCTGGTGCGCCGCCCGCTGATGCTGCTGCGCTGCCCGCAAGGCGCCAGCGGCGAGTGCTTCTTTCAGAAGCACGTCTCGCGCGCCCTGCCGCGCGAGCTGCACGAGGTCGACGATCGCAGCGCGCGGCAGCGCTGGATCTACATCGAGGGCCTCGAAGGTCTCATCGCGCTGGTGCAGCTGAATACCGTCGAGCTGCACGTATGGGGTTGCACCGTGCAGGATCTCGAGCGGGCCGACCGGCTGGTGATCGATCTCGATCCCGGCGAGGGAGTGCCGTGGAAGCACGTGCGCGAAGCGGCCTGCGAGCTGCGCGCGCGGCTCACGGCGCTGCGGCTGCAGTGTTTCGCACGCACCACCGGCGGCAAGGGACTGCACGTGGTGATCCCGCTGTCGCCGCCCGCCGGCTGGGACGCGGCCAAGAGCTTCGCCCGCTCGCTGGCCGAGACCATGGCGCGCGAGCGGCCGCAGCGCTACCTGGCGGTCGCCGCCCGCGAGCAGCGCGGCGGCAGGATCTTCCTCGACTACCTGCGCAATGCGCGCGGTGCCACCGCGGTGTGCTCCTACTCGCTGCGCCGGCGTGCCGCAGCGCCCGTCGCCACACCGCTCGCCTGGGAGGAGCTCGCGCAGCTGCGGGCGCCCGATCAGTTCCGCTTCGCCAACATCCGCCGGCGGCTGCAGCGGCTGTCCGCCGATCCCTGGGCCGGCATCGGCCGCGTGCGGCAGTCTCTGCCGCGCATTCGAACTTAAGTAGCCGGACGGCGGTCGAAAACGGCAGCCCGCGCACCCTCCGGCGACAGGACTGGTGCTATGCATTTTCGCCAGCGGCCATGCCTTTTCGCCACTTGACCTGCCTGCGCCGTTAGGATTTATTGCGCCCGCCATGTCCAACACCATGCGACGAGGCAGGCGCGATCCGCAGCGCTCCAGTGCAGCGGCGGCGGAGCGCTCGAGCCGCTATCGGCAGTTGCTGAATCCTTTCGAGCCGCTGCGGCTGTTCTCGGACGACCAGGTGGAGAGCCTGCACCTCGCAGCGATCGGGATACTCGAGCGCTTCGGGATGCGCGTGTTGTCGCCGCGGGGCCGCTCGATACTGGCGGCGGCTGGTGCGAGTGTCGACGAGTCGAGCCAGATGGTGCGCCTCGAGGCCGGCATGATCGCCGCGGCGCTGAGCAGCGTTCCCGCCGAGGCCAATCTCATTGCCAGGAACCCGCAGCGCTCCTGCCGCGTGGGCGGCCGGCACGTGGTATTCGCGCCGGTCGCGGGGCCGCCGAGCGTGAGCGACCTGCAGCGCGGCAAGCGCACCGGAACCATCGCGGACTTTGCCGACTTCGTGCGCCTGTCGCAGGCGTTCGACGTCATCCACGTGCTCGGCCAGATGACCGAGCCGCAGGACATCCCGGTGCACGAGCGCCATCTGCAGACGACACTGGCGCAGCTCACCCTCGGCGACAAGGCGCCCTATTTCTACTGTCGCGGCGATGCGCAGCTCGGCGACTGTTTCGAGATGCTGCGCATCGCGCAGGGCATCGATGCAGCCACCTTCCAGGCCGAGCCGCGCTGCTACAGCATCTGCAACACCAACTCGCCGCTGCAGCTCGACGTGCCGATGACCGAGGGGATCATCGAATTTGCGCGCCAGGGGCAGTTGATGATCATCACGCCGTTCACGCTCGCCGGCGCCATGGCACCGATCACCATTCCCGGAGCGCTGACGCTCGCGCACGCCGAAGCGCTGTTCGGTATCACGCTCAGCCAGCTGGTGCGCCGCGGCGCGCCCGTCATGTATGGCAGCTTCACCTCGAACGTCGACATGAAGTCCGGCTCACCCGCCTTCGGTACCCCCGAGTATGCCAAGGCGGCCTTCGGCGCCGGCCAGCTCGCACGGCGCATCGGCGTGCCGTGGCGCTGCTCGAGCGCGACGGCGGCCAATGCCCCGGACGCGCAGGCCGCCTACGAGTCACAGATGAGCCTGTGGGGAGCGCTGCTCGGTGGCTGTCATTTCGTCCTGCACGCTGCCGGTTGGCTCGAGGGCGGGCTGACCGCCTCGTACGAGAAATTCATTCTCGACGTGGAAATGCTGCAGATGTTCGCGGAGCTGTTTCAGCCGGTACCCGCTTCCGCCGAGGAGATCGGCATCGAGGCGGTCGCGGAAGTCGGGCCGGGCGGTCATTTCTTCGCCGCCGCCCACACCATGCAGCGCTACCGCGACGCCTTCTACACACCGCTGGTCTCCGACTGGCGCAACTACGGCGCCTGGTCCGACGCCGGCGCCAGGACGGCCACCGAGCGCGCCTCCACGCTGTGGCGCGAGACGCTCGCCGCGTTCCAGCCTCCGCCCATGGACGCCGCGGTGCGCGAAGCGCTCGATGCGTTCGTTGAGCGCCGCCGCCGCGAGGGCGGCGCATTGCCCCAGACGTAACGCTCGGCGCGCGCCGGGGCGCTGCGCGCGCTCGCGCTCAGTGCACCTGCAGCACGACCTTGCCGAGCATGTGCCCGGCGGTCAGCCGCTGCTGCGCCTTGCCGGCATCCGCGAGCGGGTACTCGGCCGCGATGGGAACCTGGAGCTTCGCCGCGAGGATCGCCTCGCCCAGGTGCTGGAACTGCTGCGCTCCGGCGACGGCGTCGTAGCGGACGAGCTGCTGACCGGGGCGCGCCTTGGGTGCGGGATCCACGCCGCTCGGATACGCCACCCGCCCCCCGGGCCGCAGCGCATCCCGGGCCCGCTCGAGGGCATCGCCGCCGGCGAGCGCCAGTACCGCATCGACCCCCGCAGGGGCGAACGCGTGTGCGGCGGCCACGATGTCGCCGCGGTGTCCGTCCACCGCAGCATCGGCTCCCAGCCGTGTGACCAGACTCACGCCATCGTCGCCGGACGCGATCGCAAGCACTCTCGCGCCGCGCAGCTTCGCGAACTGCACGGCAAGGGTGCCGACACCGCCCGAGGCGCCGTGAATGATGACCGTCTCGCCGGCCTTCACGTGCAGGGCGTCGTCGATCCCCTGCTCGGCGGTGAGTGCGGTAACCGCGGCGGCACCCGCGTCGCGCAGACTCATCCCCGCGGGCACGTGGCCCACGGCTTTGGCGGCGACAGCCACATACTCGGCATAGAAGCCGCCCTTGGGATTGTCCCAGACGTAGGCATAGACCGGATCGCCGACCTTGAAGCCGCGCACCTGCGCGCCGACGGCGGCAACGGTGCCCGCGCCATCCACGCCCAGCACCAGCGGGTACTTGCGGTTCTGCCAGTAGGAGAGGTGTTCGCGAACATCGATGTCCCAGGGTCCGACCCCGACCGTGTGCAGTGCGATCAGGACTTCGTCGGCGCCGGGTGTGGGCACCGGCAGGGTGTGCAGCGTAATCGCTTCGGGGCCTCCGACATGATCGATCGCCGCCGCCTGCATCGTTGCCGGCACCACCGCCACCGTCGCCGCCGGCAGCAGCGCCCCCGTGCCGAGCGCGCACGCCGCGCCTAGCACGGCCATTCTTCGTCGCCACTGCCCGAGCATGTGATAACTCCCGCGTATGTCCCCGGCGTGCATCATACGGTGCCGCGGGCGGGAGCTGCGCGCCGAAGGGCGCAGCGTACGCACTGTTCGGCGCACTCCTGCGGCGCGCTCGTGCGCGCCGGCAGATGATGCGCAACAATCGCCTGCCGTGACACTGCTCGGCGAACTCGTGGCTACCTCGCGGCGCGTAGGCGCGACCGCTGCGCGCTCGGTGAAGATCCGCGAGCTGGCCTCGTTGCTTGCCGCCCTGCCACCGCAGGAGGCCGGCATCGCCGCGCACTATCTCGCCGGCGAGGTTCCGCAGGGACGCATCGGCGTCGGCTTCGTGGCGCTGCAGGCGGCGATGGGCGGCGCTGCGCCGGCGGAAACGCTCACGCTGCGCGAGGTCGACGAGCGCCTCACGGCCCTGGCGGCTACACGCGGCAGCGGCTCGGCCGCTCGGCGCGCGGCGCTGCTGCGCGAGCTGTTCTCGCGGGCGAGCGCCGCCGAGCAGACCTTCCTGCTGCGCCTCCTCGCCGGGGAGCTGCGCCAGGGCGCGCTCGCAGGAGTGATGGTCGAGGCGATCGCTACCGCGGCGCGGCTGCCGGTGGCCGAGGTACGCCGCGCCGCGATGTACGCCGGCGCACTCGGAGCTGTCGCGCGCGTGGCGCTGCAGGAGGGCGCTGCCGGACTGACGCGCTTCCAGCTCGAGCTGTTCGCCCCGGTCGCGCCGATGCTGGCGCAGACGGCCGCCGATGTCGGCGAGGCGCTGCGCGAGCTGTCGGGCGACGTCGCGTTCGAGTGGAAGCTCGACGGAGCGCGGATCCAGGCTCACAAGCGCGGCGCGGAGGTGCGCCTCTACACGCGCTCCCTGCATGATGTCAGCGCCGCGCTCCCGGAGATCGCCGAGTTGGTGCGCGGTTTGGCCGCCGATACGCTGATACTCGACGGCGAGGCGATCGCCATCGATGCCGCCGGCAGGCCGCACCCGTTCCAGATCACCATGCGCCGCTTCGGCCGCAGGCTCGACGTCGAAGCGGTGCGCGCCGGGCTGCCCGTCAGGGCTTTTTTCTTCGATTGCCTGCGCATCGGGGAGCAGACCATTGCCGACCGGCCGACAAGCGAGCGCATCGCCGCGCTCGCGCGCGTCCTACCGTCCGCCGCGCTGGTCCCGCGGCTGGTCACGGACTCGCAGGCTGCCGCAGCCGCGTTCTATGCGGCAGCGCTCGCCGCCGGTCACGAAGGTGTCATGGCCAAAGCGCTCGCTGCGCCCTACGAAGCCGGCAACCGCGGCGCGAGCTGGCTGAAGATCAAGCGCGCGCACACCCTCGACCTGGTGGTGCTGGCCGCTGAGTGGGGACACGGCCGCCGCACCGGCATGCTCTCCAACCTGCACCTCGGTGCGCTCGACCCGGCGAGCGGCGCCTACGTCATGCTCGGCAAGACCTTCAAGGGTCTCACCGACGCCATGCTCGCCTGGCAGACACAGCAGCTGCTCGCACGCGAGGTGCGCCGCGATCAAGGGACCGTGTACGTGCGGCCGGAGCTGGTGGTGGAGATTGCCTTCAGCGACCTGCAGGCGAGCACCCGCTACCCCGGCGGGCTGGCGCTGCGGCTCGCGCGGGTGAAGCGTTATCGCGAGGACAAGACCGCGCTCGCTGCCGACACCATGGAGAGCGTACGCCGCCTGTACGCCGCCCAGGGCGGCAGCGGCGAACGCGGCTAGCCAGCAACAGCGCTTTGCGGTATTCATGAGCGTTGGAGGTGACGGAAGAATGAGCGTTGAGAGCTGCGACGTGGCGGTGATCGGCGGCGGACCCGCCGGCAGTACCGCCGCGGCCCTGCTGGCGCGGCGCGGCTACCGCGTGATTGCCCTGGAGAAGGAGCATCACCCGCGCTTTCACATCGGCGAGTCGCTGCTGCCGATGAACCTGCCGCTGTTCGAGCGGCTGGGGGTGCTGGAGCAGGTGCGGGCGCTCGGAGTCTTCAAGCGCGGCGCCGACTTCGAGGCCGACAATGAGCGCGGCTACAACACGTTCGCGTTCGCGCGGGCCATCGGCGCGAGTCCGCCGCACGCTTTTCAGGTGTGGCGCCAGGATTTCGACCGCATGCTGTTCGCGCATGCACGCGCCTGCGGTGCCAGCACGCGCGAGGGCCATGAGGCGGTACAGTTCGAGCAGCGCGGGCCGCGCGACAGCCGGCTCGAGGTGCGCAGCGACGATGGCGGCAATTACCACATCCAGGCGCGCTACCTCATCGACGCCAGCGGCCGCGATGCCTTTCTCGCCGCGAAGAAGAAGCTGCGACGCAAGAACCCCGAGCATCAGAGCGCGGCGATCTTCGGTCACTTCCGCGGCGCGCAGGCGCGCACCGGCGAGGACGCCGGCAACATCAGCATGTATCGGTTCGCGCATGGCTGGATGTGGATGATCCCGTTGCCCGACGCGGTGATGAGCGTGGGCGCGGTGTGCCGGCCGGACTATCTCAAGCAGCGCAAGGGCCGCACGGTGGAGTTTCTGCTCGAGACGCTCAAGAAGAACCCGGCGCTGTGGCAACGCCTCGAGCGCGCCGAGCTGATCGACAACCAGGTGCGCGTCACCGGCAACTACTCCTACGACGCGACGCACATCGGCGGGCGCGGCTGGATCCTGGTCGGCGACGCGTTTGCGTTCCTCGATCCGGTGTTTTCCACCGGCGTGTTCCTGGCGATGAGCACGGCGGAACAGGCGGCGCGGGTGGTGGACGCGGCGCTGCAGCAGCCGGCAGTCGAGCTGGCGCTGCTGCGCCGGCTGGAGAGGCGGCTACGGACCGCAATCGCGCGCTTCTCGTTCTTCATTTACCGTTTCAACAACCCGGTGATGGAGCGGATGTTCCGCCAGCCGAGCAACGTGTGGAAACTCGAGCAGGGCGTGATCTCGATGCTCGCCGGCGATGTGTTCGATACGCCCCGGGTGCTGTGGCGGCTGCAGGTGTTCAAGCTGGTCTACGCGATACTCGGCCTGTTCGACTGGCGGCGCTGGCAGGCGGAGCACGAGTATCGACAGGCGCAGGCGCGCGCCGAGTTCACCGGCGGCACTACGCCGGTAGACAAGGCCTGAAGCGCCCGTGGCCGGCGAGGCCGCCTCACAGCCGCAGGGCCGCGGCGCCCTGCACCGGGTGAGCGGCGGCTGCCACTGCGGCAACCTGCAACTTACGGCGCACCTGACGCGCCCCCCGGCCGACTGGCCACCGCGCGCCTGCGATTGCGACTTCTGCCGCAAGCACGGCGCCTGTTATGTCTCCGACCCGCAAGGCGCGCTCGACATCCGCGTCCGCGACGAACGGCAGCTGGCGCGCTACGCCCAGGGGAGCGGACTTGCCGAGCTGCTGCTGTGCAGGCGATGCGGGGTGCTGATCGCTGCCCTGTATCAGGGCGCCGCATGCCTGTACGGCGTCGTCAACGCGCAGGTGCTCGATGAGCGTGCCGCCTTCGGCGTGCCACAGCAGGTCTCGCCGCAGACATTGAGCGCCGCGCAGAAAGCGCAGCGCTGGCAGAGTATCTGGTTTGCCGCAGTCACGGTACGCTGCGGCGGCGCGCCATAGCGATGAGCTGCGGGCTTAAGTTAAGCTTGCGGGCGCGTCTTCAGCGGGAGCCATGACATGAGACTAACACTGACCCTTCTCACACTCGGTGCATGGGTAGCGGGCGCGGCCTACGCGGATCCGCCGAAGCTGCACGTTTCCGAAACCGTCCGGATCAAGGCACCGCCGGACAAGGTGTGGGCCGCGGTGAAGGACTTCGACAGCCTGCCCAAGTGGCATCCGGGCTTTGCGAGCGATGAGCTCACCAAGGGCAGCAACGGCAAGGTGGGGGCGACGCGCAAGCTCACCATCAAGGACGGCCCGGTTCTCATCGAACGGCTGACGGCATACGACGAAGCCGCCCATTCCTATCACTATCGCATCGTCGAATCGCCGCTGCCGATCACCGATTACGAGTCACGGATCGCGGTGCACCCTGTGCATGACGGCATGACGGTGGTGGCCTGGAGCGGCACCTTCAGGCGCAAGAACACCTCCGACAATCCACCGGAAGCCGAAAGCGACGCAGGCGTGATCAAGCTGGTGACGGGCGTGTACCGCGGCGGCCTCGACAACCTGAAAAAGATGCTCGAAGGCGGCGGCTGAGCTGGCGCGGGCGCGCCCGCTGCCGCAAGGCGCGCCTGCCGCGCACAGCCGTCTAGGAGCGCAGGTACGAGGCGCCGTTCACGTCGACGATGGCGCCCGTCATGCTGGGCGGTGCTTCGAGAGCGCAGTACGTCACGACCTCGGCGACCTCCTCCGGGGATGCGACCCTGCCGAGGGGCTGATCGGCCAGCACCGCGGGATCTGCGACCAGCTGCGCCACGCGCGGGGTGGCGACCCAGCCCGGGGCGACGACGAACACCAACACCCCGCGTGCGGCCAGCGCCTTGGCGAGAGACTGGCTGAGAGCATTCAGGCCCGCCTTGCTCGCGGCGTACGCCGGCGCACCCGGCTCGCCGCGGAATGCGCCGCGCGAGGAGATATTGACGAGGCGGCCGCCGCCCTGCTGGGTCATCGCCTGCGCCGCACACCACGACAGATGTGCCGGGGCGATGAGATTGGTGGCGAGGGTGCGCTGCCAGGCGCTGGTCCAGGCGGCATAGTCGGTCGCGAGCGGCGGATGACTCGGGAAGATGCCGGCGTTGTTGACCACAACGTCGATGCGCCCGCCCTCGGCGGCCTGCTGCCACAGTCGTGCGATGGACTGCGCATCGCCCAGGTCCGCCTGGATGATGATGTGATGTTCACCGCCCAACGCACGCCGCGTGGCCTCGACCGCCGTGCGGTCCGAGCGGTAATGCAGAGCCAGCGTCGCCCCCCGCGCTGCCAGCGCCTTGCAGATCGCCGCGCCGATACCTCCGGAGGCGCCGGTGACGAGTATGCGCGGGGCGCGTTTCATGGCCGCAGACCGGCCGGCGCACCGGCGGGGACGGCGCGTGCGGGCGCGAGGCTGTCGGCCACCACCCACGCAGCGCCCGTCAGGGCGAGGTTCATGGCATTCATGACCCAGTAGAGATGGCTGTGCGGGTCCGCGAGCAGCAGGGGGATATGGATCAGCGCGCCGAACAGCGCGAACATCACCGTCAACAGTAGCGCCGCAAGATGCGCCGTGACGCCTGCGAGGATCGCCGCTCCCGCGGCCAGGTGCGCAATTCCCGTCGCCACTGCCCAGAATCTCTGCCCGGGCGGCAGCCAGCGCGGCACCATCTCCGCGGTTTCCTCGAGATAACCGAAGTGCGCGGCGCCGAACAGCAGCACGCACACCCCGAAGGCGATCAGCGCCACGCGGCGATAGGCGGGCGAGCGCGCCGCGGCGACCTCGCCCGACGATGTGTACGCGACGAGTCCGGCGGAGGCGAGCGCGAGCTGCTCGGCCAGTCCGCTCCATGCGCCAAGTACCTGTGGATGTGCGATTACCCGTGGCACATGTAGCAGCACCGTCACGGTGAACAGCAGGCCCAGCACCGCGGTGCCGAACGCGGCCGTGCGCCGCCAGGCGGCGGTCATGCCGCCCGCGGCCAGCGCCGCGGCAAACAGCCCCGCGAGCACGGCGCGGCCGGGAATGCCCGACGGCACCGGCTGCCACACCAGGGCAAAGTCATCCCATACCAGACCTACCAGGCCGAGCGCGACGGCGCCGAGGGCATAGACGAGTATTCCGACGCTGGGCATTTTCCGCTTCCGCTCGTGACGATACTGCGCACCATACGGCGCCGTCCAACGGACAGCGGACTCACGCTCTGCGCGCAGCTCGGCTAGACTTGCGCAGCCCGCCGCGGGGATTCCAAGGACACAGTCATGACTCACGGCAAACTCATTCCGTGTCTTGCAGTGTGGGCACTGCTCTTTCCCTGCGTGCTGCTCGCCGCCAACGCCACTCCCGCCGCACCGCCAGGCGAGCGCAAGGCCGAGGGGGAGCCGGAAAAGTCCGACGGCCGGCGGTTCGAGCCTTTCAAGGTCGAGGCGGTCACGAGCAGCGGCAGCGTCAGCATCGGCGGCCGCGCGCTCGGCTATGAGGCGATCGCCGGCACGCTCATCGTCCATCCGAAAGGCTGGGACGATGTGCCGCGCGATCCCAATGCGGAGAAAGCGCCGCCGGCAGGCGGCGAGGACGGTGCCGAGCCGAAAAATCCCACCGCCGAAGCCTCGATGTTCTACGTGGCCTACTTCAAGAGCGGCGGCGGTCCGCGCCCGCTCACGTTCTTCTATAACGGCGGCCCCGGATCCTCCACCATGTGGCTGCACCTGGGCGCCTTCGGTCCGCGCCGCATCGTTACGGCCACCGATGCCCACACCCCGCCGGCGCCGTATTCCCTGGTGAACAACGCCGCGAGCCTCCTCGATGCCACCGACCTGGTGTTCATCGATGCGCCGGGCACCGGCTTCAGCCGCATCGCCGGCAAGGACAAGGAAAAGGCGTTCTTCGGCGTCGACCCCGATGCCTACGCCTTCAGCGAGTTCATCACCCAGTTCCTCGGCAAATACGGCCGCTGGAACTCGCCCAAGTATCTGTTCGGCGAGAGCTACGGCACGCCGCGCTCGGCGGTGGTGGTGAATCAGCTCAAGGCGGATCGGCAGATCGACCTGAACGGGGTCATCCTGCTGTCGCAGATTCTCAGCTTCGACTTGAGTCCCGAGCGGCCCACCAACAATCCGGGCGTCGATCTGCCCTACCAGACCTCGCTGCCGACCTACGCCGCCACCGCCTGGTACCACCACAAGCTGCCCGCCGAGCACCCGAGCCTCGAGGCATTGCTGGCCGAGGTGGAGCAGTTCGCGCTGGGTGACTACGCCCGCGCGCTCGCCGCCGGCTCGGAGCTGCCCGCCAGCGAGCGGGCCGCCGTTGCGGCCAAACTGCACGAGTACACCGGGCTGCCGGTCGAGTACATACTGCGCGCCGACCTGCGCATTGACGGCGGGGAGTTCCGCCAGAACCTGCAGGCCGACGGCGCGCTCACCACCGGCCGCCTCGACAGCCGCTTTTCCGGACCCGATATCGATCCGCTGAGTCAGCGCGCCGACTACGATCCGCAGGCCGCCGCGCTCGCCTCGGCCTACGTCTCGGCGTTCAACGACTACGTGCGCAAAGAGCTGCACTACGGCGCGGACAAGGCGTTCAAGCCGAGCATCCCCACCTTTCGTACCTGGAACTTCTCCCACCAGCTGCCGGGTTCGGGCGAGCAGCCGTTCTCAGCTCGCCAGGGCAGCAACGTCATGCCCGATCTGGCAAACGCGATGAAGCTCAATCCGAACCTCAGGATCCAGCTGCACGCGGGCTATTTCGACCTGGCGACCCCGTTCTACCAGGGCATCTACGAGATGCATCACCTGCCGATTCCGCAGAGCCTGCAGTCGAACATCGAGTACCGCTTCTACGAGTCCGGGCACATGGTGTATGCCAAGGATGCCTCGCTCAGGCAACTGCACGACAACGTGGCCGAGTTCATCCGCCGCACCAGCAACCTGGGTCCCTGACGGTTCAGCGTCGACGGGGTGCGATCGATGAAGACAAGGTGGCGAGTCGTCGGCTGGGCGGCGCTGGTGCTGGTGGCGCTGCTCGCCTACACGGCCTACCGCACCGTGTGGGGCAAGCCCTTCACCATCAACATGCTCGCCAATCGCCAGGCGCTGGAATTCCTGGTGAGGAATCCGGAGACGTTCACGGCCGTGGGACTCGCCGACGGCACGATCTTCGACCACCACTCCGCCAGGCTGGCGGCCTGCGACCTGAGGAAGCGCGACGCCGACTACGCGCAGCTCGCCACCTTCCTGCGCGAGGTGCGTGAATTCGACCGCGCCAGCCTCCGCCGCCAGGATCAGATTACCTACGACATCCTCGTCGACCAGTACGAAACCGGGCTCGCCTTCCAGCGCTTCAACTGGCTGAGCTCGGAAGGGCTGTACCCGATCAGCCCGATGTTCGGCGTCGAGGCGCAGCTGCCGAGCTTCATGGAGACCACCCACGTCGTCAGGAATGACAAGACGGCGCGCAACTACGTCGAGCGGCTCAAAGCCATGGGCGCGAAGCTTGACGGTGCGACCACGCAGATGCAGTGGCAGGCGACGCAGGGAGTGGTGCTGCCGGCGGCGCTGCTCGAGCGCACCCTCACGGTCATCCACGACGTGGTCGCCGCGGCGCCGGAGCAGAACGAGCTGGTGATGAGCTTCGTGACGCGCATGGACAAGGTGCAAGCACTCGGTGCGCCGCGCAAGCAGGAGCTTAGACAGCGGGCGATCGATGCGGTCAGGACGGCGGTGTATCCGGCCTACGCCCGCATCAGCGCAGCGCTCGAGGCGCTCAAGCCCGCCGCCGCAGGGCAGAGCGCCGGCGTCGGACGATTGCCCGAAGGCGCGGCTTTCTACGCCGAGTCGCTGAAGCAGATGACCACCACCGACTACTCCCCCGACAAGGTGCATCAGCTGGGCCGGAGCGAAGTCGCACGCATCAACACCGAGATGGACACGTTGCTGAAGGCGCAGGGACTGGCTGCCGGCAGTGTCGGCGAGCGCATGACCGCGCTCGCCAAGGATCCGCGTTTTCTCATGCCGAACACCGCCGCGGGGCGGCAGCAGATGCTCGAGCGCTACCAGCAGATCCTCGATGAGGCCAATGCACGCATGCCTGAATTCTTCCGTTCGGTTCCGGCGACACACCTCACGGTCGAGCGCGTGCCGCCCGGCCAGGAAAAGGGTAGCTCCGGCGCTTACTACCAGCCGGCAGCCATGGACGGCTCGCGCCCCGGCAAGTTCTTCGCGAACCTGCGGGACCTGAACGAAACGCCGACCTGGGGCATGAAGACCCTCGCCTACCACGAGGGCATTCCGGGCCATCACTTCCAGATCTCGACCGCGCTCGGGCTGAAGGACATGCCGCTCATCCGCCAGCAGACGATCTATACCGCCTACGCCGAAGGCTGGGCGCTGTACGCCGAGCATTTCGCCGCCGAGATCGGCATGTACAAGGACGACCCGTTCGGGAATCTCGGGCGGCTGCAACTCGAGCTGCTGCGCGCGGCGCGGCTGGTGGTCGATACCGGGCTACATGCCAAGGGCTGGTCGCGGGAACAGGCGATCGACTACATGGTCGGCACCACCGGCATGTCGCCGGGCGAGGTCACCTCCGAGGTGGAGCGCTACATGGCGGCGCCCGGCCAGGCATGCGCTTACAAGATCGGCGAGCTCAAGATCCTCGAGCTGCGTGAGAAGGCGAAGGCGGCACTGGGAGCGAAATTCAACCTCAAGGACTTCCACGCCGTGGTGTTGGAAAACGGCGGCGTACCGCTCACACTTCTCGAGCAACTGGTGGACGAGTGGATCGCGCAGGTGCGCGGCTCCTGAGCCTCGCCGGAGCATGGTGGCGCGCAGGCGCTGCAGGCGGTATACGCGCGCAATGCGGGTACGCCGCTGTGGATCCGCGACGGCCGCGCCACCGCGCAGGCGGTGAGTCTGGTGCACGAGCTGCAGCGCGCCGCCTCTTACGGTCTCGAGCCGGATGACTATGCGGCGGCCGACCTGGCGCGCTCGGCCGCCGCCCTCGCAGCGGCCACCGCCACGCACCCGACACTCGCGGCACGCTTCGAGGTGGGGCTGTCGGCGGCGGCACTGCACCTGCTGAGCGATCTTCACTACGGGCGTGTGGATCCGGCGGCCGCCGGGTTCCATCTGCAGGGGGTGCATGCACCACTCGATCTCGCGGCGGCACTCGAGAGCCTCGCCGGCGCCCACGACCTGACCACGGTGCTCACGGGGGTCGAGCCGCCCTTCTACCACTACCAGCTTCTGAAGCTCGCGCTGGCGCGCTACCTCGTCCTCGCCGAGGACCCCTCACTCACCAGCCTGCCGGCGCCACCGGCGGGGTTGCGCAGCGGCGCATCTCGCGCCGGCGCACTAGCGCCGACGGGCTTACCAGAAGCGCACGCTGCCGTTGTCGAGGTGCACGAAGTCCGCCTGCGGATAGAAGCCGACACCGCCACGGCGCATGCCGAGGGCGAGCTCGCGCAGCCGGCGGGTGGAGAATCCGGGCAGGCGCACGTCGATCGCGCGCCCCCGCATGTGCAGGCTGTGCTCGGCCACCCCGCTCGAGCGGCGGCGCAGCGCCGCGTTGGTCTGCGGCGAGCGATAACCGCTGATCACCTCGTAGGGGTCGTCGCGACCGGCGAGCGTCTGCAGGTCGGCGAGGATATCGAGTACCGCGGGTTCGATCGGATGAACCTCACCGGTGCGAAAATCACGCAGGAGGTGATTGAGCCGCGCCAGCTCGGCCGCCTGGTATTGCCCGTCCTGAAAGTAGACGCTCGACAGCCGCTCACCGGTATGCGTGTGCACCAAGGACAGGGCGCGCCGCTCCGGGGCGCGGGCCCAGGCCGCCGGCAGCGGCAGGAGCACGAGCGCAGCACCAGCCCGCTGGAGGAACCGCCGTCGGGTGGATGCAGCGTCAGTGCGGCGGGCCGCAGCCATGTTGGTCAGTGGAGCCTCAGCGCTGGCGCAAGGGTCGCAAAATCATAGCGAAAGCGCCCTGTTGCAGCGCTGTCACGGTTCACAAACGCTCGGTGATTTCGTAGGTGACTGCGAAGATCGCCGGCGACACGATGCCGAAGCTGCCGTCGCCATAATCCACCAGCCAGTCCCCGACCCCGCCCTGCAGGCGTGACAGGCCGTCGGCGAGCAGCACCTCGAAGGGCTCGCTCATGGGCACGCACATGATGCGGTTGGGGAGGCTCACGTAGTGCCCGGCCTCGCCCACCACGGTCGGCGGCACGGGCTGGTATTTGCTGGCAAAGTGCGCGCGCGACACGCGCCAGTGCTCGCCGGCGATGCCGGTGAGGATGGCATCCCCGGGGCGGGCGTGCACCAGGCCCTCGTTCGTCTGCACCGTGCAGGGCACGTCGGTGAAGCGCACCTGGATCTCACGCACGAGCTTGCGGGCGAACAGGCGGCGCGGATCGCCGTCGACGAGGCTCGAGTAGCCGGGCCTGGCGGTGGAGCGGAACACAGGGAGCGGTCCTGCGCTCACCGGCTGTCCTCACACCGCCCTGCCTGCCTGCCGCGCGCTGCGCTTCGTGAGCTTGCCCTGCTGGGCCTGCTGAATGCGCTCGCGCCACTGCCGCACGTCGTGCGTCGCGCGCACGTCCGGCGCCAGTCCGTCGATCAGCCCCGCGGCTTCGCGTAACAGCGCGGCACGTCGCTCAGGCTCGGCGAGCGCCTGAACATACAGGGTGCCGGCGAGCTCCTGCGGCAGCCAACGATCGCCATGATTCTTTGCGGCGAGGTCACGCTGGAACTTCAGCACCGGGCCGATCGTCTGTGTGGCCGCGCTCAGGTGCCCCTGACGGGCCTGCGCCATCGCGATCCAGGTCGAGACCAGGCCCAGACGGCGCTGATCATCGACTGCCTGCTGGCCGGTAGCCTTCCAGGCTTCGAGCGACTTTGCCAACGAGTGTTCCGCAGCCACGAAGTCGCCCAGCTGATAGTCCGCCTGGCCCTCGGCAAGATACGCGAAGTGCAGCCAGACAAACTTCTGGAGCTCCGCCGCGCCGTGGACCGTCGCGGCCTCGAGCTCACTCGCGGCTTCCATGGCGCTGCGCCGCGTGGCCGGTAGGTCGTCGCGTTCGAGTGCCACCCAGGCTTCGGTGATCTTCTGGCCGCTATCGGCAAAGAGCAGCGTGGCACTGCCGGAAGGCTCGTTTTGCCGCAGCTTCGTCAATACGGGTATTGCCGCCGCGACGGTGGCTGCTGCGGAGGCGGTATCGCCGATGAACGCCTGATGGACCGCGGTGCCGGCCGTGACGCCGACAAAGTTGACCATATAGGTGGCGCCACCGCTGCTCGCGCGCCGCGCGATGTCGAGCTGTTTCAGGTAATAGGGGATGGCCTCGCGCAGGCGCCCGGCAGACCAATAAGCGTCTGCGAGCTGCCCTTCGGCGACTGCGAAATTGTTGATGCTCACGATGTTGTCGGGATCGAGTCGCAGGAGCGTCTGCGATACCTCCTCCTGGCGCAAGGCGTCGTGCAGCGCGGCCTGCGTATCCAGTTCGTCCCGCGCCACCGACACCAGCACGCCAGCGATTACTTGCTGCCCATGCAGGACGAGACGATAGCCTGGGCGCCGCGCGAGCACCTGTTCCGCCAGCGCCATGCCGTCCCGGCCGGTGCGGCGCGCCTCGTCGTAACGGCCGAGGTTCTCCAGAGCTTGTGCCGTCCACGCGCTGGCCTCCACGTAGTACGCCCCCATGTCGAGATCGCTCAGGTTGCGCGCCCCCAGGTCGGTTGCGATGCGCATGACCTCCCGCTCGGTGCGAACCGCCTCCTCATTCTGGTTGGCGCCCGCCTGCTGCTCGAAGCCGATGCGATAGAGGATCTCGACGTAAGCGCGCCGCGCGGCCACCGAGGCGTTGGGCGCCCCGGCCAGCGGCTGCAGGAGCGCGGCGGCCCTTTCGGCCGTCGGCAGAGCCGCCGGGTCATTGCCACTTTCCTGGATGCGGGACTGCGCGCCATAGGCCAGCGCCAGCGCGATGGTCGTCGCCTCGGAACGGTCCCCGGCGTCACGCAGCCGCCCGAGCAGTTGCACAGCCTCCGCGGCATTGGCCGCGGCGACATCCAGCTTTCCGAGGGATCGCATGGTGCGGGCGTGGTGTACCAACGCGAGGGCACCATTGCGGAGGGTGTCGTTCCCCTTGAGAGCCGCGGGAAGGCCGTGGAAGTAGTCAATCTGCCGCTGCGAGAACTCCGCGAGCACCTCCAGGCGCCCGATGCTCTCGAGCTCCCGGCCAAAGTCATCGGACAGATATGCCAGCAGCCGCTCGGCGTTACCGCGGGCCTGTTCGGCCTGGGCGCGCGTCTCCTGGGCGAGGTGCTCCGCGCGGTGCGCACGCCGGCTGCTGAAGTACGCCAGCACCGCGGCGACGACGGCCACGGCGGCCAGCACCGTGCAGGCGCCCGCAATCTGCTTGGCCCGCGCCGCGGCGCGCCGCGCCGCGAGCTCGCGCTCGCGCTGCTCCGCCAGCAGCCGCTCGGTCGCTTCGCGCGCCTCGCGCTCGTGGCGCTTGTCGCGACTCGCCTTGACGACACCGCACAGCACGTCGTGCGTCAGCTCTACGCGCCGGACATCAAGACGCTCCTCGATGCGCAGCAGCCGCCGGTTGACGAGCACGGCGAGCGTGTTAGGTGCGGCGCCTGCCTCGGTGAAGCGGCTCACCAGGCGCTCCTCGGCCACGTTCTCGCGGAAGCCGGACTCCGTCAGCAGCTCATCCTCGATGATGCGGCGCACCGCCGCGGGCTGGTCGGCGAGTGCCCGCTCGTAGAAGTTGCTGAGGATGCTGGCATGCGAGCCGGCGAGCAGATCGAGCGAGATCTCGCTGCGCCCCTGAGCGATGCGCGCGTCATTCAGCTCGCGGCAGATGAGGCTGAGGAGCGAGGGCTCCACCACCGCGTTCGCCAGTTCCGCGCCGCCGGCGACGAAGCGCACGATGGCCGCGGCCACCTCCTCCGACACCAGCTTGCGGCCCGGCTGCAGCACGGCCGCCAGTGCCTGGGTGCCGGTCATCGGCGCAAGGCGCAGGCGGTTCTGCGAGATGCTCGGGATGTCCCTCTTCAGGCCCTCGAGCGGCGCCAGGTAATCCTCGCGCAGCGCGATCAGCACCCGGTAGTCGCTGCGCGCGAAATCGAAGCGCTCGGCGGCGGACTCGTCCTCCTCGAGCTTCGCCTCGAAGGCCTTGGGCGGCCGGTTCTCGACCAGGTCGGCGAGCTCGGCGACGAAGCGTGCGGCGCGCGCGCGCCCGAACTCGTCGCTCTGCGCCAGCGTGAAGATCTCCTCGAACTGGTCGAAGATCAGCAGCGGGATCAGCGTCGCGCCGTGCTCGTCCCGCAGCACGTCGTCGCGGTGGTGCAGGAATTCCCATAGCGACTCGCCGGCGACCGCCACGCCGACCTGGGTCCACTGGCCCGAGCGGCGGGCGCTTTGCATGATGGCCTGCTTGATCTGCTCGGCCGGCTCGGGTGCGCTGCGCGCGTAATCGATGCGCACGTAGATCGGGCAGTAGCCCTGCCCGCGCAGCCGCGGTACCAGCCCGGCGCGCAGGATCGAGGTCTTGCCGAGGCCCGATTGGCCGAACAGCAGCGTCAGGAGCTTGCGCTGCACGCGCCGCGCCAGCTCGGCGACCTCCTCCTCGCGTCCGAAGAAGTAGGCGCGCGTCTCCTCGGTGAAGGAGGCGAGTCCCAGCCACGGATTGCTCTCGTCGACGGTCGCGAACGGCTCGACCGGCGAGGGCTTGCCCGCGACGTCGTTCATGAGGAGCGCGCGCGCATGAAGTCCGCCAGCCGCTGGGCGAACTCCGACGATACCTGCCCGCCGGGCAGCTGCGTGAAGTGCAGCGCCTTGAACCTGTCAGGCACCAGCGCCGCGGCGGCCGTGGTGGCATCGATGCTGACCGGCAGGATGAACAGCGCGCCGTCCGCCATGTTGCGCGCACGATCCAGCGCGTAGCTCCATTCGCGGCGGAAGTAGCCCTCCAGGCGCCGCTGCGTGGTGGCCGACACCACCGGGATGAAATACGAGCAGCGCGCGATGTTGCGCTGGATCTTGCGATCGTAGTCATCACCGGCTTCCAGGCGATCCACGTCGAACCAGGTGGTCACGCCCGCGGCTTCAAGGCCGGCCTTGAGCTGCTGGACGGCGGGCAGATCCTCGCGCGCGTAGCTGATGAACACCGCGTTGTCCGGCATCTCGCGTGCCGGGGGCAGGAAGCGCGCCGGCGCGGGAGCCGCCGCGGCGGCCGGCTTGCGCCGCGCCTGCCAGCGCTGGTGCAACTCCTCCACGAAGCGCTCCGCGCCCACGTAGATGCGCGTGCGCACGCTCACCTGCTGCAGAAAAGCCACCAGCCGGTCGTCCTGGCTGCTGTGGTCGTCCGCCAGCACCTCGCCCACATCGCGTGGATCGGACAGGCGCTGGCGCTTCGCCATGCGCAGGAACAGCCGCGCCAGCCAGTTGGTGAAGTTGCTGCCGATGAACAGCAGGTGATTGTGCTCGAGCTCATAGAAGAGTTTCTCCGGCACCAGATGCTCGCTCTGCAGCGCGCAGATGAACTCCAGCAGGTCTTCGTCCGAGATGACGTAGGTCGGCGAGGCCGACAGCTTGCCGAACAAGTGATACACGACCGGACGCTGCAGGCGATCGCGCTCGGCCGGCAGGTCGACCACGCGATTGGGCGCGTAGGACAGCACCTCGGTCGAAGGGGAGCCGGCGAAGCGCTCCAGATTGATCGCGCTTTCGAGCAGCGAGTCGGCGGTCGTGGACACGAAAAGGTCGAAGTCGGTGATCGCCGCCAGGCGGCGCAGCGCCGCCGGGGCCTCGAAGGTGGCATCCTTGATGATGCTGCGCAGCCTCACGTAGGCCTCTTCGCGCCGGCCGCGCGCGGCGAGAAACAGGCAAACGACGTCGTTGAGCGTGTAGGGCTGCGGCAGCTCCGTAGTGTTGACGCTGAGCCGCGTGGCGAGCTTCTCGGCCGCCCAGTCGAACAACAGGCGCGGACCGCGCTCGGTCGACACCATCAGCAGCTCCGGACCGACGATGGGGATGACACGGCGCTCCTCGATGAAGCTCAGCAGGTCATCCCAGGCATCGTCGTCGAGTGTGGTGATCAGCGGCGTGGCAGCCGCGGCAGTGGCCATAGGGGCAGCTTTGCAGGGGACTGTCTTCTAATAGTGGCGGGCAGTTTGCCGCAATGCAGTGCCCACTGCAATTTTGCAGCCCGCGTGTCAACGGCCATGGCAGCGGGCACGGTGGCCGCAGCGCCGGCGTGCGCTATGCTGAAAGCGCGGGGAGCGTGCGCCGGTATGGCCCGGGCAGATCGAGCGATTGCCACGAACATCGAGAGACGTTGAATGCTCGCCATTGTTAGCGCGATGCACGAGGAAATCACGCGGGTAGTCGAGTCGCTGCAGGGAGTTAGAACGCAGCAGCTCGGACGGCGCACCTTCCACGCCGGTGTCTTTGCCGGGGTGGAGGTGGTCGCAGTGTTTTCCCGCTACGGCAAGGTCGCGGCGGCCGCGACGGTGACGCAGCTGCTGGCGTCATATCCGGTGAGCGAGCTCGTCTTCAGCGGTGTTGCCGGCGGCGTGCGGCACGGGCTGGCGATCGGCGACGTGGTCGTCGCCAGCGGTCTGCTGCAGCATGACATGGACGCAAGCCCCCTCTTTCCGCGTTACCAGATTCCGCTGCTCGGCAAAGCGGTGTTCAGCACGGATGAACGCCTGAGTGATCGCCTCAGCACGGCCGCGCGGCGCTTCCTGGCCGAGGATCTGGGCGCGCACGTCGCGGCGGAGGAGCGTGAGTTCTTTCGCATCGCGGCGCCGCAGCTGATCCGCGGCCTCATTGCGAGCGGTGATAAATTCTTCTCGAGCGCGAGCGCAGTCACCGAGCTGCGCCAGCGCCTGCCGGAGGTGTGCTGCGTGGAGATGGAAGGCGCGGCGGTGGCCCAGGTCTGCGAGGAATACGCCATTCCCTTCGCGGTGGTGCGCACCATCTCCGATTCCGCGGATGAGAACTCCCCGCACGACTTCGCGCGCTTCGCGCGGGCCATCGCGCGGCATTACTCGGCGGGCATCCTCGCAAGGTTCGTGGCCGGCTCCTGACTCGCATGCTCGCCGCGCCGGCGGCAATGGGCCGGATGCGCCACCCCCAGGGCGTGCCGCATCCCGGCGAGCGTTTGCCTGTAGGTTGCCGCTGGTCCATTCTCTGTCCGGATGTCGCTGTTCCTGTCCTCCCTGCCGCTGTGGATCACCGCATTCCTGCTGGTCGTCGTGCCCACCGTCGCCGCATGCTGCGCGCTGATCCTGATCCGCAGGCACGTGGGACTCGAGCGCCTCACGACTAACAACGAGGTCGCCGGCTTCAAGTTCGCCGTGGTCGGGGTGCTCTACGCCGTGCTGCTGGCCTTTGCCATCATCGTGGTGTGGCAGCGGTACACCGACGCCGAGGTGGCGGTGGTCCACGAGGCCGGCGCTGCAGCGACGCTCTATCGGCTTGGCGCCGGTCCCGAGCCGGAAGCACGCCAGCTGCGTGCCGCGCTGGCTGCGTATCTCGCGCTGGTGACCGAGCGAGAGTGGCCGCAGATGGCGCGTGAACGGGAGAGTGCCGAGGCGAATCGGGCGCTGGACGCGCTCTACGGTGCCGCGCTGCACCTGGCGCAGACTGCACCCCGACAGTCCGCCGTGCTCATGCCGATCTTCAACCAGATCGATCTCATCACCGAGGCGCGCCGCAGCCGGCTGCATCTTGCCATCGGCGTCATGCCGGCGGTGTTGTGGGCGGCGCTGCTCCTCGGCGGGTTCCTCACCGTTAGCTTCACGTTTTTCTTCGGCACCGAGAACCTCACGGCCCAGGTCATGATGACCGGGATTCTCGCGATCATCGTCTTCATGGGCTTGTTCGTGATCGTGTCGATCGATCACCCCTTCACCGGCCCGGTGCGCGTCGATCCCGACCCGCTGCTGCGGGTGCTCACGGATTTTCCCAGCTAGAATCTGGCCCCAGGTGGACCGGTCGGATCGTGGCGGCGCCAGCGTCCGCCGCGCGGACTTTGTGCTAATCTCCTGGCAAAAGCGTAACTTAAGATTCCGCTTGCCAACCTGTCCCAGAGGGCACCCGTGGCGCAATCCGCCGAGGTCTTCGTCAGCTACTCACGCGATGATGAGCGGCTGGTTTTCGATCTGGCCGCCAAGCTGCGCGCGGCCGGCGTGTCGCTGTGGATCGACCAGGGCGCACTCGATGCCGCATCGCTTTGGAGCGAGCAGATCGTCAATGCCCTGGAAAGCGCCAAAGTCCTGCTGTTGATGGTGACCGAGTCCGCCGTTCACTCGCATAACGTCACCAAGGAAGTCTCGCTGGTCAGCGAGCGCAAGGGGCAGATCCTGCCGGTGCACCTCGAGCCGACGGTGATCCCGCCAAAGCTCAAGTACCAACTGGCTGGCATTCAGCACATCGAGTACTTCAAGGGTGGCGACGCCGACGCAGGCCTGAAAGCGATCCTGCGATCGCTGGAGCGCATCGGCGTCAAGCTCGCCGCACCGCTGCAGATCAAAGCCGCGCCCGCAGAGGAGCAGCGCGCACCAGCGGCCGCACGGCCGTTACCGGTGAGCGAGCGCGGCGCGCTGGCGGTGATGCCGTTCGACAATATCAGCCCCGACCAGGAAACCGATTACTTCAGCGACGGACTGACCGAAGAGCTGATCGCCCGCCTGTCACTGGTGAGCGAGATCGAGCTGATCTCGCGCTGGGCCACCAAGCAGCTGAAAGAGCGCAAGCACGACGTCCACGCCATCGGCAGCGAGCTGGGCGCACGCTACATCGTGGGTGGCAGCGTGCGGCGCTTCCAGGATTCGGTGCGCATCACGGTGCAGCTGGTGGATGTCGAAACCAACCGCCAGATCTGGGGCAACACCTACAAGGGCAAGCTCGACGACATCTTCGATATCCAGGAGCAGGTGGCGCGGCAGATCGTCGAAGCACTGAAACTGAAGCTGTCCTTCTCCGAGAAGGTCTCGCTGACCAAGCGCCAGACCGTCAACGCCCAGGCCTATGATCTCTATCTGCGCGGCCAGGACTACCTCTACCGACTCACCAAACGCAGCGTCGAATATTCAATCCAGCTGTTCGAGAAAGCGATCGAGCTCGACCCCCGTTACGCCGCCGCGTACGCCGCCTGTTCGAGCGCCTACGGGCAGATGTACCAGTACTTCGCCCGCGAGGAGAAATATCGCAACCGGGCGCAGGAGCTGAGTTTCAAGGCACTGATGTACGACGGCAACCTGCCGGAAGCCTACACCGCGATGGGGCTGTCCTACTTCATCTGGGGCAGGCTCGACGAAGCCAGCGCCTCGAGCCGCAAGGCGATAGAGCTGGATCCGGACGATTTCATCGCGCATTGGACGCTCGGGCGGATCCATTTCACCAACGGCGAGTTCGAGCAGGCCCTCGGCCTGTTCAAGCGCGTCACCACGCTAAAACCCACATTCTTTTCCGGCTTCGCCGATCTGGCGCAGACGTGCGAGGAGCTGGGCCGTCCCGCGGAGGCTCGGGCAGCGCGCAGCGAGGTGCTGGCGTTGCTGCCGAACTACCTGCTGCAGAGCCCTGACGACTCGCGCGCGCGGATGTTCTACGCGGTGGTGCTGGCCGAGATGGGCAGAAAGGACCAGGCGCTGCGCGAGGGCACTGCGGCTCTCGAGCTCAGCCCCGACGATCCGATGATGCTCTATAACTGCGCCTGCCTGCACTCGCGGCTGGGCGAGTTGCCGCGGGCACTCGAGCTGGTGCGGCAGGCGATCGCCAAGGGTCACGTGAACTTCGGCTGGATGAGGCACGATCCCGACCTCGCCGCGCTGCGCAACGACCCGGAGTTCATCGCGCTCACCGGCGGCTAGCCGGGCACGCTCGCGGAACCCTCGAGCGGGAACCCTGCCTCCCGCCAGGCGCGCATCCCACCATCGAGCGCCACCGCGCGCAGGTAGCCAACCTCCCGCAGTGTCGCCGCCGCGAGCGTCGAGATCTGGCCGAGCTCGCAATACACCAGCACGCGCCGTGTCGGGTCAGGCAGGTCCTCGTTGACCCGCAGCTCCAGTTGTCCGCGCGGCAGGTGCCGCGCCCCGGGGACATGCCCGCGCTCGAATGCCTCGCGCTCGCGCACGTCCAGGATAATCAGGCTCGGCTCGCGACTCTCGACACAGCTCCTGAGGTCGGCGAGCGACATGAACGGCACTTTCAGAGCCGCGGCGGCCAGCAGCTGGGCAATGCTCTTGCCGCCGCTCATGTTAACGCGCAGGGCTTCCGTGAGGTGGGTCGGCGCCGTGAGGTTGAGATTGCGCATCATGTCGACGAAGGTGCGACGGTCGCTGGATTGCAGACGCGGATTGCTCGCGAGCTCCTCGCCGAGGCTGGTATGACTGCGACCCTTGTACTCGTGCGCCGGGAATACCTTGAGCGCGGGGTCGAGACGCAGGACACGCTGAAACAAGCTGTCGTAGAGCGCCTCGGGATCACCACTCGGCAGATCCGTGCGACCGGTCGCGCCCATGAGCAACGTGTCTCCAGTGAATACGCGATCCGCGACCACGAGGCACATCGAGTCCGCGGTGTGCCCCGGCGTATGCAACACGTTCAGACGCAAGCGGCCGACCGCGATCATCTCGCCGTCCTCGACCCGTATGCCGACGAACGGCGCCGGACTCGCCCGGTGCATCACGACCGGCACGGACATGCGTCGCGCCAGCTCCGCCGCGGCGGAAAAGTGATCGGCGTGTGTATGGGTATCGATCAGGTAGCGTATCTGCAACCCGTGACGGGCCGCCAAACCGAGGTAGCGATCCAGCTGGGTGATCTCCGGATCGATGACCACGGCGCCGCAGGTGTCCGGGCAGCCCAGCAGATACGAGCGACATCCGCCGCTGGCGACCGATTCGAAGATCACCGCAACCCCCTGGGTAGCCGCCGCAGCGCGGCGTTGGCGAGATCTTACCCCGGCCGTACCTCGATTCTCGACGGGGTCTTGCGGCCCGCGCGGCGATCGATCGGCACTCACGGTGCCCGGCTGATGCACAGCGCGCCGAGCGCCACCGCGAGGCAGACCAGGACGCGGCGCCGCGTGAGAGGCTCGCCCAGGACAACCCGACCGATCAGGGCGGAGAACACGATGCTCGTTTCGCGCAGCGCCGCGACCGGGCCCGCCTTACCGAGGGCGAGCGCGGCGATGATGGCCGCGTAGCTCGCCAGTGTCAGGATTCCGCCCGCCAGCGCCTTCAGCGTCTCCGTTGCGCGCAGATCCACCGTGAGCCTCCCCCTGATCACCACGAACGCAGCCGGCAGCAGCGCGCCGTAAATCACGAAGATCCACACTGCATAGGATTGCGGATTACCGGCCAGGCGCACCCCGATGGCATCGGCGGTAACGTAGGCGGCGACCACTACGGCGGTCACCATGGACAGGGCCAGCGATTTCGCCTGCGCCCGGCCCTTGCCGACTGCCAGACTGGCGAGGCCGCAGGAAATCAGCGCAATGCCGAGCAACGCCGTCCCGCTCAGTCGCTGACCCACCAGCACGAATCCGCCCACGCTCACCAGCAGTGGTACGCTGCCCCTGACGACGGGATAGACCTGTCCAAGCTCGCCGTAGCGGTAGGCGTACGCCAGCAGGATGCTGTAGACGACCTGCAGCAGCGCCGAGATGCCCAGCAACAGCCAGCTGTCCGCCCGCGGCAGGGGCAGCAGGATTGCCAGGGGAATCGCCGCCGCCGTCGTCGCCAGGCTCATGATGGTGACCGACCACAGTCGGTCGGCAGCGCTGCGCAACAGCGCATTCCAGGTGGCGTGCAACATCGCGGCGAACAGCGTCAGCGCGATGATAGCCGACCTCATTCCTCACCCAGGGACATGCAGGCGCACGGGCATGGGCCTGCGGCTAGTTCTTGAGCTTGTAGCCGGTCTTGAATATCCAGCGCACCAGCAGCAGGCACAGCGCCAGGAACGCCAGCGTCGCCGCGGTGCTCGCGACCACGTCGACGTCCGCGACACCGAAGAAACTCCAGCGGAAGCCGCTGATCAGGTACACCACCGGATTGAACAGCGTGATCTTCTGCCATAGTGGCGGCAGCATGCTGATCGAATAGAAGGCGCCGCCGAGAAAGGTGAGCGGCGTGAGGACCATCAGCGGCACGATCTGCAGCTGCTCGAAGCTGTTCGACCACAGACCGATGATGAAACCAAACAGACTGAAGGTCACCGCGGTCAGCACCAGGAAAGCGGCCATCCATAGAGGGTGTGCAACCTGATAGGGAACGAACAGACGTGCCGTCACCAGGATCAGGATGCCGAGCATGACGGACTTGGTGGTCGCCGCGCCGACGTAGCCGATCAGTACCTCGACGTATGAGACCGGCGCCGACAGCAGCTCGTAGATCGTGCCCGACCACTTGGGCAGATAGATGCCGAACGAGGCGTTCGAGACGCTCTCGCTGAGAATCGACAGCATAATCAGGCCCGGCACGATGAACGCGCCATAGCTGACATGATCGATAGCCCCCATGCGCCGCCCGATCGCAGCACCGAAGACCACGAAGTACAGTGAGGTTGACAGCACCGGGGAGGCGATGCTCTGCATCAGCGTGCGGAAAGTCCTGGCCATCTCGAAGTGGTAGATGGCGCGGATGGCGTGCACGTTCATGAGCGCGCCCGCACCAGGTCGACGAAGATGTCCTCGAGCGAGCTCTCGCTCGAGTGCAGATCCTTGACCTCGATGTTCAGTTCGCTCAGGGTCTTCAGCAACGCGGGAATACGCGTCTCCCGGCTATGGGCATCGAATGTCAGGACCAGCGCATGACCATCCCCGCACAGCGCCAACGGATATCCGGACAGGCCCGGCGGCAGCTGCGTCAGCGGCTGCTGTAATTGCAGCGTCAGCTGCCGCTTACCGAGCTTGCGCATCAGCAGCGCCTTGTCCGCGACGACGATCAGCTCGCCCTTGTTGATCACGCCGATGCGGTCGGCCATCTCCTCGGCCTCCTCGATGTAGTGGGTGGTGAGGATGATGGTGACCCCGTTGTCGCGCAGGCCGCGCACCATCTGCCACATGTCGCGGCGCAGCTCCACGTCGACCCCGGCGGTCGGCTCGTCGAGGAACAGGATGGCCGGCTCGTGCGCCAGCGCCTTGGCGATCAGCACGCGGCGCTTCATGCCGCCGGACAGCGTCATGATCTTGTCGTGCTGCTTGTCCCACAGCGACAGGTCGCGCAGCACCTGCTCGCAATAGCCCGGGTTCGGCGGCTTGCCGAACAGGCCGCGGCTGAACGTCACGGTCGCCCACACGCTCTCGAACGCGTCGGTGTGCAGCTCCTGCGGCACCAGACCGATGCGGCCGCGGGCGGCGCGGTAGTCGCGCACGATGTCGTCGCCAGCGGCCACCACCGTGCCGGCGCTGGCGGTCACGATGCCGCAGACTATGTTGATCAGGGTGGTCTTGCCGGCACCGTTCGGACCCAGCAGGGCGAAGATCTCGCCACGGTAGATGGTCAGATCGATGTCGCGCAGTGCCGTGAGGCCGCCGGCGTAGGTTTTCCTGAGCCCGGATATGGCCAGAATCGGCGCGGCAGCGGGTAAGCGAACACTGCTGTCGCTCAGGTCGGTCATCGTTTGCGGTGCTGTCTGCAAGGGTACTGCTGGTCGCGCCGGGACATCGTTGGCGACACCCGGGGGGACGTAAAGTCTAGATTAACCTATGAATTCGGCCACGGTAATGCGAAACCCGGGCAGCCGCACCGCAAAACCTGTAGCCTGCCTAGCGGCTCGTAACCTTTCGGCTTGTCTGTCTTGGCCCCGGTATGCCCTTGCGGCGTCACCTGCGGCCAACCTCTCACCCTCGCAAAGCTTGACGAACCAGGAGGCAGAATCGTTATCTGCCGTGTTTCATTTTTTTCGTGAGTAACTACTTCTGTGACCAAACTATACGTCGGAAATCTTCCCTTCACCGCGACCGATGAGGCCGTGCGTACGTTGTTCTCCCAGCACGGAACAGTCGAGAAAGTCTCGCTGATCACCGACCGCGATACCGGTCGGCCACGCGGCTTCGGTTTCGTGGAGATGTCCAATGCCGATGCGTCCCGCGCCATGCAGGCACTCAATGGCAAGGACTTCGATGGCCGTGCCTTGAAGGTGAACGAAGCGCAGGACAAGGCGGCGGGCGGCGGGCGCGGAGGCCCGCGCCGCTACTGAGCCTGGGTTGATCGACCAGCTCCCGGACGCGCGTGCGTCCGGGAGCGCAGTCGCGGCGTATCTCGCGGCGCTGCAGGCGCCGGGTCGTCAAGGAGACACCGTGGATAATATCTTCTCGCGCAACGCGAATGACGTGCTCAATGATTACCGCGCGCGCCTGGCGCTCGCCGCCGAGGAGCGCGCCGAGCGCCGCCGTCTGGATCTGGACGAACAGCGCTCCAGTCAGAATACGCCTACAGTGCGGATTCGCGCCTGGGAGAAAGTCCATGGGCTGCGGCTGCCTTCCGATGGCGCACACGCCATCCTGGCGATCATCGCCGCTGATACCGGGTTGTCCCTGACCGACGTGCACGCCGAGCAGCAGATTCGTCGGCCGGTGCCGCCGCGCAAGGCCGCTCCTCCCGCCACCGCCGAATGAGCCGCGGCGGTTCGCCGCCGTCATCGTTCCCACCGATCGCGGCGCGGTTCCCC
The DNA here is from genome assembly GCA_035481975.1 of Steroidobacteraceae bacterium. GTDB lineage: Bacteria > Pseudomonadota > Gammaproteobacteria > Steroidobacterales > Steroidobacteraceae > 13-2-20CM-66-19. The sequence continues at coordinate 58,333 of DATHRC010000018.1, forward strand.
GGCAAAGGGTGACCTCCATCACAGCCGCCGTTCGCCGGCCGGCCACAGCGCACGAAATGCCCGAATAATCCGCAGCGAGGCGCGTAAGATCGCCGCGTGCAGTCACGCGGACCGAGCCGCAAGGCATTGCTGTCTACCTTCCCTGCCTCGGGCGTGCTGCGCCCCCTGGCCGTCCTCATGCTGAATATCGTGCTGTTCGCGGGAGGCTCGGTCCTCACGCTCGCGGTCGGCAGCATCTGGCTGAAGCTGCTCGGCAGTGTGTTGATCACCGCCGGCATGCTGCGACTGTTCCTGGTCGGCCACGAAGCCTGTCACGGCAGCTTCTTCGCGGGTAAAACGCTCAACAGTGTCGTCGGCCGCATTGCCTTCCTGCCGTCGATGACGGCGTTCAGCCTGTGGGACGTCGGTCACAACGTCGCGCACCACGGCTTCAACAACCTCAAGGGCCGTGACCAGGTCTGGACTCCCTACTCCAAGGAGGAATTCGACCGGCTGCCGCGCCACCGGCGGATCATGGAGCGTATCTACCGTTGTGGACTCGGCTGGGGGCTGTACTACTTCGTCGAGCTGTGGTGGAAGAAGCTGTACTTCGCGACCCGCAAGCAGATCGGTTCCGGACGGCTGAAGTACAAGCTCGACAGCGCGCTGGTAAGCGTGGGCGCCATCGCGTGGATGGGCACGGTGGCGCTGGTGGCCGTGCGCACGCACCAGCAGTTCTGGTTGCTCGCGCTACTGGCGATCGTGGCGCCGTTCGCGCTGTGGAACAGCATCATCGGACTCGTGGTCTACGTGCAGCATACCCACCCCACGATCGCCTGGTTCCAGGAGCGCCAGGAGTGGCAGCGCGCGCGCGCCTACCTCACCGCCACGGCGAACGTACGACTGCCGCTCGGCCTCGATCGGGCCATGCATTGCATCATGGAACACAGTGCGCATCACGTTAATCCGCGCATCTCGATGTTCGCGCTGCGCGGCGCGCAGCGGCAGGTGCAGGCTCAGGCCCCCGAGCACGTCCTCAGCTACCGGCTCGACTGGCACTCGTACCGGGATTGCGTACGCCGCTGCAAGCTCTATGACTACACCAACCATGCCTGGCTGGACTGGCACGGCGCGGTGACCGCACGTACTGCGCCCGGCGGCATCACCGCGGCGAGCTGATCTTGCTGGAGCCTCCATGCTTAAAGCTCAAACGATCCGCAACCACCACGCCGATCTGTTCACTTTCCTGCACGGCGATCTTGGCGCGTGCGCGAGCGCCTGCCATCGCCCGGAAGAGACCGGTGCCGACAGCCTGGTGTTCGTCTCACAGCCGGCGCAGCTCGCGGAAGCCACGCGCCGCAATGCCGCGATCATCATCGTGCAGGAGAAGCTCGCGCCGCTGCTGCCGGCTAACGGCGCCGGCACGTCCTGCTGTTTCGCCGCGCCCGCCATTCCCATGGCGATGGCGGTGTTGCTCAGGTACTTCGAGCACAAGGCCGAGCGCTTCACACAATGGGGTGTGCACCATCCCACGGCGCTGGTGCATGCGAGCGCCACGCTCGGGCAGGACGTGGTGCTGGGCCCGTACTGCGTGATCGGCGCGCGCAGCTCGATCGGCGACGGCTGCCTGATCGGCGCGCACGTGGTGGTCGAGAACGACGTGCGCATCGGTCCCGGCACCATTCTGCACCCCCACGTTTTCGTGGGCGCCGGCTGTGAGGTGGGCGGCGCCTGCGAGATCCATCCGCACACCACCATCGGTTCCGATGGCTACGGGTACGTCAAGGACGCCGCCGGACGGCCGCGCAAGGTCCCGCAACTCGGCAACGTGAAGATCGGCGATGAGGTTGAGATCGGCGGCAACTGCTCGATCGATCGCGCCACGCTCACCTCGACCCATATCAGGTCCGGCGCGAAGCTCGATAACATCTGCCATATCGCGCACAACTGCGATCTGGGCGAGAACGGCCTCTACACGGCCGGCTTCATGATGGCCGGCTCGACCACGATCGGACGCAACTTCGTCACCGGCGGCAACTCGGTGGTCAGCGCGCACCTCACCCTCGCCGACAACGTCGAGTTGGCGGGCCGGTCGACTGTGACCCACGACGTTACGCAGCCGGGTCACTACGGCGGCTATCCGCTGCAGCCGTTACGGGAAGCCCTCAAGACCCTGGCTGCGATCGGCCACCTCAATGACATGCGCAAAAGCCTGAACAGACTGCTGCGAACCAGCACTGCAACGGCGCAGGCTGACTCCGCCGTTAGCCCTGCGCCGGAGCGCTAACCGGCCGGCATCGGTTGCTCAACGTGCCGGATCGCGGCAATGTGTCGGCGTCGTGCGTGATCTGAACCCGCGTCGCCGTCAGGTGCTTGCCGGTCTGCTGGCCGCCGGTGCGGCCGGATGCCTGCGGCCGGCACTGTGCGCCCGTTCTCCGCTGAAGGTCGGCGTGGTCGGCGGCGGGATCGTCGGTGCCTCCATCGCGATGCACCTGGCGCGCGCGGGTGCGCAGGTTTGGCTGTTCGAGAAGATCGGACCGGCTCAGGGCGCCACGCAAAACTCCTTCGCCTGGGTCAATGCGTTCGTCGATGACCCTCACTACCGGGCGCTGCGTCTCGAGAGCCTGAGCGCCTACCGCGACCTCGACCAGGCACTGTCCCTCAACATGGTATGGGGCGGATACGTCGACTGGGCCAGCAATGCGGTGGAAGCCGACATCGTGCGCGCGAATGCGCAGCAGCTTGCCGGCTGCGCGCAACCGGCGCGCGCCATCACCACCGCGGAGCTCGCCGCGCTCGACCCGAACGTGCAGCCGGGATTGATCACCGCGGCCATTTACTCATCGATCGATGCGCACCTGGATCCGGTGCAGGTCACGCGGCGCTTCCTCGCCGCCGCCGCCGCGGCCGGCGCGCGGATCCTGTTCCCCTGTGAGCTGACCGCGCTCGAGCTGAGCGCCGGACGGCTGCGGGGCGTCCTCACCAGCCAGGGTAAAATTCCGCTCGATCGCCTGGTGGTGGCTGCCGGCGTCGATACACCGCGAGTCCTCGCCATGGCCCAATTTCCGCTCGCCCTCAAGCACGCGCCGGGAATTCTCGCCCACAGCGCAAGTGTGCGGCCGCTCACCAGGCTGGTGCACGACGCGCCCGGCGGCTTGTCGTTCAAGCAGATGACCGACGGGTCGGTCGTCGGTACGGATGCGCCCTACCCGCCCGATACGCCCGCGCACCAGGGGATCCGCGCGCACGCCGCGGAGTTTCCCAGCCGCGAGCTGCGCGAGTATCACGGCAACAGAATTCTCACCAAGATCGGCCGATTCCTCCCGGGCGCACAGGGCGTGGCGCTGGAGCGATTGACGCTGGGGTTCAGGCCGATGCCGAGCGACGAGCTGCCGGTGATGGGCGCGCTGCCGAGCGTCGCCGACATTCACGTCGCGGTGACGCACAGCGGCGTGACCCTGGCACCGATCGTCGGCCGGCTCACCGCCGAGGAAGTGATCACCGGCTCGCGCGCCGCCCTGCTGGCGCCTTATCGGCCCGAGAGGTTCGCATTGCCCGCCGCGTCGGCCGCTTGAGCCGTGCCAGCGCCATACCCGCTGGCGGCACGCACGGTGCGCCGGGCGACACGCGGGCGTATCCTCAAGGCTAACGCGGCTGCAGCCGCACTACGCTTGCCGTGACCGCGTGATCACCACGATTGAAAAGGCCCTCCTCGATGCCGCGTGGCAGACCGTGCGCCCGCTGGTGCGCTGGACGCCGATGCTGCGTTCCGACTACGTCGACTCGCTGGTCGGAGCGCGCGTCTTCCTCAAGGCCGAGTCGCTGCAGCTGGCGGGCTCCTTCAAGATGCGCGGTGCGTGCTTTCGCGTCAGCCGCCTGTCGTCCGACGAGCGCGGCCGCGGCGTGGTGGCTTTCTCTTCCGGCAACTTCGCGCAGGCGCTGGCGCTCGCCGGTCGTCTCGCGGGCGTTCCGGTGACCATCGTGATGCCGTGCGATGCTCCGCAGCGCAAGGTGGAGCTGACTCGTCGTGCCGGCGCGACCGTGGTGCTGAGCGATCACGGCCAGCAAAACCGCGAGCAGGTTGCCAATGCCCGCGCACGCGAGATCGCCGAGCAGGAAGGGCGCGTGTACCTGCACCCGTTCGACGATCCGCTGGTCGTCGCCGGCCAGTCGACGCTCATGCGTGAGGTGCAGCTCGACGCCGAGCGCGAACAGCTGCGCTTCGACTGCATCCTCTGCCCGGTAGGCGGCGGCGGGTTGATCGCCGGGACGGCGCTGGCCGAGAAGCACTTCGGCAGCGGCGCGGAGGTGATCGCTGTCGAACCGGAAGCGTGCGACGACATGCGTCGATCGTTGATCTCGCACCGTCGCGAGCAGAATGTCGGCAATCCGCCGACCATCTGCGATGCCATGCAGGCATTCACCCCGGGTGCGGTGCCGTTCGAGGCTGCCGCGCATCTGATCTCGCGCGGCATCACCGTCGACGACGACGCCGTACGTACGGCGATGCGCATTGCGTTCGAGGAATTCAAGATCGTACTCGAGCCAAGCGGTGCCATTGCGCTCGCGGCGGTGCTGCGGCACAGCGCCGAGTTCCGCAATCGAACGGTGGCGCTGCTGTGCTGCGGCGGCAGCGTCTCGGTCGAGGACCTGCTGCGACTGACCAGCGCGCAGCAGCCGGCGGCTGCCGCGGCGGCGCAGCACTGATCCCCCGCGGCAATCCGTTGCGCGTCGATGCCAGCGACCAGCGCGGGCCTGCTCCTCTACCGCCGCGCCGATCCGCAGGTGCAGGTGTTCCTCATCCACCCGGGCGGACCCTATTGGACAAACAAGGACGACGGCGCCTGGTCGGTGCCGAAAGGGTTCGTCGACGCCCACGAAGATGAGCTCGCGTGCGCGCGCCGTGAATTCACGGAAGAGACCGGGTTTGACGCCGGCGGACGCGGGCAGGAACGTGATCTGGGAATATTCCCCCAGCCGAGCGGCAAGCGGCTGCATGTCTGGGCGATCGAGGGAGACTGCGATCCGGCGAAGCTGACCAGTAACCTGTTCGAGATGGAGTGGCCGCCCAAATCCGGTCGCAGCGCACAGTTCCCCGAAGCCGACCGCGGTGCCTGGTTCGACCCTGAGCGGGCGCTGGCCAAGATCACCAGGGGCCAGCGTCCGGTTCTCGAGAAGTTCTACGCGGAAGTTGTCGTGACGAGGCGCTGACCTGGCGGGTCGCGGTGTCCGACGCGCACGTCAGCGGACCGGTTGCGCCGATCCTGCGCTCGCCAGTCGCACACGTCCATCCGGCAACGGCACGACGAGCGGGGTCACGCGCACCCTGGCAATCCCCATCCTCGGCGTGATACCGATCTTGCGTGCCGTAGAGGGCGAGAGGTCCACGATCCGTCCCTTCACATACGGCCCGCGGTCCTGAATGGTGACCACCGCACTCTTCTGGGTCGTAAGATCCGTCACCGCCGCTATCGTGCCCAGCGGCAGCGTGCGGCTCGCGGCATTGTTGGAATTCGGATCCATCCTCGACCCATCCGCCATCTTTCTTCCCGCGAAGCGGGCGGCATAGAAGGACGCGATACCGGTGCGCTCCCGGCCCGAGAGATCGGGTTGCGGCTTGGCTGCGAGTCGGTCGCCGCGGGACGCTGGCGCGTCCGGAGTCTCGCTTGCCGCAGCGTCCACAGATGCCGTGCAGGCGAGCACCCCCGCCACGCCGCATGCCAGCAGCTTCGCCAGTGGCGTCCTGGCCGCACCGCAGGATTGCAAGATCTGCACCATGGCACCGATGCTCGGAAATCTGCCGCGCCCGGTCTGTAGGCTGCCGCCCGCGCCCACGTGCCCAGGGGGCGTGTTTTCATGCCAGTTGCTGCTGACGGCCCCGCTGTGAGGGCCGCGCTTCAGGCCGGCCGCTTAACGCAACGGTACCGTTGCGTTCCGGCGGCGGCGCGAGTACCGTCCGAGGTGCCGCAGGTGACAAGAGCCACAAGGAGCCCGCCATGCCCGGAATCAAGCAAACCGCGCTCGCCGCAGCCGTCACAGCCGTGCTGCTGTGTGTGCCGGTCAAGCCAGCCAGCGCTGCCGGCCCTCTGCTCTTCGCCCCCTGGGCAATCGGGCACATCATCCTGCCACTGGTCGTAGCCTCGGCGGCGGCGTCCGCGCAGCAAGCCCCGGCACCCTACCCGCCGGCTTCCGGCTACTACGGGGGCGCGGCCGGCTACTATGCAACGCCCAACTACTACGCGCGCCCGCCGGGGTACTACGCCCCGCCGCAGAGCTATTACGCGGCGCCTCAGCCTTACTACCGGCCGGCGCTCGCATATGCTCCGCCAGTGCCGTGGTTCTACGGGCAGCCGCGTGGTTACTATTCGCCACGCTCGTCCTACACTGGATCCTATGGGGGGCACGGCTTCTACCGATCGGGCGGCTTCGCTTATCGCCGCAGGTAAGCCACGCCGCCGCTCGCGCAGCGGCAAAGTACACCGGGGAGGAAGGCCGCCGCACGCGGCGGCGCTGGAGCTGCGTGAACGCATCCTGCAAGTCGCGACCGAGTTATTCCTGACGGAGGGCTACGGGTCGACATCCATCGAAGCGGTGGCCGGACGTGCCGGCATCTCGAAGCGCACCTTCTACCACCGCTTTGACGACAAGGCGATGCTGTTTGCCGCGGTCGTTCATAGAATCATCGAGCAGATCCGCCCGCCTCCCGAAGTGCCCCTGCTCGCAGGCGGGAACTTGCAGCAGATCCTGCGCCGCCTCGCCGGACTCATCCTGCGCGCGGCGCTTTCCCCGCAGGCGCTCGCGCTGCATCGCCTCGTCACTGCAGAGTCGATGCGCTTTCCCAGCCTGGTTCGTGCGGTCTACAACGAAGGGTGGGCTGAGGAGGCAACGGCGTTGATTGGCGATCTGCTCGCACGCGAGCTTCGAGATCCGCGTCTGACACTCGAGCTGCGAACGTTTGCCGCAACGCAGTTTCTGCATATGGTGGTCGCACTGCCGCAGCGTCGCACCATGGGTCTCGGCGCGCCGATGACGGCGCGAGAGCTCGAGGCGTGGGCTCACGACACCGTCAATCTGTTTCTCGACGGCTGCCGGGGATTATCCGGGGAATCCTTGCGTCGCCGCCGCTGATGCCCGCGGCCTCCTCGGCAGGGAGCGCTGCGCTGTCGCGGAACGACCGTCGGGCAGCAGAAAGGCCCCTGAGGACAAAATATGTCGCCCCGGCGGGGCGTCCAGTTGACGGCCCGCCACCCGAAAGAGCACCCTTATCGGACCGGAATCAAAGACCTGACCGCCCTGAAGCCGCCCAAAGCGCCGGCAGGGATAGGCGGCAGCGGCGCGTATAACAACAACAGGAACTCGATCTCAGCATGGTGCGGCAAGTTAAGCCTCCCAACGAGGCCCAGGCGGACCTCGAAAAGACCGACGAATTGCTGGCGCTGGATGTCGCCGCCTACGAGGCACACCTTGCCTTGAGCCAGCCAAATGACGAGTCGACCGAGCCAAGACTCGCAGCAGTATCCGACACGGGCTGCAACGAGAGCCGACCACAGCCACTGGCGGAGCTACCTGCGCCCGAGACGCTGCGGGATATAGAAGCGTGGATCGCGGGGCAAGACGCGCGCGCGCGAACCTACGCCCGCGCTCTTGCCGAAATGCAGACACAGCGCGCCGACGCCCAGGCACGAGCCGACAATCTGGCGCTCGAGCTGGAGGTCGCAAAAAAAGCCCTGCACACAGCGCTGTGTCGCGCCAACGACGGCGAGCGCGCCGCGCTCGACAAGAGCGCCGCCGCGCAGCTCGCCGAATCGCGCGCCGCGGAGATGCAAACCGAACTCGAAGCCACGCGAGGGGGGCTGGCGAGCAGCGCCGAGCGGCTTGCTGCCGCCGGCGGCGAGCTCGCGCGAGCGCATGAGTCCCTGGCGGCGAGAGCTCGCGAGCAGGAAGAGATGCGCCAGCGACTGGGCGAGCTGGCGCGAACGCTGGAGGAGCGCTCCAACCGCATGACGCAGCTGGAGGGCGAGTTTGCCAGCCTGCGTGCCGACATGGCGGCGGCCGATCGCGAGCTGGCGCAGCGCGCTGCACGCATCGCGGCCATGCACACGGAGAATGAAACTCAGCAAGCGGCTGCCAAGGCCATCGCGCGGGAGCGCGATGCACTCGCCGTGCGCATCACGCGCTTTGTGGAAAATGCACAGTCAACAGAATCGAAGCGCCACGTCTGGGAAGGCATGTGGCGCGAGCTGGACGCCGAGCTCACGGACGCACGCGTACAGCTGGGACGGCTCGAAACCGAGCGCGCGCAGTTTGCCGCGACCGTCGCTAAAGTGTCCGCCGAACTTGTTGAACGCGACGCTGCCATCGCACAACTGCAGGCCGAGCGCACGGCTCAGTCAACCAACCTCGAGGAACTCACCGCAAGCCGCGCGCGCGAGCAACACGGCCACGCCGCCACCACGCAGGAGCTGCGCGTGCGCGGCGAGACGCTGGCCGCTGAGATCAAGGCGCTCGGCGAGCGGCAGCGGCGCAGCGCCGCGGCGGTCGCCGCCCGTGAAGCGGAACTCGCCGAATCGCGCGCCGCCCGCGCTGCTGGGGAAGAGGCCCTGCGTACGGTGAAGGCAAGTGCCGCTACCCATGCGGCGCGCACGGCGGAGCTCGAAGCGCTGGCGAGCAACGTGAGCCAGGCATTGCAAGCGCAGACCGAAGCCACGAACCGTGCGACTGCGTTGATCGCAGATCGCGAACGCGAGCTGGCCGGTGAGCACGCCCGTGCCACCGCACTTGAAACCGAGCTGCAGGCGAGCAGGCGCGATGCCAGCGAGCTGGCAACGACGGCCCAGTCGACCGAGACGGCACTCAAACTGCACGTCGAACAGCTCGCGGCGAGTCGGGAACGGGTGGCAAATCTCGAGCGCGAGGCGCAGCGCCAGTCCGAGCGGCTCGCGCACTTGCAGGTCGAGCTCGCCCATGCCGGGACGCTGGCCGAACAGGCCGAGGCGTCGCGGCGCCCGGTCGAGAACGAGCTCGCGCGTGTACAGACCGAACTGCAGCGCGAGACCGAGCGCGCCAGCGGCCTGGATGCCGCGCAGCGCAAACTGGCGCTGGAACTGGAACGGACGCGCGGTGCCCTGGACGAACGGGAATTACAGCTGCGACGCCTCGAGCGCTATGCGACCAGCAGCGCTCAGGTGTTGAGTCGGATCAGGAACGGTATCGAGCGCGGCAGCGGTAATCCGCCCGCGGAGACGCTCGAGACCCTGGCTGGCGGGGCGACGCTCGTCCCGCTCGACGACAGCAACGCGCCGGCGCTTACGCTCGGCCGACATACCACGATCGGGCGGGCGCCGGAGAGCGATCTGTGCCTGAAGGACAGCTCGGTCAGCCGCCGTCACGCCGTCCTGACGCTCGGCGCGAACGGGGCTTTCATCGAGGATCTGCGCAGCGTGAACGGCGTGACCGTGAACCGTCAGCGCGTCCGGCACGCGCGGCTCGCTGACGGCGACGTGATCGAGCTTGGACTGCGGCGCTTCCGCTTTACCGCGGCGCCGGCGCGCAGCGCCGACGCCGGCTGAGCGATCTGCTCGCCGACCTTCGAGCGTCCCCACCGCCGACGGGGACCAACCGCAGCACGCCGGTGAACAACGCCGCTCGACAGCCTGTGCCGCGATGGCGTTGTTGAGCTATAAGGCGCTGATGAAGCTGGTTCTCGCGGAATTCTCGGCTCCCTGGAGCCGGTCACTGCGACTTACCAGCGCCGCGGCGGTCACCGTGCTGGTAGCGCTGATGCTCGCCGGCCTGTTAATGGGGCCGCGGCAGCTGCTGGTGTGGCAGGTGGCGATGGTGGCGGTGCCGCTCGCGGTGCTGTTGACTACCGTGCCATTCATGGTGCGCGGTTATACCTTGACGGAGAGTCATATCGAGGTGCGGCGGTTGGGATGGAGCACGCTGCTGCCGCTGGCGGGCCTCGTCGCGGTGACTGGAGAGCCGCAAGGACTGCGCGGCTCGCTGCGCTTGTTTGGCAACGGGGGTCTGTTCGGGATCAGCGGCTGGTTCTGGAATCGCCGGATCGGGCGCTTTCGCGCCTACGCCACGGATCCGGGACGAACGGTATTGCTGCGCTACCGGGACGGCAAGAACGTGGTGGTGACGCCGCACGACGTGCAACATTTCATTGTGCGGGTGAGGACGCTGGCGAAAGTGACGGGCTGATGCGCGCGGCAATCATGGTTGTCGCCGGCACGCCGACGCGTACGATCAAGAGAGACACCAGGAGCTCCGATATGAAACGCGCAGCAATGCTGTTCGGTTTGTTCGCCAGCGCCGCGATTGCGTCGGCCGTCGCCGACCCGCCAGCAACACTCCTCGACGAGGTGCGCGGCGCGTGCCAGGCCGACGCACAGAACCTGTGCCCCGGGGTAGCGGCCGGTGGCGGTCGAATTCTCAGTTGCCTGGCGCAGCACCAGGACGCAGTGTCCGCGGGCTGCAAGCAGGCGATCATGAAGGCCAGACAGGCTCAGGGACAAGAACAGGAACAGAGTCCGGCACCGGTTCAGGGCCAAAGTCCGAGTCAGAACCAGAACCAGAGCCCGGCAGCCAGTCGCGCCCAGGGACATTCCGCCCACAGCGCTGCGGCGCAGCCGACTGCGGACCGCTACTTCCTCATGAAACGGGTGCAGATCGTGGACGATGGCATGAACAAGATGCCAGCGGTCGATGTAATGATCCCCACGACGTGGCAGCTGCAGGGCGCCATCCGTGCGATGGGCGGAATGGGCGGGTGCTTCGCCGACCTGGAAACGGTCGCCATTCACGCGCAGAGCGCAGATGGCTCGCTGCTGTTTGAAAACCTGCCCAACTTCACCTCGCAATATGCCGACGACCCGAACACGGTACGCACGATGACCCAGGAGGGTCAGGCCTTTGCCAAAGGCGGCATCAAGCCATGTCCGGTCCTGGCGCCCCAGCGCGCCGCGGATTTCCTGCAGAAGTACCTCATTCCGAAACTTTACGCTGGCAGGCATGTCGTCTCGGTGGATCCCTATCCCGAGTTCAATCTGCTGTTGCGTCAGCGTCTGGGCCTGCCGTTGAACGACACAGCTAACCAGGGTGCGCTGCGGACCGATGCAGCACGGGCACGCCTCGAATACGATCGCGACGGACGGACTTTCGAGGAATGGATTACCGTCGCCGAGTGGATGCGCCTCTACCCCTCCGGTCGCGGCAATGTTTACGACTGCCACGCAACGATGCTGATGTCGTTCAGCGCGCCCAAGGGCCAGCTCGACGGCAACCAGAAGCTGTTCAAGCTCATTGCCTTCAACGTCAGTCACGAGCCCCAGTGGGACGCCAAGCTCAATGCGATGATCGCGCAGCTCTATCGGCAGCAGCAGATCGAGGAAGCCAAGCGTTCGCAGATGATCGCGCAGTTTCAGCAGCATGTCGCGGACACCATCAATGAGGTGACCGCCAATTCCATGCGCGGCGCGAATCAGGCGGCTTTCGGCCAGGACCAGGTCATCCGCGGCGTGCAGACATTTCGCAATCCGCAAACCGGCGCGACCTTCGAGCTCAGCAATCTGCATGATCACGCCTGGTTGAATGGCAACAACGAATACGTCATGAGCGACGACCCCAGCTTCAACCCCAATGGGCAGCTGAACGGCAACTGGACCTCGCTGCAGCCGGTGCGGCCGCAGCCTTGACGGTTCGTCAGGCGGGATCGGCGCGGTGCCGCACGAGATCATCCATGCCGAGTGATGTCGACGCTTTCATGGCGACGATGGTCGTGCAGTCGCAACCGGTGCCGAGCGAGCGCGCGGTCGCTCTGGTCCGCGAGCACTACGGCCTGGAAACGCGCGCCAGCCGACTTACGGGTGAGCGGGATGAAAACTTCAGACTGAGCGCAGCGGACGGCAGCGAATACGTATTGAAGATAGCGAACACGGCCGAGGAGCCGGCGGTGACTGATCTGCCCACGGCCGCCTTGCTGCACATGGAGAAGACCGACGCTGCCTTTCCGTGTCCGCGGGTGGTGCGGGCGCGCAACGGCGGCCAACATATTGGTTTTACGGACCAGGACGGCCGCCAGCGCACGGCGCGCGTCCTGACGTATCTGCCGGGGAAGCTGCTCGGCACCGCCGCCCGCTCCCAGCGCCAACGTGCTGCCTGCGGACGAATGGGGGCGCGATTGACTACGGCGCTGCGCAACTTCCAGCATCCCGCCGCGCATCGCGCAGTCGTCTGGGATGTGCGTCACGCGGCCCAGGTGCGGCGCCTGCTCGAGCCGCTGGCCGATTTGCCGTGCCGCCAAGCCTTTGCCGATTTGCTGGGGCGCATTGCACTCGTCATCGACGCGCAGCTGCCGCGCCTGCGCCAGCAGGTCGTGCACAACGATCTGAACCCGCTCAACATCCTGGTCGACCCCGCGGACGAGGAGCGGGTAACAGGCATCATCGATTTCGGCGACATCACTCACACTGCGGTGATCGCGGACGTGGCGGTGACTGCCGCCGAGCTGATTCCCGAGGATTGCAGGGCGCAGACGCGAGCAGCGCACTCCGCGGTCCGCGACGTCGCTATCGCCTATCATGAGCGGCTGCCGCTGCTGCAGCAGGAGCTGGCCGTGCTCGGTCCACTGGTGGCCGCGCGGCTGGCCGCGAATGTGGTGGTGCACGAATGGCATCTGCACCACAACCCCGCGGGCGGTCACTACGCCCCGCTGGCCGCGGATTTCATCCGCGCGCGGCTGGAGATTGCCGAGGAATTGTTACTCGAGGAGTTCAGGCTGTGACGACTGCACCCGAGGACCGCGCAGCGATTCTGGCACGCCGTGCGCGGCTGCTCGCCCCCACCTACCGGCTCTTCTATGAGGAGCCGCTGCAGATCGTACGTGCCGACGGCGTGTGGATGTACGACGAGCACGGTCGCGCCTATCTGGATGCCTACAACAATGTCCCGGTCGTCGGTCATTGCCAGCCGTACGTGGTCGAAACGCTCGCCCGCCAGGCACGCGCTCTCAACACCCATACCCGCTATCTGGCCGAGCAGCCGCTGCAGCTCGCCGAGGAGCTGCTGGCCACCATGCCGCAGGAGCTCGGTAGCGTCATCTACACCTGCACCGGCAGCGAGGCCAATGACCTGGCGGTGCGGGTGAGCAAGGCGGTTACCGGCGGCATCGGCTTCATCGTCACTGATTTCGCCTACCACGGTGCGACCGAGGTCATTGCCGGTATGTCGCCCGAAGACGGTGGTTCGCTGGGACCGGGTGTATACGCGGTGGAATCGCCACGCGTCGGCGGTGGCGCAGCGTTCGCTGAGCGCGTTCGCCAGTGCATCGAACGCATGCAGGCCGACGGCGTGCGCCTGGCGGCTTTGTTCGCCGATACGATTTTCGCCAGCGATGGCGTGTTCGCGCACCCTGCGGGGTTTCTCGCCGACGCCGTGCGGCACGTACATGCTGCCGGTGGTCTGTTCGTCGCCGACGAGGTGCAACCGGGTTTCGGCCGCCTGGGCGAGGCGATGTGGGGATTCCAGCGTCATGGCGTCGTTCCCGACCTGGTGACGATGGGCAAACCGATGGGCAACGGCCATCCGATAGCCGCCGTAGCAGCTCGCCCCGGCGTGTTTGCCGAGTTCTCCAGGCACACACACTATTTCAACACCTACGGCGGCAACAGCGTGTCGTGTGCGGTAGCACTGGCGGTGCTGCACGTCATCCGCACCGGGCAGCTCGTCGAGAATGCGCGCCGCAGCGGCGAATATCTGCAGCGCGGATTACGCACCCTGGGGCAACGCTGCCCGGCAATCCGAGACATCCGCGGCAGCGGGCTGTTCATCGGCGTGGAGCTGGGGGCTAATCCGGCCAGCGGCCTGAGCGGCCGCGCCGAGACCACCCGGGCAGTGAACGCCATGCGCCGCCTCGGGGTCCTTGTGGGTACCACGGGTCGCAACGGCGACGTGCTGAAGATCCGCCCGCCGCTCACCTTCGAACGGCAGCACGCGGATCGACTCCTCGAGGTACTGGAGCAGACGCTGCAGACGCAGACGCCGTCGCCTACGCGTGACTGATCGCCGACAGGAAAATGGACTCGAACTGCCGCATCTCTTGTGTCAGCCGTTGCATGGCCGACGTCGACCACTGTTCCGTGTTCAAGAAGACTACCAGCCCGTTGCGGGCATCGATGCAGCCGGACTCATCCCAGGTACCCCTGCTCGCGGAACCAGCGCACCGCATCCTGGAACGCCTCCGCCGGCGCTCGCCACCGGTAACCGAGCTCGCCGACTGCCTTGGCGCTCGAGAAGAACATGCGCTTGCGCGCCATACGCACGCCTTCGAGGGTAATTTGCATTGTGCGCCCGGTGATTTTGGCCAGTACTTCGGAAGCGTAGGCGACCGGCAGCACCGCTGCATACGGTAGACGAATGCGCGGCGCCTGCCGACCCACCAGCACCGCGATCCCCGCGAGAATCTGGCGCAGCGTCATGTCCTGCCCGCCAAGAATGTAACGCTCACCGGCTCGTCCGTGCTGAAACGCCAGCAGGTGCCCGGCAGCGACGTCGTCGACGTGCACGATGTTGAGTCCGGTATCGAGGTAGGCGGGGATCCGCCCGGATGCGGCGTCCACGACGATCCGGCCGGTCGGCGTAGGCTTTACGTCGCCTGGCCCGATGGGGGTCGAGGGATTGACGATCACCACCGACATGCCGGCCTCGGTCGCCCCGCAAGCGAGCTGCTCCGCCAGGTACTTCGAGCGCTTGTAGTGCCCAATCATGTCTGCCAGCGCCACCGGCGTTGCCTCTGTGCCGGGCGAACCGTCGCCAGGCAAGCCGATGGTGGCGACGCTGCTGGTATAGACGACGCGCGCAACCCCGGCCCGGCGGGCGGCAGCGAGGATATTGCGCGTTCCTTCTACGTTGGTTCGATAGAGCTGCTGCGGCTCGGGCGCGCCCAGGCGATAGTCGGCCGCGAGATGAAACAGCGCCTGGCAACCGGTAAGGGCGCAATCGAGCGATGGTGTATCGGCGAGATCCCCCACGACGATGTCGACGGCAAGGTGTTGCAGATTGCGGCGATCGGAGCTGGCGCGTGCCAGGGCGCGCACCTCCCACCCCGCGCCCGCCAGCGCCCTGACGACCGCCGAGCCAACGAAGCCCGTTGCGCCCGTAACCAGCGCCCTCATGAGGTGAGTGCCTCCGGCACGATCGGAAACGCGTGCCGGGCCGGGGTACCGGTGCGCGCAACGGCTTGCAAAGAGCGGCTTGCGACACGATAACGCGATAGCAAACGCAGCAGCGCGGGAAGCTCACCGGGCGCCAGTGCGAGTGTGGCAAGCAGGCGCCCGATCCGTAGATGTCCTGCGCGGCTGCCGGCGGCGATCACGGCCGCAGGCAGGCTATCGGCGGCAGTGTCGACGATCACGCGCACGACGCTAAATGGCAGCTGGTGGGAGCCGGCGACTTCCGCGACGGCGAGACTCTCCATATCCACCGCTGCCGCCCCGGTGCGCCGAAAGGCCGCGGCCTTGTCAGTGCTGGATCCGATCGCTCGTGGGCTCGTCAGCAGCGTGCCGCCGGCCACCGGGTGGTGCGCAGCGAGCGCCGTACGCAGCCGCTCGCGCCAGTAGCGCGCCGTCACGACGGCGGCGCCCTCAGGCGAAATCACCTCGCTCGGCAGGAAGATGGTGCCGCAGGTCAGCGCCGGATCGAGCCCCCCGGCCATGCCCCAGCTGATCAATGCGGTCGCGCCCGCGTCGATGAGCGCGCGCGCGCCACCGGCCGCAGCGCTGGCACCGATACCGCTCACCACGACCAGTGTCCCGTCTGCGAGGCATGCGAGCGCCGCGCGCCGCTGCGTCGTGGGACCCAGATGGCGTGCCTCGGCCGCGAGAGCCGAGACGATGCCGACCACGTTCAATGCGTGGTTCCGAGCCGTGCCAGAGTCCGGTACGCCGCCAGTGCCCACAGCGGAAAATAGGCGCAATAGCCGTGATATCTGAGGTAGAAGACCCGCGGAAACCCGGGGGCGGTGAAGCTGGGGTCACTCCACAGCCCGTCTGCCTGCTGTATTCGCAACAGGTACTCGACGCCGCAGCGTACCGCATCGGATCCGGCCTGCCCGGCGGCCAGAAGCCCCAGCAGTGCCCAGGCGCTCTGATGGGGGGTGCTGGCGGATTTTGTGCCTGCAGGATGCGGGGCCGCGTAGGTGTCATTGCTCTCGCCCCAGCCGCCGTCAGCGTTTTGCCTGGCTTCAAGCCAGCTCACCGCGCGGCGTGTGGCGGGATCATCGGGGCCGATGCCCGCCTGTGCGAACGCGGCCAGAACCGACCACGTGCCGTAGATGTAGTTCGTGCCCCAGCGGCCGAACCATGAGCCGTCCACCTCCTGCTGTTTGCGCAGGAATTGGATTGCCCGCGCCAGCGCTGAGCCGTCCTGGGCACGGCCGACCCGCGCGAGCACCGTCACGACCCGGGCGGTGACGTCGCTGGTAGGCGGGTCGAGCAGCGCGCCGTGATCAGCGAATGGAATCGCATTGAGATAGTAGTGAGTGTTATCCACGTCGAATGCAGCGAATCCTCCATCGCTGCTCTGCATACCGACCAGCCAATCCAGCGCGCGCGCCAAGCCATGCGCGTAGCGCGCCGGATCGTGCGTCTGGTGCATCGACCAGGCCACTGCGGCGGTGTCGTCAAGATCGGGGTAGTGATCGTTGGAGAATTGAAACGCCCAACCGCCGCCTGCCAGATGCGGACGCCGTGCCCGCCAGTCGCCCGGGGTGTCCAGGATCTGAAGCGGCTGCAGCCAGTCGAGCGCGCGGACAGAAGCGGCGAGCGCGTCAGCGTCACCCGTCTCCTGCAGCGCGAGGCTGGCCAAAGCGGTGTCCCAGACCGGTGAAAAACAGGGTTGGCAGTAGGCGCTGGCGGCGTCCTTCACCACAAGCCTCTCGAGGGCGCGCTTGGCGGCGAGCCGCCGCGGGTCGTGGCCGGGATAACCAAGTACTGCCAGCGCTTCGAGTGCGTTGACCATCGCAGGAAAGATCGCTCCCAGACCCTGCTCGCCGTTCAGGCGCTCGAGTATCCATGCCTCGGCGCGGCGCGTGGCGTGCTCGCGAACCGGCGCCGGAATCAGCGGATCCAGCCAGCGGCCAAGCCTGTCGAGCGCCAGGAAGGCCGGGCCCAGTATGCCGGCGCGCCTGACGTGTCGAAAATAGTGACGCTCGTCCTCGGGCGGCGTGGTAAACAACTCGCGAATGTGCACCTTGCGTGGGTTGCTGGCGACGGGCTTGCGCGTGCACAGAATGAGCAGCGGCACCATCACCGTGCGGGACCAGTAGGACACCTTGTCGAGATGGAAGGGAAACCAGCGCGGCAGCAGCACGATCTCGACCGGAATATAGGGCACCCCGCGCCAGGGAATCTGCCCGAACAGCGCCAGCGTGATGCGGGTGAACACATTGGCCCGGGCTGCGCCACCGCGCTGCAGAATCGCCGCGCGCGCCCGCGCCATGTGGGGAGCGTCGGGGCCGTCGCCGGCAAGCTTCAGGGCAAAGTACGCCTTGACGCTGCAGCTCATGTCGAAGTCGCCGCCGTGGTACAGCGGCCAGCCACCATGCTCTGCCTGACGAGTGCGCAGATAAGCTGCGAGCTTGGCCTCCAGAGGAACAGCAATTTCGTCCAGGAAATGCATCAGCAGGATGTACTCGGCGGGAATCGTGCAATCCGCCTCGAGCTCGAACAGCCAGTAACCCTGCGAGCTCTGCCGACCGATCAGCGCGTCGCGCGCGGCGGCGATCGCGCGATCGAGCGGCGAGAGTTGCGCGAGCCTGCGCACCTTGGGCTCGTTTGCGCTTGCAGTGCTTGCCGCAACGGCGAGCGAATCCACCATGGGCGAGCCGCGGTTCACGGTGCAGAGCTCCCATCAGATCCGTACCCCGAGCCCTCCAGCGGCGGCTGCAGTTGCAGCCTGCCGTATTCCGTCGTCCCTGCCGGTATCTGCGCTGCAAACATGCCCGCGCGGGTCGGCGGCTGCACAGCCGACGGCGCCGCGAGCGGCAGACCGCGAGCGGCGCCCTCGAACAGGCGCATCAGCAGCCAGTTACTACGCACCGCAAGGCTGGTGAGGATTCGTGTCAGCGCGACTGCTGCGTGGGACACCTTCACTTGCGCGCCGCTGGTAAATCCCGGTGTGCGCTCGATCTTGCGCAGCGTGAGCACGGCAAGGCCAACAGCCCACAGACAGAAACGCCGGATGCCCGGCTGCGTGCGCGGAATCAGCAGCGTGAAGGACAACGCGTTGCGCAGGTGAGCGTGCGCCACGCCGATCAACTCCCGCATGCCGGCATCGAAACGGGAGTCGTGTCGCTCCGGCGACAGCTGCTCGAGGTCGACGCCATAGCGGCTGAAGACCTCCTGCGGCAGCCAGCACGCTCCGCGGCGGCGGTCTTCCCACAGGTCCTTGAGTATATTCGTCATCTGCAGCCCTTGCGCGAAGGATACGGCGAGATTATGCAGGGCCGCGCGCTGCCTGGAGATCAGCGGTGAATAGCCGCAAAACAGCTCCGTGAGCATTTCACCGACGACACCTGCAACAAAGTAGCAGTAGCTGTCGAGGTCACTTGCGCGCGGTAGTCCGCGCGGGCTGGCGGTGCGCTGGAAATGATGCATGCCAAAGCACATCACCTCGATGCACCGCTGGATCGCGGCGCGCTGCTGATCGTCAAGACGCGCGGTTATCCGGACGACGCGCTCCATGTTGCACACCAGATCGCGCTCGGCCGGCGGCACGCGGTCCGTAAGGCGCTGCCCGACCTCCCTCGCCAGCAACGCCGCTTCCTCCCTGCCGCAAACCACTGCGGAGAAGCGCCGCAGGAGTATGAAGGTTTCGTCCGCCGACAGCGCCGGCTCATCTTCGATCGTGTCGGCGATCCGGCACAACAGATAGGCGTTCGTAACCGGCGTCCGCAGGCCGGCAGGCAGCTGAGGAATGGTGAGCGCGAAGGTTCGCGACACGTGCGGGAGAGTCCGGTCCTGGTACACCTCGTCGGAAACTTCGAGACCGATTTGAACCGCGCCTGAGGACATCGTGCGAATATCAAAATCTCGACGGGTGATGGATGAGACGAACCAATCAGCCAAGTCCACGCTCTGGCCCTGGCATGGGCAGTGTACACTCGACCGCATGAGTGGGGCGGCCCGCAAGTATCCGCTGCTGCTCGAGTCGAGCGCGACACACAGCCGGGTCAAAAGCGGCGCGCGAGCAACCAGTCGGCCAGCAAGCGCAGGGGTTGGGCGCGATTTCCAAAAGGCAACAGGGCATCGACCGCCTGGGCGTGCAGCAGGCGCACCCGCTCCTGCGAGGCCGCGATGCCGATGACGGCGGGATGGGTGGGTTTGGCGCGCGCGCGGTCTGCGCCGGTGGCCTTGCCCAGCGTGGCGGGGTCTCCGAGCACATCCAACAGGTCGTCCTGAATCTGGAAGGCCAGACCGATTGGACTCGCAAAACCGGCCAATGCCTGGGACAGACGCGTCTCGAGCGAAGGTACGCAGGCGGCCGCCATCAGCACACTGGCGCGGATCAACGCACCGGTCTTGCGCGCGTGCATCGCCTCCACCTGCGCAATGCCGAGCTGCTTGCCCTGTACGTCCAGGTCGATCGCCTGCCCTCCGGCCATGCCAAAGGTACCGCTCGCCTGGGCCAGCAATTCGATCAGTCCCAGACGTAGGGTCGGCGCGGCCGGCAGCGCGGGATCGCGAGCGAGCAACTGAAAGGCGAGTGGCTGCAGGGCGTCGCCCACCAGCACGGCGGTCGCCTCGTCGTACGCCTTGTGACAGGTGGGCCTGCCGCGGCGCAGATCGTCA
Source organism: Steroidobacteraceae bacterium (assembly GCA_035481975.1). Lineage (GTDB taxonomy): Bacteria > Pseudomonadota > Gammaproteobacteria > Steroidobacterales > Steroidobacteraceae > 13-2-20CM-66-19. The sequence continues at coordinate 78,162 of DATHRC010000018.1, forward strand.
TCGTCCATGGCCGGCAGGTCATCGTGCACCAGCGAGTACACATGCACCAGCTCGATGGCGCAGGCTGCCGCCTCGACCTCGTCCTCGCTGAGACCCACGGTCCGCGCGGTGGCGAAGAACAATAGCGGACGAACGCGCTTGCCCCCGCCCAGTACGCTGTAGCGCATGGCCTGGTGCAGACGCACCGGCACCGCGTCCGGCTCAGGTAGCCTCGCCGCCAACGCCCGCTCCATGCGGGCTCGCCAGGATGCGAGCTGCGCGCTGAATGCATCGGGCGTGACCGCCGCGGCCTGCTCGGCAAAGCGAAAATCGGCTGTGCTGCTCACGGCTCCCTCAACCGCACCCGTCGCCCACTACGGCAGCCTCGCTGAGGGCCGGCCGGCGGATTCGCGGGGCGCGCGTCGCAGCTCGCTAAGCGGCACTGCCACCGCCAGGCGCTGCTGGCGATCGCCATACAGGATCGGCAACTCGGGAGCCATCGGGCCGGTGACCCGCGGACCGCGCAGCGCCGCTTGCAGCGCCTTGAGCGGATGAGAGAAGGCATCATTGACCGCGGTGCCCTCGAAACCGCAGTGAGCCATGCAGTTGTCACAGCGGGGATTGCGTCCTACGCCGTACTGATCCCACTGCGTATCCTGCAGCAGCGAGCGGTAGCTGGGCGCGTAACCCTCATCTGACAGCAGATAGCAGGGCCGCTGCCAACCGAAGATGTTATAGGTCGGGTTGCTCCACGGCGTGCACTGATAGCTCTGGTTACCCGCGAGAAAATCCAGGAACAGCGCGGAATGATTGAAGGACCACCGTCTGCTGGAGGCGCGACGGCGTTTGAAGATCTCGCGGAACAGGCGCTTGCTCGCGCTGCGCCCGAGGAAAACGTCCTGCCGCGGCGCATGGTGATAGCTGTAACCGGGCGAAACCGTGATTCCTTCGATGCCGAGATTCATCGCCGTGTCGAAGAATTCAGCTACTGCGTCCGGGTCCTCGCCGCTGAAGAGCGTGCAGTTGACGGTCACACGAAAGCCTTTGCTGCGCGCAAGGCGGATTGCCGCGACGGCCTTGTCGAACACCCCCTCCTGGCACACTGATTCATCGTGACGTTTGCGATTGCCATCCAGATGGATCGACCACGTGAAGTAGCGTGACGGCCGATATTCATCGATATGTCTGGGCAGAAGAATGGCGTTCGTGCACAGATAAACGAACTTCCGGCGCGCGATGATTCCAGCGACGATCTGCGGCAGCTCGCGGTGAATCAGCGGCTCACCGCCGGGAATGGACACTATGGGAGCTCCACACTCATCAACGGCATGCAACGCGTCCGCGACACTCATGCGCTTTTGCAGGATGTCCTTCGGATGGTCGATCTTGCCGCAGCCGCCGCAGGCAAGATTGCACTGGAACAGCGGTTCCAGCATGAGCACCAGCGGATAGCGTTTCTCGCCGCGCAGCTTGCAGCCGGCGAGGTAGCTGGCAACGCGGTACATCTGGAACAGAGGAATGGCCAACGCTTACTCCTGTTGCAGGGCGAGCACGGATGTGCGGTGATCCCGCCAGATGCGCTGCCACTCGAGTATGAACCAGGGAGTAAAACGCCCCGCGTCACTGCCGCTGATCTCGGCCTGCACGGCCTCGGGGCTGAGCCAGCGCCAGGCGAGAATCTCATGGCGATTGATTCTCGGCCGATCGCTGCAGCGACCGATGAACACCGAGCACAGCTCGTGCTCGGAGCCTGCCGTGTCGAATTGCGCCTGGTAGCGAAACTTGAATAGAAAATGCAATGGACAGCGCAGGCCCAGCTCCTCATGGAGGCGCCGGTGAATTGCCGCCTCCATGGCCTCGGCGCGTCGCGGATGACTGCAGACGCTGTTGGACCAGTATCGCGGCCAGAGCCGTTTCGACGCCGCTCGCTGCTGCAGCAGCAGCTCGCCGGCGTTATTGAAGATCAGCAGCGAAAAGGCGCGATGCAGGACGCCAGCGCCCTGGTGGCACTCAGTCTTGCTCAGGTGGCCGACCTCGCGGTCGGCGTCATCCACCAGGATCAGCGTGTCGGAATCGGCTGAAGCATGGGTGTCGGGGCTCTGACAGTTAGGAGACAGATCCATTTACTAGACTCCGCAGATACCGGTACAGTCAGCCCGCAGGCCGGGAACGGGCCTGGGCGTGCCGCGACCGCAGGCTCTGCGGCATCGACACCCCGATTGTGCATGATAGCTGCCTGTCGCGTTACAGCAATCTTCCTTCCGAGTGAGAGCGCAGAGCCCCGTGGCCGCCTACGCTCCGCGGCACCAGCCCAGGAGATCATTGAGTGGATACGGCTCAGGCATGGTTCTACTGGATCGGCACCGCTCTCAGCGGACTCGCCATGGCCTATGCCCTCGCAGCATGGCTGGCCTCGCGAGCGCGGCGCATCCCCTGGCAATCCGTGCCTGCGACGCTGCCGCCGGTGACGATCCTGAAACCCCTGTGTGGCGCCGAGCGCGAGCTCTACGCCTGCCTGCGCTCATTTTGCGACCAGAGCTACCCGCGCTTCCAGATCGTCTTCGGCGTGCGCGATGCGGATGACCCTGCACTCACTGTCGTGCGCAGGTTGCAACGCGAGTTTCCGGGGCGGGACCTGCAGCTTGCCATCAATTCAAGGCAGCATGGCAGCAGCGGCAAGGTCAGCAACCTGATCAACATGATGCCGTTGGCCCGTTACGACTATCTGGTGATCGCGGACAGTGACGTGCGCGTTGCGCCCGACTATCTGGCCAGAGTGGTCCCGCCGCTGCTCGACAGCGAGGTCGGCATCGTCACCTGTCCCTACCGCGGTTGTCCGGGGCGCGGAACCTGGTCGCTGCTGGAATCCGCCTTCATAAACGACTGGTTCATGCCCTCAGTGTACGTGGCAGCACTGCTCGGCTCGCGTGCGTTCGCCTTCGGGGCAACCATTGGCTTGCGCCGGGAGGTGTTGGCGCGCAGCGGCGGATTCATATCCATAGCCAATCAGCTGGCGGATGACTACCGGCTGGGCGAGCTGACGCGGCGGATGGGGTTGCGCACCGTGCTGTCCGAGGTGGTAGTCGGGACGGTGGTCGACGAGTGCAGCCTTGACGACCTCGTGCGGCACGAGCTGCGCTGGCTGCGCACGATTCGGGCGGTACGTCCGCTGGGTTACGCTTGCTGCTTCTTCACCTTCGGTCTGGCACCGGCCGCCCTGGGAACTCTGCTGGCCGTCGGCGCCTGGCCATCGTTAGCCATGCTCACCGTCACGGCAGTGGCGCGACTGCTGATACATTGCAGCGCGCGCGGTGCCCGTTCGACCCTGCTGCAGTTCTGGGTGGTGCCGCTCACGGACTTGCTGAACTTTACGCTATGGTGCCGGGGCTTCCTCGCGCGCCGCGTACAATGGCGGCACGCGCGCTACCGCATCGCCCGCGATGGTTCGGCTCATGCGATCCCCTGAGCGCCAATTCGTGCGGCAACCCCATGCGCGCGTCAGCTGCCGAGGACCTGCATGATGAGAACGCTATTTCTGCATCCGCCTTCCTTCGACGGCTTCGACGGCGGCGCCGGTGCGCGCTACCAGATGAAACGCGAAGTACGCTCGTTCTGGTACCCGACCTGGCTCGCACAGCCCGCGGCGCTGATCGAGGGGTCGAAGCTCATCGATGCGCCACCGCACCGGCTGAAATTTGCCGACATCGCTCCGGAGCTCGGCAGCCGCGACCTCGTGGTGATGCACACCTCCACGCCCTCCTTCAAAGCGGACGTGAACACGGCGGCGCAGATCAAAGCGGTCAACCGCGACATCAAAATCGGCTTCATCGGTGCCAAGGTCGCGGTCGAGCCCGACAAGAGCCTGATCGCCGCACCCGCCGTCGATTTCGTCGCGCGCAACGAGTTCGACTTCACGATCAAGGAAGTCGCCGCGGGCAGACCCTGGGGCGATATCAAGGGGCTGTCCTACCGCAACGACGCGGGCCTCATCGTTCACAACGACAACCGCGAAGTTCTCGAGGACATGGATGCGCTTCCCTGGGTGACACCGGTCTACAAACGCGACCTCACGATCGAGAACTACTTCGGCGGCTACCTGCTGCATCCCTACATCTCCCTCTACACCGGACGCGGCTGCAAGTCGCGCTGCACCTTCTGCCTGTGGCCGCAGACCGTGGGCGGGCATCGTTACCGGGTGCGCTCGGTGGAAAATGTCGTCGCGGAGATGAAATGGGCGAAAGCCGCCTTCCCGCAGGTGAAGGAATTCTTCTTCGACGACGACACGCTGACCGACAATGTGCCGCGTGTCGAGGCGCTGGCCAGGGAGTTGGGCAAGCTCGGCCTTACCTGGTCGTGCAATGCCAAGGCCAATGTTCCACGCCGAACGCTGGAGGTCATGAAGGATAACGGCCTGCGTCTGCTGCTCGTCGGCTATGAATCCGGCAATCAGCAGATCCTGTTCAACATCAAGAAAGGCATGCGGGTGGAGTTCGCCCGCCGCTTCACCAGGGACTGCCACGAGCTCGGCATCGTCATCCACGGCACGTTCATTCTCGGTCTGCCGGGTGAAACCCGCGAAACGATCCAGCAGACGCTGGAGTTCGCCAAGGAGATCAATCCCCACACGATTCAGGTCTCGCTCGCGGCTCCCTACCCCGGCACGTTCCTCTACCGGCAGGCCAAGGAAAACGGTTGGCTCTACAACGAGGAAATCGATCTGCTGACTCAGGAAGGCACGCAGATTGCGCCACTGAACTATCCGCATCTCAGCCACGGCGAGATCTTCAATTCCGTCGAGGATTTCTACCGGAAGTTCTATTTCCGCCCCTCCAAGATCGCTGCCATCCTGGCTGAGATGATCGCGAGCCCCGGGATGATGAAGCGCCGGCTGCGCGAGGGGGTGGAATTCTTCCGCTTCCTGCGGACGCGGCGGGATAGTGCTTGAAGCGGCTGATCATCACGGCGGATGATTTCGGCGTAAGCCGCGAAGTCAACGACGCCGTCGAAGCAGGTCATCGCCGCGGCGTCCTCACCGCCGCCAGCCTGATGGTCTCGGCACCTGCCGCCGCCGACGCTGCGGCGCGCGCGCAGCGCATGCCTTCGCTGCGCGTCGGTCTGCATCTGGTGCTGGTGGACGGCCGGCCGCTGCTTCCCGCCGCTGCCGTGCGGCAACTGGTAGATGGCAATGGGGTGTTTCATGCCAATATGGCGGCGCTCGCGACCGTCATAGCCTTCAGCCGGCAGGCGCGCCGCCAACTGGCGGCCGAGATCAACGCCCAATTCGCGGCCTTCAGCGCCATGGGCGTCAGCCTCGATCATTGCAACGCGCACAAGCATTTCCATCTGCATCCGGTGGTCGGTGGGTTGATCGCCACGATCGGCCCGCGCTACGGCTTGCGCGCCGTCCGCGCACCGCTCGAACCGCCGCAGGTGCTGCGCCGGATCGAGCCAGCAATACCGTGGGCGCCGGCGCTGCTCACGGCACCCTGGGCGCTGCTGCTGCGCCACCGTCTGCGCGCTGCCGGGCTCCTCGTGCCCGATCGGGTCTTCGGACTTCGATGGTCCGGGCAAATAACGCGGCACCGTCTGGCGGGTCTGATTCGCAACCTGCCGGATGGCCTCAACGAGATCTATCTGCATCCGGCTAGCGGTCCGTTCGCTGGGGCGGCGGCTGATTATCACTATCGCGAAGAGCTCGATGCCCTCATGGCTCCAGAGGTTGTCGCGGCGTGCCGCGATCCCTCGTTGCGGCTGGGCGGATTCGGCGATTTCCTCGCTGCCGAGACGCCGCATGCATCTCACGGGGTGGCGCCGAGCGGGAGTCGGTTACCGTGAGTGCGCCCCTACCGGTGACGTCCGCATTCTCCGGCGCGCCGGAATCAATCCCCGCGGGGCCGATTCGCCTCGGCAGCGAGGCACACAAGCGCCTCTTCTGCCGGACGTTGCTGGACACCTTCAACCCCTACAAACCCGCGGTGATCGACTGGCCCAAGCTCGATTCCGAGGTGCGCGATCGCCTCACCAGCCTGCCGATCTGGGACATCGCGGTGCAGACCGAAGGGCGGGCCCGGCTCAACGTCGCTGCCTACGCCGCGGTCACTGCCGATCCGCTACTGCGGCAGGCGATCGAACTCAACGCTTTCGAGGAGGGCCGCCACAAGCACGTCCTCGCCAATCTCGTCGCGGCCTATGGCATCGCGCTGGCGCCCGAGCCGCCATACGTTGTGCAGGGCGATCCGCAATGGGCCTTCATGGTGACCGGTTACAGCGAGTGCATCGACAGCTTCTTCGCCTTCGGCTTGTTCGAATCGGCCAAGCGTTCCGGATACTTTCCGGAGGCGCTCGTCGACACCTTCGAGCCCGTCATTCAGGAAGAGGCCCGTCACATCCTGTTCTTCGTCAACTGGGCTGCATGGCATCGGCGCACCATGCCGCTTTGGCGCCGGCCGTCCTTCGAACTGAAAGTGTTGAGCGTGTGGATGTTTCTGATCTGGGAGCGTATCGGCATCGCGCGCAACGTGGGCAGCGGCGTTCAGGACAACAATTTCACCGTCACCGGGGCAAAGTCGCTTGGCGAGGATATCGACGTCGCTGCGCTGATCGACCTCTGCCTGGCAGAAAACGAGCGACGCATGAGTCGCTACGACCAGCGCTTGCTGCGACCCTGGGTCGTTCCGACCCTGGCACGATTGGTGCGTCGTTGCATGCGCGCCTGATCGTGACCACTGCATGAAACTACGCATCGTCCTGATCACAGCCCTGGGACTCGCTCTCGCCCTCTACCTCGTCATGTATGTCGGCTGGGGCGCCGTGCTCGCGGCGGCCCTGGCGGTCGGAGCGGGTGGTTTTGCGATCCTCTGCCTCTATGCTTTGGGAGTTTTCGTGCTGCTGGGAGCGGCCTGGTACCTGTTGCTGCCCGAGACTGCGGGTACGCGACTGTGGGTTCTGATCTGGGCGCGGATGGTTCGGGATGCGGCCGCCGAGGTGCTGCCGTTTTCCCAGTTCGGCGGAATCCTGCTCGGCGCGCGTGCGGCGATCCTGCACGGGATTGCCATGCCGCTGGCCTTTGCTTCAATGATCGTCGATGTGACCACCGAGTTACTGGCGCAGATCGCCTACGTTGCGCTCGGCGTCATGCTATTGAGCACTCGCGCGCCGCGATCCTCTTTGGCGTCGTCACTGACATCGGTGTCCATCATCGGCCTGTTGCTCGCTTGCGTCGCCGGCGCACTGTTTATCGCTTTGCAGCGCTACGGCCACAGGATCACTGAAAAACTCGCTGCGCGTATCCTGCCTCGCGCCGTGGCGCCCGCCGCGGTAGCCGCCAGGCTCGACGCGATCTACGCTTCTCCGGCGCGGATCGGACTTTCGGCGGCGTTGCATCTCGCCGCATGGATCGCCAGCGCGATCGGCACCTGGATCGCCTTTCGCCTGATCGGGGCACACGTCGATCTCACAGCCGCAATCGCGATCGAAAGTCTCGTCTACGCGAGTCGCAGCGCCGCCGCGTTCGTCCCCAATGCGCTGGGGGTGCAGGAAGCCGCTTACGTCGTTCTCGCGCCGCTGTTCGGTGTCGGCGCGGAATTCGGCCTGGCCGTGTCCCTGTTGAAAAGGGCGCGCGACATCGCAGTCGGAGCGCCCGTATTGCTGATCTGGCAGGCGGTTGAAGGCCGGCGGGCCGTGGCAGGCGGCCCGGCGGCAACCAATTGAAGGTGCTGCTCAGGCAGCGGAATGTGGGTCAACGCTGTACGGATAGACGGGATAGTCACACCCGATGGCATCTCGCAGGCGGACACACCAGGCGACAAACGCCGGGTAATCCGTCAGCAGGAACCCGCAGTCCTCGGCTCGATGGCTGTAGGCATAAACCGCAATATCCGCGATCGACAGTTCCTTGCCGATTAGAAACAGAGTATTGGCGAGGCTTCGGTCCAAGGCGGCGAGAGTGCGTGCTGCGGCTTCGCGCTTTGCAGCGACCATGCTCGCGTTGCGCTCGAGTCGTCCGGTCAGTGTCCAGAAGCGCAGCGAACCGATAACCGGTTCAACATTGTATTGTTCGAAAAACAGCCACTGCATGACTTTAGCGCGTTGATAGCGGTCGGTCGGCAGAAGCGGCGTGCCCTCGGCAAGATAAGCGAGGATCGCATTTGATTCGGCGATCGTACGTCCATCCTCGATCTCGAGCACGGGGATGGCGCCGGCCGGATTGAGATTCAAGAAGGCTTCACTGCGACTCTCGCCCTCGAAAATCGACACAATGCGACTGTGATATGAAATCTCCAGCAGCCCGAGCAAAACCCGGGCCTTCCAGCCATTCTGCGATGGCAGGTAGTCATAGAGTGTGAGCACGACGGTCCCCTCAAGTGCAGGAGCGGCTACGTAGAATAAAGCTTGCCGACGGCAATTTTTACCTGTGCTGGGCTCGTGGTCCATCCCGCACAGCATGGTCGACAACAACGCCACGGCGCAGATCGGCCTCGCGCGCCCTCAATCCCTGGCGCTCAGGAAGCGTACGAACTCCTTAAGCGCGTCGCGCCGATCCTGGAAGAGTTCGTAGATCACGGGTGCGCTGTCGTTTTGGAGGTACAGCGACAGGTGATGGCAATCGGCTATCACTTGCATCGTAGCCAGATCGATCGCATATGCGTGCGATGTCGCGGAGCCAAAAGGTGGGCGGTGCACCGGCACACCGATACCGAGCTCACGCGCCGAGCGCCGCTGCAAAGTAAGCTCAATGCGTCGATCGTCGGCCTGCAGCACGAGTCCTGCAGCGCTCAGCGGTGTGTGTTCAGGCTCCCGAGGCGCACCGGCCGACCAGATATATCCGACCAGTACGTAATTGAGCTCGCCGCTCCGATCCACGGCGACTGCGGCCAGCGTGACGTAATCGCCAGCGAATCCTGAACTCTCACGCGCGAAGACCAGCGGCTTGCCGACGACCGCGACGGTCGCACCAGTTTCCTCATCGAGGTATTCAACCGGGCGACTCCCCGCAGCAAATGCCGCCCCGGCGGCGGCGACCATGCACGCCGCCACCCCCGCGCTCCGCAGTCGTGAACCTGAATTGGGGCTCACCTGGAAAGGGATGCGGTGCGACACATGTGCATCATGGCCACCCGTTGCGCGGCGAGCTTCTCGCTCTGGATTTCTCTCAGACTAGGCTCCGCCCCACAGGCGGTGCACTGACAATGGTGCCGGGAATGATCAGCGCCGCGCGTCGCGCGGTTTCTTGTAGTGGCCCGAGCACGGCGTGGCAAAACCCGGCCAGGGACTCTCTGCATTCGGCATGCCACGGAGGCCAAGCCCTTGATTCGCTGTAATGTCCGCCCCGATTCTCCACGGGGCACATTATCCCAATGTAAACTTCTCCGACGGATTGATCCGGCATCACCCGCGATCCCTCCGTGTGCGCAGCAGAGCGTGGAGGCGCGCGGCTGGATGTAGACCTCGAGGCGAACGGACGGCATCGGGGGTCTGAATGATGTATCTATGGCGCGGGCTTCTTTGCCAGGTAAATTGCCGCCACGGCATCTGCAATCCGTTGTGGTTTGGCACTACCGAGGTTTGTCAGAACTGCCACGGTAATCCCTTCATCCAGGTAGCGGGAAATCTGGCATTCGAACCCCTGCCATTGCCCTTCATGTTCCACTACGCGATGACCCTTCCTGGATTCAATGAACCATCCAAAACCGTAGTGCCCTGGATTGGGTTTTCCGTTGCGCAGCGTTGTTACCGTCCACATCTGTTGCAGGGTTTGCTTCTTTACCAGCTGGTCTGAGTACAGCGCGGCATCCCATTTAGCGAGATCCAGGATGGAAAAATACAGACTGCCGTCCGCGGTCGTGTTAACTGTCGCCGACACCCATTCCTGATTCTTCAGGTGTCCGTCGACCAGGCGGTATCCCGAGGATCGATTCGGAACAATATCCGCCTCGCTGATGATGCGGGCTGTCGACATGTTGAGCGGCTTGAAAATCCTCTGCTGCAGAAAGTCACCGTAGAATTCACCAGTGACTCGGTGAATCAAGATGCCGAGCGTCAGGTAGCCTAAATTGCTGTAGCTCCAGCTCGTGCCTGGTGTGTAGGCCGGCGGGATTGCTGCGACAATCTCGACGAGCTGGTCTTCGCTATAGTCCTTGCGGAAATCAAAGTTTTCCGGATAGTCGGTGAAGCCCGCGGTGTGGCTGAGCAGTTCGCGCACCGTGACTTGTCTCCACCAGGTTGGCGCTGACGAAAAGTACTTACTGAGGGGATCGTCGAGCCCGACCTTTCCCGCCTCCACCAACATCATTACCGCGATTGCGGTGAACTGTTTACCGACGGACCCAGACTGAAAAATCGTCCCCGGCTCTACCGCAACGTGCAACTCTACGTTTGCCAGCCCATAACCTTCCGCGCGAATGATCTCGCCATTGCGAGCCACCAACAACGCCAATCCCGGAATCTTCTGCCTGTCAATCTCCGCGCGCACGGATTGAGTCACTTGATCGGCCGAGTGAGCGGCGGTAATCAGCTGGGGCGATAGAACGAGGCCGAGCGTCAAAGTCGCCAACTTCGAGTATTTCAAGGGAAAGTCCTCGCCAAAGCGGGTCAGATTGGATCAACGGCGGCGCAGTTTGCCTGGCGCGCGCATTATTGTGGGGTCGCTTACGCCTCCCTTCCGCCCGGGGTAGTTGCTAAACTAAAGCATAACTTCCAGCATCGTCGCCGTGTCACTGCTGAAACCCGTCATGGCGGCTAATGAGAACGCTTGGCCCGCTGCGACGCGGCGCGTTGCCGCGCTCAGCGTATTATCCCTCGCACTCGGCGTCCCGCCATCGCTTGCTGCGGATGGGGCACTGCCGAGCTATGACCTGATCATCGAGCACGGCCGCGTCATCGACGGCACCGGCGCACCCTGGTTCGCTGCCGACGTCGGCATTCGCGCGGGACGCGTCGCCGCAATCGGCCAACTCCACGAGGCCACGGCGAATCGGCGCATCAACGCCGCAGGGCGGGTCGTGGCACCGGGGTTTATCGACATGCTCGGTCAGTCCGAACTAACGATGCTCGTGAACCCGCACGTACCTTCCAAGATCTTTCAGGGAATCACGACAGAGATCACGGGCGAGGGCGAATCCGTCGCCCCCGTCGATGCCGTGATTGCCAGGGAAGCGGTCCCCAAATTCCGTCACTACGGGATTACACAGGACTGGACTGACTTCACCGCATACTTCGCACGGCTCGAGAGGCAGGGCATCGGTATCAACATCGCAACGTACGTCGGCGCCACGACGGTACGCGAGATGATCGTCGGATATGCCGATCGCGTGGCGAGCGCGGACGAGTTGAGCCGCATGCAGGCAATCGTCGCCACCGCCATGCGTCAGGGAGCGCTCGGGCTATCGAGTGCCCTGGAATACGCTCCGGCGCCGTACGCCAGCACAGAGGAACTGATCGCTCTGGCGAGTACCGCGGCGCAGTTCGGTGGAATCTACGCGACCCACATGCGTTCCGAGCAGGAATCAATCATGGCCTCGATCGACGAGGCGATCCGCATCGGTCGTGAGGCGCATATCCCCGTCGAAATCTGGCATCTCAAGGCCGGCGGCGTCGGCAACTTTGGCCTTATGCCGGAGATCGTCGCGCGCATCGACCGCGCCCGTGCCGCGGGCGTGGATATCGCGGCCGACACGTACGCCTATCCGGCTTGGTATAACGACCTGTCGGCCTTCATTCCCCCCTGGGCGCACGACGGCGGTAACGCGAAACTGATCGAGCGGCTCCAGGATCCGGCAGTGCGGGCGCGCCTCAAGACGGAACTTGCCACCGCGGCGACCGGCTGGGACAACGAATGGCAGTCGGTGGCGGGTCCGGAAGCGATTCTGATCGCGACCGTGCTGAATCCTAAGCTGGCTGATCTGCAAGGTCGCACTCTTGCCGAGATCGCGAAGGTGCGCGGCACCGATCCCAAGGACACGCTTTTCGACATCCTCGTCGAAGACGGGGCGCAAACTACCGTGGCTGTCTTCGCTATGAGCGAGCCCGATATTGCACTGGCCGCCGTTCAGCCCTGGGTATCGTTCTGCAACGATAGCGAAGGCACCTCGCCTGAGGGTGTCCTCGGCAAAGAGTTTCCGCATCCGCGCGCCTACGGGACCTTTCCACGCGTGCTGCGCAAGTACGTGCGCGAGGAACGACGCATGCGCCTCGAACAGGCGATTCGAAAATTTACCAGCTTGCCTGCTTCCCGTGTGCGCCTTAATGATCGCGGTGTCCTCAAGGTCGGGCTGTGGGCTGATATCGTCGTGTTCGATCCCGAGCAGGTCACGGACAAGGCGACCTTCAGTGCGCCGAAGCAACTGTCGGTCGGCATGCAGTGGGTGCTGGTCAATGGGGTGCCGGTCATCGCCGATGGCGCTCCGACAAATGCGCTGCCCGGCCGGGTGCTGCGCGGCCAAGGTTACCAGGCGGCGCGTTGATCTGATGTGAGCGTCTCGTGGGATGCACCCGTCGCTCGCCGGTCCCAGAGTCGTTGCACTAGCGCCTTGGCCGCGTGAGCGAGTCCGCCACGACCCAGGCGACGCCGGTCAGGGTGAGATTCAGGGCGTTCTCGCTCCAGTTCACATGGCTGGAGGGATCGGCCAGGAGCATCGGCACGTGCACCAGCGGGGTGAAGGATGCATACATGGCGGTCAGCAGGATCGCGGCAAGGCGGGCCTGCACACCCGTCAGGAGCGCAACGCCCGCCGCGATGTGGCCAACCCCGGTCGCATAAGCCCAGAACTCTTGCGTAGCCGGCAGCCATTTGGGGACCAGGGGGGCGGTGAGGTTCATATAGAAAAAATGCGCTCCGCCGAATAACAGCGCACAAACCCCGAACGCCACTTGGCCCAGACGCGTGAGGCGTGCGGCCAGGGCCGCATCGATCTTGGCGCTGGCGGCGTAGACGATCAGGCCGCCTGCCGCGATCGCGAGCTGCTCGGCGCCGCCGCTATAGGTGCCGAACTCGGCGTAATGGGCGAGCACGAGGCGGCCGTTCATCAGGATGACGACAACGAGCGCGTAGTAGGCGGTGAGCGCCGCGGCACCCCAGGCCGCGGTCCGACGCCACTCGACAGCCGCGCCCGCGACGAGCATGAATGCCGCGGCGGCATAGGCCAGGGCGGTGCGGTCGGGAAAGCTCCTGGGCACCGGCTGCCCCAGGTCGAAGTCCCCCCACGCCAGGCAGACCAGGCTCAACGCCATCACGCCCAGGCCGTAGACGCGCCAACCGAGGGTCATCGTGGTTTTTTCCGCGTTCATGAGCCAAGCACCATGATCAACGAATCTCGTCTCGTCAGCGGCGGCTATCTCGCGCCGCTGCGCTGGGGCTTCTTGAGGCGCACAGCGCGCGCGACTTCATCGTTGCGATCGAGATTGGGGCGATCCCACGTGGCTGTATCCGCGGCGGCCGAATAAGTCTCTTGCAGAAACTCGAGCACCGTGTCGACGGGATCGGCTGCCGATCGAGCATCGGCATAATTCAAAATGAATTCACCGAGATCGGAGTTGAATCCGCCTTTACCCGAAATGATGGCTTTGTCGAGCCCCGCGGGCACAGGCGCCGCGTAGGAATAGAACGCCGCGTGACCATATCCGCCGTTGCCCGGCCAGAAGCCAACGCTGATTACCTCGTGGGAATAAGCTTCGGCCTGAATCGAATCGGCGCTGGGTCGCTCAGGCGCCCGCTTGCCGTTGAATCGGGTCACGGCCAGATCGAAGGATCCCCAGAAGAAATGCACCGGGCTGATCTTGCCATAGAAATTCGTCGAGAACCGTTTCAGCAGCGTGTCCACAATCCTCAGCACGTGCCAGAAACGTGTGACGGCATCGCTGTCATAGCTGCAATGGACCGTGTCCCGATCGCAGCGGATGGGGTTCTCTACTTCAACCGGGGTCGGATCAATCCGGACCAACACTCCCAGTGACGCAAGGGTCTTAAAGAATTCGGTAAAAAACTGAGCTACCGGAACAGCCCGCAGCGCGACTCTGCCGATTTCCCCAGCGCTGGTACGACAGACCACTTCGTGGGACAGCAGATCGAACTCGATGTCGAGCAGCATCCCGTGATCCGTCGGCATCGCCGACGTCGTAAGCCCACGCGCCGTGAGATAGAACGCAGTGTTCCACCAGTGATTTTGCCGGGCTGTCAAAGCGAGACGCGTCTTGCCCACGATCTGCATGCACATGTGAAGGGTTGTCGCGGTGTCCTTCCATTGCTCCCAATCGAGCTCCGGCCATTCGGCCAGGTCTGGCAGCGGATTTAGCACCTGAGTTCTCCTCAATCCCCGGGCGGACTGTACTCCTGAGCGGTACTATTCGGGAGGTCACTTCAATCACGCCGAAAGTTGCCAAGGCGGAGTCGTAGGTTGCAATGGACATTGACAGAGCAATGAAGAATCCCGCGAGTGTCTTTGCCACGCCCGAGGCGTTGAGCGAATCGAGTGAGCTGACGGTGGAGCAGAAGCGCGCGGTCCTTTTGCAATGGAAAGACCAGCTGCAGCAATTGCAAGCTGCGGATGACGAGGGCATGCGCAGAAGCGATGCGACCGCAGGCGCTGTGGATGATCTATTGGGACGCGTGACGAGTACTCTTTCCCGGATCGATGCTAACCTGAAACGGGTTTAGAACTCCGGTTGAGACGTGCGCGAATCGGACGCGGTCGATGTTCGCGGCCTCCACAGTGCCCGCTACCGCCGTGCGTTATGCGGCGACGGGTATCGGCCGACCGAGCATTTTTTCGATCGCGCGGAGTCGCTCGCGTTCCTCGCGGCTCACGAGTGAAACCGCCCGCCCAGGCGATCCCGCGCGTCCCGTACGACCGATACGGTGCACATAGTCTTCCGGTACATGTGGCAGTTCGAAATTCACGACGTGCGGCAACTCGCTGATATCCAGTCCGCGCGCTGCGATGTCGGTGGCAACGAGTATTCGCACCCGACCTTGCTTGAAATCGTTCAACGCACGCGTACGTGCGGCTTGCGATTTGTTGCCATGGATAGCGACGCACGCAAGACCGTCGCGTGCCAATCGTTCTGCAAGACGATTGGCGCCGTGCTTGGTGCGGGTGAATACCAGCGACTGTTTGATATCTCCATCGGCGAGCAGGCGTGTCAGCAGCGGGTGTTTGCCGGCGGAGTCGACATGATATACCCGATGATCCACCAGTGCCGGCGAACTGTTGCGCGGTGAGATATCGATGCTGACAGGATCGCGCAGCAGTGACTTTGCCAGGCTGCGGATGTCATCAGAGAAGGTGGCCGAAAACATCAAGGTTTGACGCTTCGCAGGCAGCGCAGCGATCAACCGACGAATGGGTCTAATGAATCCCATGTCGAGCATGCGGTCGGCTTCGTCCAATACCAGCATGTCAATGTGCGAAAGATCGACGGCGCGCGTCTGCAGATGATCCAGCAGTCGTCCGGGGGTCGCGACGATGATGTCCACGCCATGCGACAGCGCGTCGAGCTGCGGCTTTGGACTCACGCCGCCAAATATCAGCGTTCCGCGCAGCGGCAATTGTCGTGCCAGCGTACGAAAGGAATCGCTGACCTGCGTCGCCAGTTCTCGCGTCGGCACCAGAATCAAGGCACGCGGACTGCGCGGTAACGAGGGGCTCAACATCAACCGTTCGAGAATCGGCAGCGCAAAGGCCGCGGTCTTGCCGGTGCCGGTTTGCGCGGCCGCCATCAGGTCGCGCCCTTCCAGCACGAGCGGAATTGCGCGCTTCTGAATCGGGGTGGGATCAACGTAACCAAGCTCGGTCGCGGCCTGCAGCAACTGCGGCCGCAAAGCAAAATCACTGAACAAGACATAACTCCAGGACGAATCGGCTGCCCGAAGGCTGCGCCGTCGGCTAACTCGTCAAAACTAAAAACGAACTCGGTCCCGCCTAACGGCGGGATCTACGATGGGCTTGCAGGAGGGGCGATAGGGTCCCCAGGATATGGGCCGTGATAGCCCTAAAGGGACGCTCTGAAGAACCTCGGCGCGTGGACCGAACCACGCATGCGACAAACGCCAGAGCGTAGTGTAATCGATTGACTCGCAAAGTGCACATTGCGCGCTCCGCGCCGAGTGGCGTCAGTATCATCGGCAATGGCGCGTACATCGGCGGGCGCTAGCGGGTGCAGACGTTGCGGTGAGACGAGGATGACGTCCTTAACCACCAGGGCGTCTCCGGCATCGCTTGATGCGGCAGGTAGTTTCACTGCATCGCAAACGCTTGTGGTTACTCCTGCGGGAATAAGGGTGTCGCGCCGCTGCGATTCGCCGTGCTGCCGACGCAGACCGAGAACACTGCGGCGTGACACTCGAATTGAGCATCGTTGTGGTAAACCAGGGGCGAGAGGTTCGCCGTGGTGACGCCGAACGTCATCATTCGCGAATCGCTGTTTGGCGCACTGCGTTTGGGTTTGGGCTCGCACCCGGCACGAGCCCACGCCACGCAACTCAGAACCCACCGATTTGCCCAACGTCCCGTCGCTCGTTCAATACGGGTTCTGCGGTGGGGCGCTCATGGTGAAGGCGATGCTGCCGAAGACTCCATCCGTCTGGTCCGCAAACCCAGCCGTGTAGAAGAGCGTCGTCTGAGGCTTGTCCGGGTCGCCGTTGCCAAACACCAGGGACCACAGCCCAGGGACGGTCAGCGTTCCACCGTTTGTGACTGTGAGCGGGCCCATGGAGGTCGCCAACGCGGTTCCGTTGGGAGCGAAGATGTTTATCTTGCCGTCGCCAAAATTACCGACCAACAGATCTCCTGCCAGCGAACCGAAGCCGGCGGGTGCAATCGCCATCCCCCAAGGCGCATTGAGCGCGCCTGCGGATGCAAAGCGGTTTACAAAGTTGCCACTGAAGTCGAACACGTCAACGTAACCCAGGCCCGCGCCGGTCGTTTCGTCGTGCAGCGCCGCGTCCCGCATCGCGTAGCTGACGTATAAGTGATCGTTCAGAGCTGCTATGCCGAAGGGAACAAAACCCTTGGGGATCGTGGGGTCAATGAATTTCCCCTGCATAGCCGCCGGCTTGTTGAAATTGGTATCGAACACGTCAACCTTATTGTTATGCAGGTCGGTCGCATACAGAAACGTTGCACCGTTGACGGTGGCGAGCGCTAAGCCCTTGTACACCGCGTGATTGGCGCCGTTCGCCGCTCCGTCGTCGTACCCAGTGACTGCAGTCGCGCCGCTATCGTTTGCCCACGCTGCGATGGTGCCACCCTCTCCATCGAAGATGAACAGCGCTGACTCTTGACCTGCCTTCGTAGGAATGAGGAAGCCGCCACCGCCGTTGTAGACCTGACCCGTGGGATTGGCCTGCACACCGGCGGCAGATGCCGGGATGGCAATTCCGACATCGGTAGTGCCGGTGATCGCGTTCGTCTGAATTGCGCCCGTACCGCTGTAAAGTGTCGCGAGGTTGCTGTTGTTGTCGGAAACCCAAAATGGGAGGCCTGGCGCTATCGCCAGACCCCACGGATTCGACAAGTTGGCGTCAATGGTGGTGGGAGTAGCGACAACTCCGGTTTTGTCCGAAACCAATGCGGTGTCGGCAAATCCGCTGGTCGTTTGTGCGACCGTCTGACTGCCGCTGCTGCCACCGCCGCTGCCACCGCCGCCGCAGGCGACGAGAGTCAGAGCGCCGATTAGTCCGAGCGAACAAGCAGCCGACGCTCTGTTTGGGATGGGGCGATGCAGATACATTGGCACTCTCCAGTGACGTCGAAATGACGTTCAATGGAGGAGAGGACTCATGAGCGAACAGATTTATTCCTGGAACGGGCGCAAATTCGCGCGAGTTTGCCGTTCCGGCTTGATTCATGCGGTGGCGGATTCCATTTGATGCTGCATCACGCCTTCGCGATCCGCCGCTCGCGTCATGCAACCGCCAAGGCGAACCGGCGCGAGCGGATGCCCGACGCCGGCAGCAACCTTTCCTGTTGAGATCACGCGAGGTCGTAGCGATCCAGGTCCATCACCTTGTTCCAGGCCGCCACAAAATCACGCACGAACACCTGCTGCGAGTCGCTGCACGCGTAGACTTCCGCCAGGGCTCGGAGCTGGGAGTTTGAACCGAAGACGAGATCACCGATGGTACCCGTCCACTTGAGCTCGCCCGTCGCCCGATCGCGACCCTCCAACGCTCCTGCCGATGTGGCGGACTTCTGCCACTTCGTGTTCATGTCGAGGAGATTCACGAAGAAATCATTGGTCAATGTTTCGGGCCGCCTGGTGAAAACACCATGTTTGGACCGGCCGAAGTTTGCATTCAGGACGCGCATGCCACCGACCAGAACCGTCATCTCGGGAGCGGTCAGCGTCAACAGGCTCGCCCGATCCACCAGTAACTCAGCCGCCGATCCCTCGTGTCCGTTGCGGAGGTAATTGCGGAACCCGTCTGAGGTCGGTTCCAATACCGCGAACGATTTCACATCGGTCTGTTCCTGCGACGCGTCCATGCGCCCCGCCGAGAAGGGAACCTTCACTTCGTGGCCGGCCTTCTTTGCGGCCGCCTCGACGGCTGCGCAGCCGCCCAGAACGATCAGGTCAGCAAGCGAAACCTTCTTTCCGCCGGACTGTGCGCTGTTGAAGTCTTTCTGGATCGCTTCCAGCTTCTGCAGAACCTTCGCCAGTTCAGCCGGCTGGTTGACTTCCCAATTCTTCTGCGGCGCCAGGCGAATACGCGCGCCGTTCGCTCCACCGCGCTTGTCGCTGCCGCGGAACGTTGCCGCAGACGCCCAGGCCGTGGTGACCAGTTGGCAGATGGAAAGGCGGGATGCGAGGATCCTGGCCTTCAGGGCGGTAATGTCCTGCTCGTCGATCAATTTGTGATCCACTGCGGGAATGGGGTCCTGCCACAGCAGCTGTTCCGCCGGAACGAGCGGGCCAAGATAACGCGACAGGGGACCCATATCGCGGTGTGTCAGCTTGAACCACGCCCGCGCGAATGCGTCCGCGAACTGATCCGGATTCTCGTGGAAGCGTCTCGAAATTTTTTCGTAAACAGGGTCGAACCGCAACGCCAGGTCGGTGGTCAGCATGGCCGGCGGATGACGCTTCGACCGGTCGTGGGCATCCGGGACTGTACCGGCGCCGGCGTCACCCTTCGGCTTCCACTGGTGCGCACCGGCCGGGCTCTTCGTCAGCTCCCATTCATAGCCGAACAGGTTCGAGAAGAAGTTGTTGCTCCACTTCGTCGGCGTGCTGGTCCAGGTGACTTCCAGGCCGCTGCTAATCGTGTCAGCACCTTTGCCTGTGCCAAAGCGGCTGTTCCACCCAAAGCCTTGCTCCTCGATGCCGCAAGCTTCCGGCTCAGGGCCCACCAGTGCGGCTTCGGCGGCACCGTGGGTTTTGCCGAAGGTGTGACCGCCAGCGATGAGCGCCACCGTCTCCTCGTCGTTCATCGCCATGCGAGCGAAGGTCTCGCGAATATCCCGCGCCGCAGCGAGCGGATCCGGGTTGCCGTTCGGGCCTTCCGGATTGACGTAAATCAGCCCCATCTGCACGGCAGCGAGGGGATTTTCGAGATCGCGATCGCCGGAGTAGCGTTTGTCAGCCAGCCAGGTGCTTTCGGAGCCCCAGTAGATGTCTTCTTCCGGTTCCCAAACGTCCACACGCCCGCCGGCGAAACCGAACGTCTTGAATCCCATCGATTCCAGAGCAACGTTGCCAGCCAGGATCATCAGGTCGGCCCAGGAAATCTTGCGGCCATACTTCTGCTTGATCGGCCAAAGGAGCCTCCGCGCCTTGTCGAGATTGACGTTGTCCGGCCAACTGTTCAGCGGAGCAAAGCGCTGGCTGCCACTCCCTGCGCCGCCGCGACCGTCGCCCGTGCGGTACGTGCCGGCGCTGTGCCATGCCATGCGAATGAACAAAGGTCCATAGTGGCCGAAGTCTGCGGGCCACCAGTCCTGTGAGTCAGTCATCAAGGCATGGAGGTCCTTGACGACGGCATTCAGATCGAGGCTCTTGAACTCCTCTGCGTAGTTGAACTCCTCGCCCATGGGATCGGACTTGGAGGAGTGCTGGTGCAGGATGTTCAGCTTCAGTTGATTGGGCCACCAACCTGCGTTCGATGGGGCACCGGCTACCGTGTGCTTGCGAGCGTCCCCCGCGAACGGGCATTTGCTTTCGCTTGCCATGTTCTCTCCCGATTGAGTTCTGTTCTACCGTGGCTGAGGAAGTTAACGCCTTGGCACATATGAATCCAATCGATCGTATGACTGAAATCCATAGAGTACATCTATCGTGGAATTTGCGACCGGCTCTGATGAAAGGCAGTTTCGAGGAAGTCAGCCAGCCCGTGCTCCTCGCGCTGCACTGGTTACGGCACGTGCTGGTAGATGACGCTGGGTGACCCTGGATTGCAACGAGCACGGATCGTCCCGGGGTCGGCTTACCTGCCGGGCTTCACGAATCTCAGGGTCATCCGATCCGACTCGCCGATTGCCAGATACTTGTCGCGATCTTTGTCAGCGAGCGCGAGCGTCGGCGGCAGGGTCCACACCCCTTCCGGATAGTCCTTGGTGTCCTTCGGGTTATTGTTGATCGGCGATTCCGCATCGAAGCGGAAGCCCGCGGTCGCCGCCAGTTGCTTGATGTAGTCCTCGTCCACGTAGCCGGACTTACGCATCTCCGCGAGACTGGTGCCCGGCCTGGCGCGGTGCTCGACCACACCGAGCACGCCACCCGGCTTCAGAGCCTTGAAGAATGCGTCGAACTGCGCCTGCTGATCGCCCGTTTCTAACCAGTTATGCACATTACGGAACGTCAGCACCACATCGGCGGTTCCAGGCGGGCAGATCTCGGTAAGCTGCGGCGGATGCAATTCGGTGACGACCACCTTGCCGAGGTGAGTCGGATCGTCCGCGATCCGCTTGCGCAACAGGGCCGCATTGTCCTTAGCCTCCTTCGCTGCGCCCGGTACATCGGAAGCTTCAATGGCGGCGTAGTACTTGCCCTGCTCGCGCAGATACGGTGCCAGGATTTCCATATACCAGCCGCGGCCGGGCCAGATCTCGACTACGGTCTGGTTTGGCCGTACTGCAAAGAATCGCAGCGTCTCGAGCGGATGGCGATACTGGTCGCGCGCCGTGAATTTCGGAGTGCGCGAGGGACTGGCAATCGCCGCGGCGAGCGGATCGTGGGCATCCGCCGCCACCGCGCTGAGGGCAACGGCCGCCAGCGTCAGCAGCAACGCGGCACGAACTGATAGTGTGGAACGCACAGCGCCATCTCCGGCAGTGGTGAGGGTACGCGAAGCCGCCATATTACCGCCAGCAGGCTTGCGCGAAGACGCGATCGTTCCTTCGTGGCGCAGCTGACGCTGTTGCCAGTCCGTCCGACGGCTGCTCGGCGCTCCGCTCGAGGAAGCGCGCGAGCTTCGTAGACTTTGCCATCGCACGCCCAATGCGGACAATGCGCCTATGTCGCTGATCACACTTCTCAATGCGCATATCGCCTTCGGCGAACGGCCGCTCCTTGATGAGGCGCAACTCACCGTACAGGCCGGCGAGCGACTCGGGTTGATCGGCCGCAACGGTACCGGTAAGTCGACACTGCTTGGTGTGCTCGCAGGCAAAATCCCGCTCGATGATGGGGAGCTGCAGCGACGCGAGGGCTTGCGCCTTGGGCTCGTCGAACAAGAACCGCAGCTGCCCCCGGCGGAAACTCTGCACGACAGTCTGCTGCTGCAAGCCAAGGCATACGCGGCCTGGAGCGACGGGGCACCAGCTGATGAGCGCGAGCACTGGCGCCTGCAGTCGCGCCTCGAGGAATTCCTGCACCGCTTCGGTGTTAACGGCTTCACTTCACCGGCGAGTTGTTCGGGTGGAGAGCGCAAGCGCGCTGCGCTTGCCCTGGCGCTCGCGCAACAGCCTGATCTGCTGCTGCTCGATGAGCCCACCAATCATCTCGATATCGAAGCCATCGAACGACTGGAGGAACTGCTGCTCAAGGTGCCTGCTGCCATAGTCATCACCCACGATCGTGCCTTCCTCGATCGGATCACCACCCGCATCATCGAACTGGACCGCGGTGTACTGCGCTCCTACCCCGGCAGCTTCGCGGCTTATGAGCAGCGCAAGGACGAGGAACTCGTGGCGGAGGACACCGCGCGGCGCCGTTTCGAGAAGTTCTGGCAGCAGGAAGAGACCTGGATCCGCAAAGGCGTCGAGGCCCGCCGAACGCGCAACGAAGGACGCGTGCGCCGTCTCGAGCAATTGCGTATCGAGCGCGCTACGCGACTCGACCGGCTCGGAAACGTTCACCTCACTCTCAATGCCGGTGAGCGCTCAGGCGACCTGGTGGCCGAGTTCGATAGGGTGAGCAAACGCTTCGCAGCCCGACCGCTTATCGAAGATCTCTCGATGCGGGTCATGCGTGGCGATCGCATCGGCCTCATCGGCCCGAACGGTGCGGGAAAGTCGACCCTGATCCGTCTCATTCTCGGCGAACTCGCGCCGGACGCCGGCACGGTACGCCTCGGAACCCGCCTAAGCATCGCCTACTTCGATCAGCTGCGAGCCCAACTCGATCCAAGCGCGACCCTCGCCGAGGCCATCAGTCCCGGCTCGGAATGGGTGCAGCTCGGCAGCGAGCGCAAGCACATCGTGAGCTATTTGGGCGAGTTCCTGTTCCCCGCGCAGCGCGCGAAGTCGCCGATCAGCATGCTCTCCGGCGGCGAGCGAAACCGAGTGCTGCTCGCGCGCCTATTCGCGCAACCGGCAAACCTTGTCATATTGGATGAGCCGACCAACGATCTCGACATCGAATCCCTGGAGCTACTCGAGGAGCGGCTGCAGGACTACAAGGGGACGCTGCTGCTGATAAGTCACGACCGGCGCTTGCTCGACAATGTGGTCACCCAAACGTTGGTCGCCGAGGAAAATGGGGTATGGCGCGAGTACGCCGGCGGTTACAGCGACTACCTGCGGCAGCGGCCGCTGATGCCGGTCGGCCGCGCAAATGAGGCCGGTCAAAAGCCTGCGCGGCAGGCCTCGCGCGACCGCTCTGCGGGCGAAACTCCCGTCAAGACGCGCACGCGCCTGAGCTATAAGGAGGAGCGCGAGCTGGCGGCCCTGCCGCAGGAGATCGAATCGCTGGAGCGCGAGCAAACTGAGCTCACCGCGCGCATGAGCGCAGCGGATTATCACCGACTGGGAGGCGAGCGGCTGCGCGGCGACCGCAAACGGCTCGCGGAGCTCGAAGAGCTGCTACTGGAGAAGTTCGCGCGCTGGGAATCCCTTGAGGAACAGCGCACACGTTCAGCATAGCCCTCAAGCTGGAGCGCCTACGAAACTATCGCCGTGATCTTCCTGGCAGCTGCGCTCGGTCGATGACTCGCGAGCAGGTGCCGGACGCTCACCAGCGGGCTACTAATTCCCGGAACGGCTTCTGCAACCGCATGCCTTCTTCGCCGAAGTCGCCGCGCTCTTTGCCGTCGACCGTGACCGACTTCGGGCGCTTGCGCGTCGGCCAGCTCACGCCTACCTCGGTCGAGGGGTTGAGGGTAGGAGCGAGCCCTATGCGCAGACTGCTTTCGTCCTGTTGTGCCGACATGGACAGCTCGCCAAAGGCGGTCGGCAGCCGGTCAATCGACAGGCCCTTGCCGGTGACCCAATCGGGAGGCACTCCGGGAAGCAGATCAAGGCGCCGGTCTCCCTCGTGCATGAGCATGCCGATAACCGCGCGGACGTATTCCGCGCCGACCCACGTGTGCGGCATATCGCCGAGGTAGAAAACCGAGCGCATCGGCGAGCGCACAACTTCCGCGAACACCTGCCAACCGGCCGGACGGCGGTCGGCCCGCAGTCGATTCAACAGCTCCTCGGCGAGCAGCGGCTCATCGAGGTGCACGAACGTCAGTACGTTGCGAAACTCATACGGCGTGTAGACATAGCGCGCACCTGGGAGACCACGCTTGCGAACCTCATCGAGGTAGCGCGCGAATGTGGTACGGAGGGCACTGTCGGGCAGCAATTCCTGCTGGCCGCAGGGGTCCAGGGCAATGGAGACGCTGGTCGGGTCGGAGTCGCCAAAGTCCGCGGACGCCGGCACGTAGTCGATATGCTTCCACTCCATGGTGGCGCGAATGGAAGTAGCCATGGAGTCGTGCAGGGCAGCTCCCTGGTCCGCGGGCCAGGTCGCCACATTGCTCACCTGCCACTGGCGCGCCAGCCAGGCGCCGTCGTGCCAGCCCTTGAGCGCCCAGTAGTCGTCCCAGTAGCTGTGGGTGGGCGTGGGGTAGCCCTCATGGCTGATCGATGGCGGGAGGATGCCGCGAAAGCGCTGCGGCATCTCGCTCGCCGCCTGGTAGCCGCTCACCAGCGTGCGTTCACGCAGCGTTTGCAGGAACCTGAGCGCTCCCCGCACGCTGGGCAGATACTCACGCACGCTGGCGGCCCCGCCGTTAAGGCGTGCCACCTCAGCTACGAGCATGACGAACTCTCCCTGACTGTCGTACTCCAGTTCCGAACCGACGCCGCCATTTACGCTCCCGTCGTCGTTGAGGATCGGGGAAATCATGCCGCTGTTACGCACGCCATGATCCGCGTACCAGCGCAGATACTCGCGCGCCGGACCCGGGATTCCCATCCGCAGCAAGATGGCGGCCGTTGCCGAACCGTCGCGGATGAATGAGCGGTTGTAGTTGCGGGGACCAGCCTCCAATGCTGGACCCTTGGCGTTCACCAGCATGTAGGCGACCTGCGCTCGGAGGGTCGCAACGAGGGACTCGTCGGGCAGCTGGATGCCGACCCGGCCCAGAAGCACTTGCCACTGCTGCTCGGAGAGGGTCGCCAATCTGTCAAAGTCCGCGGGCGACGGGTTAGCCGGCACGTTCTGCTCGGAGCGTTGCGGGCGGCGTGTGCCCTTAGCGGGGCTGGCCGGGGATTCTCCGAGCGGGAACAGGAGCACCACATCGGTTTGCTCGCGCGGCTCGAGGTGCACTGCATAGAGCATTGCAGCAGCCCCGAGGCCGATCGGGTCTTTGGTGAAAGTTGCAGTCGGCACGCCCCCTTCAGTGACATAGCGCGTGATCTCCGTCTGGCCCGTTGAGCCAAACGGTGCCACGCCCTGGGCAGAGGGCG
>DATHRC010000019.1:0-25012 GCA_035481975.1 Steroidobacteraceae bacterium
GGTCTGTTTGCTGAGCGGCTCGAGCGCCTGCGCGGCAGCCGCGCGCCACCCCTCGGGTAGCTCCCCCCGCATGCGCCGCTCGAGCTCGCGCGCCTCCGCGGGGTAGGCGCTGGCGTAGCGCGCGAAGAGTTCGCGCCAGGCGGCCTCGGCCGCGGCGCCCTGTTTGTGGTGGTCCCAGCCGGCGCGGATCTCCTCCGGCACGACGAACGCTGGGTACGGCCAGCCGAGGGTCACGCGCGCCGCGGCCGCCTGGCGCGAGCTCTTCGCGCGCTACGCCAGCGCCTACCCCGCGGAGGCGCGCGAGCTCGAGCGGCGCATGCGGGGGGAGCTACCCGAGGGGTGGCGCGCGGCTGCCGCGCAGGCGCTCGAGCCGCTCAGCAAACAGACCGCGGCGCAGGCGACGCGCGCCTCCTCGCAGGCCGCGCTCAACGTACTCGCGCCACTCCTGCCGGAGCTGTTCGGCGGCTCGGCCGACCTGACCCAGTCCAACAGCACCTTCTTCAAGAGCGCACGCACCGTGACGCCCCAGGATGAGGTGGGCGACTACGTGCATTATGGGGTGCGCGAGTTCGGCATGACCGCCATCATGAACGGCATCACGCTGCACGGCGGCCTCATCCCCTACGGCGGCACCTTCCTGGTCTTCTCCGATTACGCGCGCAACGCCGTGCGCCTCGCCTGCCTCATGCAGCAGCGCGTGATCCTGGTGTACTCGCACGACTCCATTGGCTTAGGGGAAGACGGCCCGACCCATCAGCCGATCGAGCAGCTGGCGAGCCTGCGGGCCATGCCGCACTTAAGCCTGTGGCGCCCCTGCGATGCCGCCGAGACCGCCGTCGCCTGGACGCTGGCGCTCGAGCGGCGCGCGCCCACCGCGCTCGTACTGACGCGCCAGGGGCTGCCGCAGCAGCCGCGTACGGCTGCGCAGGCGCAGAGCATCGCGCGCGGCGGTTACGTGCTGATCGAACCCCCGGGGAGCCCGGAAGCGCTCGTCATCGCCACCGGCTCCGAGGTCGGCATCGCCGCGCAGGCGGTGAATGCCCTGAACGCGGCGGGCCGCCGCGTGCGCCTGGTCTCGATACCCTCGAGCGACACCTTCGACGCCCAGGACGCGGTGTACCGCGAGGCCGTGCTACCGCGCGCCGTCACCCGGCGCCTCGCGGTGGAGGCGGGAGCGACCCAGAGCTGGTGGCGCTACGTCGGCAGCGGCGGCCGGGTGCTCGGCATCGACCGCTTCGGCGCCTCGGGCAAGGGTCCCGACGTTTTCGCTCATTTCGGCTTCACCGCCGATAATATTGGACTTCAGTTACGCGCACTGCTGGAGGATTGATGGCAATCAAGGTCGGGATCAACGGTTACGGCCGCATCGGGCGCAACGTCCTGCGGGCGCTCTACGAGGGTAAGCGCACCGGCGAATTGCAGATCGTGGCGCTCAACGATCTGGGCGACCCGAAGACCAACGCGCACCTGACGCGCTACGACACCGCACACGGCAAATTCCCGGGCGAGGTCAAGGTGGACGGCGACTCCATGGTGGTGAACGGCAACCGCGTGCGCGTGCTCGCCGAGCGCGATCCGTCGAAGCTCCCCTGGGGCGAGCTCGGCGTCGAGGTAGTGCTCGAGTGCACCGGGCTCTTCACCAGCAAGGCCAAGGCCGGCGCGCACCTGAAGGGCGGTGCGAAGAAAGTCGTGATCTCCGCCCCAGGCGGGGACGACGTCGATGCGACCATCGTCTACGGCGTCAACCACCAGATCCTGAAGAGCAGCTTCACCGTGATCTCGAATGCCTCCTGCACCACCAACTGCCTGGCGCCGGTCGCCCAGGTGCTGAACGGCAAGGTAGGTCTGGCCGCCGGGATCATGACCACGATCCACGCCTACACGAACGACCAGGTGTTGACCGACGTCTACCACTCGGACCTGCGGCGCGCGCGCTCGGCCACCATGTCACAGATCCCGACCAAGACCGGGGCGGCGGCGGCGGTAGGTCTCGTGCTGCCCGAGCTCAAGGGCAAACTCGACGGCTTCGCGGTACGCGTGCCGACCATCAACGTGTCGCTCGTCGACCTCACGTTCAGCGCCAGGCGCGCCACCTCCGTCGAGGAGGTCAATCAGGCGCTGAAGGAGGCGGCGGGCGGGCGGCTCAAGGGGATCCTCGCCTACAACGAGGAGCCGCTGGTGTCGGTCGACTTCAACCACGACCCGCACTCCTCGATCTTCGATGCGACGCTCACCAAGGTGGTCGACGGTACGCTCGTCAAGGTGTGCGCCTGGTACGACAACGAGTGGGGCTTCTCCAACCGCATGCTCGACACCACGCTCGCGTGGTCTAAGGCCTCATGAAGTTGCTGCGTATGACGGATGCGGACCTGCGCAACAAGCGGGTCCTGATCCGCGAGGATCTCAACGTGCCGGTACAGGGCGGCGTGGTGACCAGCGATGCCCGCATCCGCGCGGCGCTCGCCACCATCCGTTACGCGCTCGACCAGCATGCGCGCGTGTTCATCATGTCGCACCTCGGCCGCCCCAAGGAGGGTGAGGAGGATCCCGCGCTCACCCTGGCGCCGGTCGCCACCCGCTTGTCGGAGCTGCTCGGCAAGCCGGTGCCGCTGCGCAAGCACTGGATCGATGGGGTCGACTGCGCCCCCGGCAGCGCGGTGCTGTGCGAGAACGTGCGTTTCCTGCCGGGCGAGAAGCAGGACGATCCGCAGCTCGCGCGCCGCATGGCGGCGCTGTGCGACGTGTTCGTCATGGACGCCTTCGGCACCGCGCACCGTGCCGAGGCCAGCACCCACGGGGTGGCTCGCTTCGCTCCGGTGGCGTGCGCCGGGCCGCTGCTGGTGGGCGAGCTCGAGGCTCTGGAGCGGGCGCTGCAGAAGCCCGCCCGCCCGCTGGTGGCGATCGTCGGCGGCTCAAAGATATCGACCAAGCTCACGGTGCTGGAAGCCCTGCTGGAGAAGGTCGATCGGCTGATCGTCGGCGGCGGCATCGCCAATACCTTTCTCGCCGCCACCGGCATCGATGTCGGCAAGTCGCTGTGCGAGACAGAGATGCTCGACGTCGCACGGCGCCTCATGGACAAGGCCCGCGCCCGTGACGCGGAGATCCCGCTGCCGAGCGATGTGGTGGTGGGGCGGCAATTCGCCGCCACCGCGCACGCCGACGTGCGCCCGGTGCGCGAGGTGCGGCGCGATGAGATGATACTCGACATCGGCCCCGATACCGCCGACCGCTGCAGCGCGCTGCTGCAGGCGGCCGGCACCATCCTCTGGAACGGCCCGGTGGGAGTATTCGAGTTCGAGCAGTTCGGCGAGGGCACGCGCGCCATCGCGCAGGCGATCGCGCGCAGCAAGGCGTTCTCGCTGGCCGGCGGCGGCGACACGCTCGCCGCGATCGAAAAGTACGGCGTGGAGGACGGCATCTCCTACATCTCGACCGGCGGCGGCGCGTTCCTCGAGTTCGTCGAGGGTAAGACGCTGCCCGCGGTGGCCATGCTCGAGCAGCGCGCGCGTGGCTGAGGACAGCAACCCGGCGCTGCTGCGGCGTGCCAAGATCGTTGCCACCCTCGGGCCGGCGACCGACGATATCGAGGTGCTGACGCGCATGATGCGCGCCGGGCTCGACGTGGCGCGTCTCAATGCCTCGCACGGCACGGCCGAGGACCGCAGGCGGCGCATGGCGCTGGTGCGCGAGGCCGCGCGGGCCTGCGACAAGTGCGTGGGTATCCTGATGGACCTCTCCGGACCCAAGATCCGCATCGAGTGCTTTCGCGATGGCCGGGTGATGCTGGCCGAGGGCGCGCCGTTCACCCTCGACACGGCGCTCGATCCGAAAGGCGGCAGCGCACTCGCCGTCGGGGTGGCGTACAAGGATCTGCCCAAGGACGTGGCTGCGGGCGACACGCTGCTGCTCGCCGACGGGCAGATCGTGCTGGACGTGCTGCGGGTCGCCGGCACCGGCATCGAGACGCGCGTGCGCGTCGGCGGCGAGCTCTCCGACCGCAAGGGGCTCAACCGCCAGGGCGGCGGCATCTCGGCGCCCGCGCTGTCGGAGCGCGATCGCGTTGACATAGCTTTTGCCGCCGCGGAGGGCATCGATTACCTCGCCGTGTCGTTCGTGCGCTCCGCCGCCGACATCGAGCAGGCGCGCACGCTGTTGCGCGCGGCCGGAGGCGAGGCACGCATCGTGGCGAAGATCGAGCGCCACGAAGCGATCGACAATCTCGCCGGCATCATCGACGCCGCGGACGTCGTCATGGTGGCGCGCGGCGATCTGGGCGTGGAGATGGGCTACGCCGAGCTCACCGGGCTGCAGAAAACCATCATTCACCAGACGCGCATCCGCAACAAGGTGGTGATCACCGCCACGCAGATGATGGAGTCGATGATCCACAACCCGGTACCGACGCGCGCCGAGGTGAGCGACGTCGCCAACGCGGTCATGGACGGCACCGACGCGGTGATGCTGTCGGCGGAGACCGCCACCGGTCGCTACCCGGTGCGCGCGGTGGAGGCGATGGCCCAGGTCATCGAGGGCGCCGAGAAGTACGAGCTCATCCATAACCCCACGCGCCATCGCAGTGTCGAGGGCCAGTTCAAGGCCACCGAGGAAGCGATCGCGATGGCGGTGATGTACACCGCCAATCACATGAAGGTGCGCGCCATCGTCGCGCTGACCGAGTCGGGGGCGACGCCGTTGTGGATGTCGCGCATCCGCGCCGACCTGCCGGTGTATGCGTTCACGCGCCACGAGGCGACGCGCCGCCGCGTCACGCTGTACCGCGGGGTGTACCCGGTGATCTTCAACGTCACCGGAGCGGACAACTCGACGGCTGCGCTCTACCGTGCGCTGTTCACCCGGCTGCTCGAGCTGCAGCTGGTCAGGATGGACGACCTGGTGATCATCACCAAGGGCGAGCTGTCGGGGGTCCAGGGCGGCACCAATTCCATGCAGATCCTCAAGGTGACGCTCGACTGACGGGCCCGTAGCCCGCCGGTGCGCATGCGCAAGCTGAAGCTCATCGGTGCGGTCGCGGCGCTCCTGCTGCTGACGCTGCTGCTGGCCGCCTGGCTGCTGCTGCGCGGCTCGCTGCCGCAGCTCGACGGCGGGCTGCGCCAGCCGGACCTGACGGCGCCGGTGCGCATCGCGCGCGATGCACGCGGCGTGACCACCCTCGAGGCGGCCAACCGGCTCGATCTCGCCTATGCCACCGGTTTCGTGCACGCACAGGATCGGTATTTCCAGATGGACCTGGCGCGCCGCCACGCCGCCGGCGAGCTGGCGGAGCTCTTCGGCCGGGTGGCGCTCGCTGAGGATCGCAGGACGCGGCTGTTCAGGTTCCGCAGTGTGGCCCGCGAGGTGCTCGCCGCCGGCACCGCGGAGCAGCGCGCGGTCATCGAGGCCTATACCCGCGGCGCGAACGCAGGGCTCGCCAGCCTCAGCGCCCGGCCGTGGGAGTACTGGGTTCTGCGCCAGGCGCCCGCGCCCTGGCGGGGCGAGGACGTCCTGCTGGTCGAGTACGCCATGTGGTGGGATCTGCAGGCGAGCGGCTTTCAGCGTGAGATCCTGCGCCAGCAGCTCAATGCGCGCCTGGGCGGCCCGGAATGTGCGGCCGGCCGGAAATGCGCCCTGGCCTTTCTCTACCCCGCGGGCACGAGCTGGGATGCGCCCGTGACCGGCCCAGCCGCGGTCGCGGCCGCCGCAGCTCCGCCGGTGCCCGACGCGACGGTGCTGAACGTGCGCGACGGCAGCGGGTCAGCCGATTCACCGACTCCGGCGTTACCGGCGGACGCCGCCGGCAGCAATAACTGGGCCGTCGGCGGGAGCCTCACGGCGAGCGGTGCCGCGCTCATTGCCAACGACATGCACCTGGGACTGCGCGTCCCGCCGGTGTGGTATCACGCGCGGCTGAGGATAGTCGCACCCGGTGCGAATACGGCGGGACTCGACCTGAACGGGGTCACCCTGCCCGGCACGCCACTGCTGGTCGCCGGATCCAACGGGCACATCGCCTGGGGCTTCACCAACAGCTACGGCACCTGGCTTGACGTCGAGGAGGTGCCCTGCGTCGCGATCGCCGAGCGCGAGCTGCGCACGCCGCAGGGACGTCTGCCGCTGTCGGTCGTGCACGAGACGATCCGGGTTCACGGCGAGGCCGCGGTCGACCTGGACGTCACCTCCGGCGCGGCAGGGCTGTTGCTGCGCGCCGACCCGGCGCAGCACAGCTGCTGGTTCGGCTCGTGGCTGGCGCAGGTGCCGGCGGCGACCAACATCAATCTGATGGAGCTCGAGCGTGCGGCCTCGGTGGAGGAGGCACTCAGGCTTGCGCCCGAGATCGGCATTCCGCATCAGAACGCCGTCATCGGCGACGCCGCGGGGCATATCGCCTGGACCATCTTCGGCCGCATTCCCGAGAACACCGGATCCGGGCGGGCGCGACGCGGTGCGCCCTGGACGACGGCGGCCGATCATCCGCGCATCGTCGATCCGCCGCTCGCACGGCTGTGGACCGCCAACGCCCGCGTCACCAGCGACGCCCACCAGCTGGAGCTGATCGGCGGCAATTCGGCCGCCTTCGGTGCGCAGTACAACCTCGGGGCGCGCGCCGGGCAGATCCGCGATGACCTGCTCGCGCTCCCGGGAAACATGACTCCCGCCGACATGTTGCAGATACAGCTGGACGACCACGCCGTGTTCCTGGCTCGGTGGCGCACGCTGCTGCTGTCAGTGCTCGACGCCGCGAGCCTGCAGGGTCACCCGCGGCGCGCCGAATTCAGGCGCCTGGTGGAGAGCTGGAAAGCGCAGGCGAGCGTCGATTCGGTCGGCTATCGCCTGGTGCGCGCCTACCACGATCACACGCAGCAGGCGGTGTGGGCCATGCTGCTCGGTGGCCTGCGGCTGCCTGCGGACAACGCGGCGCCGCCGGAGCAGTTCGAAGGCGCGCTGTGGCAGCTGGTCAGCGCGCACCCGCTGCATCTGCTCGCGCGGGCGTACCCGGGATGGCCGGAGTTTCTGCGCTCGCAGGTCGACGCCACCCTAACCGAGCTCGATGCCGCCTGCCCGGCGCTGGCGCGCTGCACCTGGGGAACACGCAACGTGGTGCGCGTGCGCCATCCGCTGTCGGCCGCGCTGCCATGGCTCGCAGGCTGGCTCGACATGCCGACACAGGAGTTGCCGGGCGATCACGACATGCCGCGGGTGCAGGAGGGCGTGCGCTTCGCCGCCTCGGAGCGTTTCGCGGTCGCGCCCGGCCACGAGAGCGAGGGTTACCTGCTGATACCCGGCGGACAGAGCGGACATCCGTTGTCAGCCTATTACCGCGCCGGGTTCCTGGCGTGGGCGCGCGGTGAACGGTTGCCGTTTCTACCTGGTCCCACGGAGCACGTTCTGACTCTGATACCGCGTTAGGATTAGGTGCCCGCAAGCGGTGCGGAGCGGCAATGTCCGGCGTGGGCGCGACTTTGGTCACACAGTGCGCGCCGCCGGCGGTTTAATAATAGGGAACGTGCTTGCCGCCATGGACCGACTCGCCGAAACGACCTCCCGGCCGGGCTTGCGCCCGACGGTCGGCCTGCTGCTGACCGGGGGCGGCTCGCGCTCGGCCTACCAGGTGGGCGTGCTGCTGGCGCTGGCGGAACTGCTGCCGCGGGCGCGCAACCCCTTCCAGGTGATCGTCGGTACCTCCGCGGGCGCGGTAGCCGCCAGCGTGCTGGCGGCCGAGGCGCACCACTGGCGCCGCGCGGTCGCGGGACTCGAGCGGGTGTGGGCGAACTTCCGCTCCAGCCAGGTATTTCACGTCGACGCGCCGCACATGCTGCGTGCCGGTGCCCACTGGGCGCTGTCGCTGATTTCCGGCGGCATGGTGCTGGCGCCACCGAAATCCATGCTCGACAACACGCCGCTGCGCGAGCTGCTGGCGGTGCACGTCGATTGCAGCGGCATCCGCCGCAGCATCGCCCGCGGACACCTGCACGCCTTCGCCCTGTGTTCGACCAGTTACAACAGCGGCCAGTCGGTGGCGTTCTACGACGGCATCGAAACCATCCGCGACTGGTCGCGCGTGCAGCGGCTCGGCTGCCGCACCGAGTTCAGCCTGGACCACCTGATGGCCAGTGTCGCCATCCCGCTGCTGTTCCCGCCGATCCGCCTCGGTGACGACTATTTCGGCGACGGCGCCATGCGCCAGATCCACCCGCTGAGCCCGGCGATCCACCTGGGCGCCGACCGGGTGCTGATCATCGGCGTACGTGCGCGGCGCGCGGCCGGCGTGGTCGTCAACCGCCTCACGCCGAGCATGCCGAGCCCGGGCGCGATCTTCGGCTACATGCTCGACACGCTGTTCACCGACCAGATCTACGGCGATCTCGAGCAGCTCGAGCGCATCAACACGCTGGTGCAGAGTGCGCCGCAGGCGGCGCGCGGCGAGCGTCACATCGAGACGCTCATGCTCGCCCCGAGCGTCGACCCGCGCGAGCTGGTTGCCCGCCACGCTGCGGAGATGCCGGCGGGACTGCGCGCGCTGCTGCGGGTCATCGGCGGCCGCGACGCTTCCGGCTACCAGCTGGCGAGCTATCTCACCTTCGAAGCAGGCTACACGCGCGCGCTCATCGAGCTCGGCTACCGCGACGCCATGGAGGCGCGCGTAGCGCTCACCGCCTTCATGAGCGGGGAGAAGCTGCCGCAGGTGATGACCGCGGCGGGTGTGGCGCAGTCGACCTGAGGGCCGCTGGCGGCTAGCCGGCCGCGGCCGGCTCGGCTGCACGGTCGCGCGGGTGAAACAGCTTGGCCCCGGGCAGGCTGCCGTGACGGGCCGAGACGTTGCCGAACTCGGCGGCGAAAACTTCCGCCAGGCGGTCGACGATGTACACCGAGCGATGCTGGCCGCCGGTGCAGCCGACCGCCACCGTGAGGTAGCCGCGGTTGCTCGCCTGGTATTCCGGCAGGCGGCCGCGCACGAAGTGCGCGATGTCCGCGATCAGCGTGGCGACGTTGGTCTGCGTCTCGAGAAAACGGATGACCTCGGCGTCGCGCCCGGTGAGGTTGCGCAGTCCCGGCTCCCAGTACGGATTCGGCAGGGCGCGTGCATCGAACACGAAGTCGGCATCGGCGGGAATGCCGCGCTTGAAGCCGAACGACTCGAAGGTGAGCGACAGCCGGCCGGCGCTGCGCTGCTCGACGCGCTTGTGGACGATGTCGCGCAGCGCATGCACCGAGAGGCGTGAGGTGTCGATCAGCAGATCGGCCACCGAGGCGATCGGTTCGAGCAGCGCGCGTTCCAGCGCCATGGCCTCGCGCAGCCCGACGGCGCCGCCGCTCAGCGGATGCTTGCGGCGCGTTTCCGCGAAACGCCGCAGCAGCTCGTCTTCCGCAGCGACCAGGAACAGCACTTCGCACTGCAGGCCGCTGCGTTTGAGCTCGTCGATCAGTTGCGGAACACTCGCCACCTCGGCGGGCGTATTGCGCGCATCCAGCCCGATCGCAGTGCGCTCGTAGGTCGCCTCGGCACTGCGCACGGTGTAGGAGACGAATGGCTTCAGCAGCGCCGCCGGGATGTTATCGATGCAATAGAACCCCAGGTCCTCGAGCATGTGCAGTGCCACGCTCTTGCCGGACCCGGACAGCCCGCTGAGGATGATGATGCGCACGGGACAATGGTATCCAGCGGCGGTGACGCTCGCCAAGGGCTACGCGGATTGCACGGCCCGCGCGCCCTACAGGCGCAGCGCGCGCCCCTCGGCGGCATGATGGTCGCCGCGCTTTTCCTTGTGCTTCTTGATGCAGCGATCGAGCTTGTCGATGAGCAGATCGATGGCGGCGTACATGTCCTCTTCGGTCGCGTCGGCGTGAATGGCGCAACCGCTGACGCGCAGGGTCGCCTCGGCCTTCTGTCGCAGCTTCTCCACCGTCAACACGCAGTGCACATCGATGACCTGGTCGAAGTGCCGGCCGATGCGCTCGAGCTTCTTTTCCACGTAACCGCGCAAGGCGGGGGTGACCTCGACGTGGTGACCGGTGACGTTGAGCTGCATGAGCGGTCTCCTTGTTCGCTGTACGCTATGGGGTTCACATCTGCCTGGTTCCGGCGCGGCGACGCTCGTTCGAGGCCGCAATGCCCATCGCCTCGCGGTACTTGGCCACCGTGCGGCGCGCCACCGGGATGCCCGCGGCCGAGAGCAGTTCGGCGATGCGGCCGTCGCTCAAGGGCTCCTGCGGAGCCTCGTCCTTGACGAGTTTCCTGATCTTGGCGCGGATCGCGGTGGAGGAAGTGCCGGAGCCGTCGGCGCCCTCGACCTGGCTGGAGAAGAAGTAGCGCAGCTCGAACACCCCGCGCGGGGTGTGCATGTACTTGCCGGAGGTGACGCGCGAGATTGTCGACTCGTGCATCGCCACGGCCTCGGCGATGTCCTTGAGGATCATCGGCCGCATGTGTTCATCGCCGTGCTCGAGGAACGCCGTCTGGCGCTCGACGATCGAGCGCGCCACTTTCATCAGCGTCTCGTGGCGGATCTCCAGGCTCTTCAGCAGCCAGCGCGCCTCCTGCAGCTGCGCGCGCATGGTGGCATGGCTGGCGTTGCGGCCGATCAGGTTGGCGTAGCTCTGATTGAGGCGCACGCGCGGCAGCGTCGCGGGGTTGATCTCCACGCCCCAGCCCTGCTCGGTGCGGCGCACGAACACGTCCGGCACCACGTATTCCGCGCTGCCGGCGCTCACGGTAGCGCCCGGGCGTGGATGGCAGCCGCGCACCAGCGACAGCGCCGCGGCGATCTCGTCTTCGGTGGCGCGCAGCTCGCGGCGCAGCAGCGACAGCTCGCGCCCGGCGACCAGCTCGAGGTGGTGGCGGGCGATCTCGAGCGCCAGCGCAAAGCCGGGGGTCGCCGGATCGAGCTGCCGCAGTTGCAGCTCGATGCATTCGCCTACCGAGCGCGCGCCCACGCCGGGCGGATCGAGCGCCTGTACGCCGGCCAGCACCGCCGACACTTCCTCCACCGAGCATTCGAGCTCCGGGCGCAGGGTCTGGCAGATTTCCTCGAGCGACTCGGTGAGATAACCGTCGTCGCTGACGGAGTCGACGATGGCACGGGCGATGGCCAGCTCCCGCGGCGCCAGGCTCGCCAGCTCGAGCTGCCACAGCAGATGATCCTGCAGCGACTGTCCGCTCGCGTCGGCGTAGTCCTGCTGCCGCTCGTCGTCGTCGGAGCTCCACGGGGTCTCCGCCGGCCCGACGTTGTGATCCCCCCAGCCCTCGTCGAGCACTTCCACCGTGCTCTCCGGGGTGCGCTCGGGAGCCTTGGGCTGCTCGGCGGCCGTCACGACCGTCTCGAAGGTGCCGGTGGCCTCCGCTTCCTCGAGGGGCTCGAGCATCACGTTGGTTTCGAGCAGCTCGCGGATGTGCGCCTGCAGCTCGAGTGCAGGCAGTTGCAGGAGCCGGATGGCCTGCTGCAGCTGCGGGGTCATGGTCAGCTGTTGACCCAGCTTCAGCTGCAGAGAGGGTTTCAGCATGGCTGCTAGCGTACGTCGGCTGGTAACGCATCCAGCTGCATTGCGTATTCAATTGAGAGACAAAGCATTTGCCTGCAACTGCCCCTGCGGCTTCAAAGCCGGAACGATTCGCCCAAGTACACCTCACGGACTTGGGGGTTGGCAAGGACTTCTTCCGCACTCCCCGAGGCGATCACCGTACCCTGGTTGACGATGTAGGCGCGCGCGCACACCCCCAGGGTTTCGCGCACATTATGGTCAGTGATCAGCACGCCGATGCCACGGTGAGTGAGCTCGCGGATGATGCGCTGGATGTCGAGCACCGAGAGTGGATCGACGCCCGCGAACGGCTCGTCGAGCAGCATGAACCGCGGCTCGGCCGCCAGCGCGCGCGCAATCTCGACGCGCCGCCGCTCGCCGCCCGAGAGGGCGAGGCCCAGGCTGCGGCGGACGTGCCCGATACGCAGCTCCTCGAGCAGCTGCTCGAGGCGCTCTTCGCGCGCCGCGCGCTCCATGTGGCGTGTCTCGAGGATCGCCATCACGTTATCCTCGACCGAGAGCTTGCGGAACACCGAGGCCTCCTGGGGAAGGTAGCCGAGGCCGAGCTGCGCGCGCCGATGCATCGGCAGCAGCGTCACGTCCACATCCCCGAGGCAGATGCGGCCCGCATCGCAGGGCACCAGCCCCACGATCATGTAGAACGCGGTCGTCTTGCCGGCGCCGTTCGGTCCGAGCAGGCCCACGACCTCGCCGCTGGCGAGCTCGAGCGACAGGTCGCGCACGACCTGACGGGACTTGTAGCTCTTGGCGAGACCGGTGGCTTGGAGCGCACTCACGGCTGCGGCCCCGGTGGGGGCTTCGGCGCAGTGTCACCCTTGCCGCTCGCGGGCAGGCCGTGCGGCGTGATGGTGATGTGCACGCGCTGATCGGTGCCCGGCTTGGTCGCCGCCTGCACGCGTTGCGCGCGGATGTTGTAGATCAGCAGCGGCCCGGTGATCTCGTTCTGCCCGTCCGACAGCCAGGCATTGTCCGACAGCCGTACGCTGCCGTCGTTGAGGTCGTAGACGATCTCATCGGCATGTCCACGCGCCGGCGGTGCGTCGTCGCGCTTCTGCTCGAACTCGGCAGGCTTGCCGGTGACGGTGGCGCGCGTGATGTGGTTGTCGCGAAACTCGACCACCGCCTGGTCGGCGCGCAGATCGCCGCGCTGCTCCGCGTCGATGCGCACGTGACCCTCGAAGGTCCAGCGGCTGTTGGCGAAGTTCAATCCGGTGGCGTGGGCATGGTCGGCCTGCACCCGCATGTCGCCCTGGGTAATCACCACCTGCGTGAACACCACCATGTTGGTGCGGTAGTCCACTTCCGAAGAGACCGCATCCACGGTGATCGGTTGCTCGCTGCTGGGAGCGGCCGGGCGCGGCCTGGCGACGGACGAGGTGGTGGCAGCCGGCGCGGCGGCTGCGGGCGTCGCTGCGCTGGCGGCGGCCGCCGCTGGCGAGATCGCGGCTGCCGCGGGTACCACCGGCGGTGACGGCGCAGCCGCGGCCGCGCCCGCCAAGGCCCACGTCAGCCACCGCCACGCTTTACGGCACGAAGGAGCCATGCACGGCCGATTCTAACTGCACGTGACGCTCCTTCAAGTTCGCGACCAGGCCGTGCGCGTCGAGGCGCCGTCCCGACATGCGGATGGTCACCGGGTCCTGCGTGCTCACGATCTGCGCACTGGTGTCGAAGGTCAGATGCTGGCTGTCGATCTGCGCGGTTTCTGCGGTTCCCGGCAGGATGCCGGCGACGTGAACGTCGCCATCGAGCTGTACCACGCGGCTGTCCTGCGTCACTGTGCCGTGCGTGGCGCGTGCCGTCCACTCATCGCCGCTGGGATCGCGGAAGCCGAGCAGCACCTGCTGCAGGTCCACCAGATCACGGTCGGGCTGCTGCCGGATCTTCGCCGCGTCGAGGGTGTACACGGGCAGGCCATCGGCGCCGGTCTGCACCAGCCGCGCCTGCAGCGCGGAATAACCCGGATCGTGCAGTGGCGCGCCGCTCGCGGCCGGCGCGGACGATTCGCGCTGCGGCGCGGTGAGCAGCACCAGACCGACGATCAGCGCGAACAGCGTCAGCAGCGACACCAGGTGGGATGTCATCGCGCCCGCCGCCGGCGCGTCTGCAGCCGCAGCAGCCGGTCGCAGACCTCGCGCACCGCGCCCCGTCCGCCACCCTGGCGCGTGACGATATCGGCCGCGCGCCGTACCTCCGGATGCGCATCCGCGACCGCGAACGACAGGGCGGCGGCGCGCAGCAGCGGCAGGTCCGGCAGGTCGTCACCGACGCACGCACAGGCCGCCGGCGTCAGGCGCAATCGTCCGCACAGCCGGGCGAACACTCCCAGCTTGTCGCTGACGCCCTGATGCACGTGCCGCACCCCGAGCTCACGGCAGCGCACCACCACCATCGGCGAGCGGCGCTTCGAGATCACTGCCACGGTCACGCCGGCGCGCTGCAGCTGCACGATGCCGTAGCCGTCGCGCACGTCGAACACCTTGAACGCCTCGCCGCGCGCGCCGAAGTACAGCCGCCCGTCGGTGAGCACGCCATCGACGTCGAGCACCAGCAGCCGTATCCGCGGTGGCGGGGGCGCGCTCACACCACGCCCGCGCGCATGAGATCGTGTACGTTGAGCGCACCGACCAGGCAGCCGTGGGCGTCGGCCACCGGTAGCGCGGTGATGCGGTGTACCTCCATGAGGTGCACCGCCTCGGCCGCGAGCTCGCGCGGTCCTATGGTGCGCGGCTGCGCGGTCATCACCGCGCGCATCACGGTGGCGTGCACGTCGATCTGCCGGTCGAGGGCGCGCCGCAGATCGCCGTCGGTGAATACCCCGAGGATCCGTTCCCCGGCGTCGACCACCACCGTCATCCCCAGGCCCTTGCGCGACATCTCCAGCAGCCCGGC
The DNA here is from genome assembly GCA_035481975.1 of Steroidobacteraceae bacterium. Lineage (GTDB taxonomy): Bacteria > Pseudomonadota > Gammaproteobacteria > Steroidobacterales > Steroidobacteraceae > 13-2-20CM-66-19. Next base: position 14,431 of record DATHRC010000019.1, read on the forward strand.
GCTCAAGGGGGCATCGGGGGCGACGCGCGGTACGGCCGCGCCGGTACGCATCAGATCCTCGACGTGCAGCAGCAGCCTGCGGCCGAGGGCACCGCCCGGATGCGAACGCGCGAAATCCGCGCGCGTGAAGCCGCGCGCCTCCAGCACCGCCACTGCCAGTGCATCCCCCATGGCGAGCGTGGCCGTGGTGCTGGCCGTAGGTGCGAGATTCAGCGGACACGCTTCCTCGGCGACCGCGACGTCGAGCGCCACGCTCGCCGCGCGCGCGAGCGTTGAATCGGGCTTGCCGGTCATGAGGATCAGCGGCACGGCGAGGCGCGCCAGGTGCGGCAGCAGCAGCACGAGCTCGGGAGTTTCGCCGGAATTCGACAGCGCCAGCACCGCATCGGCGCGCGTGATCATGCCGAGGTCGCCGTGACCGGCTTCCGCCGGGTGCAGGAAGAAGGCCGGCGTGCCGGTGCTGGCGAGCGTGGCGGCAATCTTGCCGGCAATGTGGCCGGACTTGCCCATGCCGGTCACCACCACGCGGCCGCGGCATTCCAGGCAGATGCGGCATGCCTGCGCGAACGTGCGGTCAAGCCTCGGGGTGAGCGCCGCGACGGCGCGGGCTTCCACTCCCAGCGCGCGCCGTGCCGAGGCCAGCAGCTGCTCTTCGCCGGCCGACGGTTGGGGGGCCGGAGCGGCCGGTGTCAGATCCATGCGTATCATTATAGGCGCACCACGCCGCCCCCCGCGCCCGCACCTGCTGCGGGAGGCATGTAAACTGGAGCGCCATGACCCCTGAAGATGTTGCGCGCCTGATCCGCGCCGGCCTGCCCGGAGCGCACGTGAGCGTCGCGTCCGACGACGGCACGCATTTCAGCGCGCGCATCGTGGCAGGCGAGTTCACCGGCAAGCGCAGCCTGGCGCGCCACCAGCTCGTCTACCGCGCGCTCGGCGAGCTCATGGGGCGCGAGATCCACGCGCTGTCGATCGAGGCGCTGACGCCCGAAGAATCGGGGCAGGATTAGCATGGACAAGTTACAGATCCAGGGCGGCGTGCCACTGGAAGGCGAGGTGCGCATCTCCGGCGCCAAGAACGCCACGCTGCCGATCCTCGCCGCGGCCCTGCTGGCGCGCGATCCGGTGGTGGTGGCGAACGTACCGCACCTGAAGGATGTCACCACCACCGTCGAGCTGCTCGGACGGATGGGCGCCACCGTCACCATCGACGAGCGCATGCGCATCGAGGTGGACGCCTCGACGGTGCGCGAATGCTTCGCCCCGTACGAACTGGTCAAGACCATGCGCGCCTCCATCCTGGTGCTCGGGCCGCTGGTGGCGCGCTACGGACACGCCGATGTCTCGCTGCCGGGCGGCTGCGCGATCGGCGCGCGACCGGTCAATATCCATGTCGCCGGCCTGCAGGCGATGGGCGCGGACATCACCATCGAGGGCGGCTACATCCGCGCGCGTGCCGCGCGCCTCAAGGGCGCACGGCTGGTGCTCGATACGGTCACCGTCACCGGCACCGAGAACCTCATGATGGCGGCGACCCTGGCCGACGGCGAGACCGTCATCGAGAACGCCGCGCGCGAGCCGGAGGTGGTCGACCTCGCCAATTTCCTCATTGCGATGGGCGCCAGCATCCAGGGCGCCGGCAGCGACAAGATCGTGATCAACGGCGTGCGCGAGCTGCGCGGCACGCACTACGAGGTGCTGCCCGACCGCATCGAGAGCGGCACCTACCTGGTCGCCGGCGCCATCAGCGGCGGGCACGTGCGTATCAAGAGCACCCGCCCGGAGCATCTCGACGCGGTGCTGGCCAAGCTGCAGGAGGCGGGCGCGCGCATCGACGTGGGCGACAACTGGGTCGAAGTGGACATGCGCGGCCGCACCCTCAAGGCGGTCGATGTGCGCACCGCGCCTTATCCGGGCTTTCCGACCGATATGCAGGCGCAGTTCGCCGCGCTCAACACCGTGGCCGAGGGCGTGGGCACGATCACCGAGACCATCTTCGAGAACCGCTTCATGCACATGCTGGAGATGCGGCGCATGGGAGCGGAGATCCGCCTCGAAGGCAACACCGCCATCATTCACGGCGTGGCCAAGCTTACCGCCGCGCCGGTGATGGCCACCGATCTGCGCGCCTCGGCGAGCCTGGTGCTCGCCGGGCTGGTGGCGGAGGGACGCACCGAGGTCGAACGCATCTATCATATCGATCGCGGCTACGAGGCGATCGAGGAGAAGCTGGCGCAGTTGGGCGCGCAGATCCGGCGCGTGCCGAACTAGTTGGATTGGCCGAAATCGCAGGAAGCGATTTCGTCAGACATCAGCTTCGGTTGCCGCCGGCAAAAGGCGGGGCTCGATGCGCATCTGTCACGTTGCGGCAGCAGCCGAGCACTGCGTGGCAAGCTTAGCGCACGGGCTTTTGCCGGTGCGCGGGTAACAGAAGGAGTCGCTACCATGCGGATTGGGATGATCGGGCTCGGGCGCATGGGCGCCAACATGGTGCGGCGCCTGGTGCAGGGCGGCCACGAGTGCGTGGTGTACGACGCTGCCGCCGCGGCGGTGCGGGCGCTCAGCGGCGAGCGCATACACGGGGCCGCCACGGTCGCAGAGCTGGTGCGCGCGCTCGAGCCGCCGCGCGCCGTGTGGATCATGGTGCCGGCGGCGCTCGTCGACACGGTGATCGCTGAGCTGCGGCCGCTGCTCGGGGCCGGCGATGTGCTGATCGACGGCGGCAACTCCAACTACCGTGACGACATCCGCCGCGCCGATGAGCTGCAGCGCGGCGGCATCCGCTATCTCGACGTCGGCACGAGCGGCGGCGTGCTCGGCTTCGAGCAGGGCTATTGCCTGATGATCGGCGGCGAGCCGGCGGCGGTGGCGCTGCTCGAGCCGGTGCTCGCGACGCTCGCGCCCGGGGGCCGGATGCCGGCAACCGCCGGCGCCGCGGGTGGTGCGCGCGACACCGCGCACGGCGGCACGGCCGCGAGCCACGCGGCCGCTGCGCTGGGCTACCTCTATTGCGGTCCCTCCGGGGCCGGGCACTTCGTGAAAATGGTCCACAACGGCATCGAGTATGGTCTGATGGCCGCCTACGCCGAAGGACTGAATCTGCTCGCGCACGCGGACGCCGGCCGCAGCAGCGCCGCGGCGGATGCGGAGACCGCACCGCTGTCCGACCCGCGCTTCTACCAGTACCGCCTCGATGTCGCGGCGATCGCCGAGCTCTGGCGCCACGGCAGCATCGTTGCCTCGCGGCTGCTCGATCTGACCGCCACTGCGCTCGCGCACGATCCCGGACTCGGCAGTTTCGCCGGTCACGTGGCGGATTCCGGCGAGGGGCGCTGGACGGTGGAAGCGGCCATCGAGGTCGGCGTGCCGGCGCCGGTGCTGAGCGCGGCGCTGTACGCGCGCTTCGAGTCGCGCGGCCGCGCCGAATTCGCCAACAAGGTACTGTCGGCCATGCGGCTGGGATTCGGCGGGCACGTCGAACGCACGCCGTGAGGGCGCGCGGTACTTAAGGACCACGGAGGATTGCATGGAACGCCGTGACTGCGATGCGATCGTGCTGTTCGGGGCGACCGGGGATCTGTGCTACCGCAAGATCTACCCGGCGCTCTATCAGCTGGTGCGCCGCGGGCTGCTCGCCATCCCGGTGATCGGCGTCGCGCGCCAGGGCTGCGACGTCAACTGGCTCGCGCAGCGGGTGCGCGACAGTCTCAAGGCGTTCGTGCCGGAGGCCGACGCGTCCGTGGTGCAGCGCCTGACCGGGCTGCTGCGCTACGTCGACGGCGACTACAACCAGCGCGGCACCTTCGATGCGCTGCGCAAGGCGCTCGGCCCAGCGCTGCGGCCGCTGCATTACCTCGCCATCCCGCCGAGCATGTTCCCGGTGGTGATCGGGCACCTGAGCGGTTCCGGCAGCGCCGAGGGCGCGCGCATCGTGGTGGAGAAGCCCTTCGGCCACGACCTCACCTCGGCGCACGCACTCAACCAGATGCTGCATACACATTTTCCAGAGTCGAGCATCTTTCGCATCGATCACTACCTCGGCAAGGAAGCGGTGCAGAACATCCTGTATTTCCGCTTCGCCAACTCCTTTCTCGAGCCGGTGTGGAACCGCAATTTCGTCGCCAGCGTGCAGATCACCATGGCGGAAGCGATCGGGGTGGTCGGCCGCGGCCGCTTCTACGAGGAAACCGGCGCCATCCGCGACGTGATACAGAACCACCTGATGCAGATCGTCGCGCTGCTCACCATGGAGCCGCCGGTCGTCACCGAGGGTGAAGCGCTGCGTGACGAGAAAGTGAAGCTGCTGAAGGCGGTACGGCCCGCGACCGGGGCGGAACTGGTGCGCGGGCAGTTCCGCGGCTACCGCCAGGAACCGGGTGTGGCCGCCGATTCACCGGTGGAGACCTACGCAGCACTCGTGCTGCACATCGACTCCTGGCGCTGGAGCGGAGTGCCGCTCTACCTGCGTGCCGGCAAGTGCCTGCCAGTGACCGCCACTGAAGTGGTGGTGGAGCTGCGGCGGCCGCCGGTCAACGTGTTCGGCGCCATGGCGCCCGAGCAGCCGAACTACCTGCGCTTTCGCGTCGGCCCCGACGTGGCGATCGCGCTGGGTGCGCACACCAAGAAGCCCGGGCCGGTAATGATCGGGCACGACGTCGAGCTGTACGCCGCCGAGCACCAGGGTGACGACATGGATGCCTACGAGGTGCTCATCAGCGCCGCGCTCATCGGCGACACCTCGCACTTCGCCCGCGAGGACGAGGTCGAGGCGGCCTGGGCGGTCGTCGACCCGTTGCTCAACGTCAAGGTGCCGCCGCTAGAGTACCTGAAGGGCAGCTGGGGACCGCCGGAGGCCGAGGCACTCATCAAGGGTCCGTGCGGCTGGCACAACCCCGGCGCGAAGCCGCAGGATTGGACGCGCTCCTGTGGCCGCGGTATACCGCCGTGAGGATGACAGCGACGGTCGAAGCACCCCCGGCAAGCGCGCTGGCGGCGGTCGCAGCGCTCTTTGCCTGCGCCGGCCTGACCGCGCAGCCGCTGCCTGCGCCGTTGCAGAGCTGCGCAGCGATCACGCAGGACAGTGAGCGTCTGGCGTGCTTCGATCGCGAAACTGCCGCAGCCCGCCGCGCAGCGTCCGCGGGCCCCGCGCCTGCGACGGCTGGCGCCGGTGCGCCCGCAACGGCTGGCGGCGGCGCGAGCGCCCAACCGGCGCAAAATTCCGCAGGGGCTGCTGTGGCGACCGCGGCGACCGCGAAGCCCGCCGCAGCCGCTGCGGCGGTGACCGGGCCGGCGGCCCCGGCTCCGCCTCTCTCGCCCGAGCAGACGCTCGGGCTCAGCCCGGAGGGACTGCGCAAGCTCGAGGCGAAGCAGGGCATCAAGCCGCCCGAGGTCAAGGGGCTCACGGCGCACATCAGCAGCGTCTCGCGCGGCGCCTTGGGGCGCATGCTATTCACGCTCGACAACGGACAGACCTGGCGGCAGGCCGAGACGCGCTCGAGCTTCGAGGCAGCCCCGGGGGACGTTGCGATCATCAGCTCGGGTACGCTCGGGTCCTTTTTCCTCGCCACCGGCAAGCACAACTGGACTCGGGTCGAGCGTATACCTTAGAGGGACTTGCTGCGTTAACGGAACGGGAACAGCCGAAGGGGCATGCCGCGCCTGCGCTGAGGAGCTCCAGGCGAAGGTGTTTTAAAACTTTTATTTTCAATGATTTAGCTCGAGCTCGGACTGAGGATGCTCGAGGCCAAAGCCTGTGATGCGTACTTGCGTGCGCTCAGCGTGACGGCCTACGATGCCCGTGAGGTGATCACTATGTTGAGGACAGCCCTTATCGCCTGCGTGGCGCTCGGTGTTGCCGCGTGCGCGACTTCTCCCTCCACGCCCGTGCCGAAGCCGGCCGTGGCTTCTACAGCCGAGCCGCCGGCGGGGTGCGTGGCGGATACCGCTACGCGACTTCCAGTGCGACCGGGCGACTGCCCGGCCTTTGGTCGTTCGTGGACACAGCAGGATATGAAGAGCACGGGGGCCACCGATGTCGGGCAGGGCCTGAGCCTCCTCGACCCTTCCGTTACCAGCACAGGCCGACCCTAAAGTTTCGCTCCCGGGCCGGCACCTGCGGATTCCGCCAGCGGCCCGAGGGCGCGCCTGAGCGGCTCGAGCCAGGGCTCGTAGTTGCGCCACTGTTCCAGCCCCTCGCGGTAGATCGGGCGGCGCACCTGCTCGGAGCTCACCGTGCGCACCCCGCGCTCGGTCTTGTAGTACTCGAGGCAGCCCGGCTCGAAGGTGAGCCCGCAGAAGTCGAGCAGTCGTCGCACGCTCCCCTCGAGATCGTTGACCACCTCCTCGTGCTGCACGCGCAGCACCTTGCCGGGTAGCACGCGGTCCCAGTGATCCATGAGCTCGACGTAGTTGCGGTAGTAGCGCCCCATGTCGTCCAGGCTGTAGGTGAATTCCTGACCCCCGGCGAACAGCTGCTTGAAGTTACCGAAGCCGCAGGGCATCGCCCCGCGCCGGGCGTCGATGATCCTGGCGTTCGGCAGGATGAGATGGATGAAGGCAATGTCACGGAAGTTGCCGGGCATCTTGTCGATGAAGAACGGCGCACTGCCCCGGTAGACCCGGGTCTCATCGAGATACACCTCACCGAGCGAGCGCAGCTCCTGCAGGGTGAGCTCGGCGAGCACGGCAGGGTATCGGGGCGCCTCGTCCTGGCGGCGGGTGCGGAACTGTTGCACCAGCCGCGGCAGCTCGGGAAGCTCCAGCGTGCCGTCGACCTTCGAGTGTGAGGCGAGGATCTGCTCGAGCAGCGTGGATCCGGAGCGCGGCAGCCCCACGATGAAGATGGGATCGGGCCGCGGACAGCCGGAGCCGCGGCGCGTGGCGAAGAACTCCGCCGTGCAAACCTGCGACTGCAGCCGCAGGTTGCGCTCCGCGAGCTCGGGTTTGTATTTGAGCTCGGAGCGCTTCAGCGCATTGCCGCGCTCGTAATAACCGAAGGAGGCGGCGTAGTCCGCGCGATCCTCGAACGCCGCGCCGAGCGCGAAGCACAGGTGGTAGCGCTCCGCGAGTGAGGTCTCCGGCGCGGCTTCCGCCGTGCGCATGCGGACAATCTCAGCGTCGCTGAAGCGATAGGTCTTGAGGTTGGCGAGGCCGAAAAAAGCGCCGCCGGCCCCGCCCGGCAGGGCCGCGATCGTGCGGAATGCCGCGGTCGCCTCCTCGCTGCTGCCGTGCGTCCTCAGCAGGTGGGCGATCGCCAGCCGCAGGCTCGTATCGGTCGGCTGCTCGGCCGACAGTTGCCGGTACACCCGCAGCGCCTCGTCGTATTCGCCCAGACCATCGCAGGCCTTCGCGTACAGCAGCCGCCAGTCCGCGTTGGCCGCATCAATCTCGAGCAACCGGCGGGCCTGCACCAGTGCCGGCAGATGACGGCGCCGCTGCGTGAGCACCGCGCAGTATTCGTAACGCGCCGCGTGATAGTCGGGCGAGCGCTCGAGCAGTTTCTCGAGCAGGAATTCGGCATCGTCGAGGACTTCGAGCCTCACCGCGATCTGCGCCAGCAGCCGCATGCCCTCGGTATCCGAACCGTGACGGCGCAGGTAATCGCGCACCACGTCCTCGGCCGCGTTCAGCTCGCCCTCGTTGAGGAGGCTCGCGCCGAGTGCCAGGGGCTGCGGCAGCTTCGCCAGCGAGCCGAGGCACGCCGCGGCGTAGCGCTCGTCGGCGGAGCGGCCGGACTCCTGGTACAACTGCTGCAGAGCCTGCCAGCTTGCGAGCAGGGTGTGGTTCAGCTCCACCGCGCGCCGGTAAGCCGCGATGGCGGCGGTGCTGTCGCCGAGCGCGCGATGACAGCTGCCGCGCTCCTGCCACAGGAGGCCCGAGCTCGGATGCTGTCGTTCCAGCTCGCTCAGCAGGATGAGCGCGCCGGCGTAGTCGCGGCGCGCGGCGGTGCGGCGCACTTCGGTAAGTCCGCGCTCCACGGGAAATTCAGCTGCTGTTGCCGCGGGGGCTGCCATCGCCTGGAAGTATGCCGTCGGCCGGGTAGCTTGAGAAGGAAGCGCCGGACGGTGAGCGCCGTGCCCTCAAAAAAACAGCGGGCCTTCCGGCCCGCTGTGGCAGTGGTCGTGGATCTTAGTTGTCTTAGAAGTCGATCTGCACGTTGAGGAACACGTACCGTCCCAGCGTGTCGTAGACCTGCGGGTAGGTATTGCCGTTGAAGAAGGGCGCCGGCAGCAGCTCGGTGGGCAGGATCGGCGGATCCTTGTCGAGCACGTTGTTCACGCCCAGCCGCGTGGTGATGCCGTGGCTCCACTGATACATCAACATCAGATCGAGATAATCCCGGCTTCCCAACATGGCGGTTTGCGGAGGGGTTGCTGCCATGAGCAACGGGCTCGAGTTCGAGGTGTCTACGACGGTGGAGTTGATGTGCCGCCATCGGGCCATCACATCGAAACCCGGCAACGGCGTGGCCCACGTGTCGCTGAACAGGTGGCGCCACTTCGGCAGCGGATTACCGCAGGTGCCGCCGTAGTAGCCGGCGCAGTCATAGGTGCCTGAACCGGTGTAGGGCTCGGTGAGGAAGCTGCCGGTATAGGTTCCGGCGAACGCAAAGTCCATGTGCCCGAGCCCGCCCATGTCCTGGCGGTAGTGCGCTCCCACGTCCACGCCGCGGCTCAGGAGGTAACCGAGGTTCAGCAGTGGATCCTCGACGTAACCATTAGTCGAGAACCACAGCGACCCCAGGTTGTCACGGTGCACGCCGACCTGCTCGCCCTGCTGGGTCGAGGAGCAGAACAGCGGATTGTTCTGCAGGATGCACTGGTTGACGATGAAGTTCGCACCGTAGCTGGTGATGACGTTCTTGATCTTGATGTTGAAGTAATCCAACGTCATGTTGAAAGTCGGCAGTACGGTTGGCGTGATCACCAGGCCGAACGTGTAGGTGTCGGCGATTTCCGGCTGCAGCGTCGGATTGCCGCCGATCTGTCCGTTGTACTGACTGGCGGGGTTACCGGGCGTGCCATGGGCACCGTACTGCTGCGCGGTGAGGCCGACGGGCGGTGCCTTGCTGGTGCACTGTGCCTGGCTTCCCGCGGCGGGCGAGCCAAAGCCGGTGGTCGCGCAGGGATCCCCCGAGCCGTCCAGGGCTACGAATTTCTGCGCATACAGCTCCTGCAGGTTCGGCACGCGCACCGCGCGGTTGTAGCTGGCGCGCAGGCGGATGTCGGAAACCGGTGCAAAGTCGACGCCGAACTTGTAGGTGTTGGTATTGAAGCCGAGCGTATAGCTGGAATAGCGATAGCCGGCCTCGAACGACAGCTCCTTGGCGAAGGGCTGGTCCTGCAGCACCGGCAGGCGTGCCTCCATGAAGCCTTCCGAGACATGCATCCCGGCGTTCAGCGGCAGCGTGGCGCTGCCCTGACCGAGGAGGTCCGAGCGGGTGCCATCGCCGATGAACTCGGTGTCGGGTCGCAGATTGGTGAATTCCTCGCGGTACTCGGCGCCGACGTTGACGATGAGACCGGTATTAGCGCTCGGCAGCTTGAAGCCGACTTTGGTGAAGTCGAAGGTCATGTTGCCGCTGGCCACGCGCTCCTCGTTCTCGCCTTCGATGAAGCCATTGGCGGTGATGTATTGCACGGCCGCAGGGTTCACAGGTCCCGTGCCCCAGATGTTGTACGGCACGCACCCGGGTGCACCGTTGGCGCCGCCGACGTTGGCCAGGCAGACCGGATGGGCCAGCGTACCGCCGACCAGCAGCGCCTGCGTCACCTTCGTTCCCGAGACTTCGTTCAGGTACTCCTCGGAGAGCAGCGTCACGCCTTCCTGGGCATAGATGTCGTAGGTCAGAAGGTCGGGGACGAGGTCGCCCTTGGAGCCGATCACCAGGCGGAAGGAGGTGTGGGTGAGATCGTCCTGCCGGTTGCCGCCTTCGACGTTGCGGCGTCCCATCAGGAGCTGGGCGTTGGGCAATGTACTGCCTCCGGGACCGGTGCCGGCGGGGCACAGCAGGCTCACCTCCTGAGCGGACAGGAACGGATTGCTGCAATTGGTCTGCCACAGGCCGTTCGGTGCGCCGGCGTTCGGGAAGCCCGCGGGGATCGCAGCGGTGCCCGAGCCCAGGAACATGCCGCTGGGGGCGATCTGTGCCACCGTGTGGTCGGACATGAACATGAACTCGCTGTACATCTCATGGTGCTCGTCCCAGTTGTAGTGGGCGAAAGCACCGCCGGTCCAGCGCTCATCGGGGCGCTGGTAGTAGTTGAGCGCACCGAAGTTGAACGAATCCTGCGGGTCCCTGAACGAGCGCAGCTGACCGTTGGACGTGTTCACCGTGGCGCCGTCGTTGAACGGCGGTCCGAAGAACTGGAAGGGCACTCCATATAGCGGAGCCCCCGCGGTACCCACATTCGCGCCGAAACCAAAGATACGCCCGGTCTGCGAGGTGCTGGAGCCGCCGCACGACGGCGCACCCCCTACCGTGGTAAGTGTGCAAATGCTGAAATCGCGCGCCGACTGCAGCACCGCATCGATGCGCCGGTAGCCGAGGTACGCAGTCGCGTTGCCCTTGCCGTCGGCGAAG